>CABZPR010000005.1 GCA_902527545.1 uncultured Alphaproteobacteria bacterium
TCTAAAGTGCCTATTACCATTCTCTCAAGATGTCAAAGGTTCGACTTAAGACGAGTTGAGAAGAAGACTCTATCTGATTTTCTTAAAAGCATTGCTAAAAAAGAGGATATAACAATTTCTAATGAGGCATTAAATTTAATAGTTAAAGCTAGTGATGGTTCAGTAAGAGACTCCTTGAGTATATTAGATCAAGCCAATGTATTTAAATCACAAAAAGAAATTCAAGTTGAAGAAATTGTTAATATGCTAGGTTTTGCAAGGCAAGGTGATTTGTATGAATTATCAAAATGTATATTAGATAATAATTTATCAAAGCTAATTTCTATGCTTGACGATATGTATCAAAGAGGTTCAGAGACCTCTAAAATTATTGAAGATATGATGAATATAATAAATTGGTCATGCAAATTAAAAATAAACCAAGAGCTTATTAAGGATGAATTTTTAACTGAAGAAGATAAAAATTTTGCATCCTTTGTCATCCAATTCGATAGTGGCAAGTTAAATATTTTTTGGCAAAGTTTAATTAAGGGTTATGATGAAATTAAAATCTCACCTCAACCTCATCTAACTCTAGAAATGGTAATGCTTCGGTGTGCTTTCTTGTTAAATGATAATCAATCAACAGACTTAGTAGAAAAAAAAAAGCCTGAAATAAATCAGAATACAATTCAATCCTTTCCTAATATTGATCAAGTAATTCAAAACAAAGTTAAACAAGTATCACCAATTTCTTTAAAAGAAAAAATTGATATTCATCAGAAATTTTTTCAATTTTATGGAAAAAATTTCTCACCTCTCATGGCAGGAATTATTGTTGAAAATGTTGAAATAATTGATTTTTCAGAGAAAAATAAAATATTACGATTTGATGTCTCTGACAAAAATTTTAACGGAAGCGAAGAATTATACAAAAATTTGGAAAATGATTACAAAATCGAAATGAAAATTAAAACAGAAATAACAACTTTAGAGACAATTAAGTCTCTTTATAAAAAAGAATTAATTGACCAGGAGATGAAGACTGATGAATTTAAAAAAGTTCTTGCTAAATTTCCTAATGCAAAGATTATAGATATTGAAGAATTAGAAAGAGGTGATGGAAATGATGGGTAATATGGGCGGTATGATGAAAAAAGTCCAAGAAATGCAAGCCAAAATGCAAGAGATGCAAAAGGAGCTTGAAAATAAAACTGTTAAGGCTGAATCAGGAGGAGGAATGGTTAAAGTTACAATGAATGGTAAACAAATTGTTCAATCAATTGATATAGATCCTTCACTGTTATCATCTGATGAAAAAGAGGTATTGGAGGACTTAATCAAAGCCGCACTCAATCAAGCTAAAGAAAAAGTCGAGGAAATGTCAGCTGAAGAAATGAAAAAAATTACTGGTGGGTTACCATTGCCTCCAGGAATGAAGATGCCTTTTTAACTTGTCACAAGACGAACTTCAAAAATTTATTAATTTAATTTCTAGGTTACCTGGAATTGGCCAACGCTCTGCGCAAAGAATAGCTTTATATTTAATAAAAAATAAACAAGAACTAATGTTACCTTTAGGAGAAAGTATAAAGGAAACGGCATCTGTAGTAAAAAAATGTACTAATTGTGGGATATTAGATGTTATTATTCCATGTAAAATTTGTTCTTCAGAAAATAGATCAAAAACTACAATATGCATCGTTGAAGATATGGCTGATGTATGGGCATTTGAAAGATCTGGATATCATAAAGGTCTTTATCATGTTATTGGCGGGCTTTTATCAGCCTCAAAAAATTTTACAGAACAGGATTTAAATTTAAATAAACTCAAAGAAAGAATTATAAACAATCAAGTAAAAGAAATTATTTTAGCATTGAGTGCAACAATTGAGGGACAAACTACAGCTTTAGTAATAAAAGATAAACTAGAAAATCAAAATATTAAAATTACGCAACTCGCATATGGTGTTCCTGTAGGAAGTGAAATTCATTATCTAGATGATAACACCTTAGGAGCAGCTTTAGAGTCGCGTAAAAACTTAAACTAATTTAAAAAGAAGTAACACTCTAAAAGTTTGATTTATTGTGTCTGATAACTGTATAAACTATATTAAATTCCATGTTGAAGCTTATTTATGCACCTGATCCCATACTAAAAAAAGAGAGTGTATCTATACCCCAGGTAGACGATCATCATAGAGAACTTATAAAACAAATGTATGAGATTATGTATTCTGCAAATGGAGTTGGTTTAGCCGCTCCACAGATAGGTTTAAATATTCGCATATTTGTTCTTGATGCAGGATCTAGAGATGAAGAAAAAAAACCTATCACAATGATAAATCCTAAAATTATATCATTACATGAAAATAAAGTGCCATATGAGGAGGGTTGTTTATCTTTCCCAGAACATTTTGCAGAAATAGACCGTCCTGAAAAAATTAAGATAGAGTATCTTGATGAAGATAACTCAAATAAAATCTCTACATTTACAGGTTTTGAGTCGAGAATAATACAACATGAATTGGATCATTTAAACGGTATTTTATTCGTTGACCATTTAAGTCGTTTAAAAAGAGACGTGATTATCAGAAAGATGAGAAAGTATAAAAAAGAAAAAGAAATAATTTAAATGAAAAAACAACGTGTAGTTTATTTTGGCTCACCAGAATTTTCCCTTCCTCCTCTAAAGACCCTCTATCTTGGGGGATATGACATAGTGGGGATTTATACACAAGAGCCAAAAAAAAAATTTAGAGGACAAAAAAAATATAATACACCAGTTCAACAATGGGCAGAAAGTCAACTTCTACCTGTTTTTACTCCCAACATACTTGATGATACATCTTTGAAAGAATTTCAATCATTAAAGCCTGATGTCGCGATCCTTTTTGCTTATGGGAAAATAGTCCCACTGAATTGGTTAAACACTCCTTTAAATGGTTTTATAAATATACACGCCTCGCTTCTACCAAGATGGAGAGGAGCAGCACCTGTTCAAAGAGCCATTGAAAATAATGATAAAGAGACAGGTATTAGTATTATCAAAATGAACGATAAAATTGATGAAGGTCCTGTTTTAGTTCAGCAGAATATAGAAATTAATGAATTAACTGATGGTAAACAATTAATTGATCAAATTAGTTATGACTCTTGCTCATTGTTATATAATACTTTAAAAAAATATTTTTTAGGTCAAATCCAATTAAAAGAACAAGATCATTCACAATCTACATATGCAAAAAAAATAGACAAATTTGAAACACAAGTAAATTGGGGATTATCTGCAAGTATAATTGAAAAAAAAGTAAGAGCTTTTTACCCATCACCAGCAATGTGGTTTAAATATAAGGGTCAGAGATTTAAAATTTTAAAAGCCAAAATATCTAATTTACAAGATGAAGAGGGGAAGATTATAAATTTACCTCTAACTATAGCATGTAAAAATGACAGTCTAGATATTTTAGAAATTCAAGCTGAAGGAAAGAAACCATTAAACATTAAAGAGTTTGTTTTAGGGAATAATCAATTTCAATTAAATGCAATAATCGATAATGACTAATATAAAACTTACAATTGAATATCATGGTTTACCTTATTGTGGTTGGCAATATCAAAAAAATGAGAAAACTGTGCAAGGTGAAATAGAAAAAGCAATATTTAAATTCTCTGGTGAAAAAAAAACTATTCAAGGTGCTGGAAGAACAGATGCAGGTGTTCACGCTATTGGACAATGTGCCAATTTTGATTTACAAAAAAAATTCGATGACTATCAAATACTAAGTGGAATAAATTTTCACCTCGGGACTGAAAAGATAAGAGTTACTAAAGTTGAAAGTGTTGACAATGATTTTAATGCTCGTTTTACAGCTAAAAATAAAATATATCATTACCAAGTTTTTAATGGTCTAGCCCCGTCAGTTATTGAGGATGATTTCAGTTTACACATTCGACAACCTTTAGATTTAAATGCAATGCAAGATGCTATTAAGTTGTTTATTGGTAAACACGATTTTTCTTCGTTTAGAGCACATGGTTGTCAGGCTAACAAACCATTTAGAACTATCGACGAAGCATCAATTGATGCTAAAGGTAATAAAATTATTTTTGAATTCAAGGCACAATCCTTCCTTTATCAACAGATTAGAATAATGGTTGGATCTTTATTGGAAGTTGGATTAAAAAATAAAAATCCAAATTGGATAAGGGAATTAATTGAAGTTAAGGATAGAAGGTTAGCAGGACCAACGGTCCCTTCAAAAGGTTTGATTTTAAAGGAGATATCTTATTAACATACTCATATATACACAATGTTTTGCTCCAAAAGTAGGCGGCATTGAGTCTGTAATGACAAACATAGCTCAACATGCATTTAGCGAGCGAAATAAAGTAACAGTTCTATCTGATGGGTCTAAACTCCTCTCCTCAGACTTTGATAATAAATGTAAATTTGATATTTACAGATTTGATCAAATCAAGTTTCTAAGAAAAAGAATTAAATTTAGTTTTGCTCAAAACTTTTTAAAGCAAAACAAGATTGATATTATTTTCTTTGATAGTTGGAAATCACTAGAGTTATTTGATTATTCTACAGATACTAAAAAAATTTGCCTAGTTCATGGAAATGAAATATTAAAATTAAGTGATAAAAATAGGATTATAAATTCTTTAAATAAAGCAGATTTATTAATCTTTAACTCTCAATTTACTAAAAATAAAACAATTAAAAATTTTAAAACTTCAAAAAAAATTAACCATAAAGTAATCTACCCAGCTTTTATTAAAAAAATTTCTAAAAATAAAATTAATAAAAAAAAATACGATTTATGCACAGTAGCTAGACTTGAATACAGAAAAGGGCACCATTTAGTATTTGAAGCAATGTCTATACTAAGAGATGATTATAAAATATCACTTAAATATGCCATTCTTGGAGATGGACCAGAATTATCTAGATTGAAGGATCTTGTTATGAAGTTCTCACTGCAAAAGCAGGTAGACTTCATACACCACGATATCTCAAGTGAAAAAATTTATAAAAACTCTTCTGTTCATATCATGCCAACTATATCTACACCTGAAAGTATTGAGGGTTTTGGTATATCCAATGTTGAAGCTGCTTCTTTTGGTTTGCCTTGTGTGATCAGTAATAGTGGGGGTACCCCGGAGTCAATTGGTGACAATGGTATAATTGTAAAAGAAAATGACCCAAAAAAACTTGTCAAATCAATTATCGATATTTTCAAAACGTATCAAAGTTATAGTAGAAAAAGTTATGTATTTGCCAAGAATTTTGAGTCAAAAAAGAAGATAGAAGAATATTTAGATAACTTTTAAAATTTCATCAAAACTTGTTTTTTTGAATTCCCCAGGGTCTTCAGTAATAATTTTTATTACCTCTAAATTCTCTAAAAGTATGACAGACCTAATTAGTCTTTCACCCATAAAATTACCTTCATACTCTCTTTTAAGTTTCGATAATTCCATAAATTCTTCATTTCCGTCTGATAAAAATTTTATAACCGTTTTTCCTAAGTCTTTTCTCCACAAATCTAAAACATATGGATCATTTGTAGTGATACAACAAATCATGTCTAATTTTTTTTCTTTAATAATTTTTTCTGCTCCATTGATAAAAGGAGGTAAATGTTGTACGTGGCATGTAGAGGTGAATGCACCAGGTATGCATATTATAAGAACTCGTTTATTTTTAAAATCATTATGTAAATTAAAATCTTTCGTACCATCAGAGGAAACTAATCTCAGATTAATATTTGGTATAAGTTCTCCTAGTTTCATGATTTGAAAAAATTTTCTAATGTTTTGAAATATATTTTCTCAGTAGTTTGTAGATCTTCTACAGAAACACATTCATTAACTTTGTGTAAAGTTTTATTAATTGTTCCAAACTCAAAAACAGGACATACTTCTTGCATAAATCTAGCATCTGATGTTCCACCACCAGTATCTTGACTAGGATCTAATCCTGTAACATCTTTTATTGCTTTAATACAATGTTTTGTAAATTGATTATCGAAAGATTGGAAGGGCATACCTCTAAAAGTTAATTTCAAGTTATACGAGCAATTATTTGCGGAACAAATCTGCGTTAAATGCTCATCAAAATAGTTCTGTATTTTTTGTTTATCCCAGTTGTCATTAAAGCGCATGTCACCAACAGTAATTAATTTTTCAGGGATTACATTCTTTGCTTTATTATTTAAATTGATCTGAGTAAATTGAAGCGTAGATGGTTCAAAATATTCTGCACCATCATCAAGTTTTTGATCATCAAAAAAAGAGATGACCTTAGACAGACAATGCAGAGGGTTTTGAGCTAGCTGAGGATAAGCAGCATGACCTTGTTTACCAATAATTTCAACTTCAACATCTACAGCTCCTTTTCTTCCAACCTTAATCTGATCACCGATTATTTTCTCAGAGGATGACTCAGTAGCTATTGAACCATCTATTCTTATATTATTCTCTTTCAACCATCCTACGACTTTTTTTACACCATTTATGGAGTCTGCCTCCTCATCCCCAGTTATAATAAAACTTATGGTGCCGTTAAAATCTTTATTTTCCTTTATAAATTTAAATACGCTTACCATGCTGGCTGCAGTACACCCCTTCATATCTTCTGATCCACGACCATAAAGATATCCATCTTTAATTGTTGGTTCAAAAGGTGGAGTATCCCAATCCTCTAAGTTACCAGGAGGAACTACATCTACATGACATAAAAAATTAAAATGTTTTCCATTCGTATTGGTTGGCCCGTATGTAGCCATAATATTAATTACTTCGTAACTCCCATCTCCATCAAAGTTTAGTTGCTTTGTTGTAAAACCATTTTCTTCAAAAATTCCCAATAAAAAATCAAAAATATCTTGTTTTGCTGGTGTGACGGAGTCAAAAGATATTAATTTTTTTGAAAGCTCTATTGTATCTAACATTTTAGTCTCTAAGTAATTCATTAACGGAGGTTTTTGAACGAGTTTTTTCATCAACCGTTTTCACAATCACAACACAGTACAATGATGCATCTCCTTTAGAGCTTGGAAGACTACCTGGAACAACAACAGAATATGGAGGGACTTTTCCCATATAAATTTCTTTAGTTTCACGATTATAAATTTTTGTTGAAGCTCCAATAAATACTCCCATGGATAATACTGACCCCTCTCCAACTATTACTCCTTCCGCTACTTCTGACCTTGCACCTATAAAACAATTGTCCTCTATTATGACTGGGTTTGCCTGTAATGGTTCTAAGACTCCTCCTATGCCTGCGCCCCCTGAGATATGACAGTTTTTTCCCACTTGAGCACAAGAACCAACCGTAGCCCAAGTATCAACCATAGTTCCTTCATCTACATATGCACCCAAATTAACAAAGCAAGGCATAAGCACTGCACTTTTTGCAATAAATGCTGATCTCCTTACAACACAATTAGGAACAGCTCTAAAACCAGCTGATTGAAAATTTTCTGATTTCCAATCTTGGAATTTTGAGGGAACTTTATCCCACCATGAAGTAGACCCGTCTTTTACACTCGGACCGCCAGTTATTATTTCCATATCTTGAATTCTAAAACTTAAAAGAATTGCTTTTTTAAGCCATTGATTCACATGCCAATCATTTTCTATTTTTTCGCATACTCGAAGCTTTCCCTCATCCAATAAATTAAGGACACTCTCTACATTTTTTTTTGCTTCATTATTCTCAATAAAATTTATCTGATCTCTTTGATCCCATAACTTTTCAATTTTATCTTGATGGCTCATAATACTTTATATCACGTTTTTTAAGAAATTTTCCAAATCATCAGTAGCGTGAGATATGTAGCCTTTTTCATCAATAATTTTTCGAATATCTTCTTGCTGATTGACATCTTTATTTAGATTGTATTCAAGGTTATTCGTTACCCAAACTGTTTGCCAACCCATTTTATGAGGCTCTCTCAAATTAATATGAAGATCCTCAAACATAGCTGTAGAATTATTGTCTAAATTGAATTTATTTTGGAATGAGTCATAAACCTCTTTGTGAGGTTTTGGCATGTAATCACTTTCAGAAATGTCAAAACATCCATCAAAAATATTAGTCATATGAAGTTTTTCTAAAACTTTTTCCACATGTTCAAAATTAGCATTTGTAAAAATATACTTTTTTCCATTTAAGCTTTTTAATATTTCTGCAAGAGATGTATTCGGTTGAACTACTTCGTAATTTATTTGATGTACGTAGTCCAAATATTCTTTAGGATTTACTTGATGTTCAATCATAAGACCTCTGAGTGTTGTTCCATATTGATGATAATATTTAGACCTCAGCGCTTGTGCATCCCCAGAGGTTAAATTTAATTTTCCCTCAATAAACTTACCCATAAGTACGTGTACTTTATCAAATAAACCACACTCTGCTTTATAAAGTGTATTGTCTAAGTCAAAAACCCAATTTGTTATATTGTTCATAAGCGTGTTAAACTAATGTTTATTATACAAAAGCCAAGAAGATTTATAAAAATTCAAAAATTTTTTTTTGAATTTCAAATATGTTTTCATTTGTTTTTGAACTTACAATGTAGTTTTCAAATTCAGTATTTAAATTGTCTAAAAAAACGGACTTTTCTTTTATTTTTTTATCACTTTTCGTATAACAAATAATAATTTTTTGTTTTATTTGTTTCATTGAGTCTATCATCTCTATGTCTATTTTTTTTGGCCCCAATGAATTATCAATTAATACAAATATTTTTTTTAAATTTTCACGAGATGTTAAATATTGAGAGACAAGATCTGATATTTGAAATGCCTCCTTTTGAGATATTTTTGCAAATCCATACCCAGGAAGATCAACAACCATCATTGAGTCCCCATGATTAAAAAAATTAATTTGTCTTGTTTTACCAGGGGTATTGGAAATATGTGCCATTTTTTTCATAAAAACAGCATTGATTAAACTAGATTTTCCAACATTTGACCTACCTATGAAAGCTATTTCTGGAAAACTTACATTAGGATATTGACGAGGTTGTGTAGCGCTTAGTAAAAACTTAGTTTGTTTTTTGAAATAATTTGAGACAAGGCTCATTAACTCTTCATAATTTTTCTTTGTATGATGTATTGTTGGGCCATTGATAAAACATTATTTGTTGTCCAATAAATAACCAGCCCCGCTGCGAAGCCACCTAAAATGAAAGTAAATACTATTGGCAATAAACCAAAAATTTTGGCCTGCATTTTATCCACTGGAGCTGGGTTCAGTTTAAATTGAATATACATCGAAATACCCATTAAAATTGGCCAAATACCAACATTTAGAATTTGCAAAATACCTGGAACATTCCATTCCACAAATCCAAAAAGAGTAAGAGCCCCTAAGGGATCGGGCGCTGAGAGATCATGTACCCATCCTATAAAAGGCGCATGTCTCATCTCAATCGTTACAAATAAAACTTTATACAAGGCAAAGAATACTGGTATTTGCAACAGTATTGGTAAGCAACCAGCTATAGGGTTTGCCTTTTCTCTTTTATATAAAGCCATCATTTCTTTTTGCATTCCAGCTCTATCATCACCGTATTGTTCTTTGAGTCTCTGCATTTCAGGAGCAAGTTTTTTCATTTTTGCCATTGATTTAAAAGATTGTTGAGCAAGTGGGAAAAAACAAATCCTCATTAAAACTGTAAATAGAATTATTGACCAACCAAAGTTTCCTACGTACCCGTATATGAATTCTAAAACGTTAAAAATAGGTTTTGTTAAAAAATAAAACCAACCAAAGTCCACTGAACGATCAAAACCATCAAACCCATATTCTTCCATATATTTATCGATAATATTTACAATTTTTGGCCCTGCAAAAATCTTGAAATTATGGGAGATACTCGCATTATTTGAAACAGCTATTCTTTCCCCGACAATATCAGTTTGAAAATTATCTATATTATCAACAAAGCTGTAACTGTATGTCTGCTGAACAGGTTCGTTTTGGTTAGGGATTATCGCAGTCTGCCAATACTTATCTGTCATCCCGATCCACCCTCCAACAGAAGAATGTTTAATTTTTTTATCGTCTTTTAAATCGTCATAATCATATTCTTCCAATACCCCATCAGTGATTGATAGAGGACCCTCATGAAGGATGAAGAAATTTTGCATCTCTGGAATTCCTTGTCTTTTGGATAATCCGTAGGGATATAGGTCAAAAGAAAGACCTGAATTATTTATAACCCTTTGATCAACACTAAATAAATAGTTTTCATCAAGAGTTATGATCTTTTCAAAAGTAATATTCTGATCACTAGTCCAAGTCAGTTTTACAGGTTCATTAATACCAACAGTGTTTTTATCAGCAATCCAAATACTAGAACTATTAGGTAACTCAATTGTGCTATCAGAGCTAACCCAACCTGTATCTAAATAATAAGCATTATCAGACCCTAAAGGATTCAAAAATTCAATTAAGTCAGATGTTGGATCTAGTGTCTCCCTGAATTCTTCTAAGATTAGATCATCAATTACTGCTCCATTTAAATTTATAGAGCCTTTAATTTTAGAGTTATCAAAGTTCACTCTACCTGACTGATTTATCACATCACCTCTATCAGCTAAAACAGTAGAAGAGGATTTTTGAATACTGAGATCAACAAGACTTTCATCATTTGTTTGTTCTTCAGTCATTGGCGCTCTCTCTGGTTGAGGAACTAGTAACTGAAAACCAAAAATAATTGCCATTGAAATAATAATAGCTAGGAATAAGTTCTTTTGATTTTCCATATTATTTTTTTATTGGGTCGTAACCAGACGATCCTAACGGATTACATTTTAGAATTCTAACCATTCCCATTGTTATTCCTTTCAAAACACCAAATTCTTGAATAGCCTCAATAGTATATTCAGAGCATGTTGGAAGATGTCTACATGTTTTTGGTAACATAGGCGATATGAATAATTGGTAGAATTTAATTGGTGTAATAAAAGCTATCTTCCAAAACTTTTTGATATTATTTTTCATGAGATAAGAATTTTTCAATATCTTGTTTTAAATCAATAAAAGGTACTTTCAAAACTGTTTTTTTGAGTATTATTACAAATTTGACTTGATTTAATGTATTTATAAGACTGCATGTGCGAATTGCCTCTCTAGCCCTTCTTTTAGCCCTATTTCTTTCAACTGCATTGCCAAGCTTTTTACTAGCTATAATACCAACTAGAAAAGTTTCTAAATCTGCGTCATGAAGAATATAGCCATTAAAACTTGAACTTTTAAAGTAGTTCCCTTTGTTTCTGATTTGAGAAAATTGGGAAGATTTTTTTAGTGTAGGAAGTCTCAAAAATTAAGCAGATAGTCTAGATCGACCTTTAGCTCTTCTAGCATTAATGACTTTACGACCACCAACAGTTGACATTCTAGAACGAAATCCATGCCTTCTTTTTCTAACTAATTGACTTGGTTGATATGTTCTTTTCATTGCTAATACACCTAAAAAATTGGTTCCTACATTTAACAATTATTGATATGAAGTCAATAAATAAAAACAAATTATGTTGATAATTAAAGATATTTCTAATTTACAGTTATATTTGACTGCTTATGAAAATCGAAAATATTCAATTGGTTTTGTTCCTACTATGGGCGCCCTTCATAAGGGACATGGAGAGCTAATAAAAAAATCAAAAAATGATAATCACAAAACTATTGTAAGTATTTTTGTAAATGAAAAACAATTTAACAGTAAAGAAGATTTTAACTCTTATCCTAGGAATAAGGGCCTTGACTACGATTTTTGCTCTGACAACGATGTAGATCTAATATTTGAACCATCAGCAGAAGAAATTTACAATAAAGATGAAACTATTTTAAAAAATACTAATTTTAATAATATTCTTTGTGATAAATATAGAAAAGGACACTTTGATGGTGTGATTACTGTACTAAATAAATTGTTTTCAATTGTAAATTGTAACAAGGTTTATTTTGGTGAAAAAGATTTTCAGCAACTCAAGATAATTGAAAAATTTATTAAAGAAAAATATAAATTTTTAGAAATAGTATCCGTACCAACAAAAAGAAATGAAGAAGGTATTGCCTATTCATCAAGAAATGAAAAATTAAGTAAAAAACAAATTCAAGATTTTGTTAGTTTTCATCAACAAACTGTAAATTTTTTAAAATCTTTAGAAAAATCATTTGATATTGAAACTGCAAATCAAAGAGCTAAAGATTTCATTATGGAACAAAATATCGAAAAGTTAGATTACTTTGAATTTAGAAATAATGATGACTTGACCACCAATGGTAGAGTTTCTGACTCGAGACTTTTTTATGCTATCTATAAAGGCAATGTTAGACTTATTGATAATTTAAAAGTTTAAACTGGCGGTTCTGCAAGGATTCGAACCCTGAATTCTTGATCCGTAGTCAAGTGTGATATCCGTTTCACCACAGAACCTTATTACTGATTTATATACTCTTTTTGTAAATAATAAACTTAATTGGATTTTTTAAATGAAAGACATTTGTAAAACGATAAGTTATTACAGTTATATAAAAGTAAATGAAGAGAAACGTTTTAACTATCATTGTTGTATTATTTTTTAATCCATTTCTATTTGCGAATGAAAGTGAAACTTATCTTGTATCACAATTTATGGAAAACACACCTCAGACAGAAAAAGGTATAAAACTATTTTTGGATGGTAATTACAACGATGCTTTAAATAACTTTATATCTTTATCTGGTAAAGGCAATTCAGCAGGCTCGAATAATGCTGGCATAATTTATGAATACATAAAGAAAAATGATAAAAAAGCTATGCATTATTATAAATTAGCCGCCGAAAAAGGTAGCCCACTAGGACAGTACAATTATGGTGTTCTTTTGTTTTATGTAAAAAAAAATCCTATAGAGGCTTACAAGTGGATACTTTGTTCAGCTAAACAAAATTATTCTGAGGCAATTATTGCTAAACAAAATATGGAAGATACTAAAATTATTACCAATGAGCAGATTAAAGAAGCAGAAGTTTTAACAACAAATTGTAAAAATTAATAAGAAAATTATTTAAACTTTATCAACACCATGATGCATTAACTTGATTTATATACTCTTTTTATAAATAATAAACTTATATGAATAAAACTATATTGGATGTATACGAAAAATGAAAAAATTATTATGTTTTAAAATAGTTATATTTAATATTTTTTTTCTCTCAAGTTTACTCTCAGCAGATAACCCATTAACTGGAAAAGTTCTAGTATGTAATGAAAATTCAGAATTTTATTTTTTTCATCAAGATGAATATCTCTATAAATCGCCATCTATTGAAATAAATGATTACGATTTTATAGAAAGAATTCTTGAAGAAGAAAACGATGATTATAAATATGAGAGATTTAAAGATACATCTTTGGTAACAGAAATAACCCAAATTAATGTTCATGATTTAAAAATAAGTTGGTTCAGAAAAGATAAAGTTGTAAAAGCTGCTTGTTTTCTTTGCTCAAGGAGACAATCAATGTTATATGAAGAACTTGATAGGATTACAATTAATGTTAAATCTTCATTTGCCTATGGGCCCTATAAGTTGGATGAAGAAGAATTTTATATGCCACCCTCCTTTGAGGATAGATTTGACCCGATTTTAGGAGCATGGGTTGACTGGCACTTTCGTGAGATAGGATGCGAAATAATTAATTCAATAGAAGAAGGTGAGAAAATTTTTATACACAAAAAAAATTTTATCTTGGATAATTTAATTAAAAAAGAACAAGATGAAAAAATCAGATTAAAACAAAAAGAAATAGAAAATCAAAAAAAACTAGAAGATAGAAAGATTTGATAGCGGTAAATGAAAGAAACCTTTTTTAAAATACGAGAAAGCAAGTTATTTCAATACTCAGTTTTATTTATAATCATATTTAATGCATTTACTATCGGTTTAAATACTTACAATTTAGGAGAGTTCACAAGAGATCTAATTAAATATCTTGATTATTTAATAACTATTTTTTTTGTTATAGAAATTTCAATACGTTTTATTGGCGAGCCTAGAAAATCAAATTTTTTTAAAAATGGGTGGAATATTTTTGATACAATTATCGTCTTAATATCGTTAATTCCTATACCTAATAATTCTAGTTTTCTCTTATTAAGATTATTAAGAGTATTCAGAGTTTTGAGAATTATTTCTATTATACCTGAGTTAAAACTAATTATTGAGTCTTTGATTGGATCTCTAAAAAGAGTTTTTTATGTAAGTTTGTTGCTTTTCATAATTCTCTATATTTATGCAACTATTGGAGCAATAGTTTTTTCAAACAGCATACCTGAGAGATGGTCTGATGTGGGCGTTTCAATGATCACTTTATTTCAAGTTTTAACATTATCATCTTGGGAGCAGGTCATGTTGCCTCTTCAAGATATTTACTGGTGGGCATGGATTTATTTTTTTAGTTTTATAATTGTCTGTGCTATTACAATGCTAAATCTTCTGATAGCAATATTGGTTGATGTAGTTGTAAATCAGAACAAAAAAAAAGATGAAATGATAAAAACTAGAAATAATGCTGAAAAATTAAATGAACAATTTTCTGACGAGATTAGTTTAGATAAACTAAAAAAAGATCAATAATGTCAGCAGAAATCATAATGCCTATTATTTATTTAATATGTCTTCTGATTTTAGTAGGACCTCGTTTTTTGGATACAAATTCTTCCTTTAAACAGTTTTTGAGTAATTTAAGTATATGGGCATTAATAGTAATTGTAATTACTCTCTCTTACCAAGCATATAATTATTTTACCTAAATTTTTCTTGTTTGGCCGTGAGTCATATAAGAAAATTCATCTTTGCTTATCTTCAACTTCTCAGTTAGTTCTTCGAGCAATTTTATAGGTTCATCCATAGGTTCATCTGTTAATTGAAATGTTCCCCAATGCATAGCTATAGATTTTTTAGATTTAACATCTTTGTGAATTTGAATTGCCTCTTCAACATTACAATGTGAGTCTTTCATAAACCACCTTGGAGCATATGCCCCTATGGGTATTGTTGATAAGTCAAACGATCCAAATTTTTTTTGAATATCCTTAAAATCCTTTGAATATCCGGTATCGCCAACAAAAAAAAACTTAAAATTATTTGCTTTAACAACCCAACCACACCAAAGTGTTTTATTTGTATCGTTAAATGTTCTCTTACTCCAATGTTGTACTGGGACAGAATGAATTTCTAAGTTTTTGAACTGAGTCATTTGCCACCATTCATGTTCCATAACATTTCTTGCGCCTAATTTTGATATAATTTCTTTTAATTTAAGTGGCACAAAAAATCTTGGTTGATTTACATTTTGTTTTTTTAATAAAAGTTGAATAGTCTTTGAGTCAAGATGATCATAGTGATTATGAGAAATTAAAACAAAGTCAATAAATGGTAATTCCTCTATTTTTAATCCAGGAGGTGTCGTTCTTGAAGGTCCCATAAAACTCAGAGGTGATGCTCTTTTTGTAAAATGGGGGTCAGTTAATATATTAATACCATCAATTTGTAGTAAGAAAGTTGAATGTCCAATCCATGTAATGGTATTTTCAGATTTATTAGATTTTAAGTATTTAGGGTCATTTTTAACCATAGGAAATGCAATCGGTTCCGGCTTACTTGACTCCCTCCTCCATTTCCAAAAATCTTTGAAACTACTTTTATGTGAAACGTAGTTATTGACAAAGACCCCGTCTACTAAATTGAAAGGTTTAAAGAGAGTGTTAGCCATAATTTTTGTTTTTAGAATTACAAAGGATAATGAGAAAAATATAACTTTTTTTATAAAATCTCTTCTGTGCATCTAAATAAAGTTAATAAAAAACTAATTATTAATTATTTTAACGAAGTTTTTATACATTTGGTTGCACTGCATAACCATAGTATCAATTTCTTTCGATACTAAATCTTTCATTTGAGGTAAGGCATCGGCTCCAAGAGATTTTTCGAGGGCATTTTTATATTCAGGAACTTGAGCCCAATCATCTACAGTAGTTTTTCGAATTTCTAAATGAAATTGAATTCCATAGGCATACTTATCATAACCAAAAATTTGATATTTTGTGGAGGGTGAAGTGCCTATAACTGTTACTTTAGAGTTATTCTCCAAACCTACTACTTCATAAGAATGCCATTGTAATGCTTTTATTTTATTTGGAAGAAAATTAAAAATATGATCTGCTTTTGCAGCCTCTTCAATGTTAATGTCCAATACGCCAATTTCAGGCGGTTTAGACTCAACTACCTTTCCTCCCAATACCTCTCCTAAAAGCTGACATCCTAAGCAAAACCCTAAAAAAGGTTTCTTAAGGTTTAAAACATATTCACCTATTGCTTTTTTTTCAGCCACTAACCATGGATATTGATCTTCCATAAATGTATCCATAGGACCGCCCATACAAAGCATAGCGTCAAATTCATCTAAATTATTTGGAATACTATCACCCTCATCTAATTGGATAGTTGTTATACTATGACCATCTTCTATAAGAAAATCTTTAAACGTTCCCGGATCCTCAATTGAAATATGTTGCAGAGATATAAATTTCATTAAATTAAATTAATTTGAACTCAAAAAAAGGGCATGCCTTGTATAGCGCTAAACTTAATCGTCGTCGTCGCCGGTTACTGTATCTTTAACTTTGTTGTAACCTTTAGATACGGCACCCGCTACAGTATCGTAAGCATCATTAGCTTTTTCGCTCACAGTTGCACAACTAGTGATAAAAAAAAATGAGGAAAGTATTATTAATATTAGTTTTTTTGACATTACTGGATTATCAGAAATCTACTAAAAATGTCAATTTATTTAAATGATAATCTAAAATATATTTCATAAAGGATAATAAAATTTTTATAATGATAGAAATTTCTTTAAATGAAGATCAAAAAAAAGATTTTCAAAAAAACGGTTTTTTGATTATTGAGAGTTTTCTTGATACGACTCATTTTGAGCGATTGTATGAGAGGTTTCATAGTTTATTTAATGGAAACTTCGAAACAGGTATTGAACCTGACGAGTGGAATTGGAAGTTTGAAAGCGGACCCAAAGATGTTACTAGACAAATCTGTAATGCATGGAAATCAGATAATTCAATAAAGGAAATAGTTTGCAATGAATTTTTAGGAAAAGCTTGTGCTGAATTAATGGGCTGGAGTGGATCAAGACTTTTACAAGACAATGTTTTATGGAAACCACCTGGAGGTAAAACTTTAGCTTATCATCAAGATGCTGCATATGATGATTGGATTATTCCACAAACTATGATGACATGTTGGATGCCCATAGATAATGTGGATAAAAAAAAAGGGACACTTGAATATGTAAAAGGATCACATCTTTGGGGATTGAGCCCTCCTAAGGGACAATTTCATTCTCCAAGAGATTATAAAAAAGAGTTAAATGAATATGCGTCAAAATTAAATAAAGAAATTCAAATTCAATATGTTGAGGTTCCAGCAGGTGGTGTAGCATTTCATCATGGTTATACTTGGCACGGCTCAGGTATCAATAATACAAATAGCAATAGAAGGGCAATAGTTGCTCATTGCGTTCCCTCTGACTCAAAGTTTCATCCAACAAACATAGGAGGTACTGCGAGAATTTATAAAAAATATAAAAAATTAGAAACAGATGAGTTAGATGAAAGTTTTTTTCCAATTATTTGGACAAAGGGAGGGTATAGAACAAATGTTTGATGAAGAAGAGCCAAAAAAAACAAAACCAATTGATTTAGATGATTTGAGTGTTGAAGAAATTGAGGAGATGATTGGCAATCATAAATTAGAAATCAAAAACTTAGAGATTTTATTGAAAAAGAAAAAAGACAAACTTAAATTAGCCGATCAATTTTTTAAAAAGAATTAAAATCCCTCTATTAATATGAGGTCACTTTTTGTACTTTTTTGCCTAATTTTCATAGCCTCTGAGTATTCAACAGACTCATAACATTTTTTAGCACTTTCAAAACTTTCAAATTCTACAACAGTAGTTCTGTCTACAGGCCACTCCCCCTCTAAAACATCAGTTTTTCCACCTCTAATTATGTATTTACCCCCATATTTTTTCATCACTTCAGTTGATAAGGGAGGATATTTTTGAAATAGTTCATTATTGTGAATTGAAACTCTCACAATTATGTATCCTTTTTTCATAACCAAGGATAAATTAATACTTTTAAACAGAGTTATCCACAGTTATTCGTCATGCATGTAGTTTATTGGTTGGATGATGATAAGACATTTCAAATTAATTAAAAAAAAAACCATGTTTTTCAAGTTTTTTTTATAGTTTGTTCTTTTGTTTTAAATCCAATTAAATTGTTTGTACAAATTTTGTGAAAATACATTAATCTTTTAAAAGTTATGCACAGCTATCTGGCTAGTATTAAATTGATCATTTATTTCCTGATTTTTCAGGCTTTTTTTGTAATAAAAACTTCATATTCAGATCATCTCACAGCAAAAATCACAGGTTTTGTTGATGCTTCAAGCCCAATTCACATTCTGGGGTATGATAGGAAATATTATTTCGAGGAAAATTCTGCACCTCTTTTTATTGTTGTAGAGCAGGATATAAACAAATTTAATCAGATTAATTTGAAAGCATTTCCACATATCAACATCGGCCTGTTTGCCTTTCAAGATACTGATGGAAATGGAGAATTTTCGAGAGATTTTAAAGGTCAACCTCTAGAACCATTCGGGTTTTCATTAAACCCTGATTTAAATTTTGAAGATGTTGTTTTTGAAAACATAGTTTTTGATATGACTAAATTTCAACAATTGGAAATTCGACTTAATTAATAATATTCAATATTTTTTTTACAGCCTTACTTAAAGAAACTTTAGAGGTATCAATTTCTAGGTCAGGATTGATAGGTTTTTCATAGATACTGTCTATCCCTGTGAAATTTGGTATTTTACCTTGTCTTGCCCTTTTATATAAACCCTTTGGATCTCTTTTTTCAGATACTTTTAAAGGAGTAGAAATATAAATTTCTTTAAAATCATTTTTTTCAAAAAGTGATCGTGCCATTTCTCTTTCTAATCTAAATGGTGATATAAAAGCAGTGATCACAATTAGTCCAGCGTCACACATAAGTTTTGCCACCTCTGCAACTCGCCTTATATTTTCAACTCTATCTTTGTCTGTAAAACCTAAATCTTTATTTAATCCGTGTCGAATATTGTCTCCATCAAGAATGTATGTTTTTTTACCTTGAGAGTATAATATTTTTTCTAGTTCATTAGCTATTGTGGATTTTCCTGATCCCGAGAGACCAGTCATCCACAGCACTTGACCTTTATGACCGTTTATCTTCTCTCTTAAATTCTTATTAATGGTTAAGTTTTGAAGTTGAATATTTTGTGATCTACGCAGAGAAAAGTTTATCATTCCCATTCCAATAGTTTGATTATTAATTGGATCAATAATTATTAAAGATCCCAAAATTTTATTTTCTTTAAAAGTCGAAAAGGGAACAGCTTTATTAAATGAGATAGAAATTTCTGCAACATCATTGAGTTTAAGTTCATTTCCAGCAGCAAATTCTAACGTATTTACATCATATATTTTTTTTATGTTCATAATTTTAATACTGGTTGAGATATTATGAATTTTCGCTAAATAAGTTCTTCCAGTAAAACCCTTATCCTCTGACATCCAAATAACATTCATGTTAAATTGGTCAGCCATATCAATTGTGGAGTTTTCTGAGCAGAGTATATCGCCCCTGGAGGTATCTATCTCTTTGTCTATGGTAAGTGTAACACTTTGCTTAAAATTTGCAGTTTTAAGTGATCTTTCACCTACAAAAATATCTTTTACTTTTACTTTTCGATTTGACGGAAGAGAAATTAACTCATCACCCTTTTTAATTTTTCCCTCAGCGACGGTTCCTGAATATCCTCTAAAATTCAAATTAGGTCTATTGACACTTTGAACAGGAAGTACAAAACTGTTTGAGCTTTGTATTTTAGTTTTAGTAGTTTCTAAATAGTCAAATAGTGTTTTATCATTGTACCATTTCATGTATTTAGATTTTTTGTGAATATTATCTCCCTTAAGTGCTGATATAGGAATACTTTGAATATTTTCAAAATTTAATTTTTTTGAGAAAAAATTGTATTCAGAGCTTATTTTTTCGTAAATATTTTTATCATAGTTAACTAAATCCATTTTATTAATTGCCAAGATAATATTTTTAATTCCAAGAAGAGATGCAATAAAAGAATGTCTCTTAGTTTGTGTAAGTATGCCATTACGGGCATCAACCAGCAAGATAGCTAACTCAGCTGTTGAGGCCCCAGTCGCCATGTTTCTAGTATATTGCTCGTGACCTGGTGTATCTGCTACAATAAACTTTCTTTTGTTACTTGAAAAAAATCGATATGCAACATCTATAGTAATACCTTGTTCCCTCTCAGCTGATAAACCATCGACCAGTAATGCAAAATCTATATTCTCACCTTGTGTTCCATATTTTTTTGAGTCGTTTTTTAATGAAGCAACTTGATCATCAAATATCATTTGAGATTCATAAAGCATCCTCCCAATTAATGTACTTTTACCATCATCAACAGATCCACAAGTGATAAACCTTAATAGATCAAGGGAGGCTTGACTTTTTAAGTATCTGCTAATTGTACCGGCTTTATACATTTAAAAATAACCATCAATTTTTTTGATTTCCATAGAGCTACTTGAATCTGTATCGATAGCTCTTCCTTGTCTTTCGGATGTTTTGGATTGAAGAAGTTCAAGAACAATGTCTTCAAGTGAATTTGCATTTGATTCAATAGCACCAGTTAAGGGATAACAACCAAGTGTTCTGAACCTAATTCTTTTTAATTCAATTTTTTCGTTAGATTGAATATTAAATCGATCATCATCTACCATAATAATCATTCCATCTCTCACGACTACAGGTCTAACTTTTGCAAAATATAAGGGAACAATTGGTATTTGTTCTTGGTAGATATATTGCCAAATATCTAATTCTGTCCAATTAGATAAGGGAAAAACCCTTGTGCTTTCATCCTTATTGACTTTAGAGTTATATAAAGACCAAAGCTCTGGACGCTGATTTTTTGGATCCCATTGATGAGAGGGGTTTCGGAATGAAATAACCCTTTCTTTAGCTCTTGATTTCTCTTCATCTCTTCTTGCTCCACCAAAAGCAGCATCGTATTTATACTTGTCCAAGGCTTGTTTTAGACTCTGAGTTTTCATTATATCAGTGTGGAGAGCAGAGCCATGATCAAAGGGATTAATATTTGATTTAATACCATCAGGATTAATATGTGTTATTAGCTTCATACCACTATTTTTTTCTACCCAATTTCTAAATAAATACATTTCTCGGAACTTCCATCGAGTATCAACATGTAGTAGTGGGAATGGGGGAAGACTAGGGTAAAAAGCTTTTTGAGCAAGCCTTAACATCACTGAACTATCTTTTCCTATTGAGTAAAGCATGACAGGATTTTTTGTTTCACTAACTACTTCTCTGATGATATGAATACTTTCCGCTTCTAGATCTGACAGATAACTGTTTGGAGGTAAATTAAATTTATTGTGTAGTTTTGTATCATGAATTTTGAGATCATTTATATAAAATAAATACTCAGGAAAATGAATTGAAAGTTTGAATTTATTGTTAATTTGATTTTCATCAATTTTTTGATCAAGAAAAATTTTAAGAAGATAAGCGTCTGGAAAAATAATAATATTTTTTTTTCTTAATTTTGAGAAATATTTTAAACTCTCAGAAATATCTTTTATTTTATTTGACTTAACTTTGACCCATAGTCTTCCATTACGTCTATCATTTGCAAATAAAAATTTATTATTATTTATCTCAACGTATTGGATAAACAAAATAAGTAATCTTTGTTTTTCAAATTTTTTTATGGAATCCTCATAAATTAATTTGTTTATATGGCCTGCATGTATGTTTAAAAAGCTTTCTATATTTAAATTCTCTGGAAAAATTGATATTTTTTCCAACCACCTTTCATAAGATCTTTTTGTTTTAAATAAATTTTTACTAAAAAGGAATTTATAATGACTATCGCTATCCCAAGCTGGAAATTTTATTGATGGGTTAATTTTAAAAAATAAAGTATGATTCATTATAATTGACCATTTGTCGTATTATTGAAAAAAATACAAAAAATAATCTAAATGTATATAAAAAAAAGTAAAATTTTAAAAAAATGACAAATAATAACATAATACGACAATTTGAGTTTTTCAATGAAATCAGTGAAAATCTTGAGTTATGTTCCCAAAAAATTCTTAATATTTATGATAACTATGATCAAAGTATTGAATTAAAAGACGATAAAAGTCCATTAACAGAAGCAGATTTAGCATCACACGAACACATTTCTGATTTATTATCATCTATTTCAGCTTACCCCATAATTTCAGAGGAGGGTGAGCAAAAGTATACTGATGAGCCAAAATACTGGTTAGTTGATCCTTTGGATGGTACTAAAGAATTTATCAATAAGAATGGTGAATTTACAATTAATATTGCTTTGATTAACAACAATTATCCCACCCAAGGGTTTGTTTACATTCCAAAAGATAAGACATTATTTTTTGGGGGTCTTAATAAAGGTTCATACAAGTTATTAAATGACAATATCAAACCTATTTCTGTGCAATCACCATCCGATAAATTAAAGATTGTTACGAGCAGAAGTCATCTCAATCATGAGACTAAAACTTATTTATCTCAGTTTAATAATTTTGATACTCTTCAAGCCGGTAGTTCTTTAAAGTTTTGTATGATAGCAGAGGGTTTGGCAGACTTATATCCTAGGCTGGGACCTACTTCTGAATGGGACACTGCAGCAGCACAAGCAGTTGTAGAGGGAGCAGGTGGTACTGTAAAAGACCTAAAAGGTAATAGGTTAAAATATTCAAAGAAAGATATAATCAATTCTCATTTTATAGTTAGAGGTAAAATCTAAATTTACTTACTAGGGTTTTTTTCTTTATAAGTTTTTTCTAAACTTATGTCATCTACTTCAGTGTATATTTGAGTTGTAGATAAAGAACTATGTCCTAGTAATTCTTGAATTATTCTTAAATCCCCACCATTTTTTAATAGGTGAGTTGCAAAACTATGTCTTAATGAGTGAGGTGTTGCTGTTTTTGGCAGCCCCAAATTAACTCTGGCATTCTTCAAATCTCTTTGGAAAGCCGAAGCTTTAAGCGGATTACCTCTATCTCCCACAAATATCGAAACATCGCTTGGCAAATCATAAGGTATTTCTTTTATATAATTTTCTAATGAGTTAGCTACAATATCAAGAACTGGCACTAATCTTTCTTTATTACCTTTGCCCAAGATTGTAAGAGAATTTTTATCAATTAAATGACTTTTAGTAATAGAGAGGGCCTCATTAATACGTAGCCCACATCCGTACAAAAGATAAAGCAGAGTTATATTTCTTTTTTGAACCCAGCTTTTTTTTGATATTTTTTTTAATTCTTCAATTAAAAGCTCAATATCTCCCTCTGCTATAGGTTTAGGAAGGGATCTTGGAATTTTTGGATTTTTTAATAATTGAACCTCACTATAAGCAATTTTATATAAATCATTATTTAGAGATGAATACTTAAAAAAATTTTTAATAGAACTAATCGCTCTTCTCCTTGATCTTGCTGATAATGGTTTTTTATAAATATTTTTATATTTTCTATTCTCACTGAGATCTGCCAACCAAGCTCTAAATGTCTGCAAATTTAAATCCTTTAAATTTGACAAAGATACGGAATTTCCATTATAGAATTTAAAGAAAATTAAAAAATCACATACGTCAAAGCAGTAAGATCTATATGTGTTTTCCGAGTGGCCTTTTATGTCTTTTAAATAAGTAGCCCATTTATCAAAGTCTTGTATTGAGGATTTATCTATTTTTAACTGTTCTAACAGTTCTATAAAATTCATTACATTATATTATAAATTAGAATCAAAATTTAAAATGGATTATTACTACCAAGTTATGCCAATAGGGCAAATAAATGATAGCCTGACTTATAAATACTCACATTCTATCGAGGTAGGCTCGATTGTTGAAATACCTTTAAGAAAAAGAAAATCAGCAGGTGTTATTGTATCTCAAACAAACATTAAAGATTTAAAATTCGATCTCAAAAAAGTACTTTCAATTAGTAATTATTATCAATTTACTGTTTGCACAGAAAACATTGATTTTTACAAGTATGTGTCAATACACTGCTTCATAGATTTAGGTATGGTTTTGAAGATGGCAATACAACAATTTCCTAGAACACAATTAAAAAATTATTACCTTTTTGAAAATAAAATTTATGAAACTCAAAAAAATCTCATTGATAAATACAATCTATCAAAAAAAGATTGGCAGAAATTATTAGAAGAAAAAAAAATTTCTCAAACTACAGATAGTTTTATTTTTAATGGAATGGCGCAAAATATTTCTTTAAACCTTGATCAAGAAAATATTTTTAAATCACTCCAAATAAATAAAAATAATGATTTTCAAGTTCACCTTATAGATGGTGTTACAGGTTCGGGTAAAACAGAGTTGTATTTAAAAGCTGTTGAGTCAAATTTAGTAAGAGGAAATCAATCTTTAATACTTTTACCAGAGATAGCTCTAACTGAAGAATGGTCTAGAAGATTTTTTAAATATTTTGGTTGTAAGCCCTTTATTTGGCACTCCAAACAATCAAAAATTCAAAAAGCTAGAATAATCAGATCTCTTCTATCGGGTGAACCATGTGTGTTAGTTGGAGCAAGGTCATCAGTTTTACTTCCTTTTAAGAATTTAAAATTAATTATATGCGATGAAGAGCACGACTCATCTTATAAACAAGAAGACGGCCCAAAATATCAAGCAAGAGATATGGCCATATATAAAGCAAAATGTTCAAAAGCTTTATGTCTATTGATAAGTGCATCCCCATCACTAGAGAGCCTTCATAATTCTAATCAGAGAAAATTTCATATTCATCATCTTTCCAATCAATTTCACAAAACTCAATTACCATTAGTTGAAATTGTTGACATGAATCAATCAAAACCTAGCCCTAGGGCTTGGATATCAAAACAAGTATTTGATGAAACTAATAAGATCTTAAAACAAAAAGGACAAGTTTTATTTTTTCTTAATAGACGCGGCTATGCTCCATCTAAAATATGTGTAAGTTGTCATACACCAATACAGTGTCAAAATTGTGCAGTAAATTTAGTTTATCACAAAAAAATTGATAGACTCATTTGTCATCATTGTTCAAATTATTTTGAGCCTAACCAAATATGTAAAATGTGTTCATCTGAAAAATTCATATCGATTGGTATAGGGTTAGAAAGACTTCAAGAGGAAGTTACACGACTTTTTCCAGGATATTCAAATCAATTATTTTCCAGTGACACCCTAAAATCAAAAAAAAATAAAAAAGAGATCATTGAAAATGTATTTAATTTAGAGACTAGTCTGTTGATTGGCTCACAAATAATTGGTAAGTCTTTTCATTTTCCAAATTTAAAATTAGTAAATATTATTGATGCAGACTCAAGTCTGTATAGTCCTGATTTCAGAGCTATGGAAAAAACATACCAGCTTTTGCAACAAGTAGCAGGGAGATCTGGTAGAGAGGGTAACAGGGGTAAGGTCATAATTCAAACTTATAATCCTAAGCATTCGATATACAATTCACTTAAGAACCAAAGTAGAGATCAATTTATAAAATTAGAACTTCAAAGAAGAGAAGAGAACAATCTTCCTCCATTTTACAAAATTGTTCAAATTCAATTAATCCACCCTAATGTCTCAGCTATAAGAGAGGCTTGCCAAGAAATTCTTGATATATCCAAAAAAAATAGACTTGATATTTTAGGGCCTGTCCCCTCATTGATTCCATATAAAATGAAGCACTTTCATGAGAATTTTTATTTTAAAGAGAGGACATATAAGGCTTTGAGAAAAAAAATAGATATCTTAATGTCAAAAATAGCCCCAAAATACAGGCGTTTTATAAATATTGACATTGATCCACTATCAATCGCTTGATGCGTCATTTGTATGATGCCTGTTGGCCTAGTGATGTGATAAAAAATTGAGGTTAACTATACAAAATGACCAATAAAATCGCATCTAAAAGGTATTCCACTGCCTTGTTTGACTCAGTTAAAAACGAAGAATTAGACGCCTTGCTAAAAGATGCACAAAGTTTATCTGAGACCATGGCTGAAAGCCAAGAGCTATCCTCACTTTTAAAATCACCTCTGACCAAAAATGAATTAAAATCAAGTATTCTATTAAAAATAATCCAAGGATTGCCATCTGAAAAAATTTTATCTGGTCTTGTCAATACACTTAAAAAAAATAAAAGACTTAATTTATTTGAAAATGTTTTATCTGATTTTCAGGATGTTCTTTTTGAAAAAAGGGGATATCAAAAAGCTAAAGTAACAACATCTCATGCTATTAATGATGAAATAAAAAATAGTATTCAGGATTTATTACACAACCAATATGGTTCCAAAATTAATTTAGAGTTTCAAGTAAATAACTCTTTACTAGGAGGAATGACTGTAGTGATTGGATCAAAGATGATCGACCTTAGCATTCTTAATCAAGTTTCTAAATTTACCAACAATGTGAAAGGAGACATTTAATGTCAATAAAAGCATCGGAGATCTCTTCTATCATCAGAGATCAGATTAATAACTTTGAAAGCCAAGCAGATATTTCAGAAGTAGGAACTGTATTAAAAGTTGGTGATGGAGTTGCTCAAGTTTATGGTTTGGACAATGTCCAAGCAGGTGAAATGGTAGAATTTACTGGTGGTGTCCAAGGAATGGCACTTAACCTTGAAGAGGACAATGTTGGTATTGTTATTTTTGGTGATGATAGAGGTATTAAAGAGGGCGATACTGTTAAAAGAACACAAAAGATTGTGGAGGTACCTGTTGGTAAAGGCTTGTTAGGAAGAGTTGTCGATGCTCTCGGAAATCCAATTGATGGTAAAGGTCCTATCCAAAGTAGTGAGTCTAGTAGAATAGAAGTTAAAGCACCTGGTATTATTCCTAGACAAAGTGTAAGCGAACCAATGCAGACAGGGCTCAAAGCCCTTGACTCACTTGTCCCCATTGGTCGAGGACAACGTGAATTGATTATTGGTGATAGACAAACTGGCAAAACAGCTGTTGCTATTGACACCATAATTAACCAAAAAGAAATCAACCAGTCTGATGATGAATCAAAAAAATTATATTGTATCTATGTAGCCATTGGACAAAAGAGATCAACAGTTGCTCAAGTTGTTAAAACTCTTGAGGAAAATGGAGCTATGGAATACACCATCGTGGTTGCGGCTTCAGCTTCTGATCCAGCACCACTCCAATTTTTAGCTCCGTATGCAGGTTGTTCTATGGGTGAGTTCTTCCGTGACAATGGAATGCACGGCCTAATTGTTTATGATGACCTATCAAAACAAGCTGTTGCGTATAGACAAATGTCTTTATTGTTAAGAAGACCGCCAGGACGTGAAGCATTTCCTGGTGATGTTTTTTATCTTCACTCTCGTCTTCTAGAAAGAGCAGCCAAAATGAACGACGAAAATGGTGGAGGTAGTTTAACTGCACTTCCTGTTATTGAAACTCAAGCTGGCGATGTATCTGCTTTTATCCCAACTAATGTGATTTCAATTACAGACGGTCAAATTTTTCTTGAGACAGAATTGTTTTTCTCAGGTATTAGACCAGCGATTAATGTTGGTTTATCAGTGAGTCGTGTGGGTTCTGCAGCACAAACTAAAGCTATGAAAAAGGTTGCTGGTAAAATCAAATTAGAGTTAGCCCAATATCGTGAGATGGCCGCTTTCTCTCAATTTGCATCAGACCTTGATGCCTCTACCAAACAGTTACTTGCTAGAGGTGAGAGGTTAACAGAACTATTAAAACAAGATCAATACGTTCCGATGTCTGTGGCTGATCAAGTTTTAAGTCTGTACTCTGGTGTTAGGGGTTTCTTGGATAAAATTGAAATATCCAAAATCACAGATTTTCAAGTTAAGTTTCTTGAGGGACTTCGTGCCGATCATTCAGATATTTTTGACGAAATTAATAACACAGGTAATTTTAGTGATGAGTCTGATAAAAAAATCGAGGATTATTTAGAAAAATTCACTGCTAATTATAGTTAATGCCAAATTTAAAAGAATTAAAGAATAGAATTTCTAGTGTAAAATCCACTCGAAAAATTACATCTGCGATGAAGATGGTAGCTGCGAGTAAGTTGCGCCGAGCTCAAGAATTAGCTGAGTCATCTAGGGTCTACGCAGATAGTTTAGGTTTCATTCTTTCGTCTTTGGCTGGAAATACTAAAAATAGCTCTGATTTACCAGAAATATTAACTGGCAGAGAAAATTCAAAAATTAGTCTTTTAATAATTAACTCCTCTGACCGTGGTCTATGTGGAGGTTTCAACTCAAATCTTTTTAGAAACGCAAAAAAATGGATTAGTGATCAACAAGGACAAGGTAAGTCTGTCAAAATAATGACTGTTGGCAAAAAAGCATCTAGTTTTTATAAAAAAACAGACTTAGATATTGTAGCTAGTTTTGAAGATTTAAATTCTAATGACAGACAACTTCAGGTTTCTGAGGAAATAAAAAATAAAATTATGGAACTATTTGAAAGTAACGAAATAGATGAAGTTTCTATTTTATTTAATAAATTTGTTTCTGCGATTTCTCAAGAGCCAACATATCAATCGTTGATACCTTTAAGCAATGAAGAAGCTATTGAAGATGAGAGTGAAGTCAATAATGCCGTTTTTGAATTTGAACCTGATAAAAATGAACTTTTAGAATACCTGGTTCCAAGAAATTTTTTAACACAAATTTACAGAAGCGTTCTTGAAAGCTCTGCGTCTGAGCACGCAGCAAGAATGACTTCCATGGACAACGCAACAAGAAACGCGGGAGACATGATTGATCGCTTGACACTAACATATAACCGAACAAGACAAGCATTCATCACAAAAGAACTTATCGAAATTATTTCTGGAGCAGAAGCTGTCTAGGAAAGGAGCAACAAATGGCAAGTAATAAGGCAGGAAAAGTCACACAGGTATTAGGGGCTGTAGTTGACGTCGCCTTTGAAGGAGAATTACCCCCAATTTTAAATGCATTATCTACAAAAGTAGGTGATCAAGATTTGATTTTAGAAGTAGCGCAGCACCTCGGTGAAAATACCGTTCGAACTATCGCTATGGACGCAACGGAAGGTCTTCAAAGAGGACAAGAGGTTCAAGACAATGGTGATCCTATTTCTGTTCCAGTCGGACCAGAAACGTTAGGTCGAATTATGAACATCATCGGTGAACCTATTGACGAGCGAGGTCC
The DNA here is from genome assembly GCA_902527545.1 of uncultured Alphaproteobacteria bacterium. GTDB lineage: Bacteria > Pseudomonadota > Alphaproteobacteria > HIMB59 > HIMB59 > HIMB59. The sequence goes on from CABZPR010000005.1 coordinate 29,453, forward strand.
AATTGAATCAAAAAAATCTCTTCCTATTCACAGAGCAGCTCCTGATTTTGTTGATCAATCAACCGAAACCGAAGTTCTTGTTACAGGTATTAAAGTTATCGATCTTTTAGCACCTTACTCTAAGGGCGGAAAAATTGGTCTTTTTGGTGGTGCTGGCGTTGGAAAAACTGTTTTAATCATGGAATTAATTAACAACGTAGCTAAAGCCCATGGTGGATACTCTGTTTTTGCTGGAGTGGGAGAAAGAACTCGTGAAGGGAACGATCTTTACCATGAAATGATTGAGTCAGGTGTTATCAATCTTGAGGGCGATACTTCAAAAGTGTCTCTAGTTTACGGTCAAATGAATGAACCTCCAGGAGCTAGGGCAAGAGTTGCTTTATCAGGTTTAACACAAGCTGAATATTTTAGAGATGAAGAAAATCAAGACGTATTATTCTTTGTTGACAACATCTTCCGGTTTACACAAGCTGGATCAGAGGTTTCGGCTTTACTAGGACGTATTCCATCAGCTGTGGGATATCAACCTACCTTGGCTACAGATATGGGCGCACTTCAGGAAAGAATTACGACTACCAACAAAGGATCAATTACTTCTGTGCAAGCAATTTATGTTCCTGCTGACGATTTAACTGACCCTGCACCTGCAACATCATTTTCTCACTTAGACGCAACTACTGTGTTAAATAGATCAATTGCAGAACTTGGTATTTATCCTGCGGTGGATCCTTTAGACTCCACTTCTAGAATATTGGAGCCAAGAACTCTGGGAGAGAAGCATTATCAAGTTGCAAGAGATGTTCAAAAAACTCTTCAAACCTACAAGAGCTTACAAGACATTATTGCAATCCTAGGTATGGATGAATTATCTGAAGAAGATAAGCTGGTTGTATCAAGAGCTAGAAAAATTCAACGTTTCTTAAGTCAACCTTTCCATGTTGCAGAGGTGTTTACTGGCTCACCAGGTAAGTTTGTTTCTTTAGAGGATACCATCAAAGGTTTTGATGGATTGGTCAAAGGTGACTACGATCATATTCCTGAAGCAGCTTTCTATTTGGTTGGAACAATTGAAGAAGCATTAGAAAAAGCTAAAAAAATGGCTGAGGAAGCAACGAAGTAGTTATGATTAATTTGAAGGTCGTATCCCCTCAAAAAGTAATTTTTGAAAAAGAAGTTGAAATGGCAGTTTTGCCAGGAGCAGAGGGTGATTTTGCTGCAATGCCTAATCATTCTCCTTTCATCAGTTCTTTGCGACCTGGTCAAATGGCAATTATGTCTTCAAACAAAGTCGATGAGAGTTTCTTTGTGTCAGGTGGTTTGGTTATGCTTAAAGAAAAGGTTTGTGAGGTCTTAGTAGATCAAATAGAGCCATTGTCTGATGTTAATAGCTCTAACTACCAACAATCTAAAACCTATCAAGAACTAGAGGGTAATGAAACTGCTTTGGGTACGTTTGAACAAGTGGTAAATAACCCGCCTTATAAATAGTCTTTAAATTCTTTTAATAATTTTTCGTAAATTGCTTTTTTAAAAGGCACTATGTTGGGAACCAAAAAATCTGGTTTAACCCATTTATAATCAGAAAATTCAGGGTGAGATGTTTCAATATTTATATCTTTCTCACTGCCTTTAAATTCATACAAGAACCATTTTTGACGCTGACCTTTGTATTTACCTTTCCAAAGAGTTTTTGATAAGTCTTTAGGTAAAGAATAGTAATACCAGTCTTTGCTCTGTGAGATTAACTTAACTTTATTTTTTTTTATACCAATCTCTTCCTCCATTTCTCTAAGAGCTGCCACTTCAGATTTTTCTTTGGGATCAATCCCACCTTGTGGCATTTGCCAAAATTCTGAAGGGTGGTCTATTCTTTTTCCAACAAATATTTCTTTATTTTGATTAATAATCATCATACCAACATTTGGTCGATAATCTTTGGGGTTTATTTTCATTAATTTAATACAGCTATGGTTTTGACTGCATCAATGGCACGAGATAGCTGATAATCTCTTTCAAGAATATCATCAGTTGACTCTTCCTCCTCACTTTCTTCATTTGTCTCATTATCTAAAGCTTCTCGATAATCTGACTCTCTAAACGTAAAGTTATTATCAATCACATTTAGTTCAGCTCTAGGCACTACAACATCCGGCTCAATACCAACTGCTTGTATTGAATCCCCACTTGGTGTGTAATACTTTGCGATGGTGAGTCTGATTGCACCGCTGTCAATAGGTATAATGGTTTGCACAGAACCTTTTCCAAATGACTTTATACCCATAATTACTGCTCTATCATGATCTTGTAATGCACCAGCAACAATTTCAGATGCCGAGGCAGAACCCTCATTGATTAATATAATCAATGGTTTTCCATTAATTAGATCTCCTTTTTTAGCAGAGTAAACTTGAACATCTTTCTTTTCTCTTCCTCTGATTGAAACTATTTCTCCTTTATCAAGGAACATATCTGTAACTGATACAGACTCATTTAATAATCCCCCTGGATTATTTCTTAAATCCAGAACATAACCAATTGGAGCATCAGTACCATCTTCAAGTTCTTTTATACTTTTTTTTAATCCTGTTGTTGTTTGCTCATTAAATTGAATTATTCTTATGTATCCTACATCGTTAATCAAACGATGTTTAACAGATGCAACTTTAATTATATCTCTTTTAATATCGACATCGAATGGATCTTCGGAAGATCTAAAAATTGTTAAAGTTATAGTGGTCCCTGGTTCACCTTTCATAATATCAATTGCTTCCTTTAAAGTCATATCGACTACTGATGTGCCATCTAAATGCGTTATATAATCTCCAGCTAAAATTCCAGCCTTATAGGCAGGGGTATCGTCAATTGGAGAGACTACTTTTATGAAACCTTTATCTGTCGTGATTTCGATGCCTAATCCACCAAAAGAACCTGATGTGTCCATCTGCATTTCTTTATAAATTTCTTCACTCATAAAACTTGAATGAGGATCCAGAGCCTGTAGCATCCCATTCAAAGCTTTTTCTATTAACTCTTTATCAGTTACCTCTTCAACATATTGATTTTTTACTCGGTTATAAACTTCGTTGAAAATACTTAATTGTTTATAGGTTTCTTTAGTATCAGAAAGACTGACATTCACATTAAAGATTAAAATTAAAATAAAAAATATTTTGAGCATATTTGATTTTTTAAGAGGCAGTATTGATCGTGTTGAAGTCTTCAGACCATAGTTTTTCCAAATCGTATATTTCTCTAACTTCATTTCTAAAAATATGCACTAAAACATGTCCAGCATCAATGACCGTCCAGTCGCAAAGGGGCTTTCCTTCTGGTTTATTGCAATAAAGTTTATTTTTCTTAAGGTATCGGTAAACCTTATCTGAAACTGAGTCTACATGCTTATTTGATCGCCCGGATGCAACGATCATGAACTCAGCGAATTCTGCCTTTCCTTTTAGAGAAATAACTGAGATATTCTCAGCCTTATTGTCTTCAAGACTGTCGACTATAGCCTTAACAGAAGGGTCTTTATCGTGATTAAGAATTTCGTAACTCACTAGATGACATCTCTACACCTATATTATCAAGAATATGGAAACAAGGAGTAGAGCAGTTAATAAAACTATTTAAATTAGGCATAAATAAATGGGAGAATTGCTTTTGGACTGTTGAATTTTCAATAAATTCATCATATCTCGGTCTATAAATAACGCAAATACTAATATTTTTTAAAATCCACTCATATTCTTTCCATTTGTGAAAATGACCAAGCTGATCAAGCCCTATAATTAAATAAAAAGAGCTAAGGTCACATTTAGTCTTAATTTTTTGCAACACATCATAGGTACATTTCATTTTATAACGATGTTCAAAGTCAGAAACTTTTACTAACGGCTCTTTAATTTTTGATCGGATATTTGATAATTGAGAATTTATTGAGTTTAAATTTTGATTAGCTTTAAGAGGATTTTGATAAGTGGGAAGGATAAATAGTTTTTTCAGATTTAAACTTTTTATTGAACTTTCTATTACATGAACGTGTCCCTCGTGTAAGGGATTAAAAAATCCACCATACAGTCCAATCTTTCTATTCATCTATTTTCCTCAAAAATTTTTTAGAGACACCATTTTCCTCGAGGAATTTATTTAGAATATCTATAAATTGTAATTGTAATTTTGAACTTGTATGAAATAAAATCGGCACTCTTTGTTTAAAAAAATAAAGTAAAGATATAATAAATTGCAAATCGTTTTCTTCCTCTATATAAACTACACCTTTGTTTATCAAACGCTCTTTGTTATATTTAAAGAAAAGGTTATTAAAGGGCTCACTTATAAGAGTCACTTTATTAATTTCATTTAATTCTTTTTCATTTAAAAAATTTAAACTTTCTAACTCATATATTGAAGATTTGATTATATGAGTAACATCCTCTTTGTTCAAAGAGCTAAGATATTCGATCTGAGATTTTAATTCTTGAAAATTATTACGGAATTCCATTAAGGCCTAGTGGTGTGATTGCCTATTACTTGATATTTAAATGTTGTTAGGTGTTTTGCTCCTACTGGCCCTCTCACATGAAGCTTGTCAGTAGAAATACCTATTTCTGCTCCAAATCCGAATTCTCCACCATCAGCAAATTGAGTGGAAGCATTATTCATTAAAATGGCACTTTTACAGTTTTGAAAGAAATACTCTATAGATTGTTGATTGTTACTTAAACAGCTCTCGGTATGTCCACTAGAATATTTGTTTATATGCTCTACACATTCTTCAACATTATCAACTAGTTTTACTGTAATTTTCTTATCTAAATATTCAGTTGACCAATCTTCTTCTGTTGCATCTCGATCGATTGAATAAATATCTTTGAGTCGACTACATCCAATAATTTCACATCCTTGTGATTTTAAATTATCTAAAACAGATAAAATATCTTCTGCTGAATTATTAGAGTGTATAAGTAAAGTCTCTGTTGCACCACAAATCTCTGGTCTTCTCAGCTTGGCATTTGCGATGACCTCAGTGGCTTTATCTTTATCATATCCTTCATCCCAAAAAGTATGACACAAACCTTCCAAATGTTTAATTGTAGGAACTCTTGAATTTTTAGAAATTGTTTCAATTAACGATTTTCCCCCACGAGGAATAATCACATCTACATCTCCTTCAGCTTTTAACAACTCTTCAACAAAACTACGATCAGTATTTTGAATAAAACAGACAAGATGAGTATCAAAATTTAAATCTTTTAAAGCATCTTGAATGCACTCATAAAGTTTTTTATTAGTTTCGATACACTCAGAGCCTCCTCTAAGAATAGAAATATTTCCAGATCTAAGGCAAAGACATGCAGCATCTATTGTGACATTAGGTCGAGACTCATAAATAATACCAATCACACCAATAGGCACTGAGACTTTTGTAAATTGCAACCCATTAGTGGCATTGGTCCAACTTTCTAAAGTTTGATCAAGTGGATCTTGCATTTGAGCTATTTTCTCTACGTCACGAGATAGTTGATCTATTTTTTCTGAAGTCAAAACTAATCTATTAATCATAGGTGCAGAAATATTATTTGATTTAGCTCTTTCTACATCTGCTTGATTAGCTTTTAAAATTTCATTTTTATTAGATAATAGAAAACCACTAATATTCATTAAAATTCTACTTCTATCCTCTGCAGATAGTTTAGACATGGCACTCGATGCCCTCTTTGAATGGTTTAAAATTTCTTGAAAATAGTCACTCATCTCGATCTCACCAAGTTATCTTTATGAATAATCTCATCCTCTCGGACAAAACCAAGAATTTGACTGAATTCTGATGATTTTTTACCTTTTATTTTATCCATTTCTTGAAAATCATAATTAATCATGCCTCTAGCTAACTCTTTTTTATTGTAATGGATCGAAACAGTATCACCACGATAAAACTTTCCATCGATTGACTTTACACCGATTGCCAACAGACTTGAATTTTTCTTGAGTGCTTTTGAGGCCCCTTCATCAATATGAACAATTGCTTTTTGTATTGGTCTATTCCAAATCCATTGCTGGCGGCTTGTCAGAATATTTTTGGAAGGGTGAAACCATGTTGAAGATTGAGGATCAATCTTACTCAAAGGATTATTCACCAAACCATTTGATATGATCATGGTGGATCCAGATTGAATACAGAGTTTTGCAGCATTGATTTTTGCCAACATCCCACCAGAACCAAACTCACTTAAATCTTTATCAATATATTTTTCTATTTGTTGATCAACCTCTTCAACAGATGTAATCAGTTTAGCTTGTAATGATTTTTTAGGATTTGCAGTATACAGACCATTCACATCAGATAATAAAATTAATAACTCTGCTGACAGGGCATTTGCAATCATAGCAGAAAGTTTATCATTATCTCCAAAACGAATTTCTTCTGTCGAGGTAGTATCATTTTCATTAATTATTGGAACAACATTTAAATCCATGAGAGAGTAAATTGTATTTCTGATGTTCAAATATTTTCTTCTTTCGTTTAAATCTTCAGCTGTTATTAAAATCTGAGAACTTTGAATATTTAATTTTGCAAAAGCTTTTTGCCATTGTTGCGAGAGTTGTATTTGACCTATTGATGCAGCAGCCTGCTTTTCATGCAAATTAGTCAACTTTTTTTTTGAGAGTATATTCCTACCTAAAGCGATTGCACCAGATGAAACAATGATTATCTTAGAACCTCTCTTTTGGAGTTCTTTCACATCTGCAATTAGGGAGCTTAGCCATTTTTTCCTCAGCACATGCTTTTCATTAACTAAAATATTTGAGCCAACTTTAATGACAATAACTTTTGATTTTTTAGCTAATTCTAAAAATTTTTTATTCATCTTGTAAATATTCCAAACATAAATTTGTTAATTGATCTAATTGATGGCCCGTTGCAGCTGAAATCAATTTAACTTCTTGATTTAAAGTCTCAAATTCTTTTTTAATTTCCTCAACCCTTTTCTGATCAGCAATTTCAATCTTATTTAGTGCAATAATTTCTTTTTTTTGTTCTATTTTACCTCCATAATTTAAAAGTTCTTGTCGAATAACTTTATAATTTTCAAAAGGTTTTTCTTCAGTGATATCTACGACATGAATTAAAATTTTACATCTTTCAACATGGGATAAGAAATCATGACCTAGTCCTTTCCCAGCACTAGCATGTTCTATGAGTCCAGGTATATCTGCTAATACAAATTCAAGATCTTCTTTTTGAACCATTCCGATGTGTGGATGAAGTGTTGTAAAGGCATAATCAGCAACTTTTGACTTAGCATTCGTTACAAAATTTAAAATTGAAGATTTACCTGCATTTGGCATTCCCACCAAACCAACATCAGCTAATATTTTCAGTTTTAATCTGACAGTTGACTCTTGTCCTTTTTCTCCTTGTTGGAACTTACGAGGTGCTCTATTAGTAGAACTTTTAAAGTGAGCATTGCCTTTGCCTCCCTGACCTCCTCTTAAAAAATGATAAGTTTCATCATCTTTTAAAATCTCATGAATTTTAATACTCATGTCTTCGGTGTATATCTCAGTTCCACAAGGGACGTCTAAAATAAGGTCTTTACCGCTTGCGCCAGTTTTTAATTGACCAGCACCACCCATACCATTTTGCGCATTATGATGCTGGTTAAAACGATATCTTTGGAGAGTGTTGATTCCTTTATTCCCTCGAAAAATAACATCACCACCTTTTCCACCATTTCCACCATTAGGACCTCCGTACTCCACAAATTTTTCTCTTCGAAAACTAAGAGCGCCGTGCCCACCATTTCCTGATTTAATATATATTTTTGCTTTATCTATAAATGCCATAACAGTTTAATTTGAGGTTTTTTTAAGTGGGTTTAGTTAACGCAAACAAACTGTCTGTTTCGAGATTTTTTAAACAGAACTTTGCCTTCAACTAAGGAGAAAAGAGTATGATCTTTTCCAATCCCAACATTTTCGCCCGGGTAAAATTTTGTACCACGCTGACGAACAATAATATTTCCAGGAATTACGTGTTCTCCACCAAACTTTTTAACCCCAAGCCTTCTACCAGCCGAGTCTCTTCCGTTTTTGGAACTTCCACCTGCTTTTTTTGTTGCCATAGTTTTACTTTTTTACCTCAGTTGTTTCTTTTTTCACAGTCTTTTTTTCTTTAGGTTCAACCTTTTTAGGTTTCTCAGCTTTAGCTTCAACTTTTTTTGTTTCTGTAGCTTTTACTTCAGTATTTTTTGAAGTTTCAGCCTTTTTTTCAACTTTTTTTGGAGTTTCTTCTTTCGGCGCAGCTTTCTTTACCGGCTCTTTAAAGCTTTCTTCTCCTATGGCTGACTTGATTGCCATGACCTTTAGTATAGAGATATATTGACGATGACCTTTAGTTCTTTGAAAATGTTTTCTTCTATTTTTTCTAAAAACTCTAATCTTATCGTCCCTTGTCTGGTACAGTAATTTTGCAGATACTTCAGCACCTTTTACAGCTGGAGAACCAAGTTCAAACTTATCTCCATTTCCAACTGCAACGATATCTTTAAAAGATATTGTATCACCAACGTTACCCTCTATTTTATCAATCTTTAAAACATCTCCTGGAGACACTTTAAATTGCTTACCAACTGATTTAAGAACTGCGTACATAATAAGTCGGTCAATATATATAGGTCTTTATTTATGTCAATAGTCAAAAATGCAATAAAATAGGGATTTATTTGAGGATTAGTTTTTGATTAATTTATTTTGCAAGACTTACACAAAACATAAAATTCAAGGTTATACCTTGTGATTTCTAATTGATTATCCTTAACCAGATCACTGACACTATCCTTTAAATATTTATTTTTAATCTCTTTTACCTTTCCACATCTCTCGCAAATGGTAAAAGCGGTATTGCTCGCACAGTTTGAGTTATTACATATTATAAATGAGTTAATACTCTCAATTTTGTGAATTTTTCCTAATTCAACCAATTTATCTAAAGCTCTGTAAACTTGAAGAGGTGAGTTTAAACCCTCTTTCTTCAGACTGTCTAATATAAAGTATGCCTTTAAAGGCTCACCACTGTTTTGCAAGAGATCAAGAACAATTCTTTGATTTTTGGTCAAACTTTGATTTTTTTTAGAATGTGAATGTGTTGAACTCATCTTAATTTGACAATTCTATTTTTTTTTTTGAAATTAGCAATTTTTTCAGAGGTATTAGAGTTAAGATAAAGACACCTAAGGCTATTGCTAGTATAGTTGGACCTGTTGGAGAATTCCAAATCATTGAAGTTTGTAATCCGAGGACAACTGAAACAAGTCCTATCACTGATGAAATTATTGCCATTTGTATAGGGGTAGATGATAAATTTCTAGAGGCAGCAGCAGGTATTATTAGAAGACCTGTAATTAATAATATTCCAACAATTTTAATTGAAATTGCTATTACGCTGGCAATTAGAATTGTAAAAATAGCATTAGCTAGATCAGCATTTAAACCTTCTGCTTTAGCTAATTCTAAATTTACAGTTGCAGCAAATAGAGGCCTCCAAATTAGTATTAACACTATCAAAACAATGCTTCCACCAATCCAAACGAACAAAACATCAGTGATGTTTACTGATAAAATATCACCAAAAAGTAGACCCATAAGATCAATTCTTATAAACGAAAGTATGCCTAATAGAACTAAACCAATTGCTAAAACTGAATGTGCTAAAAGACCTAGTAATGCATCATCAGGTAGATTGGTTCTTTTTTGTAAAAAAAGTAGTGATAAAGCAATAAAGCAAGAAACAGCAAAAACTGCAATGATCAGATTAAAATTCATCGCATAAGCGATAACAACACCTAACAATGCAGAGTGGGCGATTGTGTCACCAAAATAAGATAGTCTCCTCCAAATAATAAAACATCCAAGTGGGCCTGTAATTAATGCCAAACCAATACCTGCTGCAAACGCTCTGATAATAAAATCATCAAACATTATTTATTTTTATCCGCCTTATCTATGCTCCCATCAGGCAAATGATGATGATCATGATTATGCTTATACAGCGATAAAGTAGGATCAATATTACTACCAAATAGCTTAATGTATTCTTGATCTTTTATAACTGAACTGGGAATACCAGAACAGCAAACATGCCCATTGAGACAAATAACATAATCAGTTTGAGACATAACTACATGTAAGTTATGCGATATCAAAAGAATGCCACAATTAATTTTTTTTACAATTTCTTGAATTGTTTTGTATAAAGCAATCTCTCCAGAATAGTCTACCCCTTGAACAGGTTCATCTAATACCAGAAAATGGGGTTCTTTAGCTATGGCACGGGCCATGAGTAATCGTTGAAATTCACCTCCTGATAAATTTCTTACATCTTCATTAATCAGATGTTGGATACCTGTAATTCCAAGTGCATCATTTATTTCACTAGTTTTATGCTTTGTTACTAAATTAACAAAATCTATTGACCTCAAGGGTAAAGACCAATCAATTGAAATTTTTTGTGGTACATATGAAATTCTAATATCTTTTTTAATTGTGTTTGTACCTTCATCAGGTTTTAAAATATCTAAAGACATTTTAGCAGTAGTTGATTTACCTGATCCATTGGGGCCGATTAGTGTTACAATTTCTCCTTGTGAGACTTTTAAGGAAACACCCCGCACTAACCATTTTTGATTTCTAAAGACTCCACAATTATTTAATTCAACCAGACTCTTATTCATTTTTTAATTTGACTTATTAATAGTGTTATATTATTACATATGTAATAGTATAACATTAGAGGTGGTAATTAATATGAATTTTTTCAAAAGATCAATATTTTTCGGACTTTCTTTTTTATTTTTAAGTTTTAATTCTCATGCAGATGTGAAAACGGACATTAAAGTAGTCACTACAATAAAGCCTTTGCATTCATTGATATCAAGAATTATGGAAACAAGAGGAGAACCTCAATTAATTATTGAAGGTACAAATAATCCTCACACATTTGTTTTTAAACCATCTCATGCAAAAATGATTGAAGAAGCTGATATTATTTTTTGGATTGGCGAGGATTTAGAGGCTTTTATGGAAAAACCTTTAGACTCACTTGCTGAGAAAGCACAAGTTATTTCATTTATGGAGCTATCATCTATAGAAAAATTAAAATTTAGAGAAAAAAATATTTTTGATGATCATGATGGCCATGAAGATGAACATGAAGGCCATGAGGATGAGGATGATCATGGTCACAAGGACGACGATCACGATGATGATCATGATGGCCATGAAGATGAACATGAAGGCCATGAGGATGAGGATGATCATGGTCACAAGGACGACGATCACGATGATGATCATGATGGCCATGAAGATGAACATGAAGGCCATGAGGATGAGGATGATCATGGTCACAAGGACGACGATCACGATGATGATCATGATGGCCATGAAGATGAACATGAAGGCCATGAGGATGAGGATGATCATGGTCACAAGGACGACGATCACGATGATGATCATGATGGCCATGAAGATGAACATGAAGGTCACGATGACGATCACAAGGACGCACATGCGCATGCACACGGTGAGTTTGATCCACACATTTGGCTAGACCCAGAAAATGCTAAAGAAATGGTTAAAATTATCCGAGACGAATTAATTAAAATAGATCCAGATGGTCAAAGACAATATTCAGTTAATACTGCAGGGGCAACATTGGAACTAGATAATTTAATCAATAGTGTAGAAAAAGAATTATCAAAAGATATTAGCTATATTGTATTTCACGATGCTTACCAATATTTTGAGAATAGATTTGGAGTAATTCCTGCTGGAGCATTGACTTTAAATCCAGATGTTTTACCAGGAGCTAAACAAATAGCAGATATACAAGATGTTATAAATGACAAAGGTATTAAATGTATTTTTTCTGAACCTCAATATAATCCAAAAATAATTGAAACTATCGGGAATGATATGAAAATTTCTACTGGTGTAATGGATCCTTTGGGAGCTTATATAGATGCTGGACCTTCAATGTATAGTGATCTAATTAATGGAATTGCAAATTCAATTAAAGATTGTCACTAATAAAATTTGAAATAAGTTTCAGAAAATTGAAATATTCATAGAAACTTAAAGGCTAAAAAAAAACTAATTTACATGTCTTTCTTATAGGCATTTTATATGCCTATGAGAAAAATTAAAAATAAAGTTTGTAATCTTAGAATAAAAAGACTTGTCGAGAAAAAATATTATCCAATATCATTTATTGATAGAGTAAATGTTATTTATCAATTGAACTCTCAAAAAAAAAATAAAGTGAATGTCACTAACATGAGTAAGCCTTGATACAGCTAACTAAACAAAGTTATTTAAAACTCATTTCAATCTAATAGTGCTATTTTGTCTTTAATTTTTATCCTGAAAGTATTGATAAATAATGAAATTTAACATAGTTTAACTCTGATGAACTTATCAAACGCTTGTAAAAAAGACATTGATGTGGTCTTAGAAAATTGTGGCTGGAGACAGACCAAACAGAGAGTGGTGCTTTTAAAGTCAATTTTTGATGGAAATCATAAACATTTTTCTATTAATCAAATTAATGAAATTTTAAAAGACAATAGAAGTTATTTTTCTCTGACTACTCTTTATGAAAATCTAAATACCCTTGTTGATAAAGGATATTTAAAACAAATCGTTGTTGATAAACAATCATTTTACGACACTAATACTACCGATCACATACATGTTTATAATCAAGAAGAAAACCGAATCTATGATTATGACGATTGCAAAGAGCTTCACAAAGATCTTCCTATACCAGCTTGCTTATCACTTCTTGAAGAATATTCACTAGTTATAAATTTAAAAAAAAAGTAAATTTTTAATCTGTAGTTCATTTCAGAAATAGTTTTTTTTTATTCATTTGTAACATTCATTTTTTTTTGTATTTAGATTTTTTCAATTTGAGATTAGTAATATGATATGAAAAATTTAATTTCTTTTTTAATAAAGATTTTAGTAATTAATTTCTTTATTGGTTTTAGTGGTGCACATGCGGATGATTTATTAAAAATTTACTCAGAAAGACAACCAATGTTAATTGAACCTCTTTTAAATGAATTTGAGAGTCAAACTGGTATTTATGTTGAATGGATATATTCCAAGAAAGGCTTAGTTCAAAAAATTATTTTAGAAAAAGATAAGCCTGTAGCTGACGTATTCTTAGCATCAGATATATCAAGATTAATTGATGTAGCTGAAGCAGGAGCCTCAATTAAAATTAATAATTCTTCTGCTGTGCCCTCTCATCTCCAAAGTGATAACTGGATAGGCCTTACTCAAAGAGCAAGGATTATATACGTGAATAAAGATTTAGGTCTTAATGATATTACTTATGAGGATTTAGTATCTGAAAAATATAAAGGAAGAATATGTACAAGATCTGGTTTTCACCCATATAATGTTTCATTGTTTGCATCTTTGATGGCTCATCATGGTGAGGAGTGGTTAGAGAATTATTTGATTAATTTAAAAGCAAATTTAGCTAGAAAACCTCAGGGTAACGACAGAGACCAAGTCAAAGCAATATATGCAGGGGTTTGTGATCTAAGTATCGGCAACCATTATTATTATTTCAAGATGCTCAATAATGAAGAACAAAAGATATGGCTAGAGAAAGCAACAATTGTTTTTCCTAACCAAAAGGATAGAGGAACTCATGTTAATATTTCTGGTATAGCTTTACTTAAAGAAAGTTCTAGAGAAAAATCTGAAAAACTTTTGGATTTCTTAGTTAGTCAAAAAGCTCAGGCCATATACGCAAATGACAATAATGAATTTCCTGTTTCACCCGATGTACCTTTATCAGATGGTGTGAATGAATTAGCAGGAGGTGCTAAGTTTGACAATATTGATTTATTAAAAATAGCTGAAAATCGAAAAGCTGTTATTAATATTTTAAATAAAATAAATTACGACGAGTAGTAGATTTTTTATATTTCAAAGGTTGGTCGCTTCAAATAGGCCCGATGCACCCCATTGGTTAGGGTGCATTTTTCATAAATGAATGTGAAATTGTAGCAATCGCTTCAGTTGAATAAATAATCTTTATAACTAAAATTTGCTTATGAATAATTCTGAAATACTCAGTGTTTTATTAAATTCTGATAAAGAATTAATAATTTATAGAAACTCAGATAAAAATAATTTCGAAATATATACGGATTTTGCTGAAAAAGTTAATTTAAATATAGGTAATTTAGATAAGTTTTTAAATAAATTAGAGCGATTTAAATCAAATAAACCCTATGATTGTTATGTTGGCTTCTTCGGTTATGAATTACTTTGTAAGAATATTAATTTAAAAGTAAACAAAGATAATTCATCTTTTCCTGAGGGAGTTTTTTTTCGACCACAAACTAAAATAATCTTAGATAAACAAGTTAAAATTGTAACCAAATCTAAATCAAAATTACTAAAAGACCTTAAAGCTTTAAATAAAACTACTTTTTCACATAGCAATAAAATATCTGTAAGTCCAAACGTCCAAGTATATGAAAAAATCTTTAATAAATTTAAAAAAAATATAAGGGCTGGTGAAACCTATCAAATAAAAATTGCTCAAAAATATTCGAACAAAAAAGATTTAGATGTAGTGAATTTATTTTTCAATTTGATGAAGAAAAATCTTAGTCCAGAGTCTTTTTGTATTAGAACAAATGATTTTAATATAATTAGTTGCTCTCCTGAAAACCTTTTTAAGGTAAAAGGAAAAAAAATAATCACCTCCCCAATAGCAGGAACAGTAAGTAGAGATAAGGTAAAATCAACAAAAGAGGCTAGAAAGTTTTTTGAAAATAATCAAAAAGAGGACAAAGAACATAATATGATTGTTGACTTAGAAAGAAATGATTTAAGTCGTATAACTAAGGCAAACACTGTCAAAATTCAAAATTTAAAATTTGTTCAAAAATACCAATATATTTTCCACAATGTCTCTGAAATTTCAGGAACACTTCTTGATAATGTAAGGTTATCTGCAGTGATTAAGGCGATGATGCCCGGTGGCTCAGTTATAGGTTGTCCAAAAATTAATACTTTAAAATTACTCAATAAAGAGGAGAAAGAACCAAGAAGAATTTATACTGGTTCTTTTGGTTACTATCGCTCTAAACAGGATATGAGTTTTAACATAATAATTAGATCTATTTTAAATTTTCAAAAAAATAATGAGGTATTTGCTGCTAGTGGCGTGATTTTAGATAGTACTGCAAAAAATGAATACCATGAAAATTACTTAAAAGCTAAATCGTTATTGGATTTATTAAAATGAACTTACTTTTAATTGACCACGAAGACTCCTTTACTTATAACCTGGCACATTTGTTATCAGGATTTGGTAATTTAGAAGTAAAAAATTTTTATGACATTAAAGAAAAATCTATAAAAAAATCTGACATCATTATTTTTTCTCCAGGACCAGGGAAGCCCTCAGATTACCCAGTATCACTTGATATTTATAATAATTATAAATCAAAGAAAAAAATAATTGGTATTTGTCTTGGTTTTCAACTTATTGCTAATGGAGAGGGCGGAACTATTACTAAGCAAGAAAAAATATTTCATGGTTATCAGACTTATATTAGAACGAATTCAAAAAGTTTAAGATTTCCTAATAATGCTTTATATCAAGTAGGTAGATACCATTCTTTAAAACTAAAAGAGCCATTTAATTCCTCTTCAATGCATATTACAATGAGATGTGAAGAAACTAATGTTGCAATGTGTTTGGAAAGTCATAAATATGATATTTGTGGTTTACAATTTCACCCAGACTCGTTTTTGACTCCAAATGGCAAACAATTTATTCGAAAAATCATTCAATATAAAAAATAATTCATATTACTCCTCACAATTTAAGCCACTGTGGGGTCAAAAAGGTGTTTTTACATCCATACCTGTAATTGGAAAAACACCAAGGTTAATAGGTTTAAATAAATATTTGAGAACTTTTAACACAACATGTCGGGATTATAAATTTGCTACCAAAATAGATTTAAACATTATCAGAAGTTTAGTAGGAGCGGATTTAAAGAAAATCAAAAATTTTAATCACTTATTGAGAATAGCAACTAATGGAACAACATTATCAATTTCGTTTAGAAAGAGAACAACAACTAAAGACAGTGTCATTGGATTTATAAAAAAATACAAAAGAAGAGACTTTAAAAATAAAAACTTATTTTACAAAAAATTATTAAAATTCATGAGTGAAATAAATTACTCTGAAAATGAAATTATATTACTAAGAGACGATGAAATTACAGAAGGAGCAGTCACAAATTTAGTTTTTGTAAAGAGAGATAAAATTTATATTCCCAAAACTGGGTATTATCATGGAAATACATTGAAGCTTATTGAAGAAATATCAAAATCGAAATTTATTAAAAGAAAAATTTTATTAGAGGATCTAAAAGAATACAGTGAGATATTATCGATTGGCTCTGGTAGAGGTATTACCTCAATAAAAAAAATTCAAAGTGTTTTATGGAAGAGAGCGTCTACAAAATATTTTCAAAAATTAAAAAAAGATTATGAAACTATGATAAAAAGGAATTATTATGAAATTTAATCAACATTCCTTTGCTTTGAAAAAGCCTTTACTAGTAGGTATATGTAATTTTACACCTGACTCATTTAGTGATGGGGGAAAAACATTTTCACGATCTACTGCATTGAAACATATAAATGCAATGGTTAAAGATGGTGCACAAATTATTGATATTGGTGCTGAAAGCACTAGACCAAATAGCGAGCCAATTACATATATTGAAGAAATAAATCGTTTATCCAAAATCTTACCATATTTAAACTATAAGAAATACCTTGTCTCTGTGGACTCGTATAAAATTGAGTCCCAAGAGTATGCACTGAAAAAAGGTGCCCATATCATTAATGATATTAATGGAGGATCAGAAGAGCTATTTAAACTTATAAAGAAATATAACGCAGGACTTTTCTTAATGCACAAAAGAGGAACACCAAAGGAAATGCAAAAAAAACTTAATTCCAGAGTAAATATGGTAAGAGAATTTGATTATTTTATTAAAAAAAGATTGAAAATACTTAATAAAATGAAGATTAATCTCAAAAAGGTATGGTTTGATCCTGGTATAGGATTTGGCAAAACACTAAATCAAAATTTACAATTAATGAAATCTTTGAAGAAATTCAGTAGTGCAAATATCCAAGTATTATTGGGATCCTCACGAAAAAGTTGGATAAATCATATTGATACATCAAATGCTGATGAAAGGATTGGAGGATCTTTAGCTTCTGTAGCGCATGCTCTCGAACAAAATATTCATACATATAGAATTCATGATGTCAAAGAGACAAATCAAATGATAAAAGTTTTGAAAGCATTAAATAAATGAAATTTTTTATCGAAATAGAAGAACTAAAAGTCGACACAATTATTGGAGTATTCGAAGAAGAAAGGTTAAAACCCCAAACTATATTAATAAGTATAAAATGTCAGTTAGATATTGATCATAATCAAGATCTTGACAATATTGAAAATGTTACAAGTTATTCAGATATCAAAAATGAAATAATTAAATTTGTTTCAGCCTCTCAATATAAAACATTGGAAAAATTAATTACAGATCTTAAAAAACAACTAGATGATAAGTTTCCAATTCAAATAGAAAAATTAGAAATAAATAAAATTGAGATTGCTAAAAAATATAATGCAAAAAAAGTTAGCGTATCGATATAAATCATATATTGCTATCGGATCAAATGTAGGCAATTGGAGAAGTAATTTTAACAATGCATTAAACTTAATGAATAAATTTGGTCATGTTAAAAAGGTCAGTAGGGTTTATTTCACCAAGCCCTTTGGTTTAACCTCCCAAAAATATTTTCATAATGCTGCCTTTTTATTTCTCACTAATTTATTTTTTAATGATCTATTTATAAAAATGAACGCTGTAGAAAAGCTGATTAAAAAAAATAAAATTTTAGAGAATGGGCCAAGAAGAATTGACTTAGATCTTATTCAATTCGAAAACTTGAAAGTTAAAAATCATTTAATATCAATTCCTCATTCTTCCTCACATTTAAGAGATTTTGTTATACAGCCAGTATTAGACCTCAATCCTAATTTTATTGATTTAAAAACCCAATATACTTACAAAAGACTCATAAATAATTTAGATGAACGATTTATTATTAAGAAATCTCGTCAAACCCAAGATTATCAAGGATTTTTTTAAGCTTTTCCTCATCCACACTATTAGATTGTTTTAAACCTGTTGAAATATCAATTCCATGAGGAGATATTGTTTTAATTGCCTCTTTTATGTTATCTATATTTATTCCCCCACCAAGGTAGAGAGGTTTCGCAAAGATCTTTAATTGATTGATTTGTTTTTCACATTCCACAAGAGATTTTTTTTCAATAGTATCTTTTCTGTAAATATTTAAATCATAATAAAAACTACTTATATTATTTAAAATCTCTTCAAAGAAATTATAGTCAAAATTCTCATAATTTACCGAAATTGAAATTTTTGCATCTGTTTTATTATTCAGCAATTCAATTTCTTCATTTTTATATTGATTAGATATGCAAACCTCTTTTATTGCTACATCATTTACGATACTAATTACTTCTTGCATCTGTATATTTCCAATCAATAAAATTGGATTTAATTTTAAATTGTAGGATGCAATAGTCAGTTCTTGAATTTCTTTAGTGCTAAGTGTATTTGGGCCATATAAGTAATCACTTACAAGGCCCACCCTACTTACAGAGTACTTTTGAATTACTTCTAAAGATTTTTGATCTGTAATACCACAAACTTTAAGTTGGATATTACCATAATTGAACATTAATTAATTATTGTTCAATTCAAATCTATCGGCATTCATTACTTTGTTCCAAGCTTTAACAAAATCAATTACAAACTTTTCCTTGTTATCATCTTGTGCATACACTTCTGCATAAGATCTAAGTATAGAGTTCGATCCAAATACAAGGTCCGTTGAGGTTGCCGTCCATTTAACATTATTTGTTTTTCGATCAATAATCTCATAATGTCCATTAGACGCTTTCCATTTATTACTCATATCAAGCAAGTTAACAAAAAAGTCAGTTGTAAGAGCGCCTACCCGGTCAGTAAAAACACCATGCTTATTCTCACCATAGTTAGCACCCAGAGCCCTCATACCTCCAACAAGTACAGTCATTTCAACTGCAGTAAGGCCAAGTAAATGAGCTCTATCAAGCAACAACTCTTCTCCTCTTACTTCATAATTATCTTTTTGCCAATTTCTAAAACCGTCATGTATGGGTTCTAATTGAGAAAATGACTCAGAGTCAGTCATATCCTCAGAGGCATCTCCTCTTCCTGGGTTGAAAGGAACAGGAACGTTAAAACCCGCAGCTTCAATAGCTTTTTCTAGACCAACATTTCCAGCTAAGACAATTGTGTCTGCAATGCTAGCTCCTGCTTCTTTTGCAAGAGGTTCTAATATATCTAGCACTTTTGATAATCTTTGAGGTTCATTGCCTTTCCAATTTTTTTGTGGTGAAAATCTAATTCTCGCTCCATTAGCTCCCCCTCTTAAATCCGACCCTCTAAATGTCCTTGCACTATCCCATGCAGTTGAGACTAGTTCTTGAACAGTTAATTCAGAGTTTCTGATTTTTTCTTTGAGTTGTTCCACATCAAAACTAGGTGTTCCAGCGGGAACTGGATCTTGCCAGATCAAATCCTCGTTTGGAAGGTCGTGTCCTATGTATCTAGATCTTGGACCCATATCTCTATGGGTAAGTTTGAACCAAGCTCTTGCAAAAGCATCACAAAAATACTCATGATCATTATGAAACTTTTTGGATATTTCTAAATAAATTGGATCTTTGATCATTGCCATATCAGCATCTGTCATGATTGGGTTATATCTAATTGATGGATCTTCTACGTCTACAGGCTTATCTTCTTCTTTAATATTGATAGGTTCATATTGCCAAGCTCCTGCAGGGCTTTTTTTAAGTTCCCACTCATATTTAAAGAGCATGTCAAAATATCCATTATCAAATTTTGTTGGTTCAGTAGTCCATGCACCTTCAATTCCAGATGTCACCGTATCTCTTCCAACTCCTCTGGAAGTATTATTCATCCAACCAAGGCCTTGTTCGTTAATTGCTGCCCCTTCAGGTTCTGCCTCAAGATTATCAGCATTACCATTACCATGCGTTTTACCAATAGTATGACCTCCTGCAGTAAGAGCAACAGTCTCTTCATCGTTCATAGCCATTCTTGCAAATGTCTCTCTAATATGCTGAGCTGTTTTTAATGGGTCAGGGTTACCTTCAAATCCCTCTGGGTTCACATAGATTAAGGCCATGTGATTTGCAGCAAGTGGACTTTCTAACGAAGAGGCATCTTCTTTATCTGAGTGTCTATCAGATGCTAATGCTTCTGTTTCTGGTCCCCAGTATATATCCTTGTTTGGGTGCCAAATATCCTCACGCCCATATGAAAAACCAAATGTTTTAAATCCTGTTGATTCATAGCCAATGTTTCCAGCTAAGATCATAAGATCAGCCCAGCTAATCTTGTTTCCATATTTTTTCTTAATCGGCCATAAAAGTCTTCTAGCTTTATCTAAGTTAGTATTATCAGGCCAAGAATTTAAAGGAGCAAATCGATGATCACCGGTTCCACCGCCACCTCTCCCATCAGCAGTTCTATAAGTACCAGCAGAGTGCCAAGCAAGCCTAACCATTAATCCTGCGTATGTCCCCCAATCAGCTGGCCACCAATCCTGACTTTCTTTCATTAATTTATGCATATCAGCTTCTAATGCTTTAAAATCTAATTTTTTTACTTCTTCTCTATAATCATAAGTACCATTAAACGGTTTTGTTTTTTGATCATGTTGATGGAGAATATCTAGATTTAAATTTTTAGGCCACCAATCAGTTGATGACTTCTCCATATTTGAATTAGCTCCGTGAGCAACGGGACATTTGGCTTCGCTCATTTTTCTCTCCTACTTAATTAATATTGAAATCATTAAAATTTAACCTGTAAGTAAGTCAACAATACGAATTGTCTCTGTTAATAATTTACAAAAATCCTTGAAATTATTTGCTTTTAAAGAACTGGTTATACAAAATGTAGGCAGCAAACATTCCAATAACTTGACAACTAATAAAAAATATTACAGTGGAGGGATTGATACCCGTAAATGACTCAGTAAACATTCTAGCAATTGTTACAGCCGGATTTGCAAAACTTGTAGATGATGTAAATATAAGAGCTGCTGTAATATAAATACCAACATTAAATGAAACTACATTTTTACCATCTGCTCTCGATAGGAGTATGACCAATAACAATCCAGTTGCAGCGAAAATTTCGGAAATATATATATTTGCTCCACTTCTTATATTTGAAGAAATTTCTATTACATTTAATCCAAATATATAATTTGCAAAAAGTGCTCCTAGTATAGCTGCAATAATTTGTATTAGTATATAAAGAAATAAATCCCTAGAACTCAATTCTTTTTGTAAGAAAAATATAATTGAAACAATAGGATTAAAATGAGCCCCAGAAAAATTTGCAAATATTCTTATTATAAAAATTAGTGTGAAACCTATAACAACAGCATGACTAAATAAAATTACCATTTGATCATTCGTATATTGCTGTCCTGCTATGCCAGATCCAACAATTGATACTAATAAAATAAATGTGCCTATAAATTCAGATATGTATTTTTGCATTTTTAAAGTCTTAATGTATCATTGCTAAGTTTTAAAGAAATGTATTATGAATTTTTAGTTACATACCTTGATGCACCATTTCTATTGCTATCTGCTGTAACCACTGGTTTGATAATTCGTATTTTTTATAAACAGTATATGAATACAAAGCTACCAATGAGGGTAGTTATTTCTATAGCTCTTTTTCTTATTAATGCGATTATTTTAGTTCCTGGAATTGTCTTTTTATATAGATGGGTAATGTTATGTGGTTTTTACCAACCAAGCGGCGTTTTTGAAACAGGGTATGGTTGTAGTGGGGACGTTTTTAGTCTACTTGTTCCAGGGCTTTTTTTACTTTCGTAAACATTTCATCGACCTGATTTTCTTTGATTATTAAAGGTGGAGAAAAAGCAAGCGTATCTCCGTTAGCTCTTACCATTAAGCCAAGATCCCAAGCTTTTTTCATAGCTTCAAACCCTCTTGCACCAACAGCGTTACCTTTAGGCTCTAATTCGAGTGCAGCAATCACTCCTAAATTTCTAATATCGATTATATGTTTTGTCCCCTTCAGACTATGAGCGGCTTCTTCAATAATAGGAGCCATATGAGCAGCATTATCAAATAATCCCTCTTCTTGATAAATATCTAGTGTTGCTAAGGCTGCAGCGCAAGCAACAGGATGGCCAGAGTAAGTATATCCATGAAATAATTCTATTGGAGCATCCGCATTTTCCATCATTGACTCATAAATAAAGTCTTGAACTATGGTTGCACCCATAGGGATGGTGGCATTTGTAATGCCTTTTGCACATGAAATAATATCTGGTGTTACACCAAAAAACTCTGATCCAGTTGCTTTTCCCATACGGCCAAAAGCAGTTACGACTTCATCAAAAATTAATAAAATGTCATGTTTTGTGCAGAGCTCTCTTAATCTTTTTAAGTATCCTTTAGGCGGAGGCAGCGCACCAGTTGATCCAGCAATTGGCTCAACAATTACAGCTGCAATAGTTGATGCATCATGCAATTGAACAAGACGCTCTAAATCATCGGCAAGTTCTGCTCCATGTTCAGGTTCACCTTTTGAAAAAGCATTTAATTTTAAATTGTGGGTATGGCGTAAATGGTCAACACCATTTAGCATTGATCCGAAGTACATTCTATTTTTTACCATACCACCTACGCTTATTCCTCCAAAGCCCACACCATGATAACCTCTTTCGCGACCTATTAATCTAGTTTTAGATGAATGTCCGCGTGCACGTTGATAAGCTAGCGCAATTTTCAATGCACTATCTACTGCTTCAGATCCTGAATTAGAAAAGAAAACATGATTCATTCCTTCAGGAAAAATCTCTGCTAAACGATTAGCTAGTTCAAATTGTTTTGGATGTCCAAATTGAAAAGGTGGAGAGTAATCAAGATTTTCAATTTGTTTATTTACAGCTTCTTGAATTTTTTTTCTACCATGACCAGCGTTTACACACCAAAGCCCTGCAGTGCCATCTAAAATTTCTCGATTATCGTCACTAATAAAATGCATATCTTTAGCACCGAC
Source organism: uncultured Alphaproteobacteria bacterium (assembly GCA_902527545.1). GTDB lineage: Bacteria > Pseudomonadota > Alphaproteobacteria > HIMB59 > HIMB59 > HIMB59. The sequence continues at coordinate 52,801 of CABZPR010000005.1, forward strand.
TATAATTCTTGGATCTTTCTTAAATACTTTGTTAGGAGTGAAAGGCATCCACAGCGGTTCTAAATTATTTGGCTTATTCATTTTCTCTCCAGATTTTAATAAAGATACATTATTCCCTCACAATTGCTTCAGCAAGGGTAATAATGTCATCTTTTAGGGTAGGGAGAGGGCAGCGTGGACTGCCCTCATCACAATCACATTTTTGATCCGATGAAACCAGCTATGAACCAAATAATCATAACTATAAAGGGGTAGTGTCCTGTAAACATATCTGCCATTTAAACCTCCATGATTCCTTTAATAAAGTTATAGGATTTCATATTAATATGCAATATTTGCATATGTATAGTCAAATTTTGTAAATTTATCCACATTTATTGTGAATTATGGGGATTAATTATGCATTTTTTTTATACCAATAAGCACCATTGTTATTTCTTCGTCCTTATAATAAGTATAACTACCTTATGAGCGTCGTTTCGAAAACAATCAAATATTTACTCGATAAAAACATATCAGTTTCAACAGCAGAATCTTGTACTGGTGGTTTGCTTGCAGCAGAATTTACAGCGGTGTCTGGTATATCTAAAATTTATAAAACTGGTTTGATAACATATTCAAATGACTCAAAAATTAAAAATCTCAAAGTCAAACCAAGTACTATCAAAAAGTACGGTGCAGTCAGCCGTCAAGTATGTGCTCAAATGTGTTTACATTTACACAAGATTTCCAAAAGTCAGCTAACATTTTCAACAACAGGTGTAGCTGGTCCAAACGGTGGTACCAAATTAAAACCTGTTGGTTTAGTTTTTATCGGATTATATTTTAAAAAAAATATTTATATCGAACGATTAAATTTCAACCCAAAACTTTCTAGAATTCAAATTCAAAAAGGCACAGTGAAAGAATGTTTTCACATGTTAAATAATATTATAGATGAGCTATAAGCGAAATTATAATAGTTTACTACCTGACGATTTCGAACTCAGTAAAGAATTTGAAAATATCACTGATCAACTAGAAAGCACAAAAGATCATTTTTATATTACTGGTAAAGCAGGTAGTGGTAAGTCTACACTATTGGCCTACTTTCGATCTATAACAAAGAAGAATACAGTTGTTCTTGCTCCAACAGGAGTTGCTGCAATTCGAGTTAAAGGACAAACTATTCACTCATTTTTTGGTTTTCCACCAAAGGTTATTCAAACACGACATATAAAAAAAGTAAGACAAATCGAAATTCTTCAAAATTTGGAAACATTAATTATTGATGAGATATCTATGGTTCGTGCTGATGTTTTTGATGCGATTGATTATAGCCTTCGTGTTCACAGAAAAAAACTTACACAACCATTTGGCGGAGTTCAGTTAATCGTTTTTGGGGATTTATTTCAACTACCACCAGTTGTGAATATGGATGAGTCAGGACTTCTACAGCGCATTTATCCCAAAGGTCATTTCTTCTTTCATTCAAATATTTTCCAGGATGCCCAATTTAAAACGCTTGAATTACATAATATTTATCGTCAAAAAGATGAACATTTTATTCATTTGCTTAACTCTGTTAGAGATGGCTCAATTACTCACACGCAGATCGAGAATATAAACTACTCTTTAACTGATCACATTGAGATGGATGAAGGTAAAATCATACTTACTACAACTAATGCTCGAGCGAGCAGCATTAATCAAAAATATTTAAGCCAGTTAAATCAGGAGGAGTTTTCTTACAGGGGACAAGCTACTGGTCAATTTTATAAAGAATTATTTCCCACTGATGAAATCTTAAAATTAAAAAAAGGAGCTCAAGTAATTATGATTAAAAATGATCCTGAAAAAAGGTGGGTTAATGGATCTATTGGTATAATTCATGATATCGCTCAAAAAAAAATAAAAGTAAAAATTAATAATAAAATATATGAGGTCAAAAAAGAAAAATGGGATCGTATTCAATATACCTATGATGATGATCAACAAGAAGTTCAAGAGGAAATAACAGGATCTTTCAAACAGTATCCAATGAGATTAGCTTGGGCAATCACAATTCATAAAAGTCAAGGACAAACATTTGAAAGAGTAATTATAGATATGAGTCAAGGCTCTTTTGCCCCAGGACAACTTTATGTTGCACTAAGTAGATGTATAAGTTTAGAAGGCATAGAACTGCTTAGACCTATTAAAAAATCAGATATCATTGTTAACAATCAATTGATAGGTTTCCAAGACAGATTAATTTAAGATGGCTAAAAAAATATTATATAGTATTGCAGTCTTTAGCATTATAGGTTTGGGCCTATATATTACTTCGACATTTGAATACCACGAATACTATGAGGAATGTGAAAAACAAAGCAACACTCAAGGAGGTATAGAGTCCTGTGTAGACTTTATGATTGAGGAAGCAAAAAAATGATTTATCTCAAAGACAGTTATACAAAGAGTTTCGAAGAAAAAATTTTATTAGTCGAGGGTGACAAAATCATTACTCAAGATAGCTCTTTTTATGCTCAAAGTGGTGGGCAACCTGGAGACAAGGGAGTACTAGAAATTAATGATAAAAAATTCAATGTTATCAATACAGTTAAACATGAGTTAGGTATTGCCCATGTTGTTGACTCAGAAAATATAAATCTTTCTGGACAAATAAAAGGCCATATTGATTGGGATCATCGATATCGCCTAATGAAAATGCACACCTCGATGCACTTAATGTGTGCAGCATTACCTTATTATGTTACAGGAGGATCAATTGGTTTAGAAAAAAGTAGGATTGATTTTGATTTAGGCGAAGAGACATTTGAATTTGAAACTTTAAATAAAATCATTAATGAATTTATTCAACAATCTCACTCTATTTCTTATCAGTGGATAACTAATGAAGAGCTAGATCAAAAACCTGAGCTAGTACGAACCTTGTCAGTTAAACCGCCAAGAACAAATGATAAAATTCGACTTGTTAAAATAGGAGATATTGATTTACAACCGTGTGGTGGAACTCACGTAGCTAATACAAATGAAATTGGCGAATTTAAATTTATTAAGTATGAGAGTAAAGGAAAAATGAATAAACGTGTTCAGTTTACTCTCATATAATGCACAAAGCATCCTTTAAAGATTTTTTACTTTTATTTTTATTAGCTGGTATATGGGGAAGTGCGTTCTTTAACATCAAAATTGCTTCAGAAAGTTATACACCCATGGCACTTGCCTTTGGTAGAATTTTTTTTGCTGCAATAGTAATGCTTATTTACTGTTGGATAAGAAAAATTTCAATTGAAGCATTTGGAGAAAATTGGTTATGGTACGCAACTATAGGATTTGTGAATTTAGTTCTCCCCTTTTTTTTTATTTCATTCGGTATATTAAAAGTTCAAAGTAATCTAGCAGCAATCTTGATGTCCACGGCACCTATTGCAGCAACAATCTTAGGACATTTATTTATTCAAAATGAAAAAATTAATCTTTTAAAATTTGTTGGAATATTAATAGGCTTTCTTGGTATCGTTTATTTATTTTCAGATAATATTCTAATCAATCAGTCAAATATCTTTTACGCATTTATGGTAATCTTGGGTCCAGTTTGTTACACCATAGGTGGACTATTTTCACTCAAGCTAAAACATATTAAAAATGAAGTACTTACATCAAGTATTTTAATTTGGGCAGTTATTCTTTTATTACCAATTATGTTCATTTTTGAAAATCCAACAGAATTGAGACCGTCTCTTAATGCTACAATTTCTCTTTTGTATCTTGGTATCGTTGCGACTGCGATAGCTTGGTTAATGAGATTTTATATTCTTAAAAATAATGGCTTAGTTTTTCAATCACAAGTTGCCTACATCATTCCAATTTTTGGATTGATATTTGGATATCTTTTTTTAAATGAAAAAATAACTTATAAAATTATTGTTGCCCTTATTGCTGTTTTAATTAGCACTTACTTAATTGAAAAAAGTAAAAAAAATAAGATTACTGATAAACTATCTTGATGTTATTTGCTTATAATATACTGTACGCAATCTAATTATGTCAGCAGATATCTTAATTAAAATTGATAATTTAAAAAAAACTTTTCAAGGAGGTTTAGAAGCCCTCAAAGGAGTCAATTTAGAAATTCAAAGAGGTGAAATTCTTGCACTTCTTGGTCCAAATGGTGCTGGAAAAACAACACTCATTAATGCCATATGTGGGATAGTCTTACCTACATCAGGAACCATTTCAGTTGATGGATATGATGTTGTTAAAGATTTCAGAAAAACTCGATCGATGATTGGCCTTGTGCCTCAAGAACTCCATTTAGAAGCCTTTGAAAAAGTTTTTCAAAATGTCTCTTACACTAGAGGCTTATATGGTAAGAAAAAAGATCCTGCATACATAGAAAAAATTCTTAAAGATCTCAGCCTTTGGGATAAAAAAGATAGTAAGCTTCGTGAGCTTTCTGGAGGTATGAAAAAAAGAGCATTAATTGCAAAGGCATTGAGCCATGAACCAAAAATACTTTTTTTAGATGAGCCTACTGCAGGTGTAGATATTAATTTGCGAAGAGATATGTGGAGAGCGGTAAAGGAGCTTAAAGAAAATGGTGTAACAATTATTCTTACTACTCATTATATCGAAGAAGCCGAGGCTATTTCTGATCGAGTATCTGTAATCAATAATGGCGAGATCATAATTACTGATAATAAGAATGATTTAATGCAAAAAATGGGTCAAAAGAATTTAACTATAGAATTTCAGGAGCCTTTCAGTCAAATCCCATCTACTTTAGAGTCGTATAACTTAAAAATGAATAGTAATAACTCTTTAACATATTCATATGACTCTCACGGATCTTCGACTGGTATTACCGCACTTCTTCAAGACATAAAGACAGCTGGTCTAAAATTAAAAGATTTAAATTCCTCCCAGACATCGCTGGAGACGATATTCGAAAAACTTTTGGAGGAGAGTGTATGAACTGGACAGGCATAATGGCGATTTACTTGCATGAAATGGATCGAATGAGAAGAACAACTGTTCAAAGTATATTTTCTCCTGTGATATCATCCTCTCTTTATTTTGTAGTCTTCGGTGCTGCAATCGGCAGTCGCATCCCTGTGATTGAAGATATATCATATGGTTCTTTCATAGTGCCTGGTATGATAATGTTAGCTTTACTTACACAAAGTGTCTCAAACGCTTCCTCAGGTATCTTTTTTCCAAAATTTCTTGGAACTATAAATGAAATTTATGCTGCCCCACTATCAACAACAGAGATTGTTATTGGTTTTGTTGGCGCGGCCACTACAAAATCAATAATTTTAGGAAGCTTAATATTAGCAACAGGGTTATTTTTTGTTGAAATATATATTATGCATCCTTTTACAATGATTTTAATGCTCGTCTTAACATCTTTAACTTTTAGCTTACTAGGTTTTCTCATAGGGATGTTGTCATCAAATTGGGAGGAGCTATCAATATTTCCTACACTAATTTTATCTCCACTTGTATTTCTTGGCGGCTCGCTATATTCAATCAACTGGTTACCAGAGTTCTGGCAGAACGTTTCTTTGGTAAATCCAGTTCTTTACTTAGTAAGTGGTTTTCGATGGAGTTTTTATGAAATGGCTGATGTAAGTATTACAACAAGTTTGATTATGATATTTACTTTTTTAATTCTAAATATTTCTGCAATTATTTATATTTTTTCAAAAGGCTTCAAAATTAAAGACTAGTAACAGATGTCAAATAGGATCGTCTGGTTTAAGAAGAATTTAAGATTTAAAGACAATGAAATTCTTATTGATGAAAGTAAAAGATCTATATTAATTTACATTATAGAACCTGAGTTGTGGAAGCAAAAAGATATGTCTTTAAGGCAATGGCAATTTACATTAGAGAGTGTAAATGACCTTAAACGACAATTATTAAAAAATAATTTATATTTAAATATCTTTTTTGGTGACGCGATTGAAATATTCAAGTTTTTAAAGGATAAACATAGCTTTTCAAGCGTAATTAGCGAACAAGAAACAGGTATTGAATGGACTTACCAAAGGGACAAAAAATTAAAAAAATTTTTTTTTCAAAATAAAATTGATTGGATTGAGTGCTCTTACCCAGGCGTTAAAAGAGGACAACATGATAGAAACCTATGGGCAAAAAATTTTAGAAACGAGATTATTAAAAAGTCTAATTTGCCCATTATAAAACAATCAGTTAATTTAGAATTAACAAAACATGAATTACCAAAATTTTTTTATGATTCAACACCATGTCCATATAGGCAAAAGGGTGGATCTGTCGAAGCAGAAAAATTGCTTCAGTCTTTTTTAAATAAAAGAGGTGAAAATTATCAATTTGAGATGTCTAGCCCGATAACTGCTGAAAAAAGCTGCTCAAGATTATCAACTCATTTGACATATGGTACAATATCACACCGCACAGTTTTTCAAGAGGCCGAAAAAAAAAGAGATCTAATAAAGTATACCAATAAAAATTTTGCTAAATCTATAAATTCATTTTTATCTAGGTTATATTGGAGATCGCATTTTGTTCAAAAATTAGAGGATCAGCCATCAATTGAACATGCAAGCTTTATTCCTGTGTATGATCAAATACGTGATAAAGATGAAGAGAAATTAGAGGCTTGGATTGAAGGTAAGACTGGAGTTCATTTTATCGATGCATGTATGATTTATTTAAGAAATAATGGATGGATCAATTTTAGAATGAGAGCAATGTTAGCATCATTTGCTTCTTATAATTTATGGCTTGATTGGAGATACTTTGCTCCACGCTTGGCAGCGTTGTTTACAGACTTTGAACCTGGAATTCATTACAGTCAAATACAAATGCAATCAGGTACAACCGGTATCAATACGATTAGAATGTATAATCCTTATAAGCAAGCTATGGATCAAGATCCTCTCGGTAAATTTATTAAGTCACAAATTCCTGAAGTAAAAAATTTCCCACCTGCTTTTTTTCATAATTCCCCAAAAAAAAGTTTGAACGTAAATTTGTTCGATAATGAGTTTCAAAAAGAAATAATAAATGTTAAAGAAACTGCTCAGTATGCTAGAAAAAAAATTTTTGATATTCGCAAATCACAAGAACATAAAATACTTGCAAAAAATGTTTATTTAAAACATGGTAGTAGAGGAAGAAATTGAACTAATCTATGTTTGAAAAACCTGATTATATCGTAATTGGTTCTGGATCAGCAGGATCTACAATCGCTTACAGACTTGGGGAAAACCCTCAATTAAAAATTCTAGTATTAGAATTTGGCGGCAATGACAATAGTCCTTTTATACAAATGCCTGCAGCACTCTCATACCCAATGAATATGAATAAATTCGATTGGGGATATAAAGCAGAACCCGAGCCTACTTTAAATGGTAGGTCTCTCGTGTGCCCTAGAGGTAAAGTTATAGGAGGGTCTTCGTCAATTAATGGAATGATTTATGTAAGGGGTAATGCTGGTGATTATAATCAATGGGCAGAAAGTGGTGCAAAAGGTTGGGATTATCCCGATGTCCTTCCATATTTTCAAAGAATGGAAGCAAGCCACGGAGGCAATTCAGAGTTTAGAGGAAAATCAGGCCCTCTAAACATAACTCATGGCAAAAGAGATAACCCATTACACAATGCTTTTGTAAGAGCGACGGAGCAGGCGGGATACACCTACACTGATGACTACAATGGCTTTCGACAGGAGGGTTTTGGACCAGCTGATATGACCGTTTGGAAAGGCTCTCGTTTTTCAACAGCAAAAGCTTATTTAAAGCCTGCATTAGCGAAAAAAAATGTACAACTCATAACAAAGGTTCTGGTCGATAAAATTATTTTTCAAGAAGACAAAGCTAAGGGAGTTGAAGTATACCATCGGGGCCAAAAAAAAACCTTTAGTGCAAATATTGGTGTTGTTTTATCAGCTGGCGCTATCAATAGTCCAACAATTCTTCAAAGATCGGGTATTGGAGAGGGCAATGATTTAAATAATTTGGGTATCAAGGTTATTAAAAACTTACCAGGTGTTGGTAAAAACTTACAAGATCATTTAGAAGTTTATTTTCAAGTTAAATGTTTACAACCAGTAACACTTAATAAATATTTAAATCCTTTTTCTAAATTACTTATCGGCATGCAATGGATGTTTCTTAAAAGTGGGCCAGGTGCAACAAACCAATTTGAAACTCTTGGTTTCATTCGCTCTGATAAAAACATACCATATCCTGATATACAATTTCATTTTCTTCCAGTCGCAATTAGATATGACGGAAAGGCGCCTAGCGAAGGTCACGGTTTTCAATTGCATGTTGGGCCAATGCGTTCAAAATCTAGAGGTTTTGTAAAATTAAAATCTAGTGACCCATTTGATTCACCAACTATAAAATTCAATTACATGTCTCATGAAGATGATTTTCCAAACTTTAGAAAATCACTTAGACTCAGTAGAGAGATACTGAGTCAAGAGGCCCTAGTTTCTTTTAAAGGAGATGAAATTCAACCTGGTGATGACGTTGTTTCAGATGAAGGTCTCGACGAATTTATAAAAAATCATTGTGAAAGTGCTTATCATCCATGTGGTACCTGCAAGATTGGAAAAGAAGATGACCCTTCTTCTGTCGTTCTAAACGATTGCAAAGTAAAGGGTTTTTCAAATTTATTTCTTGCAGACTCATCAATTTTTCCTCAGATATGCAATGGCAATCTTAATGCCCCATCTATAATGACGGGTGAGAAAGCCTCAGATCACATCTTGGGAAAACCTCTTTTAGCACCATCAAATCTACAACCTTATACCCATCCAAATTGGCAAAATTCACAAAGATAAAATTTATGATCAGGTTAGTGCTTTTGTTTCTGGTACTCCCATTAACTGCATATTCTGATAAACATATTCCATATTATAAATCTCTTGCTCATGATGAGTCTTGGCTACGTCACTATCCAGAAAATCAAGATTTGAATAAACAAACTGAGAAATTTCTCCTTACAGAGGAAAATATGCCTGTAAAGGTTATTGAAGAGTTTAGAAATAGTTGGAGTTCTTATACAGACTGGTACCGCATTGAATTATTTAATGGAATACAAGGTTGGATTGCTCACAATCAGTTATCTAAAAAAAGAACATTGCTGATACTAGAGGATATTGAGCTCTATGCATTGAAATCTTATGACTCTGAGTCTTGGATGACTATTCAAAAAGGATTAATACTTGCACCAAAAATTGTAAACTTGTTAGAGGTAAAAGAAACAATGGTGAAAGTAAGTATACCTGAGGGCAATAAATCCTCTATTAAAGGATGGATACCCATAGATGACAGATTATGGGGAGTCTCTGATAAAGAAACGCAAATTTTAAATGATTAAATACTTACTATTTACATTACTCGTGGTACAAGACTTGATGGCCTATAATGAATCGCCTTATAAAGTAGTTCATCAGACAGATACATATGAAATTAGATTTTATGAGGAGCGTCTAGTAGTTCAAACCCAATACACTAATCAAAATAATGGATTTCGAAAACTTTTTAATTATATTTCTGGCAATAATAAACAAAGTGAAAAAATTTCAATGACCACACCAGTGAATGTTACTCAAATTGAAAACGAGTACGTTATGCAATTTTATTTACCAAGTAAATACAAACCAAATGAAATACCTTTACCATCAGATAATTCAGTAAAAATTTCTTCAATTAAGCCAGGTTATTTTGCAGTAATTAGATATTCTGGTTTTGCTTCCGATAAAAATTTTTATAAACACCGAGATGTTTTAAAAAGTGATTTAATTACTGATAATATTGAAGTAATTGGATCTGCTATTAAAGCTACTTATGATGGTCCGTTTACATTGCCTAATCTTAGAAGGAATGAAGCAATTTATAAAGTTGATTGGAAGAATCCTCTTTAAGTCACAAACACTTGCTTATTGATTTAAGATTTAGTCTGCTCCTTTAATTATTTTAATCATATTTATTGATGTTTTTTTACCAATATGACTGATTTTATTGGACAATCTGGGATATTCACAAGTTGCATAGTTTCATTAACTTCTTAGCATTATTTTTTTTTTGATTCAGTATTTATAAGTTTCTCAACTCAAAAATAAGAGAGGTATTTATGAAACTAATAACAGCAATTATCAAGCCCGATAAAGTTGAAGCTTTGAGACAAGCACTCACAGGTGTGGACATCCAAGGTTTAACTATTGTTGAGGCTAAAGGATATGGGCGCCAGAAGGGTCATACCGAACTGTACCGAGGCGCAGAATATGAGGTACATTTTCTTCCTAAATCTCGAGCAGAGGTTTTAGTAGATTCTGCAGACGTCGAAAAAGTCATCACAACAATTTCTGAAGCAGTTAAATCAGGAAAAATTGGAGATGGAAAAATTTTTGTAACTGAAGTGCAAGAAGTTGTCCGAATACGTACAGGAGAACGAGGCGCTGAGGCAATTAAATAAGGAGATCCAATGAAAAAAATATTAACTTTCTTAATCCCTACTTTGCTTTTCTCTGGAGTTGCAAGTGCGGAAGTATCTGCTGAAACAGCCTTTGTATTTAATACATTTTTATTTGTTTTTAGTGGAGTCTTAGTGATGTTCATGGCATTAGGTTTTGCCATGTTAGAAGCTGGATTTGTTCGTAAAAAAAACACATCAGCAATTTTATTAAAAAATATAGCTTTATACTCAATTGCAGGAATAATGTTTTATTTAATCGGTTACAGTTTAATGTATGTAGATGTTTCAGGTTGGATAGGTTCATTAGGTGGTGCTTTTTATGATACCGCTGATGATTTAACAGCTGCAACTGAAGAGGGTGGCTACTCTTTAGCATCAGATTGGTTCTTCCAAATGGTGTTCTGTGCTACAGCAATTTCAATCGTATCTGGAGCTTGTGCTGAAAGAATTAAAGTATGGCCATTTATGATATTTGCAGCATTTATGACAGGAATTATCTACCCAATTTATGGTTCTTGGACCTGGGGCGGTGGATGGCTCACAGAAATGGGCTTTTCTGATTTTGCTGGATCTACTATTGTTCACTCAGTGGGCGGATGGGCAGCTTTAACCGGCTGTTTAATTCTTGGTCCTAGAGCTGGCAAATATGGTGCAGATGGAAAGATCTCTCCAATCGCTGGTGCAAACATGCCTTTAGCGTGTCTTGGTACCTTCATCCTTTGGTTTGGATGGTTTGGATTTAACGGTGGATCTCAGTTAGCACTTGGTAGTGCCGCTGATGCTTCTGCAATGTCAATTGTCGTTGTAAACACAAATATCGCTGCATGTGGCGGTGTCGTGGCTGCAATTATTTTATCACAGCTATTGTATAAAAAAATTGATCTATCTATTGCATTGAACGGTGCTATTGCAGGTCTTGTTGCTATTACTGCAGGTCCAGATTTAAGCAACCACTTCTTATCTATGATTGTTGGTGCAATAGGTGGTATTCTTTGTACTATCGCTATCCCAATGCTCGACAAAATGAAAATCGATGATGTTGTCGGAGCAATATCAGCACACTTAGTTGCAGGTATCTGGGGAACACTGGCCGTAGGTATTTTTGGTAGCGGAGATTTCCTAGTGCAATTAATAGGAATTGTTGCTGCAGCTGTCTTAGTTGTACCTTTAAGTGGCGTATTCTTTTATATTCTAAAAGGAACTGTAGGTTTAAGAGTGTCAGAAGAGACTGAAGCTTCTGGTTTAGATAGTGCTGAATTAACAACAGTCGCTTACCCAGAATTTAAATAATTTTATTTATAGTACTCCTAAAAAAGGGGCACATTATGTGCCCCTTTTTCTATATTAACTCATCAATTAAACTTGTAATTTTCGAACTGTCAGGTTTGGTCATAGAGGACCAACTTTTAACTAATTGACCTTCTCCATCAAAGAGGTACTTATAAAAATTCCATTTTGGAGTTTCGTTATACTCTGATGTCATCCAACTGTATATCGGATGGGCATTTTCTCCAACAACACTAATAATTTCTGATATAATAAATTTTGTTTCATAATTAACTAAACAAAATTCTTTAACTTCCTCATTATTACTCAGCTCTTGATGAAAACTATTAGAAGGAGTTCCAATAATTACTAAATTCTTTTCAAAATACTCACGATGAAGATTGGATAGATTAGCGTATTGTTTTGTGAAACCACATCTACTAGCCGTATTAACAAGAAGAATGGGTTTACCTTTAAATTTATCAAGATTAACTGTATTTCCATCAATATCTTGAATACTAAAGTTATATAAGTTTTTCGCCATAATGCTCCCTATGCTTGTGAGTAAAACACTCAAAGTTATCAAGAAAACTCTCATGACAATATATACTTACTTTAAATTATCTGGATTTATAGATTTAAACTTTTGGTAAACCTAAAACTTCATTTTTTTTGATGTATTCATCTTTGTAGGGAGGTCTGCTAAATACCTCTTTAATCAAGGGTTTAAAAAAATCTAGATCTTTATTTTTATATTCGGGATCAAAAGATTTTTGATCCCATCTCTCACAGAAATCTGCGCAAGTTTGGAAATAAATATTATCTTTAAATTTATCTCTAGCATTTTTATCCCATCCATAATGATGAGCATAGTAGATCATTTGAAAAATTCCATGATGCTCAATCACCCATGTTATTTCATCTCTTACATAAGGTCTTACAACTTCAGCAGAAAACCTATCGTGATTTTGAGGGGCAAGTCCATCTCCAATATCATGAAGTAAGGCACCAACAATCCAATCAATGTCAGCTCCATCATCATAAGCTCTAGTAGCTGATTGTAGACCATGATCTAATCTTGTTATCTTGTAACCCTCCATAGTATTTTTTCCTTGTCTTGTAAGTTCTTCTATTATTCTTTCATATGTCAATGAAACATACTTTTCCTCATATTTTTGGAGCAATAGATAATCCTCTTTATCTCCATCTTTCATATGTTTAAATTTTACATTTTTCTCAGTCATAAATTTGTCTCACTTAGATGATATTTTTTATGTAAATGTCTCAATTTTCCATCAGTTGAATCAAATTCTAGATAACAACCTTGTAAATGTCTAGCTCCCTCACTCGAGTCATAAGAGGTTCTTCCATGGAGAAGTCTGTGGTTATCAAACATCATGACATCTCCTGGTGAGAGCTTAAATTTTATCTCGAAGTCAGATGAAGTGTATAAATCTCCTAATAATTTTCTCGCTTTGTAAAAACTCTCTAACTTTTTATTTTCTAAAGGTGGCACGTAATCAACTCTAGTACTATACCTTACTTGCTTATAGTCGCCATCTTTGTCTAATTCAATTAACTCTCCCCAATTTTCTAAAATTATATCTTTATCTTGAAATCGGTAACGTAAATTTGTTTTGGTTAAAGACTCAAATGCTTCTGGCTCATTTAATTTGATATATTCTGCAACTGAAAAACCATCAACAAGAGTAGAAAAACCACCACTCACCTCATTTTTTAAGCAATGCAAAAACTGTATCCCGGGTGCTTCTGGTTTTCTGTAAGGGTTATCAGTATGAGGCGGTAATGCAATAGGTTTATAGGCTAAGTCATTTGGATTTGGTTTAGACATTACATCAAAAAATTCTCCAAAATTTGTGACCTTAACTGGGCCGATTGAATTTACAAATTTTAAAATGTACTTACTCTCAGTTGGTACATTTTTAATAATAACAAATCCATATTTATAAAAATCTATAAGAAGATTATACATAGATTCTTGTTTAACCATATCTACTTCAAAAATAGCTTCAGGTAAATCTTCTAGTTGAGAATTCCATAAAATTCTTTTTGGTAAGGGCCCTCTTTTATTTTTTTCTTCATCCATTTCAATCAAAAGATCATCTAAACGATATTGACCTTGTGCCCCATCATTAAATTCAACATCAAGTTTGTTATCTGTTAATTTACAATTTTCAATTTTCAACTTTAAGTCAATAGAGGATGGCTCATATAATCTTTGATTAGTATCTAAATCAAAATACTTTTCACCCGGTAGTCTCTCTCTTAACCAAATGGGATGCAAATGAAATGTCTTATTTTGATGAATTATCTTAATAGTATTATTTTCAAAATGAAAATCCATAATTCAAACTCCAAGCATTAATAAATTAATATTTTGCTAAATTTAATTAATTGTCAATTAAGAAATTAACTCTTGATTTTAAACATCGCCTCAATTTCTACTGTAAAACCTAGAGGCAAAGAATTAACTCCTACTGCAGCTCGAGCATGAACACCAGTCTCGCCAAAAATATCTTCCATCATATTTGAGCAACCATTGATTACTAAAGGCTGCTGTGTGAAGCTCTCAATACAATTTACAAAACCTGTCAGTTTTATTAATTGATCTACTTTATTAATTGATCCTATTTCATTTTTTAAAGCAGATAAGATAGCTAATCCACATAGCCTAGCGTGATTTTGAGCTGTCTCTATATCAACATCAGCCCCAACTTTTCCTTTTGCAAAAGACCCATCCTCAAGTAATGGGCCTTGACCAGATATATATGCAATATTATCAACAATAACGCAGGGTTTATAACTCCCTGCAGGTTTTGCAGGTTTTGTTATTAAAAGACCTAATTCAGCTATCTTGGCTTCGAAATCCATCAATTAAAAAATTACTCTTTTTCATCAATTTTACTAATCATTTGTTCAGTAGCAGTTTGCATTCCTATTGCGGAAGCGGTGCGAGGCACAATCATTGATGGTGTATTCTCATCATAAATTTCACTAGTTCTTCCAACTCTTACTCTTTGATAGGTAAATAGTGCCAGAAAAACATAAACTATTGCACAATAATAAAACAATCCATAGGCATCAAAATAAGACATAAATCCAGAGACGATAATTGGCCCTAAAACTAAACCTAATGCATTAACTAATGTCAGAGTTGAGCTAGCAGAAACAACCTCATCCTTTTCTAAAAAATCATTTAAGTGAGAAATAACAACTGCATAGTAAGGAAGAGATACAGCTGAATGTATTCCAACAAATAATAAAAGAATATTAAATGAAAAAGATCCGAAAATAATTACACAAATAGATGAGACCAAAGCAATGACATTTAATATCAGTAAAATTATTCTTCTATCAAATATATCCGATAGTTTACCAACCGGATACTGAAATAAAGCTCCAATGAAAGTATTTACAAAAACAAGTATAGAAATTTGAAAAATACTTAAGCCTAACTTAGCTCCAAAGACTGCAATTAATCCAAATGATGCTCCATATATCATACCAATACCAAAAGAACCTATAAAAGACATGGGAGAATTTTTATATAGGTCTTTTAAAGATATGAACTTAGGTGTAGAAAATTCTGGTGCTGATTTTTTAGTAAGCAAAATTGGAACTAAAGCAAAAGAAATTAATAAAGATGTTAGAATATATAAGTGTGCCTCAGTAGTCTCTTTTAGATTTATTAGCAAACCACCCCCACTAGTTGAGAAGTATAATATCACCATGTAAAATCCTATGAGCTTCCCCCTTGTTCTATTATCAGCACGATCATTTAGCCAACTTTCACAAACTATATATATTGCTGCCAATGAAAACCCTGTGAGGAATCTTAAAAAAAACCAAAAATACGGTTGAACATAAATCCAATGAAATAAAATTGTAATGGAAGCAATGGATGCGAATGCTGCAAATACTCTTATATGTCCTACATCTTTGATAATTTTCGGGCAAATATATGAGCTTGCTAAATAACCTATAAAATAACCTGTAAAGACATATCCAATTTCAAAATCGGAAAAATTAAATAATACGGCATTAATATTTAACAAGGTTCCTTGCAAAGAATGTGCAAGCATAATTAATCCAAAACCTGTAAATAGAGCCCAAGAACTATAAACGATATTTAACACCCGAGACTATTTAAACTTTTAGTTTAAAAAAGCAATTATTATTTCTTGAAGGGGAGGTTCGTCATTACAGACTCAACCTCTTCGCCATCAACAAGAAGTGTCTGTCTTTTTTCTAAACTTTGATATTGGGTCTGAACCATAGCTATTCCAAGACAACAGCCAAAATCTGGACTAAAGCATGCAGCTCTTAGCTCACCTATAATGTCAGCACCTATTTTTAAAGGTAACGCTTTTGTAATTTCAATTTTATCGAGTTTGAGTTTTAAACCAACTAAAGATCTTTTAACTCCCTCTTTGTGCTGTTTTTCTAACTCAGCTTTTCCTAAATAATCTATTTTGGGGTTGAAAGAAACAAAAGAACCCAAACCACACTCAAGTGGAGTATCATTCATATTCATATCATTTCCAAATGATAATAGACCACCCTCTATCCTTTCAATTAAATTTGGACAACCTGGTCTTACATCCAAATCTTCACCTTTAGACATAAGGGTATCATACAGATTTAGGCCGATTTCATCATGATCTACATAGATTTCAAATCCACCTTGTTTGGACCAACCTGATCTTGCAATTAAAAATTTATGATTTTGAAAATCAAATCTTTTGAAATTGAAAAATTTTAATTTATCTATGTCTTTAAAAACTCTTGACATAAGCTCAAATGATTTTGGCCCCTGAACTGCAAGAATGTTAACATTAGGTTCAGTAATCTCAACGTCAAGGTTCATACCAATTGCAATTCCTTTTGCATAAAGAAGCACATCTGTATCTGCTATTGATAGCCACCATGTCTTTTCACCAACTTTCATTATCAGTGGATCATTAATAATTTTACCTTTGTCATCAATGATTGGAGCGTAATAGCAAAGATAATCTTTTGCCTCAGATAAATCTCTACACGTAATTAATTGTGTAAGTTTAGTTGCATCAGGTCCGTGAATTTGAACTTGTCTCTCGCCTGATACATCCCAAAGTTGAACATTATTTTTTAGGTGTCTACTATCTTCCTCTATACCTTTAAAAGATGCAGGTAAAAGCATGTGATTATATACTGTGTATGATTGTACACCATATTCCTCAATTCTTTTGGTGTAAGGCGTAGAGCGAAGTCTCGCACTTTTAGCAATTAAGTGGGTCATAAAATTCAGTGTAGTTAATATGTATTCTTACTACAAAGCAATGATATTATTTCTATAAGACATTTAGCCCTAAAATTAATATTAAGAAGGTTACTGATACAAGAGATACAATGCTAAAAGTCATACCAATTAATATAGTGACATATCCTTGATTAAAGATTTTTCTTAAATCAATAGAGGCTCCAAGGGCTGTAAGAGCTAGACCAAATAGAATTGAAATTAATTTTTCAAGTATTACTAAAAATTGTATCCATTTCTCATTATCAAAAAAGTATAAGTCCATAATTGAGCGAAAGGTTACAAATAAAATAAAACCCACTACAAAAAGCGGAATTGAATTAAATATTTTAACAAATACTGATTGACTTTTATTTTTATTATTTTTTGAAGTTTTATTAAAAATTATTAATATCGGTATCAAAACTAAAAGAAATAAATTTCTAATTATTTTTGTTATCGTAGCGATTTCTAAAGTCTTTTGATTTGGATGTAAATCATTATGAACCATAGCAGCTGCTAAAACTTGACTTGTATCATGAATGCTAACACCTAAAAAAATGCCTTTAGCTAAGTCTGTCAAAAAAAATAACTCCACAAAAAAAGGATATGTTAATACAGCTATACTTCCCCATAAAACCACTATTAGTACAGCCACGGCTACATCTTGATCCTTTGATTTTAATATAGTTGAGGAAGCCATAATAGCTGTGACACCACAAATGGATGTACCGATTGCTAATAATTTTGATACCCCTTTTTGAGTTGGCAAAAATTTTTTAATTAAAAAATATGCAAGAAAAATGGATAATATTGTAATAATTATGACAAATATAGACTCTAAACTGACTCTCCATAACTGAGCCAAACTTATCTTAATACCTAATAAGACAATTGCTAATTGAAGTATATTTTTCTTAATAAATTCTCGACCTTCAACAATATTAGAAGATATGGAGAATATATTAAAAAAAAATATTCCTAAAATGAGTGACAGAAGACTTAATGGCAATAATGGTAGGTTAAAGACATATTCTAGGGGTTGCTTTAAAAATATCGCTAGTAGGTAAATAAAAGTTATGAAAAATACACCAATTAAACTTTTATTTAACATATTGATTAATTAAAATATCAGTTAAATTTTTTATAGGTAATAACTTGATTTCTAATTTATTCTCTTGAACCACTTCTATGTTGCTGAATACGATGACCAAATGATTGGGAAACTCTGTCAAAAATAATAGCCAATGCAACAATTGCTAAACCATTAAATAAACCCATAGCAAAGTATTGATTAGTAATTGCTTTTAAAACGGGTTGACCAAGTCCCTTAACTCCAATCATTGAGGCAATCACAACCATTGCCAAAGCCATCATGATTGTTTGATTAATTCCTGCAAATATTGTTGGAAGTGCCAAAGGTAATTGTACTTGAAACAATTTTTGTCTTGGATTAGCACCAAAAGCATCAGCAGCTTCCAAAACTTCTTTATCAACTTCTCTTATACCTAAATTTGTAAGTCTAATGATAGGTGGGATCGCATATATAACCACAGCTAGAAGCCCGGGAATTTTTCCGATACCCAATAACATAACTACGGGTATTAAATATACGAAGCTTGGCATTGTTTGCATTACGTCTAGAATAGGTGTGCAAATTCTTTGAGCGCGCTCTGATTTTGCCATAAGCACACCAACGGGTATTCCAATTCCAATAGAAAGCATGGTACAAACTCCAATAATACTCACTGTAGACATGGTGTCTTCCCACATGCCAAATATTCCTATAAGCAAAAAGGCAAATAATGAGCCAATAGTTACAGATATTTTTCTACTACCAAAATAAATTACAGCCAAAAAACATATCAGTACAATTGGCCAAGGCGAATTTTGTAATAATTTTTCAAACCAAACTAGAAAATATAATACAGGATCAAATACTGCTTCTATTGTATCACCATATTCTCTTGAAAAAGCTCGATAAGATGCATCAAAACCTTTTTTGATAAATCTAAGTGTTTCTCTGCTAAGTTCAGGAAACTCTGATAGGAAATCTTCCATAAAACTGATAATTAGAGGTGGGCTTTAAGCCCACCTCTTTTTATAAAAATTGATAATTAGTCTATTGCAGCCTCAACAGCAAGTGTAGTTTCAAAATCTACCCAACTTTTCCACTCTGAGTAATTTTGTAAGAAATAAATTGCTGTGTCTTCACCTGTTGCCTGGTTGTCGTCCTTCCAAGCTAAAAGCGCATTAACAGTTGAGTTAGGAAGTGCTCTTTTTGAAATGTAGTCCATTCCTGGTCCAGTAGAGTTCATGAAATTATCAGTTACAACAGTAAAGACTGATGATACAACCCATGAATTTTTCTGTGGATCTGCACAACCCTCTTGAGAGGTACAAGTACTCCACTCGTCAAAGTCATGAGGTACTCCAAAGTCAAGTTTTTTCATTGGATACTTACCTAAAATAGCTGTTGGTGCCCAGTAGTAACCCAGCCAACCTTCACCTTTTTCGTAAGCTTCAGCAATTGAACCAGCTAATGCTCCACCAGAGCCTGGATCTACAAGATTAAATCCTTTTGACTCAGCATCATATGCTTGGAAAAGGTTTCCTGTACTGATTTGACAGTTCCATCCAGATGGACATGTATAAAGCGCTGCCCCATCACCCTCTGGGTGAGGAAATAATTCTGGTCTTGCCAGAGCATCATCAACAGTTACGATGTCTGGGTTTGCATCAGCTAAGTACTGAGGTATCCACCATCCTTCTTCACCAGTATCAGATAAAACTTCAGCGGCGTAGTGAAGTCTTCCCTCACCTACTGCTGCATCTAAAGCAATACGAACGGAGTTAATCCATAATTCTGGAGCCACATCTGGCTCACCTTTTTCCATCATTGATGTTGCTGTTGGCATAGTATCACCAGGAACTAGTTCAACATCACATCCATATCCCTCTTCAAGGATAAGTTTATCAATGTGGGCAAACATTTCGGCGGATGCCCAGTTCATCTCAGCGATTGTTATTGTTCCACAATCAGCTTTTGCAACTGAGTTAATTCCAAATAATAGAATTGAGCTCAGAAGTATTTTTTTTATAGAGTTCATTACATCCTCCCTGATATAAAAATGTAAGATAACATTCCTGTATTGCATTAACAGTGAAAAAATATTGAAAATTTACGCTATTTGACGCAAAAAAATAGAAAATTGTTAATTTATCTATCTTTTTAGTATTTCAGAAAGTCTTTTTGTTGATAAATAGCCTATTTCGTCATTATGCTTGTTTTTTACAATCAGGCAACTTGGCTTTTCAGAAATAACTTTATCAATAAATCTATCGATAAAATCATCTTGATCTACAAGCATAGCGTTATCTCTGTTTTGTCCGTTTAATTTTGACATGATGTGCTTTGCTTTGATAACCCTAGCTCTATTAACATCCTCAACAAAATCTTTTACATATTGTGTCTTTGGACTTAATAAAATATCTGCTGGGATACCCTCTTGATCCATTATGCCATCTTTTAATATTGCAATTCTATCTCCAATTTTTAAAGCTTCATCTAGGTCATGAGTGATAAATACAACTGTTTTATGAAGTTCATCTTGAAGTTCCAAAAGGATGTCTTGCATGTCTTTTCTAATCAATGGATCTAGAGCGCTGAAAGCCTCATCCATCAATAAAATTTCTCCATCGTTTGTTAGGGCTCTTGCAAGGCCAACACGTTGTTGCATGCCACCAGATAAATGTTGAGGGTATTTTTCCTCATATCCAGATAATCCAACACGATCAATCCATCTTCGTGCCCTAATATCTGACTCTTTTTCATCAATATTTTGAATGTGAAGACCAAACTTTGTATTTTCTAAAACCGTCTTATGAGGCAACAAAGCAAAACGCTGGAATACCATGGCAGTTTTTGTTCTCCTGAAATTTCTTAAACTTTCATCATTCATTTTTAAAACATCATCACCATCAACTACTACACTACCATCAGTAGGTTCTATTAATCTATTTATATGTCTTATCAATGTAGATTTACCTGAACCAGAAAGGCCCATTACAACTTGAATTGATTTTTCTTTAATGTCCAGATTGATATCTTTTAGACCTAGAACATGATTATGCTTTTCTAAAAGTTCATCTTTATTAACACCATTTTTTACTTTCTCTAATGCAGACTTTGGGTTTTTACCAAAAATTTTGAATAAGTTTTTAATTTGAATTTTTATTTCGGACATATTTCGAAGAAGATTTTCTAAAAATTTTATTATTTATATAAATACTTAGCCTCCAAGATTATGTTATTAAAACATTTGAAGCATAATCATGCAAATTAATTATGATTATATAAAGAGTTACTTTTTTGTAACGGCATATGGTGCAAAAGTGCTATCTGTTTTTTTGGATTTAGATTGAATATTTTTTGCAGGTATTCCAACCATTATTCCACCTTTTGGGACATCTTTTGTAATAACAGCATTAGATCCAATTCGTGCACAACTTTTTATAATAATTGGCCCTAATATTTGTGCCCCAGAGCCCACAATTACATCATCTTCAAGAGTAGGATGTCGCTTGACACCAACTTGTTCTGATGATTTTACAGCAGGCATGATACCTCCTAAAGTGACACCATGATAAATAGTTACGTTATCTCCTATTTCAGCAGTTTCTCCAATAACAACTCCCATTCCATGATCAATAAAAAAATTTTTTCCTATTTTAGCAGCAGGATGAATTTCAATACCAGTTAAAAATCTTGATAATTGAGAGACCATTCTTCCTAACAATTTCAAATTTAGTGACCAGATAAAATTTGCGATACGATGAAAGAAAACTGCCTTGACACCAGGGTAGGTTAATATCACGAGTAACAAAGATGTTGCAGCAGGATCTCTTGCCTTTATCGACTCAAAATATTTCATCAGATTTTCAAACATTAATATACAGATAAGACTTATCTGCCTAAGATCAAGCGTTTATTATATAAATATGTAAATGATTGAAATTAATTGTTAAATTAGAGCCTGATGTTTACAATTGAAAAACCTAAAGAAATCCACTTAAACAGTTGGAAAGAAATAATTAATGAAAGTGCATCATCAAATTCTTTTCAATTTCAAGAAGTAAACTTTAGTTTATTTTGGTCATGCATATTTCAAGATGATTATTTTGCATTTGCTGCAAAAAACGAAGATAAATTTATGGGGATTGTCGTAGCTAAAATCAACGAAACTTATTACGAGAAGAATATAGTATTAGACGTTTTGTATGTTTTGCAAGACTTCAGAAAAATAGGTGTTGCGAAAGCATTAATGAACAAAATTGAAGAAATAGCAAAAGAAAAAAATCTTGATCTTGTTATTAAAGGTGTAGAAAAAAGTAACTTACTCGCTCAGAAACTTTTTAAAAATTATGCTGTTGTCAACAGAACAAGATACCTAAAAAAGCATAATTGATTTTGATAAATAATTATTATATTTAAATATTATGGTTGATCCGAATAAAAATGGCGAAAACTACGATAAGAACAATAGGTGGGTGTGGATTATAATTGTTTTAATTACTCTTAGTTCTATCTATGTTATGGCTAAAATATTTATTCAGACACCTTGGCAGTATCTGTCGTAGACTTAAGTTTTCTCTCAAATTCTCTTAGTCTTTTGTAAACACTTGCAAGCTCAATAATTGTAGGCCATGATTTTAACAAGTACTGCATTGATCCCTCAACCCTGCCAAAAGCACGAATAATTTGTTGCATAACACCAAGGGTAATAATACCTGCAACAATTGCAGGAGCTAAAAATACATAAGCACTTAGAACATTAGCCTGCAAATAAGCAATTCTTCCAATATTAAAGTACAAGTACCGAATATATGAGAGAAAATGAATTTTTCTTACATCATCAAATAATTCTTCTATAGTTTTTGGACGAATAGTTTCGTCATCTTCGGCAATAACTAAAACTTTTCTGTAAGCTGCCTCTTGTTTTTGTAAATCATATTCTACACCAACAAGTCTGAGAATTATTCCAAGGAGTATTAAAAAAACTGTTCCACCAACCGACCAAATTAATGCACCAACAACTAAACCATACTCCCAATCGCCAAAAAAGAATATCGGAATACCAGCACTAAGTCCTAATAAGATTGGAAGGAATTGTACTATTATCATAACCGACTCAATTAAACTTGTTCCTAGACCTTCCATAATTCTACCAAACTTAATGGTGTCCTCTTGAACTCTTTGAGCAGCACCTTCTATTGTACGGGCATAGTTATAAACACTGTGATACCACTCGACCATAGCAGTTCTCCATCTAAATAAGAAATGTGCAGTGAAAAAACTTACCAAAACTGCAATGGCCACATATATACCTGCAAGTGTTATAAAAGATAGTAAGCCCGCCCAATATTCTTCAATTGTAATTGAATTTGGCTCAGCGAGAGCTTTTTGAATCATATCATAGAAAGTACCAAACCACTCGTTGATCCTGACATCAATTTCTACTTGCACCCAAAGACTACCTAATATAGCAACTGACCCCATCCATGCCCATAGAAACCATTTTCTTGAGTTAAAAAATCTAAACATTTGATTTTGCAACAATAATTGAAAAATTATAGTTTTTGAAGACCTAAAAGTGCTTCAATACGCTTAATTTATTTAAATCCTCCTGTGCATGTATAATGCTTTCATGCCAAGTATTAAGGATATTAAGAAGATTAAACTTAATGATGAATATATATTTTTTGGTCCTGAGTCTATAGTAAGTGAAATCGCAGATAGTATGGATATAAAAAATATAGGCGCTGTTCCTATACTGAATGAACAAAAAATATTACTTGGTGTTGTTTCAGAAAGAGACATAGTCAGAAAATGTGTTAAAGACGGTAGAGATCCAGATTTGGTCACAGCATCAGATATTATGACATCTGAAATTATAACTGTGGACTTAAAAACTTCCTCAGAAATTGCAATAAAAATTATGGGGGAAAATAACATAAGGCACCTACCAGTAGTAGATGATCAAAATAAATTAATAAATTTTATTTCTCATAGAGACCTTATAAGTTCTGTTAGAGATAGCACAAAACTAAATATAATTTTAATTACATTTATATGTATGATTATTCCGATAGTATTTTTAGTTAAGTCATTTGGCTGGATATGAAAACTAAAGGTATTATTCTTGCTGCTGGTAAGGGTACAAGATTAATGCCCGCAACAATACCTGCCTCAAAACCTTTGTTGCCTCTTTACGATAAACCTATGATTTATTATCCACTCGAGACTTTAGTAAGATTAGGAATTAAAGATATATTGTTTATTGTTCAAGAGGACGACCTTACAATATTCAAAAAAACATTTGGAACAGGATCAGTGGTTGGTCTTAATTTTTCATATGAAGTCCAAAAAATTCAAAGGGGGATAGCAGATGCTTACTTTATTGCTGAAAAATTTTTAGACAGTAGCCCATCAGTATTAGCATTAAGTGATAATGTTTTTCTTGGAAAAAATTATTTTGACTATGCAAACTCTGCTCTTCTTAAGATGCAAGAGAATGGCGGAAGTGTATTTGGATTGCCAGTTCCAGATCCAGAAAAATTTGGTGTTATTGAATTAGATAACAATAAAAATATTGTTGGTATTGAAGAAAAACCATCAAAACCTAAAAGTAATTTGATTATTCCTGGTTTATATTTTTTTGACTCTGAAGCTTCAAAATTTGCAAAAACACTCAAACCATCAAACAGAGGCGAATTAGAAATAACTGATCTAATTAAAATATATTTATCTGAAAAAAAACTTGCTTTAGAAATTTTGGACGACTCAATTGTTTGGCATGATACTGGTAATGCAAAGGCTCTACTAGAGGCAGCACAAAAAGTAAAATTATATGAGCAAAATAACAACGTAAAAATTGGCTCTTATGAAATAGCTTCCTACGAACAAGGCTTTATAAACAAAAGTAAGCTAAATGATATTGCAGAAAAATTAATTAAATCTGATTACGGACAATATATCAAAGAATATCTAACTCGAAATTAATCTTAATTCCATTTTGCTGATTCATTATTTAAAAATGTTATAACTTTTTGTTTAAACTGAATTTTTTCATCTTCATCTTTAATCATTTTATCTAGGTCCGTCTCTAAGCTAGAGAGAATCTTATTTTTAGAATTCCATTTAGATTTATCATCATCATTAAATCGCTCTTTAATTTCAAATTCATAATTTCTTTTGTCATTTTCAGGCAGAGTGTGTGGGGCTATTTCATATAAAATTCGCACAGCTATTTCTTTATATCGATCATCTTTGAATTTTTTTGCAATTTCATATTTCTTATCGTTTGGTGCGATATGAAAATCAATCATTAATTTTTTATCTTGATGCGATGGGAAACTCTCAAATATCCTATCTTCAAGATTAAATGGTTCAGGCCATTCTTTTTGATTTGAAAGATGAAGTTTAATAAGACGAGAGCAAAATTCCTCATTTTTTTTTATAAAATTTGCTCTTTTTCTTAGTTCATCTACTCCTATTTCTGCGTATTTATTATCTTTGAATGAATAACTTTCATTCAAAAGTGTTTTCGATTTTGACCCATCAAAAACTTCACAAACTCTTTGAGCACCATCATTCATTTTCTTAATTAAGTCTTTATCTTCTAATTCTATGAGTTTAACGGGATCAAAAAGCAAATTATAAACTAAATAGTGATGATTTCTTGATGGAATCCCTCCAATTAAAGTTTGAGCTTTGATTGCGGGTCTTCTTCCCCAAAATGTTGTGTTCGTAAAAACTAAATTATCTAGCATGAATCTTTTAGGAGTGTCTCTAAGTCGAAATTCATATGCAGAGTTCCAAATCTTTGGACATCTTATATTTAATATCTTATTAAGTTCTAATGTGATTAAGCTATCAAAAACAGCATCATGAGGACCTGCATCATAGTTTATTTTAATATTATTTAGTTTAGAAATTTCATCTAATTTAAGTATGGGATACCCTTGATCGTCAGTATTAAATTTAATATGTTCAGGGCTATAAACTGAAACTAATCTTAATATATCAAATACATCCATACGCACATTATTGTTAGTAACAGTCATATAAATTTCAGGTAATAAGTTTTGATAAAGTGCTTGTCGTAAAAAGGGTTCATCAAAATTTATATTATTGAAACCTACAAAAATGGCTGATGAGGATGACCATTGTTGAAATGTTTCATACAATTGAGCACTTGCTTCATAATAATTTGGGTAATTGTTTTGTATTAAACTAGTTGGATCTACCCCAGTAGTTATTAAAGCACTTGGTTCGAACCATTTTCCCTCTCTTAATTTACTATGTATTTCTAATTTGTCTTTGACTTCAAATTTATTATTAGTTAACACAGCACCAACTTGTGTTATTTGATTAAATTTATCATTACGACCTGTTGTTTCGAGATCCCAGAAAATATAATGATCATTCATATTAAAAAGTTATAACAATTGAATATTATAATAAAGTTTAAGTTTAACTTACTTTATTTGGGAGTCATAAAAACTAGCTCCGGAGGAATAAGTAAGGATAGGAATAAGGATGAAGCTAGTTTTTGATTGGTGTTTTATACTAAATTTTTATTTAAAGTCAAATTGCAGATAATAGAACTTAGTTGTGCAAAATTTGCACAGCTAAATGTTTTGATTTTATTGATTTTTAAATAAGTTTTTAATCTTCTTGTAATAAATTAGTGAACATTTGGCATCACAAAAAAATACTTTTTTTGGGATATCATAAAACTTAGGATCAGCCCAATATAAAGGTTCCTCAATTTTTTTTTTACATACTTCACAATTATGAGTCATTTAATAATTCTAAAAATTTAATTCTACTATTCTACTTTCTTCGATTGGCTCGGGGTCAAAATAAGGCACTGATCCATAAAGTCTGTTATCTAAACCCAGTATCTCATCGTAATATCTCATCATTATCTTATTAGGGCTGGCATGTGGTGCGATTTCTTTTAAGTTTTCAATTATAAGCTCAAGATTTTCAGGGGAGTATTTTGCCGCTATGCCTAAACTTGTTGCAGTAGATCGACTTATACCCATATGACAATGGACTAAAATAGGTTTAGTTTTATCCCAATCATCTGTGAAATCTAATAATTCTTGAGTATGATGTTTTTCAGGTAATATAAATCCCTCTCTTGGCTCAGAAATATCATCAATTAACATTTTCAAGTGTCTATTTTTATCCATACCTGATGGGGTTTCAGGCTCAAAATTTTTATTAATAATGGTAAGCATTTTATCTGGGTTAAATTTATCAACACACTCTTGGATATCTGCTAATCCACAAATAATTATTTTTTTTTGCATAAGAAGTTCAATTAATATATAGGTTAAACAATCGTTAAGAAAGAATATTTATTTTCATGGTATCTCAATTAGATAGTCTTAAAAAATTTTCATCAGTTGTTGCAGACACGGGAGATATTGACAGTATTCAAAAATTTTACCCAGATGACTGTACTACCAATCCATCTTTAATATTTAAAGCCGTTCAATCAAACAAATACAAAAAACTAGTTGATGAAGTAATAAGTAATTCAAAAAGTAGAAAATTTTCTCAAACTGAGGATCAAGTTAATTACATTTCTGATCAACTAACTATTGCTTTTGGTATAGAGTTAACAAAAATCGTGCCAGGATATGTTTCTACCGAGGTCGACTCTGATTTATCATTTAATACTGATGCTACAATTGAAAAGGCAAAGCAAATAATCAATAGTTATGAGCAATCAGGTGTCCCCAAGAATAGAATATTAATTAAAATTGCAGGCACATGGGAAGGAATACAAGCAGTAAAAAAATTAGAGGCGGAGGGTATATCTTGTAATTGCACACTCATTTTTTCTTTAACACAAGCAATAGCTTGTGCTGAAGCAGGAGCATTTTTAATTTCACCATTTGTGGGAAGGATACTTGACTGGTTTAAATCAAATACACAAAAAGATTATGACTCATCAAATGACCCAGGTGTTGAGAGTGTTGAGAAGATTTTTAATTATTTTAAAAAATTTAATTATAACACTATTGTTATGGCAGCATCATTTAGAAATAAGGATGAAATAATTAATTTAGCTGGATGTGATAAATTAACTATCAACCCAACTCTTTTAGAAGAATTAAGCCAAAACAATGATGAGATTAAACTTAAATTATCAAAAGAAAACTCATCTTTATTAGATATTGAGAGAATTAATGTGAATGAGAGCTCATTTCGTTGGCATTTAAATGAAAATCAGATGGCATCTTTTAAATTAGCTGAGGGTATTAGATTATTTAATAAGGATTTATTAAAATTAAAAGAATTGATTAGAGGCCAATTATAATTATTGCACAAATCACTTCAAAATTATAAATAATTAATATGGAAAATAAAAATATAACAATTTTAAGTCAGTACGCTCAAAGTAATTTATCCAAAATAGTATTTTCTCTTTTGGGAATTATTCTCTTATCAGTTTCTAGTAAAATTAGTATTCCTTTCTATCCTGTGCCGATGACATTACAAACCTTTGTTGTATATTTTATTGCTGCCTCAATGGGTATGGTTGGGTTTTATGCAACTGTTTCATACGTTATTCTTGGACTTATTGGTCTTCCCATCTTTGCTGCTGGTGGAGGTTTTGGTTATGTCATGTCTCCAACATTTGGATTTCTTTATGGAATGATTTTAGCTTCATTTGTAATAGCATATTTTTCAAAAAACCTTTTCAATAAAAATTTAATAAAAATTATTTTATCTATTTTTATAGGTGCGTTAATTATTTTTGTTTGTGGTATTGCCCATTTATCAAGCTTCATAGGACTTGAGAAATCTATAAACGCAGGCTTATACCCATTTATTTACAGTGAACTTTTAAAGATAGCACTTGCTATTTCTTTGACGTATTTGCTAATTAAAAAAAATTAATCTGGTATAAAGTTTAAAGCTATACCGTTATTACAGTATCTTAAACCTGTAGGTTCCGGACCATCTTTGAAGACGTGTCCGTGATGCCCGCCACATTTAGCACAGTGATATTCTTTTCGTGGAAACACCAATTTAAAATCTGTTTTAAAACCCAAAGCATTAGGAAGATAATCAAAAAATGAAGGCCAGCCAGTTCCGCTATCATATTTCATATCCGAAGAAAATAGTGGTAATTCACATCCTGCACAATGGTAGGTACCTTTTCTTTTTTCATTGTTAAGCACACTAAACCCTGGTCGTTCAGTTCCATGCTGTCTCAAAATATAATACTCTTCTTCTGATAATCTCATTTTCCATTCCTCATCTGAAAGAATTAGTTTTTCCATCGCAACTAAAGGTTTATATCCAACAAAGCATCCACCAATAAGTATTGATATAAATCTTCTTCTGTTTAAAACAACCATAAAATATCAGGGATAAATTATAATAATTGAAAATACTATTTCTTTTTAGCTCTTCTTTTAGCTCTTCTTTTTCGTGAACCGATTTTTCTTCTGCCTCTGTGTTTTTTAGGATAACCCATGACGGCGTATAATAGATATTTAACCTCAAAAATAAACATATTTTTTTGATATGATTCATATATTTTATTCAAATGAGAACAATTCTATTAGTTTTTGTTGCTGGATTAATACTGTCAGTAGGAAACGGATTTAGAATGTCTCTTGGGATTTACGTCCCAGATCTTTTAAGTTCTACAGTTTTTAGTGCATCAATAATAGGTCTAACATATGGTCTTTTTAATTTACTTTGGGGGGCTATGTCACCCATTGCAGGTGCATTTGCTGAACAAAAGGGTTATGTAAAGACTCTTTGTTTTGGTTTCTTTGGTGTCTCTCTTAGTTTCTATGTTGCCTCTTCAGCGATACACCCATTACATTTTTTATTTGGTATTGGAATAATTGGAGGTATTTCAGCTGGTGTTATTTCTGTGCCGGTTATAATTGGGGGTGTTTCAAAATATTTCGAGGATGACAAAACACAAAGCACAGTTACAGGTATACTTATGTCTCTTGCTGCAACAGGAATGTTTATATTTACACCTATAAACCAATTTTTAGTCACAACCTTTAAATGGAGTTTTTCATTTCAAATTACATCTATGTTTTTTCTGTTCATAATTCCTCTTTCACTTATATTTCTTTTACCTAAGCCACAAAAAAAAGATAAGAAAGAATTTACAAAAAGAAAAATATCAGATGTCATAAAAAAAGCCTTTAAGGATAAAAGTTATAACTATCTTATTTTAGGATTTTTTGTTTGTGGTTTACATGTTGCTTTAATTTCAAACTATCTTCCAGTTTTTGCAAAAATTAAAGGTTTAGAAACTACAATAGCTGCAACAGGACTAACTTTAATTGGTTTATTTAATATGATTGGTACTTTAATATCAGGAAAAGTTTCAGGCATTATTAAAAAAAAATATGTATTATCATTTATTTATTTTGTAAGAAGCATAGTAATTTTTTTATTATTAATTTTGCCTACTAACAATTTTACAATTATTGCCTTCAGCTGTTGTATTGGTCTTTTATGGCTATCAACTGTCCCACCGACTTCAGGAATTGTTTCAAATAGATTTGGTACAAGATACCTTTCGACTTTATTTGGGATTGTAATGGTTTCCCATCAAGCAGGAGCATTTCTTGGCTCTTTTATTGGTGGTTTAGTTATAGATATTTATGGTTCACTCGATATAGCCTGGATAATGGCGATAGTAATTTCTCTATTTTCTGCAATCGTCCATTTTCCAATTATAGAAAAAGAAAAATCCGAAGAAGTTTTTGCCTAATTTAAAAATTAATCCTTTTCTTATCCTAATTATTGGTGCAGTGAGTATTGCTTTTTCTCCTATATTTGTTCGACTTTCAGAGGTTGACCCAATAATAACAGCTTTTTTTAGGATATTCGTAAGCCTTCCTTTTTTTTTAATGTTTGGGTCATTGAAAATTATTGAAAAAGTAAACTTTCCTGTTTTAAAGAATAAATTTTTAATTATTTTTATTTCAGGTGTCTTTTTTTCATTAGATTTAATTTGTTGGCACTGGTCTATTAAACTTACCACAGTTTCTAAAGCAACATTTTTATCTAATTTAGCCCCTATAGTTGTAATTTTATTTTCTTTAATATTTCTTAAAGAAAAATTTTCTAAGTTTTTTTTTATTGCCATATTTATTTCGATGAGCGGTATGACCATGTTATTAGGCGAGAGTTTTCAATTTTATAAATCACAATTTTTGGGAGATCTTTTAGGTGTTTTAACAGCAATTTGGTATGGTTTATATATTCTTACAATTAGCCAATTAAGAAAAGATTTAAATTCAAGTACAATCATGTTTTTTTCAGGATGTGTAAGCGCAATTATTTTACTTTTGGTTGCGATATTTTTTGAACAAAGTTTAGTACCAAAGTCTTATTACGCGATAGCAATTCTATTTTTATTAGGTTTTGTATGCCAATTTATTGGACAATCTTTTATAGCTTACTCTCTAGCATTTTTATCTGCTTCCTTATCATCTTTGAGTCTTTTGATACAACCTATTACTGCAACCTTATTGGCGTACTTTTTTTTCCAAGAAAAATTAACTTTGATCCAATTTTTTGGAAGTGCATTAATCTTGATTGGAATTTATATTGCTAAAACAAAATATGAAAATTAAACAAATAAAAGTTGTAGCAGGCTTAATACTTCAAAATAATAAACTTTTAATATGTCAAAGACCAAACTTTAAGGATCATCCATTAAAATGGGAATTTCCTGGAGGTAAAATTAAAAATGCTGAGACTAATGAAGAGGCCTTAACTAGAGAAATAAATGAAGAGCTATCAATTAACATAAAAAATTATGAGGAACTGATCAGTTATAATTTCAATTATAAAGACTTAAATAAAAGGGTATTCATATATTTTTATTTAGTCAATAATTTCAGTGGTAAGGTTTTAAATAATTTTCATAAAGAACTAAAATGGATTGAAATTAAGGATATTCGTGAATATGATTTTTTAGAAGGAGACCTTCAAATAATTGATTATATAAGTAGTAATGACTTTAAATATTAAAGATAAACCAAAAGACGGATTTGAAAGAGTCGTTTATGCTGAGGAGGATAAATTTAATTTCTACTCAGTAATTGCTATTCATAATACTAAGAGAGGTCCTGCCTTGGGTGGATGTAGATATTTCAATTATCAGGATTTAAATAAGCAAGAAGAGGATGTTTTAAAATTAGCTGAAGCAATGACATATAAGAATTCTTTGGCTGAACTTCCCTTTGGTGGTGGCAAGGCTACTATTCACTCTAAAATAAATAAAAAAGATGCATATAGTTTATTTGGAGAAGTTTTAAACAAACTTAATGGTACCTATATAACAGCTGGAGATATGGGAACGGTTGATGAGGACTTAAGAGGATTTAGAGAATACTCAGACCATGTTTGTAACCCCATAGGTTCTGACTCTGGATTAGGTACCGCATTAGGTGTTTTTTACTCAATGTTAGGTTGTGTCGAATTTAAATTTGGACAAGACTCATTAATAAATAAAAATGTATTTATTAAAGGATATGGTAAAACTGGATCTAGAATTGCTTCTTTGTGTAAAAAAGATGGTGCGAACATTGAAATTTCTGACTTAGAACATAAAAAAGATTTGATTGAGAGAGATGGTTATAAATTTTGTAGTCAACTCCAAGATACATCCTTTGAAAAAATTGATATCTACTCTCCTTGTGCAGGAGGAGGTGATTTGAATACGGAGTTTTTAAATTTTGCTACTAATAAAATATCAATGATTACTGGATCTGCAAATAATCAACTTGATAATAATGATGTAGAAAAAGAATTATATAACAAAGGTATATTATATTGTCCTGATTATTGTGCCAACGCTGGAGGTGTAATTATATTAGGTTCAAGAATTAGTATTAAAGAAGATCTCGAACCAGATGACAAAATTGTAGATGATCTTTTAAAAAAAATAAAATCACGTACAAAATTTATCTTAGAAAAATCTAAAAAAGATTTGATTTTAGCATCCAACATTGCAAGTGAAATGGCTTTAGATGGATTAAAATAAATGAATTTTTTTCAAGCTTATATTCACCCTCAACAAAAGGAAAGGTTACTATTTTTGGGATACTGGATTGGGTCACTGATTATTTGGTCATTTGCGATGAATATAAGTTTAGTAATTGTTATCGTATTTTCAATAATTGGAAATTACGTAGTCGTAAGACCATTAGCAAAATTATTTTTCTTACTTAAAAACTTTGTAAATAAGAAGTTCTTCAATAACTTTGATATATTTGAGGCTTATTATGCAGGTTTTGAATCTGGAAGAGTAACTAGAATTTTTTTAAAATTATCTTTTTTTATAATTATTATGTTTGTTTCAAAAATTTTTATGGAAGCTTATTTAACTTTTATAAATTAAATTCAACGTAACAAACAATAACTCTAGATATAAAAGTTATTAAACATAAAATCCCAAAAATAATAGATATTAAAATAAAAAAATTTGGTAATAAGAGACATAAAACCATGAAAATTATTGTTTCTGTACCTTCAACTAATCCTGAAGTGTAATGAAAACTTTTTGGCAATCTCTCAACAGTATCATTTATCTCTGAAATTTTATCTAATTGAGTTTGAATTGCCGCTTTTGCAAGAAATGTTGTGCCTGTACCTATGTACAAAAAAAGTAAAATCATTGATAAGCTTGTATAATTACTATTACTGAGCCCAAAAGCTAAAACAAATCCAGAATAAATTGTAAAGTCACTAACAATGTCTAAATATCCACCTAAAGCAGTTGGGGTTGTAAGTCTAGCCATTGTTCCATCTAAGCCATCACAAAACCTGTTTAAAAGCAAGAGTGCTAGAGCAACAAAATAGAACTGAAAAAAAATTAAAATACACATTATTAAACCTAATATGAAGCCAAATATTGTCATCTGATTAGGTTTTAAAAATTTTAAAAAAAGTTTAGCTATTATTATTAATGGCTTTTGGGTAAAATTTTGAATTTGGCGATCAAACATCTGTGTTATTGTACGGTCAGTATAATGTTACTATAATTAAATGATTCAAGATATCCCTCTAACTATAGCTTTTTTAGCTGGTGTTCTAAGTTTTCTCTCACCTTGTGTACTGCCCATAGTTCCAGGATTTATATCATATATTGTTGGCAAATCTTTCGCAGATTTACAAAATTCATCAGCGGTAAACACACTAAATTTATTACCGCATATTTTATTATTCACTTTAGGTTTTTCGTTCGTCTTTATATTAATGGGTGCCTCAATTGATTTTTTGAGTGATATATTTTTTGATTTTAAAAAGGAATTAAATTTCATATCAGGAATATTAATAGTTATCTTGGGACTCTATTTTATAGGAATAATTAAAATACCTTTTTTAGATTTTGAGCGTAAATTCAATTTAAAAGGTTTTCAAAATAATCAATTATTCCCTTTTATAATTGGAATTGCCTTTGCTTTTGGTTGGAGTCCATGCATTGGACCTATTTTAGGATCTGTATTAGCAGTTGCTATAAATGATAGCATTAACGGAGTTATATTATTGTCTTTTTACTCAGTTGGTTTGGCAGTTCCTTTTATAATCGTTGGAATAATGATGAGCAAATTATTGATCATGACTAGTTTTTTAAATAAATACATTCGTTATTTCCAATTCATTACAGGTATGATCTTACTTATAACAGGTATTTTGATTTTTAATGGTTCAATTCAATCTTTAGGATTTCAACTAAATTCAATTTTACCATCATTAGAAATGCTTTTAATATAGTGAAATTATCAAAAAAATTATCAATTTTATTTCTATTTACATTATTCGTAATTTTATGGTCTATATATTTTTTTTATAAAGATTTTTTTCAACTTGAAACTTTTTTTTATAATTTAGATAATATACAAAATTTTATATCTCAAAACTTCTTCTATTCTGTATTTATATTCCTAGTTTTATATAGCTTTTTAATTTTATGTAATTTTCCCTTTGCCTCTTTATTATCAATGATAAATGGTTTTTTGTTTGGAACTTGGATAGGGGGGCTAATATCTCTAGTTGGTGGAACACTTGGAGCCTTTGGAATTTTTATAATTGCTAAATTTTTCTTTTTAGATTTCATAAAAAGTAAATTTTTAGATAAATACTCTAATATACAAAATTATTTTAACCAAAATGACTTAGAATTGATGATATTAATTCGTATTATTCCAGGAACTCCTTTTTTTTTGCAAAACCTAATTTTAGCAGGCTTAGGAGCCAATAATAAGAAATTTATTTATACAACAATGTTTGGACTCGCCCCTTGGTCTTTTATTTTTGGAAGCATAGGCCAAGGTTTAGAGGAAATATTTATTAATAAGACCAAACTTAATTTTTCTCTTGTAGCACAGCCAGAGTATTTGGTGCCTATTGCTTTTGTTGCTTTTGTAATTATTTTGGTAATTTTATTTAAAAAAAAGTTTAAAAATAGTTAAAGATATTTTAACTTTTGTAGGCTAAACAACACCAATAAGGCGTGCTATCAGAAAATATTACTTTTTCAAATCCATTTTTCACTAACATTATTTCAATTTCTCTCTTTGAAAATCTTTGTTCTAATCTTGTACCAAAGCGATCTAACGCATCATTTCTTAAATGATAATATGGTTTGTTCTTATAATCAGAAAGTGGAACATTAGAGGAATTGAGACCAATTTTTTCAAAAAGAAGAGCCAATTTGCTAAGAGGGTAGTAAATAAAAAAAGCAATTAACTCACAAATTATTTTTTTTAAATTCTGTGGCAAAATAGATATAACTTTTCTTACTAAATCAGAAATTTTCCATATTGATTTGAACCATAATGGTTTATTTTCAAAATTGTAATATACATAAATCAAAAAAGGAGCACCTTTTTTAAGTAATTTAGAGCAATCACCAATTGCTTTTTCTGTGTCAGGTATGTGGTGAAGAACTCCAAGACAATAACCGAAGTCTTGACTATCATTTTTTATAGAACAATTTTCTGTAGTTTCTTTAAGATAATTTATATTTTTTAGAGAGCCTAAATTTTTTCTTGCTACATTTATCGCTTCACTTGGCTCTACACAATTAAGTAATCCAACTTTTGGAGCAACAAACTGTGCCCATCTGCCAGAACCACAACCCATATCAAAACCCTCTGATTTGTTATTAATTTTATTCCACGGAAATATTTCAAAGTATTGTATAAAGTTTTTAAAAAGTTTATCTCTATTTACTTTATTGTAATTATATTTAAGCCACTCCTCACCAAATTCTTTAATTACTCTCTCATCTTTGTTCATTTTTATAATAATATATGACTATTTTTTTTTTAATCTATTAATCATTTACGTTTATCAATACATCTGATTTCTCAGAAAAATAACCGATAAGATATGGTTGAAATTTATTCACATTAAAGAATTCCTTCTCAAAAGATTCTTTTTTATTTTCATCAATAACAATTAATAAAGGCCCATTTGTTTGGGGATCAAATAATATATTTGTGAATTTATTGTTATTATTATTTAAAATAAATTTGTTTGTAGACTCAAAATTATATTTATATCCAGTGCTTTTATGATTATTTAACAAATCTAAATTATTATTAATTAAGATATTTTGTTTTAAACTAATATTTGCTGTTAATTTTGATGATTTAGATATATCTGATAAATGTGCTCCTAAACCAAATCCACTTACATCTGTCATAACTTTACAATCATTTTTTCTAGCGACATCTGCGGAAAGATAATTACTTAATTTCAAAAAATAAATAATTTTTTTGTAATCTTCTGAGGAAATTAAGTTTGAGTTATTCATATATGCAGATAATAAATAGCCAGTTCCTAGTGGTTTAGTCAGATATATAAGTTCACCACAATTAGCAAGGTCTTTACTCGATTTATTTAATGGCTCACCATTCATCGTCATTGTTATACCTGGTTCATTACTGTGATAAGTGTGTCCTGATTCAAAAGTTGAATGATATTTTTTTGACTCAAAAAAAATTCCTTTCATAAAGTAATTAAGAAAAAAACTCTCTACTTTACCCTCTGAAAAAGGCACTCCCAAGGACACACTTAAACTCTCTACTTTTCCACCTGCTGCTAAAATATCATTTTGACTATGTAAATAACTAATTCGACCAAAATCAAATGGATTCATAGAATTAAAATGTTTTATGTGATCTATTGTTTGTAATATAGATTTAGATTTAAACATAATATAAGATGAGTCTGATAAATTTGTATTAAATTTTTCCTTTTTCAAAAAATTTATAAGATTTTTTTTTGATACTTTTGACCCGCACCCTTGACAATACATCTCTATTTTTTTTTCTTTTTCTAATGTCAGTGATTTTTTTTTCATAAATTTTTTATTTATGAATTTAAATTTATTAATAAAACGCTTATCTATAAAAACTTTAAGCTTCCAACAGAGACGACTATGTAATGATAAGTAAAAATAATTTAACAAAGCATAATCTGGATATGTTCCAATTAAATATAACCAGTTTTTTTGTGGCTTAAACTTTTTTAGAGGTTTATTAAATAATTTTAAAAAAATATTTTCTTTAAGTATTTCTCCTTGTCGAACAGCCATGACTCCTGACTTTGATCTTGGAGTATTTATTACACTGCAGGCATCACCTGTTATAAAAATATCATCATTATTAATTGATAATAAATTATTATTGACAATAAAAAATCCATTTTCGTCTTTATCTAATTCGCTTTCTGATAGCCACGCTTGTAAACAGGCTCCTGTTGAAATTAAATTTAGATCACTTTCAACAGCCTCACCGTTTTTACATTTAATAAATTTTTTTGTAATATGAGTCACTGGTTCGTTTAAAATTTTAATATCTAAGTCATTTGCAATTTTTAAAAGTTTTTTTCTAGTTTTATTGTTTAAATTATTTTCTGCTAAAATTTTTTCACCCAATATTGTTATATCGATATTTTGCTTGTATCTTCTAATCATACTAAAAGCTAATTCAAATGAAGCTACACCTCCACCAACAACTGCAACTTTAGTTTTTTTTATTTTTAAAATTTGGTCGATTAGTTTAATATTTTTTACAAGATGACTAATAGGTTTTACAGAAATACATCTTGACTCATTCTCTATTTTAATTCCTTTAGTGCTAGATATCGAACCACTATTTATTGATAATAAATCATAATTTATCGATGGACATTTTTCCAATTCTAATTTCTTATTATTAGTATCGACTTTAATTACTTTATCTCTAATAAATGTTGCACCTGCATTTAAACATAGTCTTTGAAGATCTATGCTTACATCTTCTTTACTAAAATCATTATGAATATACCCTGGAGTCATACCCGAATATGTTGCTTCAAAATGTTCACTGACCAAAATAGTATTTAGACCTTTAATTGTGGTCATACTAAGTTTTTTTAGAACTTGAACATTTGCATGCCCACCTCCTATTAATACCAGTTGTTTTATTAAATTATTTTCAAACAAATTTTATTAACCTATTTCGAAAAAGACCTTAGGAAAAGGATTTCATTAAATAAATTTAGATTTATATAATTGCGCATGAAAGGATAATCATTTAATTTCTACAAAATTTCAATATTTTTCAATTATTTCAATAATCGTCTTGAATTTCAAAAAATATTTACCATTTACATAGTATAATTAGCACTCTATAACAATGAGTGCTAAAAATGTTATTTAGATATAGAGGTAAAAAAAATGAATTTAAAACCCTTACACGATAGAGTCTTGGTTGAAAGAGTCGAGCAAGAAGATCGTACTAAAGGTGGTATCATAATCCCTGATACTGCCCAAGAGAAGCCCATGGAAGGCAAAGTTGTTTCTGTAGGTGGTGGTGCTAGAAATGAAAACGGACAGGTCGTTGCTTTAGATGTAAAAAAAGGTGATAGAATTTTGTTTGGGAAGTGGTCTGGTACTGAAGTTAAGATTGATGGTAAAGAGCTCTTAATTATGAAGGAGTCAGACATCATGGGAATAATCGAGAAATAATTGAAAGGAACTGTAATTAAATGTCAGCAAAATTAATTCAATTTGGCACAGACGCAAGAGCAAAAATGCTCAAAGGTATTAACATACTAGCTGATGCTGTCAAAGTAACTTTAGGGCCTAAAGGTAGAAATGTTGTTATTGATAAATCTTTTGGTTCACCAAGAACAACAAAAGACGGTGTAACGGTCGCAAAAGAAATCGAGTTAGCCGATAAATTTGAAAATATGGGCGCTCAAATGATTAAAGAAGTAGCAAATAAAACTAATGACTCTGCTGGTGATGGAACTACAACTTCAACAGTACTATGCCAAGCCTTAGCCACTGAAGGTATGAAAGCTGTGGCTGCAGGACTAAACCCAATGGATTTGAAAAGAGGAATGGATACTGCGACTGATGCAATTATATCTGAGCTTCAAAAAAATTCAAAAATAGTTAAATCAGATAAAGAAGTTCAACAAGTTGGAACTATTGCTTCTAATGGTGATGGTGAGGTCGGTGGAATGATATCTGAAGCTATGCAAAAAGTTGGAAAAGAGGGTGTAATTACTGTGGAAGAAGCTAAAAGTCTTGATACAGAGTTAGATGTTGTTGAAGGAATGATGTTTGATCGAGGTTATTTAAGTCCATATTTTGTAACTAACGCTGATAAAATGAAAGCCGAAATGGAAGATTGTTTGATACTCTTGCATGAAAAGAAATTAGCAAGTCTTCAGCCAATGTTACCACTATTAGAGTCAGTTGTTCAGTCAACAAAGCCATTATTAATTATTTCTGAAGACGTTGAAGGTGAAGCTTTAGCTACTTTAGTTGTAAATAAGTTAAGAGGTGGTTTAAAAATTGCTGCTGTCAAAGCTCCAGGTTTTGGAGACAGAAGGAAGGCAATGTTGGAAGACATTGCTATACTAACTGGTGGTCAAGTAATTAGCGAAGATCTTGGTATTAAACTTGAGTCCGTTACAATGGACATGTTAGGTAAAGCTAAAAGAGTAGTCGTAGACAAAGAGAACTCAACAATTGTTGGTGGTGCAGGTAAAAAGAAAGATATTGAAGCTAGATGTGATCAAATTAGAAAACAAATTGAAGAAACAACATCTGATTACGATAGAGAAAAACTTCAAGAGAGACTCGCTAAACTAGCCGGTGGTGTAGCTGTCATTAAAGTTGGTGGGGCTTCTGAAGTTGAGGTCAAAGAAAAGAAAGACAGAGTAGAAGATGCAATGCACGCAACAAGAGCTGCTGTAGAGGAAGGGATTTTACCTGGTGGTGGAACTGCTTTACTTTATGCTACTAGTGTTCTTAAAAACTTAAAAGTAGATAATGATGATCAGAGATATGGTGTGGATATTGTTAGAAAAGCTTTGTCAGCACCTTTGAAACAAATAGCACAGAACTCTGGTTTTGATGGTGCCGTGATAGCTGGAAAGATTTTAGAGAGCAAAGACAACTCACATGGTTTTGATGCACAGTCTGGTAAATTTTGTGATTTAGTTAAGGCTGGTATTGTGGATCCAACGAAAGTTGTCAGAACAGCTCTAATTGATGCAGTTTCAGTAGCAGCATTGTTAACAACTACAGAAGCAATGATCACGGATAAACCTGAGGAAAAATCGTCAGCTCCTGCAATGCCTGATATGGGCGGTATGGGAGGTATGGGCGGTGGTATGCCTGGTATGATGTAAAATCGATAAAAAATAAACTAAAAGCCGCTTTATGCGGCTTTTTTTTTATTCTAATATAAGCAAATCAAAATGGACATATTTAGTAATTTTTATAATCAAATTTTAGATGTTTTTAATAATGGAGTGTTAGGATTGAGTCTGGGAAATATATTTATAGTAATAATTTCTATTTTGTTTGCTCTTTTCCTAAGAGGAGTTGTAGCAAATTTAATTGTCAACAGATTAAAAAAGTTTGTCAAAAAAACTGGTAACAAAGTCGATGATAAGTTGTTTGAAGCTCTTATTCCCCCATTCAAGTTA
The DNA here is from genome assembly GCA_902527545.1 of uncultured Alphaproteobacteria bacterium. Lineage (GTDB taxonomy): Bacteria > Pseudomonadota > Alphaproteobacteria > HIMB59 > HIMB59 > HIMB59. The sequence continues at coordinate 93,900 of CABZPR010000005.1, forward strand.
CTGCCTATAGTTGTTGTTTTTTTAACCATAACTCTTTACTTTGAAGTTAATTCAACATTAGGATTATACTTCCAAAAAATTAACAATACATTAGCAACAATATTTGTATTTTGGTTAATACATCAATCTCTTATTCCTTTTTCAAATTTATTTCAAAAACTAGAGGGTATTTTATCCAAAGCTTTAACTCTATGGATACTGAAATCATTAAAATATTTAATTATTTTTTTAGGAATAGTTGCTGTTTTAGAGGTATGGGGTATAAAAATAGGACCTGTTATAGCTGGTTTAGGCTTATTTGGAGTAGCTGTAGCCTTAGGGGCTCAAGATTTATTTAAAAACCTTATATCTGGAATAATGATTTTACTTGAAAAAAGATTTCAAATTGGAGATATAATAAGTGTACCCGGGCATACAGAAGGAACAGTAGAACACATAGGTTTTAGATCAACATTAATTAGAGAATTCGACTCAAGTCCAATCACAATACCAAATCATATTTTTGCTGAAGCCCCAATAATAAATTTTTCAAATAGAAATCATAGAAGAATTAAATGGGTTCTTGGATTGGAGTACTCAACAACTATAGATCAGTTAAAAACTATTACAGAAACTATAAAAAAATATATTTGTGAGAATGATAAATTTATAGTTAACGAAAATTACAAATGTTTTGTAAGGATTGAAAAGTTTAATGATAGTTCAATTGATTTATTATTAATTTGTTTTACAAAAACAAATAATTGGGATGAATACTTAAAAATTAAAGAAGATTTAGCCTTAAAAGTTAAAAATGTCGTTGAGAAGGAAAATTCAGCCTCTTTTGCATTTCCTTCAAGAACTATCTACAATATTAAATAACAGATTTTGATCTTTTTAAAAGACTTTCTCTGTATAGAAAGTACAGTGCAAAGGTTAATAAAAATATAAAAAATGAGTAATTTGGAAAGAAAGAATTTATAAATATACCTGTTGATATAAATATGAGGTTTAAGAACAATATCAAAAAAAGTGTTAGTTTGCTTGAATTTGTTAATTCCATTATTAAATAATGAAAATGATCTTTACCAGAAGAAAATATACTTTTTTTTCGTATTAATCTTGAGAGAGTTGTAGCTAAAAATTCAAAGCTAACATATGCTAATAACCAAATGACCATAGTATCATTTACTCTTAAATCAATACTTGCATGTTTAGAAAAATAAATACAAAAAACTGACGTCAAAAAGCCTAAAAGAGTACTACCATTATCTCCTAAAAATACTTTAGGTAACTTTAAAAAACTAAAATTAAATAATAAAAAAACTATTATCGGAATCAATGTGTATATTAAATACTCTGTTTTAAATACAAAAGTAAAATAAATAAATATTGAGACGAATATTAAACCGCATAATCCATCTATCCCATCAATATAATTAAAAGAATTAATTATATAAATAATTGCAATAATCGTAATAAGTTCACTATACCCGCCTAGGTTTATAGTAGTGTTTTCAGTTATTTTTATTTCATCGATATAAAGACCAGTTTTATATAAGAAATATGTAATAATCCCTATTTGTGCAAAAATTCTAATAAATGGATCAATATTAAATTTATCATCTATAAGTCCCAATATAGCAACATAAGATCCAAAGAGAAAAATATTAATAATATTTACTGGTAAATTTAATTTATAAATCATAATCATATATGAAACAAAAATAGACATACCACCGACGCAAATAATATTTGTTTTATGAATTTTTCTTTTTATATTAGGGTTATCTACAATATTTAAACCTTTTCCTACAAAGTAAGTAATAATATTGATTAAAAATACAACTCCAGTATAAACAATTAAATCAAAGTACATTTATGATTTTAATTTATGCATTTAAATTACATATTCTTCAATAAATTATTTAGTTCTCTGGCTATTTTAATTCCTTTAAGCCTTATTACAGGAGGTTTTATACCAGACCTTTTTTTGTCTCTTATAGCTATTTACTTTTTGATTAAGTGTATTCACTTAAATTATTGGAAATTATTTTCAAACAAATTAATTTTTTTATTTCTAACTTTTATAATAGTTATTTCCTTTAATTCTCTATTTTCTAGTAATCCATTTATAAGTTTTTTTACTTCTATAGTGTATATAAGGTATTTATTTTTTTCACTAGCAATTGCACATTTTGTAAAATATGAAAAAAATTTTATAAAGCATTTGCTTATTAGCACGGTTCTATGTTTAATTATTATTATACCAGATAGTTACTTTCAATTTATAACTGGTAAGAATATACTAGGATGGACTTCTTATTCTGAGGATAGGTTATCAAGTTTTTTTAAAGATGAATTAATAGTTGGTAACTATATATCAAAAATATTCATGTTAATGACCATCCTGCTTATTCATCAAAATTATAGTAACAATATTCTAAAATTATTGAATATAGTTCTTTTGCTTGTAGTAAATTTTATTGTTTTTGCATCGGGTGAAAGAGCAGCCTTCTTCCATATATTTTGTTTTACAATTATGTTGATGATATTTTCTTACAATAATTTTTTTTATTTTAAAAAACTTTTTATAATTTTCTTCCTGATTTGCGTTTCTATTTTAACATTTTCCTTTGATACAAGTGTAAAAAATAGAATGATCGATCATACAATTAATCAGATTAATAATAAATCTATACCATTTCTCCCATACTCTAAACATCATGAAGAGCATTATCTCTCAGCTATGAAAATGTTTATTGATAAACCATTAATTGGTCAAGGATCTGGGCTATTTAGATATCTATGTCTCGAGGAAAAATTTTATAATAACAAACTTACTTGTTCAACTCATCCTCATAACATTTATATTCAATTATTGGCAGAAAACGGAATTATCGGAGCCATTTTTTTAATAATATTCTATTTATTTTTAACAAAAATAATTCTAACAGGCGTGCTGCAAAAAATATTTTTTTAAGAGTAAAGATGCTACTAATAGTAGGTATTTGATTTGTACTAGTGCTCTGTTTATGTTTTTTTGGCCTATAATTCCAACAATGGACTTTTTTAACCAATGGGTAAATATTCTTCATTTTTTAACGTTTGGTATATTTTTATTTTATTTATTTGATAGAAAAATTGACAATTAACATGACTTTATTCAAAATATTTATAAGCGAGAATGTGTTTTTCATTAACTTTATCTATTGATAAATTATCTTTCGCATATGATATGCAATTTTGAGACATTTGATTTAATTCATCTTTTGATAGTTTACTAAATTGATTAAATATTAGTGATAAGTTTTCTGAGTCTTTTTTTCTGCAGATAAATCCATTTTTACCATTGTTTACTAACTCTCTACAGCCTCTTTGAAATGTTGTTATTATCGGCACACCTGATGCAAGTGACTCAATCAAAACCTTTGGCACTCCCTCGCCATAATAAGTTGGTAATACAATAACAGATGCAATTTCAAATATCTTCTTCATACTATCTTGATGATCAAGATAAATAATATTTTCATCTATATTATCAATATACGTGATAAAATTCTTTTTTATTTTCCACTTTAATTCATCATTTATAAATTTACCAACAATTAAAAATTCAAAATCTTCTTTATTAATACAAAATTTTTCATTGAATTTTATTGCACCTTCAATGAAATTCATTATCCCTTTTTCTTTAATAAGTCTACTTGCATAAACAAATCTTTTTTTATTTGATGAGGGTTTATTATTAAAAATTTCATAATAGTAATTAATTTC
>CABZPR010000006.1 GCA_902527545.1 uncultured Alphaproteobacteria bacterium
TGCATTTCTCAGCCATGACTAATATTTTAAATTTTTCTTAATTTTGTTCCAATACTGAAAAAATCTTTCTGCTGGATGAAGATAATTCTCATGCAACAAGAAGTAATCGGGTAACTGCTCCAAATCATATTTTTCACCTAATTTTTGAAATAAATTTTGGTAAATAGGTCTAAAAGTAGATTTTGTAATAATTTTGGATATGGTGTTTTGGGTATGAATTTCCTGCAATATCTCATACGTATTACCTCTATAGATTTCAGCCCCTGCCTCTTTGGCTAAAAAGTATCTATTTTCAATGATTTTGTCACTAAGATCATAGCCTTCAGTTAAAGTATCATCAAAGATGTAAACGGGATTACCCTCAATACCGGCTGGCACTCTCATGAACTCGTCATATAAATAAATTAAGTTCATAAATTGGGAAAGAGCCTAGAACTAATTTCTTCATAGCTGCCATCTATTTCTCTATTCTTCTCAGGTATAATATCTATGCTTCGGTGACAGTATTTGTGAACATTTTCTAAATTAAATATATAGGGTTTTCCTGCAAAGGTACTCGCGATCCACTGCCAAGAGAAGTTATTACTTGCAATATCTCCATCCAGTAAATGACTCATAAAAAACTTCGCTCCAGCTTGCCACTTCACTCTTCTAAAGTGAATAATATAAGAAGCCAAATACATACGTGCATGGTTATGAAGGTACCCAGTATTTGTGAGTTGCTCGATGAAAATATTAATAATTTGTGTTGGTGATGTTGCTGATATAATATCCTCAGGCAAGTTATCTTGATATTCTTGAGGTCTAAATCCAGTTTTATATTCTTCTACATCTGTCCATAGTTGATCGGGATGATAGTAGGCATAGCTTCTCCAAAAATCTCTCCATGCTAATTCTTGAATAAACTTTTCACTCTCGACAAAATTATATTTGTCTCGAATATATTGATAGAGTTCTTTGTTAGTGATGATTCCATATTTTATATGGGCTGATAATCTTGAAATTTGTCCATTCAAAAAGTTTCTTGTTTTTGCATAGAGAGCAGGATTAAAAGAATTGAATTTTTCCAGTGCATCTTGTCTTGATAACATGTAGCTATTCGAATTTTTCGGTATTGGTATTAGATCTTGAACACTTGAGATTTTCACTTTTAATTATACATAAAATCTGTGCTAATAGATTGTTTGTAAATCAAAGGTGATTTTGGTTTCAGGGGGGAGCTGAGAGATTCTTGAAATATCTACTTCATTTAAAATTGCAATTTTTGGATATCCTCCAGTACAAGGAATGTCCCGCATTAATACAATGGGTTGCCCATCACTTGGCACTTGAATAGACCCAGGTAATATACCTTCAGACAAAATATCATGAGACTTAGAACTAATCAGACTCTCACCTTTGAGCCTGATACCCATTCGATCACTTTGATTAGTTATTGTAAAAACACCGCTAATAAAAGATTGTAGAGTATTGTCTGAGAAATATTGAAGTTGAGGACCAGGATAAACTTTGAAGTTAGTTACCTTTTCTAAATCAGGTTTTGGGATAGATATTATATCCCAAGAGTTTACATCTTTACTAATGTGAAATATATCTTCATCATTTAAAGATCGATTAATTGAACCTATTCCTGCTTTTGTGTCGGTAGCGTAGCTATTAAGACAAGGCTCTAACCCAAGTCCATGCTCAAAAGCTATGTATCCATATACTGAATCTATTGTATTGTGAATAATCAATTCATCTCCCTCAAATAAATTAATACTTTTATAGGGGTGGCACTCAAGTTGACTGTTGTTGTTTTTCTGAATACTCATATTACAGTTACCACCAACACAAATCTTAACTGATCCTTCTTTTACTTTTATTGAGGGCCCCACATAAGCAAATTCTAGAAATTGATTTTGATGATTTGGAATAATTTTTTGCAACTCTGTAATAATTCTTTGGTCCATTGCTCCACTTGGTGAAACTCCTAAGTGTTGATATTGAAATCTACCAAAGTCTTGAATCGTTGAATGAGTTCCTGCGCGAGTGATTATGATTGAGTTCATGACGAGTATTCCTTGATCAATTCATTTAACGAAAAATTATGTTTTTTTATTTTTTGAAACTCTGGAAGTGAGACAGAGAAAAATTTTACTTCATCACCTGGAAGAAAAAGGGAAGGCTTAGTACTTTGTAAATCAAAAATATCAAATGGTATTTGTCCAATTATATTCCAACCACCAGGAGAAACCCTCGGATAAATACAGGTATGGTTTTTTGCTATGCCAATGGATCTAGCAGGAATTTTTACCCTTGGAGTAGCTAACCTCGGTGTAATTAATTGGGAGGGAATATCCCCTAAATATGGAAAACCCGGCATGAAGCCTATATAATATGTATAGTAACGAACTGACGAATGAAGATTTATAACCTCTTCTTTTGTAATCTGGTGTAGTTTTTGGATGATCTTAATATCTAAAGCAAAATCTTCATTATAACATGCCGGTATTTCCCAAATTTTAGTGACTTTTTTGTTAGTTTGAGAGTTTGTATCTCTCATTTCCATACTAATTTTGTCTTTGTTTTGATCTCGTATTTTAGAATTTTCAAAAATTACAACAATTTTATTAAATGAGGGAACAATGTTTAGTGATTGAAGATTAAGGTTTAAAATATTTAAAAATGCCTCATTTACCTCCTGTGATATAGATTTTGAGGTTTCATCTCCAAAATCTAAGACTAAACCCCGATCTCCATAAGAATTTATTCCTTTGAAATACACCCTAATATCATAATGTAACTTTGGTGCATTTGAATAAAATTAATTTAAATTCTGATATTGCAGAAAAAGATCTTAGTTTCTTTGACACTATTGATATGCAACTAATAAATAAAATTGCCTCTGCTAATCTTTCATGTTTATATCATGGAGGATCAAAAGACGTTGTTTTCAAAGCACTAAGTTACTGTAAAACAAAACGTGTTTCAGTTGGTGCACATATTTCTTTTTTAGATAGAGATAATTTTGGGCGCACAAAAACTAATTGGAACAAAAAACTAATCCAAGAAATTGTCAAAGACCAATTAATGTTTATCAATAATCTTGCCTCTGATATAAATTTTCCAATAACACATGTTAAGCTTCATGGGGCTTTGAGTAATATGGCCTGCGTCGACCAAGACCTTTCTAGTGAAATAGTAGATTTTTTAAAGAGAAATTACCCATCAATGATATTACTTGCACCAGCTTTAAGTGAACTTGCTAAAATTGGTATGAGCAGCAACATACCCACTGCCCTTGAGGTTTTTGCAGATCGCACTTATGAAGATGATGCTACTTTAACACCTCGTTCTATTAATGAATCTCTGATTACAGATCCTAACAGTGCCAGGGAACATGTAAAAGCCATGCTTATTCAAGGTGGAATTATTTCACGTAATGGGAATACTCTAAAAACAAACATTCATTCAGTGTGTGTTCATAGTGATACGCCAAATAGTGTTGAAATTTCTAAACAAATTTGCATACTCCTTCATGAAATGAAAATAAAAAAAGCAGCTCTTCCAGAATTTTTCTAAGACTAAAATGAATAATTATTTTTTTTACGGCACTCTTCGCTCTATTGCAATATTAGAGAGGGTGATAGGAAGTAAAACTGAACACTTAAAAATAACCCCAGCTTTTGCACCAAAAAGTGAATTGCGTTTAGTCGTTAATGAAAACTTCCCTGTAATAATCTTCGGTGAAAATTATTCTGGCGTTGAGGGTATAGTGGTTAAAGGATTAAGAGAAGAAGATATCGCACGAATACGTTTTTTTGAAGATGTAGAGTTTTCTCCTAAAACAATGATTATAGACATAGGGGGAATTCAAGAAGAGGTTAATTATTTTTCACAAAAAGGAGTTGATCCCTCTTTAGACCCTTGGATCTATGATGAGTGGAAAGAAAAAGAGGAAGCTTTGTCCTTAGTGACAACTGATCTTTGGATGCAACTTTATGGAAAATATACAGCTGAAGAGGCAGATCAATATTGGAATGACGTAAAAAAGCAGGCATATCATCAATACCACTCTCAACAATGAAAATTGTTAATTTATTTTTCATAATTTCTATATTTTTTACATTTAGTACCTTATCTAATGAAACAACAAGTTGGGAATTATTAAAAGAGGGCGGTAAAATAGTTTTTATTCGTCATGCATATGCTCCTGGAGGCGGTGATCCTAATAATTTTGAATTATACGATTGTTCAACACAAAGAAATTTAAATGAACAAGGAATTAATCAATCTAAACGAATGGGTATATTATTTTCTAAATATTCTATTCCAATAGACTCTGTTTATTCCAGCGAATGGTGTCGCTGTAAAGATACCGCTCGTCTGGCATTTGAAAATTTTGAGACTTTAAGTGCCTTAAATTCAACATTTTCAGTTGATTATCAAAAAAACCATTCAAAGCAAATGTATGAATTAAATCAATTCATTAAAAATTGGGACGACAGTCAAGGTAATTTAATTTTTGTAACCCATTATGTAATTGTTGGTGGTTTTCTTGATTATTATCCAAGTTCAGGAGAAATGGTGATAACAGATAAATCTCTATCAGTTCTTGGCACTATTAAAATAAATTTTTAAAAGAATACTCTTTCAATAAACCAATATAAACCAATCATTGAAATTATAATCGAAATAGGAATTTGCAAAAATGTTCGATACCAACCTTGACGAGAAGGTATTATAAAAATAATTGATGCTAAGATAATAATTGCTATCTGTGCTATTTCTACACCAATATTAAATGAGATTAAACTTAAGATAAGTTGACTTGTATTTAACCCAATATCTCCTAGGACAAATGCAAAACCTAAACCATGAATTAATCCAAAAATAAAAATTATTAAATATCGAAGTAAAGTTGAACGTCTCTGAAATATATTCTCAATTGCAACATAGCTTATAGACAATGCTATTAACGGTTCAACAATAGTAGCAGGTATGAAAATTAAATTAAAACTAGCTAGAATAAGTGTGATCGAATGCGCAACTGTAAACATTGTGACTTGAAGTAATAAAGGTTTAAATTTGATGGCGTAAAAAAAGATACCTATTATGAATAAGATATGGTCAAGTCCTTTAGGAACAATATGCTCTATACCTAAAACCAAATATTCAATTGTCGTACTTAAAGCTGAAGACCGTGTCTGTTGGGATATGAGTGATGATTTTTCAGCAGGTTGTAAATAAGTTGTAAATAAAACAGACTCTTTTGATAAATCCTCAAAATGTCTAATTACTACGGGACCCAATTCCTTTTCAAATTGAATGGTAAAAGACTCATCATTTATTTCAAAACCTATGCTTAAAGCTGTATCTCTGGGAAATTCATCGTTTATTTCTTGAAAAGTTTCTACATTTCTTAAAGAAAGAGGAATAGTTTCATCTCCAATATCGATTTTAATCTTATCTGTAAATTTATTTTCATTTTTAATAACCATTTTCTCTAATTCTTCCGTTGAAATGGCTCGTAACGCATCATATTTTTTAGATTGAGGTGAGTCGTTGGTATCCTGATATAAAGAGGCATCAATTTCAGAAAGAACAGTTTCTGCATTTAATTTAAATTCGATTGATGCATTTCCTTCAATAATGGTAATATCCATCACCGCGGGTTTAATTTCGTGTGAATGAAGAGGAGAGTTCAATATTAAAATTAGAAAAAATAAGTACTTAATCATTCGGTCATGTTTACCAAAATTCATCTAAAAATTCTTTATATTTTTTTGCTCTTTATTTCTTATTCTATTAGAGCAAACGCTCATGAATTTTGGATCGAGCCCACACAATATCAACTTAATGATGACTTAATAAATGCTCACTTGAGGGTAGGACAAGAATTTCAAGGTATGGTTTTAATGTATAATCCACAAGATTTTAAAATATTTAAAATATTATCTGGATCCAAAAATAAAAAAGAAAAAATAAAGGGCATACTAGGTGATGTGCCTGCAATTAATATAACGACTAATTTAGACAATTTATTAATTATATATCATGAAACTAAAGATAAATATGTTGATTATAAAAAGTTTCAAAAATTCGAGGATTTTGTAAATGAAAAAGGTTACCAGCAACTAATCAATACTCATTTTGAGAAAGGATTTCCCGAAAGTAATTTTATTGAGAGTTATCGTCGTTATGCAAAATCTCTTATTACACTAAATGGCAGTGAGGGGAAGGATAAAAAAACAGGACTTCTATTTGAATTTGTTTTAGACCAAAATCCTTACAAAGAATTGAATTCAAAGCAAATGAGTGGAACTTTATATTACAAAAAAAAACCACTAAAAAAAAATCTTGTTACAATTTTTTCGAAATATAAAAATACAAAGTTATCAATTGTAAATACCATTACGGATGATAAAGGAAAATTTACTTTTGATATTGAGCCAGGAAGGGAATACCTTTTAGACTCAGTTGTGATTTATCCATTAAAAGCAGACCCAGAAAAAAATGAGCCAATCTGGCATAGTGATTGGGCATCAACAACTTTCTTAATACCTGAAAATAATCTTTAATTATTATTAATTAGTATAAAATAGATAATAATGATTTTTGCTTTAAAAGTTTTATTAGCTGCTCTTGTGATTGCATTTGCAAGTTGGCTTTCTGGTAAAAGACCTGAGCTATCTGGATTTATTATTGCTCTTCCAATAGCAAGTATAATAGCCATAGCCTTCTCTTTCTTAGAGCATAAAAATACTGAAAATACTGTAATATTTGCAAAAAGCATTCTTATTGGAGTACCTGTCTCATACTTATTTTTCTTACCTTTTTTCTTTGCAAAAAATCTCAATATGAATTTTTGGTTAATTTACTTGATTGGATTGACTTTACTCGTAATAGGATATTTTGTTCATAAATATATTATGAGTTTAATTTGAATGTTTGAGTTATTTGCAGACTCAACTCCAAATGCAAGAAAAATTTCAATAATGTTAGAGGAGATTAATGAGAGTTATGATTTGACTTTAATTAATTTAAATAAGGGTGAACAATTCAACGAGGAGTTTAAAAAAATTTCTCCATTTTCAAAAATTCCTGTTTTAAGACATAATAATAAGACCATATTTGAGTCTGGTGCTATCTTAATTTACTTGGCAAATTTATCAGGAGAATTTTATGGCTCAAATCAAAGTTTAACAACCCAGTGGTTGATGGCTCAAATGGGTTATATAGGCCCTATGTTGGGTCAGCATCATCAATTTCATCATTATAATCCCGGTAAAAGTGATTTTGGTGAAGATAGATATTTTAAAATTGCAGAAACGATATACAAAAATTTAGATGATCACTTATCTATAAATGAATATTTGGCAAATGAATATTCAATTGCAGATATCGCAACATTTCCTTGGATCGCTAGACATCCAATTCATGATATAGGTCTGAATAAATATATTAATCTATTGCGTTGGTATAATCAAATATCACTTAGACCTGCTGTCTTAAAGGGATATGATCTATTTAAAGATGGCTCAATACCGCCACCCGCATAATAAAATGAAAGTATACTTTAATGGTTCATGTAATATTTGTAATGCAGAGATAAGTCACTATAAAAAGAAAACCTGTAATATAAACTATGTTGATATTTCAAAAAATAAAGATGAGCACATAAATCATCTCTCCAAAAAAGATTTATTTAGAAGAATGCATGTATATCATGATGGAAAAATTTTTTCTGGATCAGAGTCCTTTTTAGTTTTATGGGACACAATTCCAAGATGGCAATACCTATCTTTATTGTTGAATCTACCATTATTTAGACAATTATGGAAAATTGCATACGAAGGGTTAGCCTTACTACTTTATTTGAAAAACAAAAATAAAATTGAGTAGAACCATTCTTGAAGAAAACCACAAGAATGGTTCTGGAGGATTAAGGTTAGTTATTAATTCCTACTTTTCTGAGAAAATTTAGATCAATCAATATGTCTTTATAAATGAGGATATTTTTGCTATTTGGCACTATATAGGGAGAAAAACTAATTTTTTAAACGATTTAATTTTATAACTTCACCAATAAAATATAATGATCCTCCAAAATAAATTGAGGTCTGATTTGATGAAAGTGTATTTATCATTTTAAATGAATTTGTTAAGGAATTTGCAAAATAGAGCTTAAGGTATTTGGGTAGTAGGTCCTCAGTAATAGAGTTTTCCTCGTTCATTTTAACAACAATTACTGTATTAAAATGATTTGATAAGCTAGAAAGCATCTGAATATATTTTTTATTATTTAAAAAGGAGCATATTATTATTTTCCTATTTTTTGGTAATGTTTTAAGTAATGCTTTCATGCCATCGATATTATGAAAGCCATCTAAATAAATATTTTTATATTTATTAATTTTTTTATTTAAAAGTCCACTCTTAATTTGTTGCAATCTCCCAGGCCACTCACAATTCATCATCGCTTTTTCTGTTTTTTCTATTACAAATTTTTCTTTTAATATACTCCTCGCTAAATGTATTGCTAATCCAGCATTAATTAATTGATGTGATCCTTGTAAACTTAATTTCGATAAACTAATTTTTATATTATCAGATAAATAGAATTTAGATTTTATTTTCCAATGAGTATTAAATAGATTTGCAGTTAATTTTCTCTTTTTTAATTGTGACTTAATAAATTTCATAACATTTGTTTTCTGTCGATTAATAAAAATAGTACTTTTTGAATTTAATATTCCTAATTTTTCAAAAGCAATTTGATACAACGAATTTCCTAAATAATCTTGATGATCTAAAGAAATTGGAGTAATAGCTGCATACTTTGATTTTTTTAAAATATTCGTAGCATCAAATCTTCCCCCAAGCCCAACTTCTAATATTAGATAGTCAGCTTTATGATCTTGAAAAGCTTTAAACGCCGCCGCAGTAGTAATTTCAAAAAATGTTATCAAATTTCCCTCATTTTTATCTTCGCAAAACTTTAAATATTTTAATAATTTTCGATTTGAAATTTCTTTAGACCTTAATTGAATTCTTTCATTAAATTTTACTAGGTGTGGCGTGGAGTATACGTGTGTTGAATAATCATGATGATTGAGAATTGATTTCAAAATAGCTGCTGTTGAGCCTTTACCATTAGTACCAGCTATATGAATGACTTTGGGCAGTAAATTTTCATCAAAATTTATTTTCTTTAAAAGTTTTTTAATTCTCCCTAAAGATAAATCTGAAAATTTTGGATGTAGATTTAAAAGCCTCTGAAAAATGGGATCTTTCAAGAATTTATTTTTTTACGAATGATAAAACTTTTGAAAGTGTTTGACTTAATTCTTTACGATGGACAACCATATCAACCATTCCGTGTTCAAGAAGATATTCGGCAGTTTGAAAATCCTCTGGTAATTGTTCCTTAATTGTCTCCTCAATAACTCTTTTCCCAGCAAAACCAATCATGCTTCCTTTTTCAGCAATAATAATATCTCCCAACATAGCAAACGAAGCACTTACACCTCCAGTAGTAGGATGAGTGAGTACACTAATGTATGGAATTTTATGTTGATCTAGCATATTCACAGCCGCAACTGTTTTTGGCATCTGCATTAAACTGACAATTCCCTCTTGCATCCTTGCACCTCCTGAGGAAGCAACAGATATAAATGGACAATTCAAATCAACAGCGTTTTGAGAACCAATTTTAAATGCTTCACCAACAAATTGACCCATTGAACCACCCATAAAATTAAAATCTAAAATAAAAACTACAACTTTTGTGCTTCCAATTTCACCTTTGGCTAAAATAGCGGCATCTTTTTGATCAGTTTTCTTTTGTGCAGCTTTCATCCTGTCTGAGTATTTTTTAATATCTTTAAATTTTAGAGGATCATTATTTTCAAAAGGTACTTCGATTAATTCATAATTTTCGTTATCAAATAAGTTTTTTAATCTACTATTTACATCCATACCCATATGAAAGTCACAATATGAACAAACATTAAGATTTTCTTTTAAATCACTCACATACAAGGTTCTTTCCCCACATCCACACTTAGTCCATAAATTAGATGGAGGATCTTTTCGATTAACAAGGGAGTTTAATTTAGGTTTTACATAATCTGTGAGCCAGTTCATTTTAGACCTTAACCTCTATAATAAATTTTTTAAGGTTTTTCAGATATCTATTAAAATCCATTTTTAAATCAAAGTATTTTTGAATAAGAGCTGAGCCAATTATAACACCATCTGCTTTAGTTTTCTTTGTTATATTTATTACATCTTTTCTAGACTTGATTCCAAATCCAACTAAAACGGGAACTGAACATATTTTTTTAATTGATTTAACATTTTTATTTATTTCTTTGTAATCTAATCTATTCGAACCTGTAATTCCTGTTGCTGATATATAATAAATAAATCCTTTTGAGTCTTTTAAAAGTTTTTGAGATCTTTTCTTATCTGTCATCGGAGAGATTAACTTGATCAAATGTATGTTATTTTTAGACAATGACTTTTTGATTTCACCTTCTTCTTCAAAAGGTAAATCAACAATTATTATACCATCGACAATACTTTTAATATTTTTGATAAATTTATTTAATCCAAATTTACGAACAGTATTTAAATAACACATGATAACAAATGAAGTATTATTTTTAGATTTACTCAAATATTTTATTAAATCTAGTGATTGTTGCGTTGATAATTTTGATCTTAGTGCAAGTTTATTTGCCTCTTGGATAATAGGGCCATCTGCCATCGGATCAGAAAAGGGAAGGCCAAACTCAATAATATCTGGTTGATGAGATAACATTTCATTAAATATCTTTTTACTTTGATTTAGTGTAGGAAATCCACATGTCATAAATAATGAGAGTATTTTTTTCTTAGGAAGCGAGTCTAGATTATTCATCTGCATCAAATCCAATTGCTTTAGCTGCAGTAAATAAATCTTTATCGCCTCGACCACACATATTTAAAATTACTACTTTATTTTTATGTTTATTTTTAAATGCTTTAATTAAGTAGGCCAGTGCATGAGAAGGCTCTAGTGCAGGAATAATTCCCTCAAGTTTTGAACATGTTTGAAATGCTTTAAGTGCTTCTTTATCAGTTACACCAAAGTACTTAACTCTTTTAATATCTTTTAGGTAGGAGTGTTCGGGTCCTACACCAGGATAATCGAGGCCGGCAGAAATTGAATGAGCCTCTTTTATTTGCCCATCATTATCTTGTAAGACATAACTATAACTACCATGTAAAATACCGGGAGTTCCAGATGTCATTGTAGCAGCTGTTTCTTCTGTTTTAGCGCCTCTTCCAGCCGCTTCTACTCCAATAATCTTTACATTTTTATCATTCAAAAAAGGATAAAATAAACCCATGGCATTTGATCCGCCCCCAACGCAAGCTATCAAATAATCTGGTAGTTTTTTCTCTACTTTTAATATTTGTTCTCTCGCTTCTTTTCCAATTACTGATTGAAAATCTCTTACCATTTTTGGGTAGGGGTGAGGACCTGCGGTAGAACCGATAATATAAAAAGTATCTCTGACGTTTTTAATCCAATCTCTTAAAGCTTCATTCATAGCATCTTTTAGAGATTTACTGCCAGACTCAACAGGAATAATGGTTGCTCCTAGAAGCTTCATTCTAAAAACATTAGGTTTTTGTCTTTCGATATCTTTAGACCCCATGTAAATATAACAAGGAAGACCAAAAAGAGCACAAACAGTAGCTGTTGCAACTCCATGTTGTCCAGCACCAGTTTCAGCAATTATTCTTGTTTTGCCCATTTTTTTTGCAAGGAGTATTTGTCCTAAGCAATTATTAATTTTATGGGCTCCTGTATGATTTAGTTCATCTCTTTTTAAATATACTTTTGGTCCATTAATATATTTAGACAAATTTTTAGCGTGATGCAGAGAGGATGGCCTACCTACATAGTTTTTAAAAAGATCATTTAATTCTATTTTAAATTTTTTATCCTTTTGAATTTTTTTGTAAGATTTATCTAAATTTAATAATAGGGGCATTAATGTCTCTGAAACGTACATTCCACCAAACTCACCAAATCTTCCAACTGTGCTAGGTTGTTTATATGTTTTCATTAATTATAAATTGACGAAATAATACCATCTATCAAAGTGAGACTTTTTTCACCAGGTTTTTCCTCTACACCTGAATTTATATCAACAAAATTCGCACCTGTTAAGTTAATTGCCTTTTTGATATTAGTGACATTTAGACCTCCTGATAAAATATAAGGGAGTTTTTTAATATTTTTAAAATTAGACCAATCCCAAGTTTTATTGTTTCCTCCAGGCATCTGATTTGAAGAAGGTTTCGCTTCGATAAGGAACTGGTCTACGTCAGTTAACTCAGTTGTTTTAAAATCATCTGGAGATATTGATTTATAAATCTTTTTTTTAAAATTACTTTTAACTTCGCTTACAAATTTTTGATCTTCATTCCCATGAAGTTGAATTGTATCAAAATCAAAAACTTCTAATTTATTTTTGATTTCATCAATTGATGGATTAACAAAAACACCCACAAATTTATCTTTATGCGATTTGAAATATTGGTTAACAATAGTTAGAGTGTCGATATCTATAAACCTTGGACTCTTTTCATAAAAAATTAATCCTTGATAAGAAATATTTAAATCAAGACAATGATTAATAATGGCTGGATTATTTTGTCCACAAATTTTTATTTTTATGTTGTTCTCCATATTTTCTTAATAAATCTATAGGTTTCTTGCTTTCTATCAACTCTCTACCAATTACAACAAAACTGGCACCATCTTGTAAAGCATTATGAACAAAAGCAACTCTTTTTTGATCATCATTTCTAGCAAACATTTTAACACCAGGTGTTATTTTAATTAATTTATTAAATTTTTCTAAAACTTTAAGGTCATTGCCTGAACAAATAAGGCCATGAATGTTTACATTAGTTGCTATTTCAGTAAATCTTTTTACAAGTTTTTTTGTATTTTTCTCTTTATATATTTTTTCGCTATCTTTTCCATCTAAACTCGTCAATAGGGTTACCCCTAAGATTTTGGTTTTAAGTTTATTTTTTTTTATAGAATTTAATGCAGCTCTAATCATTTCTTTGCCTCCCGATAAATGCAATGTAAGAAAATCGGGATTTATGTTTGATAAAGAGTCTATCGCACTGCTAACTGTGTTCGGTATATCATGAAGTTTTAAATCAAGAAATAATTTACATCTCGACTTTTTTATTTCTGATATAAGTTCTTTTGAACGATTATTATAAAAAGATCTATACCCTACTTTAAAACCATAAACATGGCGGTATAATTTTTTAACAATATTTATATTTTGAGTATTTGATTTTAGGTCTAGGGCTATAAAAGATTTAAGTTTTTTCATTTAACTTTTTATTTATATTTTCGCTAGCTTTGAATGTAACCTTCCATTTAGGGGGAATATATATTTTTTTCTTATTTCTAGGATCAGTACCATATCTTGGTTTCATAAATTTAGATTTAAATACACCAAAATTTCTTAGTTCAATAGAAATGTGATCAGAAATATTTTTTTCTAAAATATCAAAAAACTTATTATATATAGCTTCGTTTATTTGAGATGTTAAATCAGTTTGTGATTGCAAATAAGCCTTTAGAATATCAGACTTATTCTTCTTTGGAGTCCTTATCCTCATCCAAAGCCTTACCAAGAATATCTCCTAAAACTGAACCTGAAGTTTTAGATCCATATTTTTCTAACAAACTTTGTTCCTCATCTATTTCTAATTGCCTTATTGAGAGAGCAAACTTTCGATTAGTTAGATCTATGGAGCTAATTTTAGCATCTATTTTTTGTCCTTCATTATACCTAGATATATTTTGTTCCTCTTTATTTTTTGAGAGTTCTTTTCTCCTTATAGTTGTTACTATAAAATTATCGACCTCAACATCGATACCGTTATTGTTAATTTTTGTTATTGTGGCTGACACTATATCTCCTTTTGATTTATTTTTGAAAAATTCATGAAATGGATCTGCTGACAGTTGTTTTATACCAAAACTAATTTTTTCTTTCTCAGGGTCAATTTCTAAGATCTTAACCTGAATACTTTGCCCTTTTTGATATTTTTTTAATGATCTATCGCCATTAGAGTCAGTCCATGACAAATCATTTTTATGTATTAACCCGTCAATGTTTTCATTTAGTTTTGCAAATATACCAAATTCAGTAATATTCTTCACTTCAGTATCGATGATTTGATCATTTTTGTATTCATTTAGAATATTCTCCCATGGGTTTGGCTCAGTTTGTTTAATTCCAAGACTTATTCGTTTCTTATCTTTGTCAATTTCTAAAATTTTAACTCGTATATTAAATCCAACTTCAAGTATCTTGTTAGGATGGATATTCTTTTTAGTCCAACTTATATCATTAGAGTGAACTAAGCCTTCCAAATCTTTATCTGTAAGTTGGACAAATGCACCATAATCAGTTATGTGAGTAATTTTTCCATCATAAATTTCATTTAAAATAATTTTATCTTCTATTTTTTCCCATGGATCATCTTTCAATTGTTTATAACCTAAACTAATTTTATCTGAGTCATCTGAAACTTTTAAAATTTTAAACTCGTATTTCTTTCCAATCTCTAAAACATCAGATGGATGGCCAATCCTACTCCATGAAATATCACTTAAATGAACTAAACCATCAATACCTCCTAAGTCAACGAAAGCACCATAATCTGTAAATGTTTTTACTCTACCCATCACAACAGAGTTACTTTGAGATTTTTCTAAAATTTTATTTTTGATCTCTTTTTGTTTTTCTTCGAGAATAGCTTTTCTAGAAACAACAATGTTACCTTTAGAATAGTCCATTTTGAGAATTTCAAAAGTTTCCTCTGTCTTAATCAAATGACTTACGTCTCTAACTGGTCGAACATCAATTTGACTTAAAGGTAAAAATGCATTTGTGCCCATAATTTTTACATAAAGGCCAGCCTTTGCTTTTCCTACTATAAAACCTTTTACTCTTTCTTTGTTGTCGTAAACTTTTTGAAGTTTTTCCCAAGACTTCATTTTAATTGCTTTTTCGTGGGAGACTTTAATATTACCTTCTCTATCTTCTAATTTTTCAACAAAAACCTCAATTACTTGTCCAGTTTTTAAATCATCTGAAGACCCAGTATTAAGAAATTCTTCTTTTGGGATTTGACCTTCACTTTTATATCCAATATCAACAGTTATATGTTGCTCACTTATCTTTAATATTGTTCCTGAAATTATTTTATTGGCGGCGATATTATTTTTAGTTTCGAATTGTTTATCTAGCAATTTGCTGTATTCGTCGTTAGATATCATATTTCATAATTTACCTTTCGGATTAAATTACGTTCTTTTAAAGTTTTATTGATGATTTTCAAGAAAAATTAATAAGTTAATTTTGATATATGTCTAAAAAACGTTGGATAGCTTGTATTTACACATGTTTTGTCTAGTACAATATTATTTTTTTTACATATTAAATTAGCAATAAAAAACGACATTAAAATTCTATGATCATTTTGATGGTTAATAATTGCACCACCCTTTTTTAGTTTTTGATTACCATAAATATATAAATCATATTTTTTAATCTCAGACTTTACACCAATTTTCCTTAAATTATGGTTAATTAATAACAACCTATTACTTTCCTTTACTGTCAATTCTTTTAAACCTTTGAAAATAGTCAAACCAGTAGCAAAAGCTGCTGCTATAGATAAGATAGGTATCTCATCTACTTGTAATGGAACATCTTTGGACTCTAAAATTATTGGATTTAAATTTTTTTTTTGTTCAATTTTTAGATCTGCAATTAATTCATTATGAATTTTTCTTTTATTTATAACTCTAATATTTCCACCCATAATCTTTAAGGTTTTGATGAAACCAATTCTTGTTTTGTTAATAAGAATATTTTTAACAGTTAATTTTGAACCTACTTTTAAACAAGCAGCAGTAATTAAAAACGCAGCAGAAGATGGATCACCTGGAACATTGTAATTAATATTTTTAAGTTCTTTATTATTTCTCATTTCAATGAATCTATGCGATTTATTTTCTTTGACTTTGATATTATATCCCATCGATTTAAGCATATTTTCAGTGTGATCTCTTGTTGTTTTAAATTCTTTAATTTTGACTGTTCCATTTGTATTAAGTGCAGAAAGCATGATTGCACTTTTAATTTGAGCAGAGGGAATAGTTATATTATAGGATAATGGAATACCATTGCCTGTACCTTTTATATCTATAGGAGGGTAAGTTCCTTTTCTTAATTTTATTTTTGCTCCAATTCTAGATAAATGTTGTGTAACTCTTTTCATTGGTCTTTTACTAAGAGATTTATCTCCAAATAAATTTGCTTTTATATTGTTTGAAGAAATCAATCCAGTAATCAATCTAATTCCAGTTCCAGAATTTCCAAAATCTAGACTTCTTTTTGGTTGAAATAAACTTCCAGGAGGTACACCAAAAACATAATATTTTTCTTTCTTTTTTTTGATTTTCGAACCCAATTGGCGCATAGCCTTCAAAGTATTAATAACATCTTCGCCTTCTAATAAATTTGTAATTTTAGATTTACCAACTGTTTGACCTGTCATAATTAAGATTCTATGACTTATAGATTTGTCACCAGGCGGTAGATAAATACCTTTAATAATAGAATTTTTATTAAATGGCATAAAATTAATTATAATTTTTACCTAGATATATTTTCTTTACAAAATTATCAGAAGTAATTTCTTTTGGGCTACCAGACTTTATAATCTCACCATTATAAATAATATAACCAAATTCAACAATGCTTAGTGCCTCTTTTACATTATGATCAGTAATAATAATTCCAATATTCATTTTTTTGAGCAAAGATATAATTATTTTAACCTCTTCTATAGCAATAGGGTCAATTCCAGCAAAAGGCTCATCAAGCAAAATAAATTTAGGGTTACTAGCTAAAGCTCTGGCAATTTCAGTTCTTCTTCTCTCTCCACCCGATAATAATTTACCCTTTGTTTTTTGAAAGTTATCCAATGAAAATTGTTTAATTAATTTATTTGTAATCTCTATAGAGTTAGCTTTGTTATGAAATAACTCAGCTATAGAGTAAATATTATCGAATACACTCATGTCCCTAAATATTGACGCCTCTTGAGGTAAATATGAAATTCCAAGTTTTGATCTAAAACTCAAACTTTTCTCAGTTAGGTTATAATGATCAAGATAAACTTTGCCATTATCTGGAGATAAAAATCCAGCTATGATATTAAAAAGAGTTGTTTTACCACTACCATTTGGTCCCAGAAGGCCATTTATTTTATTATTATTAAAACTAATATTAATTTTATTTAGAGCTATTTTAGAATTAAAGTTTTTACTTACTTCTACTAACTTAATTGTTTGCATTATCGTCTAATAAAACTTCAACAAGTGAGTCATTATCTGCTGAGTTTAAAATTCTTTTGTTATTATCAATATCTGCAATAAGTTCGTACCCAGTAAGTAATCTAGTTGGTGATTTTATTGAAACATTTCCAATCAATTTAATAATATTATTATCGCGTGTATAAATGGCATAATTTCCCTTAAAAACTTCATCTTTAAACTCAATTACTACATTTTCAAAAAGCTCAACTATAGTAAAAACTTCTTCATTATTTTCTTCAATATATTTTGCAATCATCTTATCGGAAAAAGCAATAAATTGATCGTTTTTGAACTCAACATCACCACGTGCAGTGTAACTTTGATCATTTGAGTCCCAAATAAGACTGTCATCTGCTTTCACATAGCTTTCCGAATATGCGTTAAATTTAAGAAATAGTAAAACAAGTAAATAAATAAATTTATTCATTAATAATAAATTCAATTGCTCCAGAAAAAAATATCTTACCTTCATAATCAAGATTTTTAAAACCCTCAGCTTTTAAAGTCCCCATTTTATTAATAACCTTTACTGCCTCGTCACTATAAGATATTTCATCTGCCAAATTAATAGATATATTTTCTCCATAAATTTTATATTCATCATTTTCTAAATATGACTCACCAATTAAATCAATGTTTTTATCATCTATCTTATTTAGTTTTTCAGAACCAATTTTGGTAATACCAGAATTGCTTAAGACAATACTTGAAAAATTTTCTACTGTAATATTTTTTTTACTAAAACTGACATATAATGGTTTTTGATTATATAAATATATCGTGGCTTGAAGTCCTAATAGCAACAAAATTAAAATTGTAGTAAATTTTTTACTTAGTTGATTAATCATTTTCTAAGCATTTTTTAATATTTACTATACCTATAGGTTTTCTTTGATTGGCTATTATAAGACTTGTTATAGAGAATTTGTTCATAAGAACTATTGCAGAAGAAATCAATAAATCACTTTTAGCAAGAATTGGTTTAACATTCATAATTTTTGTTGCTCTTTCATTCATATTAAATCTTCCTATTGACCTTCTAAGGTCACCATCTGTTATGATACCTTTTATTTTCTTTTTAGTATCTAAGATTACGACACATCCGTATTTTTTTTCTGTCATAACTAATACCGCTTCAATTAATGAAGCATTTGAACTAATGAAAGGAATATCGGTATCCATTATTTCATATAAAGTTTTTAATTTTTTACCTATCTTTCCCCCAGGATGAAGGTCCCTAAAAGATTTTTTATCAAATTTTCTCAAACTCAATACTGCACAACAAAGTGCATCTCCCAGTGCAAGAGACATTGTTGTAGAGGTAGTTGGAATTGTTTGAAGTTTATCGGCTTCTTTATGTTTGGGTAACAATAAATTTATATCTGAATATTTAGATATGGAACTTTTAAATGCTGATGTAATTGAAATAATTTTAAGTTTATTTTTTTTACAAAAATTAATCAAATCAGATAACTCATGAGTTTCACCTGAATTGGATAAAATTATTAATAAATCATTTTTTTCTACTATTCCCATATCACCATGACTTGCATCGACTGGGTTTAAATAAATTGCTGGTATCCCAGTTGAGGTAAAAGATGCAGCAATTTTTGCCGCGATATTTCCACTTTTCCCTATACCGGAAATAATTAATTTTCCATTTTGTTTTGATATCAGTTCCACAACTTCTATAAAATTTTTATTTAAACTTTTTGAAAGTTTGGACAAAGCTATTGACTCTAACTTAATAACTTCCTGACCTACTTTAATTATTTTAGATTTATTCATTATTTATTTATGTGCAAATATGTCTATCTCAGCCCAACCTTTAAGGTCTAAATCAACCCTTACCTCCATAAACTTCATTATTGATTTAAAAAGTTTTAATCTTTTTTGACTAAGCAATTTATTGTTAAGTGTATTTTTTATTTCTGACAAATACAAAACATCATTCATAGCGTACTCAATTTGTTTCTTGGTTAATTTTTTTTTACTCCAATCAGATGACTGCTCCGTTTTGTCTAATTGAATATCTAATATTTCATAAACAAGATCTTTTAGCCCGTGCTTAGAAGAATAAGTTCGAGTTAATTTTGATGCAATTTTTGTGCAAAAAACATTCTTAACATTTATTTTCAAATTTTCTTTTAAAACTGCCATATCAAATCTTCCAAAGTGAAAAATTTTTGTGAGATTATTATTTTCTAATAATGTTTTAATATTTTTTGATAATTTTGGAGATAAATCTTCTTCAAATTTTATTAAATATACTTTTTTATCTGTTTCATTCCTTAATTGAATTAAGCATAGTCTGTCTCTTTTTATATTTAAGCCTAAGGTTTCAGTATCAATAGAAATATCCCCTTTAAATGACTTTAAAATCTTACTTGGAAGATCATTTTGAAATAATTGATAGTTTGACATCTTAGAGCATATATTTATATAAGATAGATATCACAATGAAAAACAAAAATATCTTAGTGTTTGGATCCACAGGCTTTATAGGAAGAAGTATAACAAAAAGACTATTACAAAATGGTAACAAATTAATATGCCCTGTAAGAAATGCTAGTAGAGTAAAAAGAAATATACTTTCAGGTGATATAGGGCAGATAGAAATAATTGAATTTGATATTCATAATTTAGACGAAATTAAAAGTTTAATTTCAAATTCAGACTTAGTAATTAATTTGATTGGTATTTTATATGAAAAAAATAATTTATCATTTGAGTTAGTACATTATTTACTCCCAAAAAAAATAGCTAATTATTGCGAATTATACAAAAAACCTTTTCTTCATGTCTCTGGCTTAGGATCTACTTTTCAAACAAAATCAAATTATCTAATTAGCAAAAAAATGGGTGAGGAATTCATAGAAAACAATAATACTAATCATATAATTGTAAGGCCAAGTACTGTTTACGGTGAAGAAGATAATTTTTTCAATTTATTTGGTAAGATGGCTAAAATTTTACCATTCTTACCTTTAATTAAAAACGGTATGACTAAATTTCAGCCAATTTATGTTAACGACTTATCTCTTTTAATTTTTAATTTGTTAAATAATTTCGGAAAGCACAAAAACTCCAATATTGCTGCAGTTGGAAATGAAATATTTACATTTAAAGAAATTTTGAGTCATATATTTTTTTCTTTGAAAAAAAAAGAGAGATATTTTTATATACCTTCTTTCTTGGCAATTATTCAAGGTAAAGTATTAGAAAAACTACCAAAACCTTTATTTACATATGATCAGTATGTAACTCTTTCTCATGATAGTATCTCGGAGGGAAGTCAAAAATTAGTAACTGAAATATTGAAACAAGATTTATCAGATATGAAGGTTATTACATCAGAATATCTAAAAAAGTTTATCGATAAAGTTTAATTAAGATAAATAAATTAATAAAATTAAACCCAATAAAATTCTATAAATCACAAAAGGTGTAAAGCCAATTTTATTTATCACTTTTATAAATACAGATATTGTAAAATATGCTGCAAAAAATGTAGTAATAAAAATTAAATATAGATTTCTATCTACAATAAAATTATCAAATTCTTTAATATTGGAAAAAAAAGACAAACAAATTATTGGTATACCCATATATAAACTATAAATAGATGAATATTTTCTATCTTCTCCAAATAGTCTGAATGCAATTATACAACTTCCTGCTCTACTGAAACCTGGTAAAAAAGCTAGACATTGAAAAAATCCAGCCAAAATAAATTTGGTACTTTTATTTTTGATTTTTAACTTAAATTTTTTTGCTTTGTCAGTAACATAAAGTAATATTGCTCCAGTAATCGAAGTGTATCCAATTAACTCTAAACTAATATAATTTACATCGTAAAATTTGAGTATAATTCCGAGGATAATTGCAGGAACGGTTGCATAGATTAATATTTTCCAGTAAGTTTTGATATTTGATTTTGAAAAATGTTTGTTTGTGAATAAGTATAATAATAAAGCCAATAAAGAGGCAAAGTGTGCTGATGTTTCATATAAATAATTTCTAGATTCTAAGTTTCTAAAGAAAATTTCTAAGATATTAAGGTGCCCACTTGAACTAATGGGTATAAATTCAGTAATTCCCTGAATTAAACCATAAAAAACATAAAAAATACTATTATTAGTCATAATTTATTATCATTTATAAGTTTACTTTACTCATAAATCTTTATATTAATACAATCCTTTTAATTGTAGGAGAATAAAGTAATATTTTATTATCATGTTAGATTTTCATAAAAAAAGATCTAAGAATCCATCTAAAACCGAACCTGAAAAAAGAATAAAGGATTTTCAGGAGATTTATAGTCAGTTTGATAAAAATGAATCTGTTGAACAATCCTCAAGATGTTCCCAATGCGGAATTCCATATTGTCAAATACATTGTCCTTTAAATAATAATATACCAGATTGGCTACGATATATTGCAGAAGGCCGATTGGAGGAAGCTTATCAAGTATCTGCTTCTACAAATGCATTTCCAGAGGTATGTGGAAGAGTTTGTCCTCAAGACCGTTTGTGTGAGGGTAATTGTGTTGTCGAACAGGCAGGCTTTGGAGCCATTACAATTGGTAACTTAGAAAAATACCTTACAGAAATAGCATGGGAAAAAGGATGGGTTAAAAACCTATCATCACAAAACCAATACAAGCAGAAAGTTGCAGTAATAGGATCGGGCCCTGCAGGAATGGCTGCATCTGCCTATTTAATCCAAAATGGATATAAAGTAGACGTCTATGAAAAAAATGACCGAGCTGGTGGTTTGATGATTTATGGTATACCTAACTTTAAATTAGACAAAAAAATTGTAGAGAGAAGAACTGAGTGGCTTACAGATAGTGGTGTTGTATTTAACTTAAACACAGAGGTCGGAAAAAATATTTCCTTTCAAGATTTGGAAAAAGATTATGATGCAATATTAATTGCAACTGGTGTATACAAAGCAAGACAATTAGATATTGATACCTCATCAGTCAATAATAGCATTCCTGCTTTGGATTTTTTAATAGAGAGTAACAGAACTGGTTTAGGTGACTCTCCATCAAAAAATAAATATCTCACAGCAAAAGATAAACATGTAGTTGTTATTGGTGGAGGTGATACTGCTATGGATTGTGTTAGAACAGCCATTAGACAGCAAGCAAAAGAGGTTACTTGTCTTTACAGAAGGAACAAAGAAAATATGCCTGGATCAGCAAGAGAAGTTTTAAATGCAGAACAAGAGGGCATCAAATTTAATTGGTTATCTGTCCCATCTAAAATTATTAGTGAGAGCGCTACTGCAACAAGTATGACATACAAAGTGGCTACATTAGGTGAGGTGGACGAGAGTGGAAGAAGAAAACCAATCGATACTGGTGTTGAAAAACAAATAAAAAGTGACTTAATTATTCAAGCTCTTGGTTTTGAGCCTGAAGATTTGAATCATAATTTCAAAACAAATATTGAATTAACTACCTGGAAAACAGTTAAAGTTGACTTTAAAAAGTTTCAAACTAGCAACCCAAAGATTTTTGCTGCCGGGGATATTGTTAGGGGCGCCTCTTTGGTTGTTTGGGCGATACATGATGGCCGAGAAGTTGCAAAATCAATTCATAATTTCTTACAGAGTTCAAAAATTAAAAAAGCATCATGAAAGACAACCAATTAGAAATTTTCAAAATAAATAGACAAAAACTGAGAGATAATCACGTCTATAATGAAAAATATGAACATGATAATTGTGGTGTAGGTTTAGTTGCCTCAATAAATGGTGAGCCAAGAAGAGATATAGTTGAAAAAGGAGTTGAGGCACTTAAAGCAGTATTCCATAGAGGTGCGGTAGATGCTGATGGTAAAACTGGAGATGGTGCTGGTATTATGTTGGAGGTTTCAAATTCTTTCTTCAGTAAACAAGTTTTAAAAATGGGTCACAGAACAACCAAAGACTCTGTGTTGGGTGTGGGTATGATATTTTTGCCTAAAAGAGATTTTGGAGCCCAAGAAAAATGCAGAGCTATCGTTGAATATGAAATAATTAAATCTGGAATGAATCTGTTTGGTTGGAGACAGGTTCCTGTTAACACAGAGATCATTGGTGAAAAAGCTAACTATACTAAACCAGAAATTGAACAAATAATTTTCTCACCTAAAGAAACAACACCTGATATTGAAAAGAAACTATATCTAACAAGGAAAAGGATAGAGAACAAAATTAAAGCACAGAGTATTAATGATTTTTATGTTTGCTCTTTATCAACACAAACAATTGTATACAAAGGTATGTTTTTAGCTGAACAGTTATCAGAGTTTTATCCTGATTTGCTTGATAATGAATTTAGGTCTAAATTTGCCATTTACCATCAAAGATATTCTACAAACACATTTCCTACATGGTCCTTGGCGCAACCATTTCGAGTTTTAGCCCATAACGGTGAAATTAATACTTTAAAAGGAAATATAAATTGGATGAGTGCACATGAACCAAGAATTACACACCCCTTTTTTAATGAGAGAATTAATGATTTGAAACCGATACTTGACCCAGATGCCTCTGACTCTGCATCTCTTGATGCTGCTTTCGAACTCTTCGTTCAAACTGACAGGGACATGCCGATGGCAAAATCAATGATAATTCCTGAGTCTTGGTCTAATCGATCTGATTTATCTGATCAATTAAAGGCCATGTACGCCTATTGTAACGCTGTCATAGAACCATGGGATGGGCCAGCAGCTGTTTGCGGAAATTTTGGAGATTGGATAATTTCTGGAATGGACAGAAACGGGTTAAGGCCTCTTCGATACATACTAACTGATGACAACTTACTAATTTCAGGATCTGAAGTTGGAATGATAAATATAGATGAAAAAAATATTACAAAAAAAGGAAGAGTTGGGCCTGGTGAATTAATAGCAGTAAATTATAAAGAGAATAAGTTTTATGAGAGTTTTGAACTAAAAGAATTACTGAGTAAACGCAATAATTACTCAGATTGGAATCAAAAAACTATAAAGTTAGATAACATCTTATCTAATGACAAAATTTATGAACCATCACCAGAGGATGAAGAAAATGTTTTTCAAATTGCAAAATCATTTAATTTAACATTAGAAACTCTTGATTTAATTTTAGATCCTATGGTTAAAACAGGGCAAGAAGCTGTTGGTTCAATGGGGGACGACGCACCACTAAGTGTACTCACTGAAAGATACCGTGGTCTTCATAGTTTCTTTAAACAAAATTTTGCTCAAGTAACAAACCCTCCAATTGATAGCCTTAGAGAACAAGTTGTCATGAGTTTAAAAACTAGGCTAGGAAACCTTGGAAATATTGTAGAAGAAGACTCTGAACAATGTAATTTGGTACTTTTAGAGAGCCCATTATTATTAGATAATGAATTGGAAACATTAAAAAGTCATTTATCAAAGCATACAACTGAGATTGACTGTACTTATAAATTAAATGAAGAGACTAACTTTTTAAATGAAATCCAAAGAATATGTTCTGAGGCTGAACAGGCAGTCAGATCTGGCTCTCAACATCTAATTATAACTGATAACAATATTAATAAAGATAGAATTGCATTACCAATGATACTTGCAACTAGTGCTGTACATAGTTATCTAATAAAAAATAATTTAAGGACTTTTACTTCTTTAAACGTATCTTCTAAAGAGTGTCTTGATGTACACTACTTTGCAGTACTTATTGGCGTTGGTGCAACTACTGTTAATGCCTCATTAGTAGAAAAACTCATTTCAAATAGGTATAAAAAAAATATTTATCAGAACGCTGATTACCCTCAACTAATTAAAAATTTTAAAAAATCTATAGAGAAAGGATTAAGAAAAATTATCAGCAAAATGGGAATTTCAGTAATTAGTTCATATCGCGGCGGAAGAAATTTTGAAATAATTGGCTTAAGTAGAAGCATGGTAGAGAGTTTTTTTCCAGGAATGTCTTCTAGAATTTCTGGTATCGGATTAGACGGTTTAGAAAAAAGAGTAAGGCGACAGCATGAAGTGTCATTTGTATCTGATAATGTAATTTTAGATATAGGTGGTGAATATAGATTTAGAACCAATAGTGAAGCACACGCTTATGAGGGTGTTTCAATACATATGCTTCAAGAAGCTGTTACTAGAGATTCATATAACCTCTATAAAAAATATACTTCAAGAATTTATAGTTCTAAACCAATTCAAATAAGGGATTTACTTCAATTTAATAAAAGTAGGAATTCTCTAAATCTAGATAATGTAGAGAGCATTTCTGAAATAAGAAAAAGCTTTGTATCTCCTGGAATCTCACTTGGTGCTCTTAGCCCTGAGGCTCATGAAACTCTAGCTATTGCAATGAACAGAATAGGTTCAAAATCAGATAGCGGAGAAGGAGGAGAGGATGCAAGAAGATATTCAAAACTAAAAAATGGTGATAATCCAAGTTCAGCAATTAAACAAGTTGCAAGCGGAAGATTTGGTGTGACCGCAGAATATTTGAATAACTGTTCAGAATTAGAAATTAAAATAGCCCAAGGTGCTAAGCCTGGAGAAGGTGGTCAATTGCCTGGATTTAAGGTTACTGATTTAATAGCTAAATTAAGACATAGCACAAAAGGTGTAACGCTTATTAGCCCTCCCCCACATCATGATATTTATTCTATTGAGGATCTTGCTCAACTTATTTACGATTTAAAACAAATCAATCCAATAGCAAAGGTTTGTGTAAAACTAGTCGCACAATCAGGAATAGGAACTGTTGCTGCTGGTGTTGCAAAGGCTAAAGCTGATGTAATTTTAGTTTCAGGACACTCAGGCGGAACGGGGGCAAGTCCTCAGTCAAGTATTAAGTATGTTGGCCTTCCGTGGGAATTGGGAATAAGTGAGGTTCACCAAATTTTAGCTTTAAATGGTTTAAGAGACAAAGTTCTTCTTAGAACAGACGGAGGTATCAAAACAGGAAAAGATATTGTTATCGCTGCAATATTAGGAGCCGAGGAATACGGAATTGGTACAGCTTCATTAGTTGCTATGGGATGTATTATGGTCAGACAATGTCACTCAAATACTTGTCCAGTCGGTGTATGTACCCAAGATGAAAAACTTCGTGAAAAATTTGGAGGCACTCCTGAAAAAGTTGTGAATTTGTTTTCATTTATTGCCGAAGAAGTCAGAGAAATTCTGGCATCTTTAGGTTACAGATCCTTAAAGGATATTATTGGTAAAACAGAACTATTATCTCAAATTCATTATGGATCTAGTGATTTAGATAATCTTGACTTGAATCCTATATTAACAAAGATTGATGATGGTAAAATTTATGATTACCATTCTATCAAAAAACGAAATGAAGTACCAAAAACACTTGACGATCAGTTTGAAAAAGATGGAAAAGACTTTATTAACTCAGGTCAAAAAATTGAATTAACGTATAATATACAAAATACATTAAGAACAATAGGAACGAAAATTTCATCTATAATTACAAGAAAATATGGGATGAACGCCTTAACTGAAGATCACGTCACTCTAAAACTAAGAGGCTCAGCCGGTCAGTCTTTGGGAGCATTTGCCGTCAAAGGTCTCACTTTAAAAGTGTTTGGCGATGCTAATGATTATGTAGGTAAAGGTCTCTCTGGAGGAAAAATTATCGTTCAGCCAAGAAATTCATTTACTCAACCTAGTCATGAAAATGTAATCATTGGAAATGTAACACTTTATGGAGCTACTGATGGAAGGTTATACGCATCTGGTCAAGCAGGTGATAGATTTTGTGTCAGAAATTCTGGTGCACTAGCAATTGTCGAAGGATGTGGCGCTAATGGTTGTGAGTATATGACAGGTGGGTCTGCGATAATTTTAGGAGATGTTGGTGATAACTTTGGTGCTGGGATGACCGGTGGTTTTGCTTTTATTTATTCTGAACAAAAAAATATTTCTGATTTGATGAACATGGAAACGATAGGACTTTATGAAATAGATAGCAAAGATTGGCAAAAACATCTTCTAGATCTTTTAAAAGATTTCTACAAAGAGACTAAATCAAAAAGAGCTGAGTTTATTATTGAAAATTACGACTCTGAAATTAAAAAATTTGCTCATGTCGTTCCTGATGAAGTGATTGATAAACTAGAATTTCCAATTACAAAAAAATCAAAAATAGCTTAAATAAATTTAGATAGGGTTATTAAACTCTCTTTATCAGACAGGCTATGATCCGCATGTTTAATTAATATATTTTTAAAGTTTTTAAATTTTTTATTTAAATTGAAATTATCATTATATCCATAAGGAACAGCTTTATCTTGTCCTCCATGAAGGAAAATAGTTTCTCCTAAAAAATTACCATTAATTTTTTCCATTAGATATTTTTTACTTCTTTTAAATAGTGCGGGAGAGTAATAATAAGTAAAATCAGAACTAACCTTTTGTTTTACGATCTTATTATTTTTAATTTTATTCTTTTGATGAATATTAAAATTTTTCCAAATTAATTTGGTAGTAAAGTCTGGTGCAGGGGCAATGCCTATAAGTTTTGTAACCTTTCTTGGATGTATCAAAGCATATATGATTGCAACCCATCCACCCATACTACTGCCAACTAGAATAAAGTTTCTTATTTTTAAGTATTTTATAATATTGACTAAATCATTATACCAATCACTAATACCAAAGTTTGTGAATTCACCACTAGATTTACCATGCCCTTGAAAGTCAAAACACAAATATGAAATTTTATTTTTTTCGCAAATATTATTTAAAAAAGTGGACTTTTTACCATTCATATCTGATAATAATCCGTGTAAAAAGACCAGAGTTTTTTTACTTCTTTTGTAATATCTATAAGATATTTTAACATCGTCTTTTTTATAAAAGTTTAGTTTTGACACAGATTAAAAATACAAAAAAAATAACTTGTTTACAAATAATTCCATCCATGGGCATTGGAGGTATTGAGACTGGTGTGAGAGATATTGCAAAATACCTCAATAAAAAAAAAATTGATAACTATATTTTATGTGAAAGTAGCAACAAAAATTTTAATATTAAAGGTCTAAAAATAATAAAATTAGATAATTCAAAATTTAAAAACATTTTTGATCAAAACAAAATCAAAACGCAAATAAAACAATTAATTAAAAAAAAAAGAATAAACTTAGTGCATATCTCTTCAAGAGCACCAGCTTTTTTTCTTATTAACTACATTAAAAA
Organism: uncultured Alphaproteobacteria bacterium; assembly: GCA_902527545.1. Lineage (GTDB taxonomy): Bacteria > Pseudomonadota > Alphaproteobacteria > HIMB59 > HIMB59 > HIMB59. Next base: position 28,678 of record CABZPR010000006.1, read on the forward strand.
TTTAAATATAAAAGTTGTTACAAGTGTTCACAACAAATATGAGTCTAGATCATTTTTAAAAGATTGGTATAACAGTTTTTTATTGAAGGGTGATGCTATAATTTTTAACTCAAATTTTGTAAAAAAAACATATGAACATTATTTAAATGATAAAACTAAACTACACGTTATTCCAAGAGGTGTAGATACCAATTACTTCTCACCATCAAGAAAAAAACCAATTAATAAAAATATTTTTATACCCTCAAGGATTTCAAGTTGGAAGGGGCATGAATTATTACTAAATTACTTCTTATTATTACATCAAAAGTACAGAGACACATTCTATATTCACCTAGTATCTTTAAATAAGAGTAAAGAAGAAAAAAAAATACAATTACTAATCAATAAATTAAATATATCAAAAAAAATAATAATTCATAAACCCACCTTAGATGTTAAGAGTCTGTACCAAGAGGCATTCTTGATTGTAAATATCTCTAAAAGACCTGAGGGATTTGGTAGAACTATTTCAGAAGCATTATCCCTATCTAAAGTTGTAATAGCCCCTAATCAAGGTGGGACTAAAGAGCAACTTTTCAATTTAGATAAAAATTTGTTATTTAATGTAAATTCTTTTCAATCTTTCCAAAAGTCTTTTAAATATGCTTTAAAAAATTATGATGCAATTTCAAAAAAAGGAAGATCCTATGTAAAAAAAAATTATTCATCTGATCTCATGTGTAAAAAAACTTTGGATGTTTATAATCATTTAGTAAATTTATGAACATTTTAGTTATAAAACATGGATCACTAGGTGATTTAGTCTTATCATTTGGGGCTATTAGAACACTAAGAGAAAATTATCCAAAGTCCAACATATACTTACTCACACAGTCTAATTATAAACAAATTTTTAAAAACTTACCTTATGTGAATGAAATTTTAGTTGATAACAGAATATCAATCTTCCCATCGATAAAAAATATTTTGAAGAAAGTCAAAGAAAAAGAAATAGATTTATTAATTGATTTACAAAATTCAACTAGAACAGAATTTTATAATTTGTTTATTAAGATATTTACTAAATGTAAAATCTTATCTGCAAGAAAATTTTCGGATTATAAGTATAGGCAAAAAAAACTTGGTGTTCAACACATCACTAAAAATCATCAAGAGCAATTAAAATATTTGAAAATAAATAACTACTTACAGCCTGATTTAAATTGGATGCTTAAAGGTAATACAATACAATCAAAAAAAGTAATCTTTATACCAGGGACATCTAAATCTGGAGAATATAAAAAATGGCCTTCAAATAAATATGCCCAAGTGGCTAAGTATTTAGTTAGCAGAAACTATGAAATTTATCTGACAGGTTCTGATTTGGATTTAAATACAATAGATGAAATTATTAAATTATGTCCAGAGTCTAAAAATAAAATTAATGAGTCAAAGATTGAGGATTTTTACCAATTGTGCTTGTCGTCTGAATTAATCCTTACAAATGATACAGGGCCAGCGCACATAGCCGGTCTAACAAATAAAAATGTTATTTGGATAGCAAATGACAACGAAATATCAAGTTCATGTTACCCACTGGGAGATAATTTACATAAGATTACAGCATCTAATGTAAAAAATATTAGTGTTAGTAGTATTATTAAAAAAATAGATCAAATATTAAAATAATTTGTATTTACAATTGATTTATCTTTGCTAATAATCCTAGGATGATTTTATTTAAGCAATCACTAGGGCATTTATAATTGCAAACTTTCTTTTTTTCCTTTTACACATAATATTTTGAATAAACCCTTCCAAAGAAATAATAATTTTCGTGGCAAAAAAGATCTTCATAAGATAAATAATTTTATTTCTGCAGTTGATGTGAGAGTTATTTTAGATGATGGGGAGCAACTAGGGGTCATGAAAAAAAATGAAGCCATAGACATTGCAAAAGATAGAGGTATGGATTTAGTTGAAATAGCTCCAAATAATAATCCCCCAGTTTGTAAAATAGTAGACTATGGAAAATTTAAGTATCAAGAACAGAAGAAAAAAAACGAAGCAAAAAAGAAACAAAAAGTAATTGAAACTAAAGAGCTTAAAATTAGACCTGGTACAGGGGAACATGACTATCAAGTTAAAATAAGAAATGCTCAGAAGTTTTTAAAAGAGGGAAACAGAGTGAAATTCAGCTTAAGATTTAAAGGCAGAGAGATGGAACATTCTAATTTAGGTATTGATATGCTTAAAAGGGTTAAAACTGATTTGGGAGAACTTATTAGAGTTGAAATGGAACCTAAAATCGAAGGAAGACAAGCTTTCCTCGTAGTTGCACCTAAATAAATTATATGATATTTAATTGACCTCAGTTGGTCGAAGGGGCTTTTAAAAGGGTATGCCTTAAGATCTTATTAATTTACTCAAAAGGAGATAAAATGCCCAAACTAAAAACAAAGAGTAGCGTAAAAAAACGCTTCAAAACATCCTCGTCGGGAAAATTAGTTGTCGGAAACGTTGGTAAGCGCCATGGCATGTCTAAAAGAACGAACTCTTTTATCAGAAATTCTAAAGGTACTAGGGTTTTATCAAAATCTGCATCAATAATAATTGAGTCAATGATGCCATACTCAAAATAGGTGAAGGAGAGATATTATGCCAAGAGTTAAAAGAGGTGTTACAGCAAGAGCTAAACATAAAAAAGTTTTTGAATTTACTAAAGGACATCGTGGTAGAAGAAAAAATGTTTACAGGGTAGCAACACAAAGTATGGATAAAGCTCTCCAATATGCTTATCGCGATAGAAGAAACAAGAAAAGGGATTTTAGAGGATTATGGATCCAAAGAATCAACGCTGGTGTAAGAGAGCATGGCCTAACTTATGCTAAGTTCATTGATGGACTAAAAAAAGCAAACATTGAAATTAATAGAAAAATTCTCTCTGAGATTGCGTTTCATGAACCAGCTGCTTTTAAATCTATAGTTGAGAAAGCAAAGGCTAATCTAGCCAACTAAATAAAAATGGACATTAAAAAAGTCCTAAATGAAGCTACAAAACAGATAGAGCAATGCTCTGATCAACAAGAATTACAAAATGTCAAAGTAGTTTATTTAGGAAAAAAAGGAAAAATAACTGAGTTACTTAAAAGCCTTAAAGATTTATCATTAGAAGAAAAAAAATCCACTGGTGCTAAATTAAATTTATTAAGAACGGATATTGATAAACTTATTAAAAATAAACTTGACAGTTTAAAAGTTAAGGAAATCAATTCTAAATTGAAAAATGAATTTCTTGATATAAGTTTTCCTCCACCAAAATCAAATCTTTCAAAGGTTCACCCAATATCAAAAACTTTTGATGAGGTAATAAATATATTTGCATCAATGGGTTACTCTGTGGCTGAAGGCCCAGATATTGAGACAGATTATTTTAATTTTTCTGCACTCAATATACCTGCAAATCACCCTGCTCGAGAAATGCAAGATACATTCTACATAGATGACACGGACAAAGATAATAAACCATATGTCCTAAGAACACATACAAGTCCAGTTCAAATTAGAACTTTATTAAATGAAAAACCCCCAGTTAAAATAATAGCTCCTGGTAGAACTTATAGATGTGACTCAGACTCTACGCATTCTCCAATGTTTCATCAAGTTGAGGGTTTGTTTATCAATGAGAATACAAACATGGGTGACTTAAAAGGAACTTTGATTGAATTTTGTAAACAATTTTTTAATGTTCAAAATTTAAAGGTAAGGTTTCGACCTAGTTATTTTCCATTCACAGAACCTTCTGCTGAAATGGATATTGCTTATGAGATTGTTAATAACAAGATTCACCTAGGCACAGGTGATTTTTGGCTTGAAATTTTAGGATGTGGAATGGTAAATCCCATAGTTTTAGAAAATTGTAATGTGGATACTAAAATTTATCAAGGTTTTGCATTTGGAATGGGATTAGACAGAATTACAATGTTAAAATATGGATTAACAGATATCAGATCATTTTTTAGCGGAAATTTAAATTGGATTGCTAATAACGGTTTTAGCATAGGAGATTATTAGTGAAGTTTAGTTATAGTTGGCTGTGCGATCATTTAGAAACAGATAAAAACGCAGTTGAAATAGGTGATGCTCTAACAAATATAGGACTGGAACTTGAGAGTTTAACTGACTATTCCTCATACTCAAAATTTGTTGTTGCTACAATTATAGATTTTCACAAACATCCCAACGCGGACAGGTTGAATATTTGTACCGTTGATGATGGCACCAAAACTTACCAAGTAATATGCGGTGCAAATAATGTCAAGAAAGGACTAAAGGGTATATTTGCTAAAGATGGAATGTATATTCCTGGAACACAGATATATCTAAAAAAAGGTAAAATCCGTGGAGAAATATCTGAGGGTATGCTTTTATCTGAGAGAGAGCTTAATTTAAGTGATGATCATGACGGCATTATTGAACTTTCAGATAATTTTGAAAATGGAACATCAGCAATTGATGCACTTAAATTAAATGACCCTGTTTTTGAAATTGGAATTACGCCTAACAGAGGGGACTGCCTAGGTGTCAGAGGAATTGCCAGAGATCTTTCTGCTAAAGGTATCGGAAAACTTAAACCTTTAAAATATGAAAAAATAACAAAATTAGATTTTGAAAGTCCTATCAGTTGGAATATTGAAAATGATAATAATAGTTGTGAGTACGTAATAAGTAGATATTTTAAAGATGTAAAAAATAAATTATCTCCTGAATGGTTACAAAAAAAACTTATTAGTCTTGGATTAAGACCTATTAATGCATTAGTTGATATTACAAATTTTATCACTCATGATTTAGGTAGACCTTTACATGTATTTGATGCTGATAAAGTAGGAAAAAAGCTTCATATGAGATTGGCTAAACCTAATGAAAAAATTCTTGCTTTAGATAATAAAGAATACACTTTGGATAGCAATTCAACTGTCATAGCTGATAACAATAATGCTCTTGCTATAGCTGGAATAATCGGAGGTGAAAGTAGTGGATGCACAGAGGACACACAAAATGTATTTCTTGAAGTGGCTATTTTTGAAAAAGATAGTGTAGCAAAAACGGGAAGAACTCTTGGAATTAATTCTGATGCCAGATATCGTTTTGAAAGAGGTTTGGACAAAAAAATGGTTATTGAGGGTTTAAATTATGCATCATACTTAATAAACAAAATTTGTGGAGGATCTGTAAGTAAAAATATTGACTCTGGTAAACTAGATACCAATGAACGCAAAATTGAATATAAGTTCGATTATTTTGAAAAAGTAATTGGCATAAAATTAGAACCAAAAAAACAAATAAATATATTAAAAGATTTAAAATTTCAAATCAATCAAAGTAACGAAAAACAGTGTGATCTTCTCGTACCCTCATGGAGAAATGACATTGAAAATAATATAGATGTAGTTGAAGAGGTGATTAGAATATACGGATATGAAAATATCATAGAGAGTATTCCTTCACCCTCAAATGATGAGATTGTTAAGATTAATAATTCATTAATAAATAAAAAATTTAAAGCAATAAAAAAACTCAAGAAATCATTAATATCAAATGGAGTTTCTGAGATTATAACTTTCTCTTTTCACTCAACAAAAGCACATGAAATTCTCTCAGGTGATGTATCGTTAAAAATTTCAAACGCTATTAGCGATGATCAATCATTTATGAGAAATTCGATGATTTTTAATCATTTAGAAACTGCAGATATGAACTATAAAAAAGGTTATAAAAATATCCAAATATTTGAAATTGGACCTATTTATAATACATCTCAATCTCAAGAAAATATTTTATCATTGCTTATATCATCTCAGGAAAATAAAAACTCAATTTTCAAATCAGAGGACTTAAACTTTTATTCTATATCAAATCTTGTATCTATATTAATAAGTTCGTTAAATTTTGATATAAAACAGTTTAATATATCAAGATCATCTTCAAATATATTCCATCCAGGTCAATCTGCGGAACTAAACATGGGAAAGAAATTAATCGCCAGATATGGAAAAGTTCATCCATTAATTATGGGGGAATTCCCCAAACTTAAAAATAGTTACGTAATTGAATTGTTTTTTGAAAATCTTCCAATAGACTCTATTAGTAGAACTAATTCTTCCAACATTTTAGACTCCCAGTTTCAATTCAGTGAAAAAGATTTTTCATTTATATTTGAAAAAGAACAAAATCTTTTTGAAGTACAAAGATACGTTAGTGGTATTGACAAAAACCTAATTAAGAATGTTGAATTTTTTGATCTCTATGAGTCAAAAGATTTGGGGGAAAATAGCAAAAGTGTAACATTCAGGGTAACCATTCAATCAAAAGATAAAACTCTTGATGAAAAAGACCTAGAGCAAATTCACAATAATATTTTAGAAAAAGTATCTAATAAATTCAAAGCAAACATTAGAACGTAATGGAAATTTCTAAAATTAGAAATTTTTCGATTATAGCTCATATCGATCATGGTAAATCAACATTAGCAGATAGAATGATTGAAATTTGTGGTGGAATGGATGACAGAACTAAAAAAGACCAAGTTCTTGACTCGATGGATATAGAGAGAGAAAGAGGTATTACTATAAAAGCACAAACTGTCAGATTAAATTATAAATATAAAAATGGAGAGGAATATCAATTAAATATATTAGACACACCAGGTCATGTTGATTTTTCTTACGAAGTTTCTAGATCCTTATCTGCATGTGAAGGTTCTGTTCTTGTTGTTGATAGCACACAGGGAGTAGAGGCACAAACACTCGCAAACGCTTATCAGGCAATTGATGTCAATCATGAGATATTACCTGTGCTAAACAAAGCAGATTTACCTGCATCTGAACCAGATAGAGTAAAAGATGATATTGAACAAACAATAGGAATAGATACTTCTGAAGCCCAACTTGTTTCTGCAAAAACAGGATTAGGTGTTGAGAACTTATTAGACCAAATAATCGAAAAACTCCCAGCACCACACACAAATGAAAATATTTTAAAAGCCCTGTTAGTTGACAGTTGGTATGATAATTACCTAGGAGTGACAGTGCTGGTTCGGATTCTTGATGGTGTAATGAAAAAAGGAATGAAGGTAAAGTTTTTATCAAATAATCAACAATACAACATAGATAGAATTGGATATTTTACACCAGATATAAATTATTGCGACGAACTAGGTCCTGGAGAGATAGGTTTTATTAACGCAAGCATTAAGTCAGTTGCAGATTGCAAAGTTGGCGATACAATAGCAGAATTAAACGATCAAAAAATTAAGCCACTTCCTGGATTCAAGCCCTCATTACCAGTTGTATTCTGTGGTATTTATCCAGTGGATACCTCTGACTATGAGAGATTGAAAGAAAGTTTTGAAAAATTGGCCTTAAATGATTCAAGTTTCACCTATGAAAATGAGACTAGTGCGGCTTTAGGATATGGATTTAGATGCGGGTTTCTAGGGTTACTTCATTTAGAGGTAACAACAGAAAGATTGAGGAGAGAATTTGATCTTGATTTGATAACAACCGCACCAGGAGTTGTTTACAAAGTAATTGATAGAAATAAAAATGAAATTATTATAAGAAATCCCTCGGAACTTCCTGATCCTGCAGAAATTGATCAAATTTTAGAGCCTTGGGTTAAATCTACTATTATAGTTCCTCAAGATTATCTAGGAACCGTCATAACACTTTGTATTGAAAAAAGAGGTAAGCAAAAAAATTTAAATATACAGAATAATAGAGCAATATTAGAAATGGAGCTCCCTCTGAATGAAATCGTAATTGATTTTTATGATAAATTAAAATCTTACTCTAAAGGCTACGCTAGTTTTGATTACCAAGTTTATGATTATTTCCAAGGTGATTTAGTTAAACTTAATATTTTAGTAAACTCAGAAACTGTAGATGCATTTTCAAATATAGTTCATAAAACTAGAGCAGAAACAATTGGTCGAAGAATATGTAATAAATTAAAAGACTTAATCCCAAGACAAAATTTTCAAATTCCAATTCAAGCTGCAATTTATGGAAAAATAATCGCAAGAGAGACAATAAAAGCATTTAGAAAAGATGTTACAGCAAAACTCTATGGCGGTGACGTAACCAGGAAGAAGAAACTTCTTGAAAAGCAAAAAAAAGGAAAGAAAAGAATGAAACAATTTGGTAATGTCGAAATACCCCAAACAGCCTTTTTTGAGGCTTTAAAAATAGGAGATAATGATTAATTTATGGAGAGATGGCCGAGTGGTTTAAGGCGCACGCCTGGAACGCGTGTATAGGGGCAACTCTATCGTGGGTTCGAATCCCACTCTCTCCGCCATTAATTTAATGAGATACTCAATTTTAGAAACAATAAAAAGGAAAGTTAGACTCTTTACAGAGCGACCATTGGTAAAATTAGAAGATAGAATAAATCAATCTTCTCTTAAACAAAGAATACCTACAAATGTCTATCAAACATGGGAAAATAATCTTTTTGGTAAGACTCATGCAAAATATATAAATCAATTTCGAGACTTAAATCCTGAATTATCTTTTTATCTCTATGATAAAGATAAAAGAGATAATTACATGAAAAAAAATTGGAATAACCATAATATAACTGAAATATATTTTAACTCACTTTTGGGTCCTATGAGGGCAGATATATTTAGGTATTGTATTTTGCATGAGTTTGGTGGTTACTATTTTGATATAGGTAAGGGATGTAAAACACCATTAAATTTGCTTCATAAAAGTAATCATGAGGCAATTCTCACTTACGAGGATAATACTTTTTTCTTTCCACCAAGTTCACATAAAAATTTTGAATTGTTAAGACCTTTCAATTATATTTTACAATGGGGTTTAGCATTTTCAGCGAAGCATAAATTCCTAGAAAGTTTAATAAATGAAATTTGTGACAACTATAAATTCTATAAAGGTATTGAATTTAAAAATCCAAAATTAGCAATCTTAAATTTTACAGGACCAGGAATGTATACAAAAGTTATGAGAAGATATATTGAAAATCATGATATAAATACTTTTAAAGAATTAGATATTAAGTTTAATAACAATGGCATATTTAAACTAAAAGGATCATCTTTTAGACACTATGTTGTTCCAAGTTATACTTACTTTAAAAATATGAAAATCTGTAACTGATAGTAACTATTATAAAATTTTATTTATTTCTTGAAAAACTAAATTAACACTTATTTCGTTGATTGAGTCTCCTAATTTAGGAGAAATAGATCTTATTTTATTGTCAACGATATTAAATTTACTAGGTTTCTTATCATTAAATAATTTAAAAAGGTAACATTGAGATGTTGAAAGAATATGACTCACACCACTGTCATTGGATAACGCAAATACCAAATTATAGGTGCATGCCATAATACATTGCACATTTATTAAATTATTAAGTCTCTTTTCTGGTTCAAAAAGATCCCCGTAGCGTTCCAGAAATTTATTTCTAATAAAATCATCATCTGGTCCAAAAAAAAAGCAAGGTTCGTATCCTTTATCTCTTAATAAATCAATTATCTCAAAATAATTATTGTATGGCCAAATTTTGTTTTTCTCACCTGCTCCAGGCGCTATTCCAAAATATTTCTTTAGTGGATTAAATAAACTGGAAACTTTGATTATTATATTTTGAGGCACCTCAATCTTTGATCTTTTTTCTATTTTTTTATTTAAGAATAATTCAAGCATGTTGTATAAATTTTCGAGATAATAAACATCTTTTTTATATGGAAATTTTCGATTACTTCTAATATTTGATAGTAAATTATTTGTAGAATTCGAAATAAAGTATTTAGTTTTAAGTTTTTTTAAAGTTAAAGTTTTTAAAAAAGTTTTTTGAGTGTCAATAATAAGATCAAACTCGATTTGCTCAAGTTGATATCTATTTGATAATTTTGTAAAAGGTAAATAATTTATATTTGAATTATCATACACATAATCTAATTTATTTTTCACAAAACTATTAAGTACTGTTTTATAAACAGTGTTACCATTAGTAAGCCAATATATTTGAGAGTTATGAAAGTATTTTTTTAAATCATAAATAAAAGGAAGTTTTATTATGCCATCACCAATTTTCTCTCCATTACTAAATACAAGTATTTTTTTCATAAAAATAAGAATTATAATGTATATTGCTTAATATGAAAAAAGAACTTTCAATTTTACTAGTCATACATAATGAGGAAAAAATTTTAGATGAATGCTTGAATAAACTAAATTTTGCAGACGAAATTATAATTATTTTAGATAAGTGTATTGATAACTCAAAGAATATTTGTTTGAAATATACAAAAAAAATTTATGAGGGAAGTTGGGATATTGAAGGCCAAAGAAGAAATTTTGGCATTTCAAAATGTACAAAGGAATGGATTTTGGAAATTGATGCTGATGAATTTATAAGTAAAAGTTTATCACTAGAGATAGGTGAAGTTTTAAATAAATATTCGGAATACAATTTTTATAATATTAAAGTTGATAATTATATTGGAAATAAATTAGTAAAATACGGTTGGGGCGCTACTTTTGGTAGAGGCGGAGTTAGTTGTTTATTTAAGAAAGGCTATAAAGTTTGGGGTGATCAAAGAGTTCATCCTAAAATCAAATTTAGTGGAAAAGAAGGTCCAGCATTAAAAAATACTATCGAACACAGGTTTGTGTCAAACATATCTGGACTTTTTGAAAAATTTAATTCTTGGACACACCTTAAAGCATTAGACTTAATAGATAGTAATCAAATATATAATGAGTCTCTTTTGAAAAATATTAGAAGAGTTTTTACAAGATTTTTAAAAAATTTCTATAAAAGGAAAGGACATAGAGAGGGAAAAATTGGTTTTTTGATATCAATGTTTGCAGGTCTTTTTCCTTTAGTCTCTTATCTAAGAGCAAAAATATACTTATCAGGTTTCAAATAAATTAATTATCAGGGTTTATTAATTTTTTGACTTGTTGAAGCAACTAAGTCTTTGATTTTATTTGCCTTATTGAGTAGGTGGGTATTTAAGAATAAACTTTACTAATCTTATCAAGTCTATCTTTTAGTCTATTTTTCAAATTATAAAAAATTTCGTCATCAAAAAAGTTTTCATTTAAAAAGTGATTAAAGTTTTTCTTGATGTCGTATGAAATATCTTCTATTTTTGGGAAGTCCTCAGGTATATGATCTTTAAGTTTATTTATTTCTTGGTTAAACTCATTCAAAGCATTTTTAAAGTGTTTATCTGAAAAAGTTTCAAGTTTACTCTTAATTTTGTCTAGGTTTAAACTTGTATCTAATTTAGACTCAAGGTCATAAATAGTAAGACTGAAGTAATCAAAAATTTGCTCATACAGATCATACAACTTATTAGTATCAATCAGCTTTTGTAAATTCATAAGTTAGATTACTATAGTTACTTTTGATATGTCAAAGTATTAATAGAAAGAAAAAAGCCCAAATTTACATGATGTAATTTAGGCTTTTATAATTAAATTTAATAAGCAGCGTCTCTACCATCATCTTTGGCAATTTCACGTGCGTTCGGATTCACGGAGGGTCTAAATGGAATTTCAACAATTTCTCCATCAACAGGTGTTCCAGGCGTATCACAATATTGATCAGGTAGATGAAATTTAAATTTATTACCAATATCTTTTTTTTCATAAGGAACATATCCCATTGCTATATTTGTTTCCAATTCTGGAGAGTACCAAGGGGATGTTAGATAACCTATTGGTGTTGATCCATCCTCAGATACGAGCCAAAAATCAGGTGCATATTCATCAATTGGTTTACCCCCTAATCTAAATCCAACAAGTTGGTTACTATAAGGTTTATCTCCTGCTTCGATTTTTAATCTCATAGCCTCTAGTGCTTGCTTACCAATGTAATCGCCTTGTTTTTTTCTAGGAACCTGATATCCGAGGTTACATTGGAATGGATAAGTTTCGGCATCAAGATCTTGACCCCATGATAAAATTCCTGCAGCTATTCTTCTATGGTGTGCAGGTGCTATTACTCTTAGATTATGTTTCTTTCCAGCCTCTAAAACAGCATTCCACATATCATCTGCATACAAAGTTGCATCTTTGAGGTAGATTTCATATCCCTTTTCACCAGTAAAACCTGTTTGGGAAATAATACAATCTCTCCCTCCAACTTTTGCTGCCATTAATCCATAGTAAGGAATGTCTCTAACAGCATCTCCAACTAAATCTGCCATAAGATCGATTGACTTTGGTCCTTGAATTTGAACAGGAGATACATCTATTTCATCAATTTCTACATTAAATTTTTTATCGTGATTTACGCCTTGAAGAAAAAACATAATATCGGAGTCAGAAAGTGAAAACCAAAATTCATCCTCTGCAATTCTGAGTAATATAGGATCATTTAACACTCCTCCTTTGTCATTACAAAGGATTACATATTTTCCTTTCATTACTTCAATTCTTGTTGCATCTCTTGTGATAACAAAATTTGTAAATTTTAACGCATCAGGTCCTTTTACACGAATTTGTCTTTCAACTGCTACATTCCACATTGTTACGTGATTAACCAATGCATCATATTCGACCATTGCACCACCATCTTCAGGTTTTACATAACCTCTAGGATGATACATTCTATTGTATACGGTGCATCTCCAACATCCTGCTTCAACTGATAAATGCCAATAAGGATTTTTTCTAACTCTAGTAGATATAAGCATTTGTTGAGGTGTTGGTCCTGATTGCCTTAAATTAAAAGGGACTTTTCTGTCAGATTGGTCCACTGTACTTGGTTGCTTAAGCTTCATATATCCTCCTATAAAAAATGCAGTAGCAATTTTTGAAAATTAATTTCTTTTTAGGGTCTATGCAATCGAAAAATTAGAAGTTAAAAGATTTTGTTGTGGAGGACTATTTTGTCATTTTCCATTGTAAAATCACCATTTTGAAGAGCATTTAACCAATGACAGGTCTTCTCGAAGCCACCAAAAGGAAAACAGTGAAAATTTTTAAATGAACTCTGTTCTTTAGAGAAGTTTGCTAATTCAATAAACATTTCATCGTTTGAAGTTTTTGTTAAAAGGTCAGTTACTTTAGATGAGTTCTTTTTCAAAAAACTTAATGAATTTCCAACACCACTCATTATGCCAAAATTAAGAAGTGTTTTAAAAGACGCTGGGCCTGGAAAGCCTACTCTGACGGGTAATTTTATATTTGAATTATCCAAAAATTTACACCATTTAATAAATGGTTCAGCATTAAAAAAAAATTGAGTAACAAGTTCTAAATTTAAATCCTTATCTTTTGATAATTCATATTTTTTATTCAAAAATTCGTTCACAGTATTTTGATCAATATCTGGTGAGCCTTCTGGGTGTCCAGCTATTCCTATCTCTTCAAAATCATTATCTTTTAATAAACCACACTCTAGTATTTCCAAAGAAGATGATACTGATCCATTTTGATTACCTCCACCACCTATAACAAGAATTTTTTTGCTATCTGTTCTATTTCTAAGTTCTTTTAGGAAGTCTGAAACATGATCTAAATCTTTCATTGTCCTTGCAGGCAAATGAGTAATAGGAGTTAATTCTTGTTTAGATACAAAATCAACAGTTTCTAAAATGTCGTTTTCCGTAGCATCAGGTAGATATGTTATGTAGACATTATTTTTTTTATCTAAAGGTATCGACTTTAGTTTATGTCTTACTTTTGGGTTAAGCTCTACGGTAAAGCCATCAACTAAAGAAACAATATTTTCTTTGATCATATTTTTAAAATATAATAGTTAAGACTTTAATCTATTATTTTCTGGGTCGAGCAAAGGATCCTCAGTAACTGTTAATGGATACCTTTTGCCAAAGTACTCGACTTCTAACTTATTTCCTTTTTCTGACAATTCTGATGGTAAATATCCATAAACGATGTGTTTATCAACAAAATAGCCATAATTTGTACTTGTAACGTACCCTACAGCTTTACCATTTGAATAAATCGGTTCTGTGCCTAAGGCCATTCCTTCAGGGTCATCAATAATCATACAAGTAAGTTTCTTTTCAATTGGTTTTTCTTTTATTTTTTGAAGTGCATTCTTACCAATAAAATCATCATCTTTTTTAAGCTTTACCGTAAAGCCTAAGCCTGACTCATAAGGGTTGTAATTAGTATGAATATCTGTACCCAGTGATCGATAGCCTTTCTCCAATCTGAGTGACTCAAAAGCACCAGCACCTGAGCAAATCATGTTGAACTCTCTTGAGGTTTCTCGAAGTTCATCCCATAATGATAGCCCATACTCGGTAGGTGTATATATTTCCCAACCTAATTCACCTATGTAAGAAATTCTTACAGCAACACAAGGAATGTTACTGATTGAAATCTTTTTTATATGGAAGAATGGAAAACCTTCGTTAGATACATCATCGTCATCACACAGTTTTTCAAGAACAGATCTTGAATTTGGCCCCCATAAGCCAATACCTGCAAAAGCAGATGTCCAATCTATGATCTGAACACTTCCATCATCAGGAGCATTTGTTCGAAGCCAACTAATATCAATCATTCCATTCCCAGCTCCTGCCAAGACCCAAAATTTATTTTCCTCAAGTCTACTAATTGTAAGATCACTCTTTATACCACCATACATATTAGAAATTACGCTATAAACAACTTTACCTACGGCAACATCAATATTATTTGTGCAAACTTTCTGCAATAATTTAAGAGCACCTTTTCCACTTACTTCAATTTTCACAAATCCTGTAATATCAAACAGGGCACCAGTTTGTCTTGTTACAAGATGTTCAGCTGCTTGAATAGGTGACCAATATTTTGCAGCCCAGCCTGTTCTATTTGGAAAGTTTTTACCTTTCATTAATTCTGCATTTGACTCATACCATTGAGGTCTTTCCCAGCCCATAGTCTCAAAGAAATGTGCTTTTTGTCCTTCTAATCGAGCATAAAATGGACTTCTTCGCAGTGGTCTTGGCTGCTCCATTTGTTGAAGTGGGTGAATAATGTCATATACCTCTTTATAATTCTGCTTACCTCTTGACCTTAGATATTTCCTGACATGATGATGTTGATGAAAACGATTGATATCTCCTTGACGAACATCAAGTTCAGGCTCTCCATTTACTATCCACTCTGCCATAGCTTTTCCAACACCACCTGCATGTGTTATCCATACAGCATTAGCGGTCCACAAACCTTTTACACTTGTCTCACCCATCAAAGGGTTACCATCAGTTGTAAATGAAAAAATTCCATTAATTTTTTTTGTAAGTTTTTTTTCAGAAAATCTTGGGAACAACCAATTCGACTCTTTATGTGCACCTTCAAAATCATCAGGTCTAAAGTCCACCAAAGAGGGCATCTCTTCAGCATCTTCAGGTTTCTTTAATTCTTCTGACTCTAAAATTCTTGGTTCATGTCTATAATTTCCAATAACATAAGTATCATTCCATTGTCTGAAATAGAGACTGTAATCTTGGTGACGCATCAATGCGTGTTCAACCAAAGCTTCTTTGTGATCAGCTTTAAATTCTTTCAATTCTTCAAATGGTTCTAACCACACCATTTGATGTTCGCAGGGAACTAGAGGTAATGATATGTTTGCAAGCCTTCCCATTTTTGGAGCCCAGATACCAGTTGAGACAAGTACAATATCGGCTTCATAATCTCCCTTAGATGTTTGAACTCCACGAATTTGATTATTCTGAATTTTAAATCCATTAACTGCTGTATCACCAAAGAATTCCCCTGCTTTTAAATCAGTGACATATTTTGCCATTGCTCGTACTGCTCTTACAGGTGCTGCTAAACCATCAGTTGGAACATAATATCCCCCGTGAATTTTTTCTGGGTCAATATATGGGCTCATTTTTAAAACTTCATCTGGAGTAATTATTTTTGCATCAGTTAATCCATAACTGTGAGCTATACCAAGTTTTCGATAAAGGTCTTGATGTCTCTCTTTTGTCTTTGATACTTCAATTCCTCCAACAGTATGAAAACAAGGTTTTCCCTCAAATGATAAGGACCTAAGTAAGTCAACTGTGTACTGTGCAAATTTACACATCATTCGTGAAGGATTAGTTTGAAAAACACCTCCTGGTGCATGACTGGTAGAGCCTCCAGTTTCAAACAATGGCCCTTGATCAAGTATAACCATATCTTTCCAACCCAATTGAGCTAAATGATAGGCAGTGCTCGCTCCAACAATACCACTACCAACGATTATTATTCTTGATTTTCTTGCCATTTATTCCCTTAAAAATACCTAATCAGTTCCAAAATTTGATGTCAATATGAAAAAAAACTTAAAAGTTAACCGCGTCAATAAGACGATCCTCAAGATAGTCAGCAAATGATCGATTACAACTAAGTAATAATTTAAGATCAAGATTAAAAATAGAACAGTCTACTCTAGCTAATAATGTTTGCGCGGCAGTGGATTTTTTAAAGGATTTTTCTCTAAAGTCAAAATGGGTTAATTTATTTAATATGTCAAAACTATTTTTACCTTGAATTTCAAAAAATACTTGTGAGTCAGAAATATTTGTAGCTAATATTAAAGGTGATTTATTTAAATCATCTAATATTTTGTTGAGCTTTTTAATTTCAATTTCTTTTTCAAATATTAAATTCCATTGATCAAAAGACATTTTTGCTAAAGTATAATTATCATTTGAAATTATCCTTAAATTATCTGATGGTGGTAAAAGCTTTAAAGATTTGTTTATGTGATTATTAAATTTTGAGTCACCAGATCCCCTTAACAGAATTTGTTGAATAACTTTTTTTTTTATTTCAATACCATCAGATCGGATTACTTCAGTCATGAAACTAACCTTTTATTATCTTCATCATAAAAAACGGGTTTTACTATATCCACACCAGTTGTACTCATACTTGATGTAGAAGCGTAAGCTTTTGTTCCAATCATTGAGTGACCATTTTTTATAACAGCTAATGCAAAATCATGACCTAATGTAGAACTATAATAACAGGATGTAATATGACCAAGCATTGGGACAGGAGATTTAATTTCTTTATCAAGAATGATATGTTGTCCTTCCTCTAGTTTATCGGCTTTATTCGAGGGAATTATACCAACAAGTTGTTTTCTATCTTCTCTTATAGTATCAGACCGAGTAAGTGATCTTTTACCTAAAAAATCTTTTTTTGATTTACCAATCATCCAGCTAAGTCCCAAATCTATAGGAGTTATAGAACCATCTGTGTCTTGGCCAACAATAATGTAACCTTTTTCTGCTCTTAGAAGATGCATTGCCTCTGTGCCGTAGGAAGCAAGACCAAATTCTTTTCCAACACTTTGAATGTTATCCCAAATTTTAGGGGCACTATTTGACGGAATATATATTTCGTAACCTAACTCCCCGGTAAAGCTTGCTCTTAGAATTCTTATTGGAATACCATTAAATTCATGAAATTGGAAAGTCATAAATGGAAACTCCTCATTGCTAAAATTGATATTTGGAAAGGCTTTTTTCATAATTTCTCTGGTTTTTGGTCCACTAATGTTGAAAGTTGCATATTGCTCTGTAATCGAGTTCATAAAAACTTTTAAATTTGGCCACTCGGTTTGAGCATATTCTTCCATGCAACCTAAAACAGTAGCAGCACCTCCAGTAGTTGTAGTGGCAATAAAATGCTGATCAGAAATTTTACAAATTATCCCGTCATCCTTTACCATTCCATCTTCCCCCAACATAAGAGCATACCTTGCAGAACCTTGTTTCATCTTAGTAAAACTGTTTGTATAAATTAAATTCATAAATTCCAACGCATCCTCACCTTTGATCTCAATTTTTCCTAATGTGCTACCATCTAAAATACCTGCGTTTTCTCTTACATTTATGCTCTCTCGTTGAACAGCTTCATGCATCGTCTCATCTTTATTAATTTGAAAATACCATGGCCTTTTCCATTGCCCAACATCCTCAAATATTGCACCATTTTTTAAGTGCCAACTATGTATTGGTGATTTTCTCTCTGGGTCATAAAACTCATAGCAATTTCTGCCAGCTATTGCAGAAAAACTTAAAGGAGCATAGGGTGGTCGATAAATAGTTGTGCCAACTTCATTTACTTTTTTATCCAGAAGATCAGAAACTATTCCCAGTGCGTTAATACTACTTATTTTACCTTGATCGGTTCCCATACTATTTGTTGTATATCTTTTTAAATGTTCAATTCTATCAAAACCCTCTGTTATTGCTTGACGGATATCTTTAGTTGTTACATCATTTTGTAAGTCAATAAATGATTTAGCCCATAATGATTTCTTTTGTGGAGAGACCTCCCACAATTTTTCAATGTTATACTTAGTGTTTGTATTTAATTCGAGTTTTACGTCTAATTTTTTGACTTTAAAAGTTTTCAATTTTTCATTTACATCAGAATTTAAATTATCAAAATTAAATTGTCCTGAAGCAGAACCAAGAGTTATAGTAGGTTGAAAAGGTTTTGATGGTTTGTAAGTTAAATCTTTCTCATCCCAATCTAATAAACCTTTTGATTGAGTGAACAAGTGAACATCTGGATTTATTCCACCTGACAAACATAAGCAGTCACATTTAATTTCATTTAAAGCACCAGAACTATCCTCAACAAGAATTTTTTCAATTTTTTTGTTTCCAAATGCTCCTTTTATTTGTGAATTTGTGTAGAGAGGTACATCATTTTTTCTTATCAAGTCAAACAAATTTGGCTCAATTTCTTCCCCGGATCGTGAGTCGATATATGCTTTTGGTTTTAAACCAACTTTTATAAGACTATAAACTAAGCTGTTTGAATTTGAATTATTACTGAAAATAACAGGTTCTTTAGAAGGTGCTAGCCCATATCGGCACATATATTTTTCAAAGGAAGAGCTTAACATTATACCTGGGAGATCGTTATTTTGAAAAGATAAAAATCTCTCAATGTGTCCATTACATAATATTGTGTGACCTGTGCGTATCTTATGTAAAGTGCTATTAACTTTTCCTTCTATCGGTTTATAGCCAACAAATCTATCTTCAATGGCTATAAGATGATTTATGTAATTATAAGTTGTAACAAGTGTGTTCTTTAAAATCTTTACATTCTTGGATTCTTCTATTTCTTGTATAGTTTCTTTTAACCAATCTTTAGGCTCTTTATTATCTATTAATGAAATTTTGTTTGAATTATTGATAATACCACCAAGTTGTTCTTCAAAGTCAATTAATAACACATCATAATTTGAGTTGATGAAAGATTTAGCCGCGAGAAGTCCATTTAATCCTCCCCCTATAATTGTAACATCGACGTTGTGATGGATATGATTGCTTATGCCTTTGAAATCTTTGGGAGGTTTACCTAATCCAGCTGCTCTTCTAATAAGGGGTTCATATAAATTTTTCCAAAATTTCTTATGTGGCCCCATGAACGTTTTATAGTAAAAACCAGCAGTAAAAATTGGAGAAAATAAGTTATTGATAATTCCAAAATCGTTTTCAAGAGAAGGCCATCTGTTTTGACTTTCAATTTCAATCCCTTCATAAATTTTTTTTATAGTTGCTCTTGTGTTTGGTTCGGAATATTCACTAATTATTTGGACTAGAGCATTTGGTTCTTCTATACCACAGGTATAAATTCCTCTTGGCCTATGGTACTTAAAACTTCTTCCTACAAGGTTAATATTATTTCTTAATAGGGCTGAGGCTATAGTATCACCTTTGTAGCCAAAATATTTGACCCCATCAAACTTGAAACTAATTTTTTGATGAAACTGAATAAATTGATTATCTTTTAAATTTATAGATTTCATTTTTCAACCGTAAAATTACCCGACCCAACTTCTGGTTCGCCAGAGGGCGTTTTAACAACACTTTTAAAATTATTTAAATTTGGTTTTTTTTCATCGAGCTTGTAGGTCACCAAAATTTCATCAGTAGATGTATCTCTTACACAATTAAACCATTTGCGACAACCATGTGTGTGTACCCAACGCTCATAAAATAAACCTTTCGGATTTGCTCTTATAAAGACATATTCTCCCCACTCTCGATCACCAATTTCTTTTGATCCATCGGGTCTTTTTACATGCGCCTCTCCTCCATTTGAAAATTCCGATTGATCTCTCGGGCCGCAATAAGGGCAATTAATTATGAGCATATTTATTAATGTGCTACGGCTGCAGCACCGTGTTCGTCGACTAATCTTCCACTTGCAAATCTATCAAGATTAAAAGCGCTATTAATTTGATGAGGTTCATTTTTTGCAATGGTATGTGCAAAAACATTTGCACTTCCAGGTGTAGCTTTAAAACCACCTGTGCCCCAGCCACAATTAAAAAATAAACCATCAATGTCACATTTACTAATAATAGGGCTAGCATCTGGACAGATGTCAACAATACCACCCCATTGACGAAGCATTTTCATTTTGCCAAATACTGGATAAAGCTCGACCATAGCTCGAATAGTATCTTCAATAATGTTAAAACCACCTCTTTGAGTGAAAGAATTATAACTGTCGGTTCCTGCTCCAATAACTAATTCACCTTTATCAGATTGACTTACATAAGCATGAACTGCAGAGGACATTACCACTGTATCAATAATAGGTTTGATTGGTTCAGAAACAAGTGCCTGAAGTGGCTTACTTTGTAAAGGTAATCTGATACCTGCACTCTCTGCTAAAACACCAGTATGACCTGAAGCAACAACTCCAATTTTGTTTGCCCTTAAAAAACCCTTGGAAGTTTCGACACCTTCTATTGTTCCATTTTTAGTCCTTATTTGATGTGCCTCACAATTTTGAATTATATCAACTCCCATCTCATCAGCGCGCATTGCAAAACCCCATGCTATTGCATCATGTCTTGCTACACCACCGCGAGGTTGGTAAGATGCACCTAGCACTGGATATCGAAGATTGTCTGTATTCATTATAGGAACCTTTTTTTGAATTTCTTCTTTAGATAACCAAAATGAATCAATACCATTTAAATTATTTGCACTTACTCTTCTTTTAATTTCTTTTATATCATGTTCGTTATGGGCTAAATTCATAACCCCTCTTTGACTAAACATCACATTGTAATTTAATTCGCTTGATAGGTTTTCCCATAACTTCAAAGAGTGTTCGTACAAATGAGCACTATCATCCCATAAATAATTTGATCTAATGATAGTAGTGTTTCTACCTGTGTTACCTCCACCAAGCCAACCTTTTTCTATTAAGGCAATATTTTTTAATCCATGTTCTTTTGCTAAGTAATATGCAGTTCCTAGTCCATGACCCCCACCACCAATAATTATGACATCATAAAACTCTCTAGGTTCGGGGCTTCTCCACATTTTTGGCCACTCTTTATGACCAGATAGTGCATTTTTAGCAAGGCTAAATATTGAATATTTTTTCTTCACAATAGCAAATTAGCAAAAAATAAAATAATCAGCCAGTTATTTTCAGAGGCGAATTGTCGTTAATTTTTTTAAAAATTTTTGGAAACTTCCACTGCAAATCGCAGTCTACATTTGGGGCTTGAGCTGAACTATTTAAGTCGTTTTCACAAATAGTTCTAATTTCAAAGCTTATCCTTGTATTTTCAGACTTTTCTTTTGATGAGCTATGTAAGTGGGCACCTGAAAAACATAAAATTTCTCCTGGTTTTATCGTTACTGGTATTTTCTTAATATTGCTGGGCAAGTCCTCTTTTAATTGTGGAGCAGAGGGATAAGAAAAATCGCCTTTTTTTCTATTTGCTAAATAAATGTTTAAGTCCCAAGTCGAAGTAGTATTTTTAACTGGAACATCAAAATAATCTGGATAAAAAATCATAGTATTTTTTTCCTCTACATTGCTTACTGGTGCCCACCAATTAATTTGTTGATACAAATTTGTGCCCCAAGTATCACGATGAATATTTATTCTAGATGCTTCTCTGTAAGGTAAGTTATTTTCTGCTGGTGCTACTCTTACCACAAATCGATCCCAAAAAGTTCCACCTTTATTGTATCCAATTTCATATAAAAAGTTTGAAAATAGTTTTCTGAAATCTTCATGGTTTTTTAATTTTGATACAATATTCTTATTTATATCCTCAGAATTTTTTAAATAGTGTATTTTTTCTATTTCACCATCATAAATATTTTGAATTTTATTTTTAATTTGGGTTATTAAATCATTTGAAGTTTTTGATTTTTGAAATACAAAAACTTTTCCACTAAAAATATCTTTTTTAAATTCTTGAAGATTAGAAATTTTTTCTATTGGTATAAACATTCACTTTATATCACCAACATATACCCCAAGTGCTAAAGCAGTTTCAATCAGAGGATCGGATCTATCTACAACTTTATAAGTAGAAATTCCTTCACTAATTGGAACATCAACAACTTTTCTATCTCTCCAGGCAACCATTCTTCCATATTTTCCTTTTGCAATTAAATCAACAGCATAAACTCCAAAAGCACTTGCTAAAATTCTATCACGTGGAGTAGGGGGTGCACCTCGTTGAACATGCCCCAAAGAAGTAACCCTACACTCTATATCAGTACTTTTCATTATTTCCTCTGAAAGATAATTACCTATACCGCCTAATCTTTTTTGACCATCAGCGTATTCAACAGTATAACTTTTTCCGTTTTCTGTTTTTACTGCCTCTGCTACTACAATCAGCGAATGAACTATTCCTCTATTTTTCATTTCAGTGAGTTTATTGACAATTCCTTTGATAGAGTAATTTAATTCAGGAATTAGGATTACATCTGCTCCACCTGCAATGCCTGCGTTAATAGCTATGTGTCCCGCATCTCTCCCCATTACTTCTAAAATCATCGTTCTTTGATGACTTGCAGCAGTTGTTTGTAAGTTATCTAGTGCTTGGGTAGCAACATTTACAGCTGTGTTAAACCCTATGGAGCTTTCAGTGGCTCCCACATCATTGTCAATAGTTTTAGGTATGGCCACAATATTTAAATCCCCTCTCTTAGCAATTTCAGTCAATATCGACATGCTTCCATCTCCGCCTATAACAATAAGCCCATCAAGACCTAATTCTTTGTAACCATCAATAATGTCTTGGGATCTATCTTTGTATTTACCATCTGGCATGGGAAATTTAAAAGGATTACCTTTACTTGTTGTTCCCAAAAATGTCCCACCTTGTCTTAGAAGAGAACCACTAAAAGTTTGATAGTCTAATGGAACATAAGCCACTGGTCTTTGCATTAAACCAACAGTGCCATCACGAATACCCATAACTTCCATCTGATAAGTATTTTTAGCTCTAAAAAATATCGATCTAACTGCCGCGTTTAAACCACCACAGTCTCCACCACTAGTAAGAATTCCAATTTTTTTCATTTAAAATTTATCTGAGTCCCACAACCACGCTGCCCCTCTAACACCGCTGGAGTCACCGTGAGTATTTCGTAAGATCTTATTTCTTATCTTATCACTAAATGTGTATTTAGGAAGTAATTTAGGTATATTGTCATAAAGTCTACCAACGTTTGACATACCTCCACCAAAAACTATTACCTCAGGGTCAACGATACCTATCATTACAGATATTAATCTGGCAAAACGATCTTCATATAATTCAAATTCTTTTTTTGCTCTTTCATCTCCATTTGCTTCCAAAGCGACTATTTCTCTTGTTCTTAAACTGGTGCCATATTTCTCGTTAAATAATTTTGTAAAACCTATTCCTGATATAAATTGCTCAGCACATAAGGGTCTTTTGCAATTCCCTACATTACATTGGACATTATAATTAATTTCCTCCTCAGTAGGATAGGGTAATGGTTGATGTCCCCAATCTCCTGCAATTTGGTTAACGCCCTCTATGACTTTCTTTTCATAAACAAATGATCCTCCAAAACCAGATCCAATAATTACACCCCAAACTGATTTATAATTTGCCCCAGAGCCATCGATAGCTTCAGATAATGCAAAACAGTTAGCATCATTCATGATACGAATTTCTCTATTTAAACTTTTTTCTAAGTCTTTATGAAATGGTTTGTCATTAATCCATATACAATTAGCGTTGTTTACTAAGCCAGTTTCATATGAAGAAAATCCTGGTATGCAAACCCCTACAGAATTTTGTTGATCTGTAAATTTATCAAATTCTGAAACTAAAGATTTTACGGTATTTAAACCACTTTCGTAATTTTTTTCATAAGTAGATCTTTTTCTGAGAATTTCTTTACCATTTGAGTCTATTAAAATACCCTCAATTTTGGTACCACCGTAATCAATGCCTATTTTAAAATCACTCATTTTTAAATAGATACCATAAGTTATAAAATATATGTATGAAATCTTTTAAATATATGTATGGATTGTAGTCAAATAGGTTTAAATTTTTTTTATGAAAAAAAGAATTATTAATTGGGGCATATTAAGTACTGCTAAAATTGGTTGGGAGCACGTAATACCTGCAATAAAAAAATCTAAAAATAGTCAAGTTATAGCGCTCGCTAGTAGAAATTTATCCAGAGCAAAGCAATTAACAAAAAAATTTAAAATACCAAAAAGCTATGGTTCTTATAAAGAGTTATATGAAGATAAAGATGTAGATGTAATTTATAACCCTCTTCCTAACCATTTACATATAAAATCAAGTATTGAGGCCTGTAAAAATAAAAAAAATCTCCTATTAGAGAAACCATTATCTTTAAAATCAAAAGATATAGATCCATTAATAAAAATTGCCTCACAAAATAAAGTTATTGTTAAAGAAGCATTTATGGTCAGGCATCATCCTCAATGGCGATGGGTTAAAGAATATATAAAATCAGGTAAGATCGGATCAATATCAAGTTTATCAACAGTGTTTTCATACAATAATAAAAATCCAAAAAATATCAGAAATATCAAAAAATTTGGTGGAGGGGCCATCTATGACATTGGATGTTATCCGACTGTCATATCAAGATTTCTATTAGATAAAGAACCAAAAAGAGTTATTGCAACTTCTAAAAATGATAAAAAATTTAAAACAGATTTTTTATCATCCGCATTGTTAGATTTTGGAGATATTTTCTCAACCTTTACAGTTGCTACACAAAGCACATATTCACAACAAGTAGTGATTCTTGGCACAAAAAAAACAGTTGTTATTGAAAATCCTTTCAATGCAATTGCGAATAAACCAACTACAGTTGTTATCTACAATGGAAAATCAATCTATCGAAGAGAAAATACAATAAAAGTATTTCCAGCGACTGATCAATATGAGCATCAAGTTACAAAATTTTCTAATGAGTTAATTTATAGAACTAAAATAGATTATGGATTATTAGATGCAAAAAAAAATATGAAAGTATTAGATGCAATTTTTATGTCTATTAAGAAAAAAAAGTGGATTAAAATTTAATTTATTAGTGAGATAATAAAAAATTTGAATTAATCAATGGGCACTAGAAGGAGCCCATATATTTATATCACCCTCTTTTGCAGCTTTATTTATTTCTTTTATTTCTTTTTTTGAAAATTTTAAATTATCAAGTGTAGCTAAGTTTTCTTTAAGCTGTTTTACAGTTCTAGCTCCTATTAAAGCAGAAGTTATTGCACGATTATTTAATACCCATGCTATAGCCATTTGGGATAGAGATTGATTTCTTCTTTTCGCAATTTTACTGAGTTCATTAATAATTTTAGTATTTTTTTTCGTTATTAAATTTTTGCTGAAAGAGCTATTTTCATTAACCCTTGAAACTTTGGGAATTCCTTTCAAATATTTATTAGATAAAAAACCTTGGGCTAGTGGAGAAAAGGCGATACAACCAACCCCTTTTTTTATGAGAGTTTTTGTTAAATCTTTTTCAATCCATCTATTGATTAATGAATAAGAAGGTTGATGAATTAATAATTTGATTCCTTTGCTCTTTAAAATTGAAATCATTTTATTTGTCTTATTGGAGGAGTAAGAGGAGACACCAATATACAGGGCCTTACCAGCTTTATAGATACTATCTAAAGCATCAGCTGTTTCCTCAAGAGGTGTATTTGGATCAAAACGATGAGAATAAAATATATCTACATAATCCAGTTTCATCCTCTTTAAACTTTGATCGCAACTAGCAATTACATGTTTTTTTGAACCCCATTCACCATAGGGTCCATCCCACATATCGTAACCTGCTTTAGACGATATAATTAACTCATCACGGTATTTTCCAAGATCACTTTTCATGACTTTTCCAAAATTAGACTCAGCACTGCCATAAGGTGGTCCATAATTATTTGCTAAATCAAAATGAGTAATTCCTGCATCAAAAGACTCAAAAAGAATTTTTTTAGACTCTGAAGTCATTCCATTGCCACCAAAGTTATGCCATAACCCTATTGACAAGACAGGCAGTTTTAAACCACTATCACCACAGTTTCTATAATGCATTTTTTGATAGCGATTTTTGTCTGAAATATATGGCATTTTTAAAGTAATTCCTCTTTGTATGGCATTGAATTTGCTGCTCCCTCCCTTGTAACAGAAACACCTGCCACAAGATTAGCAAACTCTATAGCTTCTTTGTAGTTTTTATTTTGTGAGATTGCCACACTTAGAGCCCCATTAAAAGCATCTCCCGCACCTGTTGTATCAACTACTGGTTTTTTTAGATTTGAAGCAGGAACTATAAACTCCTCTTTATTGTTTTTAAAATAACAACCATTTTCTCCAAGTGTAATAATTACATTCTTTATCCCTTTATCTAAAAAAAAATTTCCTGCTTTTTTACAGTCTTCCTCATTTTTAATTGATTGACCGTAATAAAAACTTGCTTCCGTTTCATTGGGGGTAAAAAAATCAAAATATTGAAAGTTATCATCAGTTATTTCACTGGCGGGTGCTGGATTTAGAATTGTAGTACAATTAAAATTCTTTGCTTTTTTTATAGCATAGAGTGTTACCTCTTTTGGTGTCTCTAACTGAGTTAAGAAAACATGAGAAGACTCTATTATATTTAACTTTGAGTCGATTAACTTTTCATCGATTGTACCAGCAGCTCCTGGAACAACATTTATTGCATTTTGCCCAGTTTTTTCATTAATCAAAATACCTGCAGCCCCAGTTGATTCATTTTCAGAGATAGCCAAACCATCATAATTTATTTTATCTCTCTCAAATAAAGAGATTGCAAGATCGGCATAGCTATCTTTACCTACTTTACTTATAAAGGATACATTACCTCCAGCTCTTGCTGCTGCAATTGCTTGGTTAGATCCCTTACCACCTGGTCCGATAATGTATTTTTTTCCTAATATTGTTTGACCTGGTATTGGAATATCATTTGCAAAAAAACATAGATCTGCAACGAATATCCCAAATACACAAATACTCACTTATCTAGTATCCAAACAGTACCATCAGGTTTGACAACTCCTTTAGTTAAGATAAAGCATCCAAATGGTCTAGTTTCGTTTGTTGTTATTATGGCAAATGCTTTCTTGGCTTCATCATAAAATTTAAACCTCTCAATAGATGAAATTTTCCAATGTTCTCCTGAGATTTTCTTAGTTATGTCAATTATTTCTTGGTGAACTTCATTTAACTGATCTGGATTTCCATCAATTTCCATTCTTTGAATAGGAGAGTCAACAAAGCTGTCTAGAGGAAATACGGAGAGTATAGCCTCGGCGGCTCTTGAAGCATTTACACCATCAATACGATGAACTCTGGAGTTCATCGAATAGGCAGGAAAATTTGAGTCACATAAAATTAATTTATCTCCATGTCCCATTGCTCTTAAAGTGTGCAAAACCTCTGGACTGAGAATAGGATCGATTTTTATAAGCATGGTATATAGAACTAAATTAATTCCTTGAATTCAACTTAATTAATTAATCTTTACTGGTTTGGATCTTAGCTTTCTGACAGTCTCTAGCTCTGCTTTCCTGCAAAGCTTTGGAGGGAGACCTTTATTTATAAGTTTTAAATCTTCAAACACTATTTCGCCCATTTCATAAAATACAGACTCTAGAGCTCCCGCTCTATGTGCTGAGAAAAGAATATTTTTTGATTTACGTATGGGATCATCTTTTTTTACTGGCTCCTCGGGAAATACATCTGTTGCAACTTTTATTTTCCTTTTTTTTGAAATTTTTAGTAGGTCTTTAAAATTCACTACATTGGCCCTACTTAAAATTAGTAAACAAGAATTTTGTTTCATCAGATTCAGTAACTTTTTATCAATCATATGTTTGTTTTTTGTCGTGATCGAACTTAGAACATATATCACATCTGATTTTTTAAATATTTCATTAAGAGAATTAATTTTACAATTATTTTCCTCAAGCAACTTGCTTGGAAGCCATGGGTCATATGCAAGAAAATTATTTGTGAAAGGCTCTAACAAGGGCTTTAACTTTTTGGCTAGATCTCCAAAACCAATAAAACTGATAGTATTATTCTGCAATAAACTACAATTCATGTTACTTTCTAATCCATATTTTTCTTTATTATTAATAAAATCTATATGTGATTGATGAATTTCCCTCTTCAGGGATAAAGTAAAACCAACTGCAATTTCAGCAACTGTTTGAGCAAATACGGGAGCAGTGGATAGAATATAGATACCATTTCTAAAACAATACTCATAATCCATATTGTCCATGAAGTTGCTTTCAACATTGAATATAGCTTTAAGTTTTGCTGCATTTTTTAAAATTGAATTTGGAAGGTCAGGTTGTCCAATTATAAAATCTGCTTTTGATATGTTATTTTCATAAAATTTTTTTTTATTTTTTATTGGCGCATTAATAAGTTTGAAATTTTTTTTTAAATAAACAAGCTTATCTTTAGAGAAGATAAGATCCATTTGTCTTGGAAAAGGATCAACAATTATTGTTTTCATTACTTGATTATATCAATTATTTATTTTTTTGATAATCTAAGTTGAAATGAAAAGATCTGAAATAAATGCTGCAATATCTGAAGCTAAAGACATGATTGATAGATATTCGTGGGTTCTACCTAAATGGGGCTATTGGTCGAAAGAAGAGTACATTAATAATCCTAACTTAAAAAAATATTTAAAAAATCATCAAATGGGTTGGGATGTTACTGATTTTGGTAAAGGCGAATTCGAAAAAAAAGGTATCACCTTGTTTTGTATAAGGAATGGAATACAGGGTAATAACGATGACAAACCCTACGCAGAAAAGTTATTGTTTATGAGAGAGGGTCAAGAAATTCCTTTTCATAGCCATAAGGTAAAACTGGAAGATATAATTAATCGGGGGGGCGGGGAATTAGTAATTGAATTTTTAGAAGTCGACTCAAATTTAATTGAATTAAAATCTAAAATTGATGTTCTTGTTGATGGTGAAATAGTTTCCGTCGCACCAAGAGAGCCCTTAATTTTAAAAAGAGGTCAGAGCGTCACTGTTGAAAGAAACATATATCATAAATTTTACTCAGCTGAGGGTTCAGGAATGGTTATGGCAGGAGAGGTTTCTCAAGTCAACGATGATAATAAAGATAATTATTTTTTAGAAAGTGTAGGAAGGTTTACTGAAATTGAAGAAGATGAAGTTGCGATACATCCTCTCTGGAATGAAATATAATGCAAAGAGGTATAATTGGCCTTGGAATGTGGTGTGTAGATACCACTTACAAAATAGATAATTTACCTGAGAGAGGTAAATTAGAACCAATTTCTAATACTTTTCAATGCGTAGGTGGAGGTCCATCAAATGTTTTGACAGATTTAAATTCTTTAGGATTTAAACATCCAATATACGCAATGGGATCAATTGGACTTGATTCAGATGCATCAATCATAAAGAAACATTGTAGAGAAAATAAAATAGAGACTAAATATTTAATTGTATCAAAGCAAATTTCTACTTCTCATACCGTATGTATGTTTGAAAAACAAAAAGAAAGAACTTTTTTATATTATCCAGGGGCAAACAGTTTACTTGATAAAAAACATTTTAAAATTAACCAATTAAAAATCGCACCTAAAGTTCTTTATGTTGGATATATTACACTATTAGGTAAATTGGACAAATTTGATGTTGACAAAAAAACTCGATTATCAAAAGTTTTAAAAAAAGCTAAAAGTAAAAATGTGATAACGGTTTTAGATTTAGTTTCAAATAAGCACCCTAAATACAAAAGTATTATTGAAAGCTCATTGCCATTCACCGATTATTTGCTTTTGAATGAAATTGAAGCAGAGATACTATTTAATAGAAAAATTTACGACTTCAATAAAAAACTTAATCAAAAAATCTTAACTAAGTTAATCAGTAAAGTTTTCAAAAAGGGCATTATTAAAGGAGTTGTTATTCATAGTCCAACGGAGTCACTCTATTTTGATAGATCAAAAAAAATCTATACTAGATCAAAGGTTTTACCAAAAAGCAGAGTAATAAATTCAGTTGGAGCTGGAGATGCTTTTTGTGCAGCGTTTATATTTGGAATACATGAAAATTGGGATATAAAAAAAACTCTCAAAAAGGCTCATTCAGCTGGGACATCAATGATGAAAGTTAATGCCTCTTCTGGAAATTTACCCAATATATCTAAATTATAATTTTAAAACTTTTTCAGTAATCTCAACGTCTTTCAAAAGCTTTCTGTCGGGTATGAGTTTATTTTTCTTTAATTCAGAATGGTAAAGTTTAACAGCATCCTTAGGTTTAATGTTATTTTCAACAACTTCTCTCATAATTTTTACTAATAAGATAGGATCTTCAGCTAAGTTAATTTTTCTTCCAAATAAAGCTACTTTCGCACCATATTGACTGGCTTTTTTAATCAATTCAAAACAATCTCTTGTTGTGCCCTTGCTACCCCCAAGAATGCCAACGATAAGATTTTCAGGATCGAAGTTGGCTAGTTCCTCCATTGCTTTTGGACCATTGTAAGCTATTTTCAAAAAAAGAGGTCTCTCATCTTTAGTCTGACCAGCTATTGCTTTTATAATGCAATCGTTAACGTAATCACCCATTTGTCTTATGTTCATATTTAGATCAATAGGGGAATTGAATACTTCTAAAAAATGTTTGAATTTATATTTAGAAGCTTCAATTCTAAATTCTTTATAGGCATTTAACATTGCAAGGTCATAGTCAACATTATTAGAAAACGTTACAGAAAATAAACCAAGGTTGACTAATTTACTTACTTTATTTATTTGAGCAGACCGAAAAGGTCTAGGGTTAGTTTTTCTATAATTTCCATTTCTCATCAGCCAGATATCAGTCGAATCATTCATTCTAATAGCAGGTGTTATACTTGAATTTTTAAATAAATTTCTTCTTACAAGATCTTCACCAACTGATGCAGACATCAGCATAATATCTACTAAATTAGATTTAGTCATAGATATCATTGCATTTTTATAATCTACCAAGTTTTTATATCCTTTTAGTACTTTTCCATTCTCATTTCTTTTTGATCCAGGTGATGTGATGCCCATTGCTAGATCGCCATCTTTAGCATCTGCTATAATGAAGTCACTTGGAGAATATTTATTATTTTTTATTCTAAGAATTTTTTGATCTAAAGACTTATTCATAATTTGATTATACTCAATTCTAAAAATAGAAAATAGTTTTATTCTCTATATAATATAAAAATGTATTTAGGTATTGATCTTGGTACTTCTTCGATGAAGTGTTTGCTACTTGGAGAAGAACAAGAAATTTTGTTTAGTGTCAATAGTGAAGATATACCATTGTCCACTCCTCAAAATGGTTGGTCAGAACAAGATCCATCATTTTGGATAAAAGCATTAGATCAGTGTATCAAACAAATAGTTTTAAAATTTGATTTATCGCAGATCAAAGCTGTATCTTTTTCTGGACATATGCATGGTGCAACTTGTATTGATAAAAATCATAATGTCATAAGGCCTTGTATACTATGGAATGATACACGTAGTTTTAGTCAGTGCAGTCAAATTATGGCTGACGAAACTGTTATGGATATAGCTGGAAATATAGCAATGCCTGGTTTTACATCACCAAAAATCTTATGGATGAAAGAACACGAAAGTGAAAATTTTAATTCAATTGCAAAGGTTTTATTGCCGAAAGACTATTTAAGGTTTTATTTAACAGGAGAGTTTTTTAGTGATTTGTCAGATGCAGCAGGCACTTATTGGTTAGATGTAAAAAATAGAACTTGGTCTAATAAACTTTTAGATATTGGCTCAATGGATATCTCGCAAATGCCTAAAACTTGTGAGGGGACAGATCAAACAGGTGTAATTAAAAAAGAGATTGCAGAAAAATATGGTTTTAGTAACTCTTGCAAAGTTTTTGGTGGAGCAGGAGATAATGCTGCAGCTGCTGTTGGATTAGGGCTTTACCAAGAGGGAAATGCTTCATTATCTTTAGGTACTTCTGGTGTTATTTTTGGTTCAACAAAAAACTTTTTAAAAAATTATGATGATGCAATACATTCCTTTTGTCACTGCTTACCAGAAACGTGGCACCTCATGTCAGTAATGCTCTCTTGTACTTCAAATGTTAATTGGTTTATAAATAATTTTAATTCATCAATTGATGAGATTAATAAAGAGTTAAATTCTGTTTTAAATAATTTTTCTGATGTAAGTAGATATCCTTATTATCTTCCTTATCTCACTGGTGAGAGAACACCAATTAATGATCCTCATGTAAGAGCAAGTTTTCATGAAATGGGTATAGACACTAATCGAAATACATTAATCTATAGTTTAATAGAGGGTATTTCTTTTGGTTTGTATGATAATTATTCATCCTTAGTTAAGACAGGTATAAAGTTAGATAACATATTTGTAATAGGAGGTGGTTCTAAAAATGACAGCTGGATACAAATACTTGCTTCATTGATGGAGAGAGATTTATCAATAACTGATGCTTCAGACACAATGGCTGCTTTTGGAGCTGCTAGAATAGCATTTCTTGGTTACAATAATTTAAAACCAAGTGAAGCTCTTAGTCTTCCAAAAGTCAAAAAAATTATAGGTAAAAATGAAATTCAAACAGGTATCTTAAAAGACAGATTTTTTAAGTGGAAAAGCTTTTATTTAGGAAAAAATGTCTAGCAACCAAAGAATAGAATTCCCTGAATTAGTAAAAAAAATATTAGAGAATGTTATAAAAATTAATCAAAGTCGTTATTTTATTGCAATTTCAGGAGCACCAGCATCTGGAAAAAGCACAATATCTGAAAAATTAAAGTCAGAACTAATATTAAAAAGCCACAAATCAAGTGTTCTTCAAATGGATGGTTTCCACCTTGATAATAATATACTTGAGGAAAAAAAATTAATTGAGAAAAAAGGGGCACCAGAAACATTTGATGTACTAGGTTTATTAAATTGTTTATTAAGATTAAAAAAAGAGGGTGAAGTAATTGTTCCTATCTTTGATAGATCATTAGAACTATCAAGATCATCTGCATTAGTCATATCTGAGAATACAAAAATTATAATAGTAGAGGGTAACTATTTATTGCTTGATCAAGAACCATGGAGAAAAATTCATAATTTTTTTGACACAACAATAATGATTGATTGTAATAAAGATATTTTAGAAAAAAGATTAATTGAAAGATGGGAGAGTTTTGGACTAACTAATGATCAAATTAAAAATAAAGTTTATAAAAATGATCTTCCAAATGGATTAAATGTTATTAGTAAAAGTATTTCTGCTGAATTTAATTTAATAAATTAATTTTGAGGTGGTTGCTTAGCACCTGTCATATATGCGACAGCATCAGACATTTCATGTTTCTTAGGGTCAATTACACATAATCGGGTTCCAAGTCTATGAATGTGTATTCTATCAGCTACTTCAAAAACATGAGGCATATTATGTGAAATTAATATGATGGGTATTCCTCTAGACCTCACCTCACCAATTAACTCTAAAACTCTTCTACTTTCTTTAACACCGAGAGCGGCAGTAGGCTCATCCATAATAACGACTTTAGTTCCAAATGATGTTGCTCTTGCAACTGCAACACCTTGTCGTTGACCTCCAGACAATGTTTCAACTAATTGATTTATATTTTGTATGGTTAATAGACCAAGATCAGATAGTCGTTTTCTAGCTTCATCTGCCATTGCTTTTTTATCTAAAAATTTTAAAAAACTACCCATAAAGCCTTTTTGTCTAATTTCTCTACCTAAAAACATATTATCAGTTATTGATAAAGCAGGTGAAAGTGCAAGGTTCTGATAAACAGTTTCGATACCTAATTTTCTTGCTTCTATAGGTGATGTAAAAGTAACATTTTTACCATCAAGCAATATTTCACCGCTATCAGGAATAACAGCACCACATAGCACCTTAATTAGTGTAGACTTTCCAGCGCCATTGTCTCCAATTACTCCCAAAACTTCACCTGGATAAAGTTCTAAATCAGCACTATCAAGTGCAACAACTTTACCGTATTTTTTTGATAACTTCTTTGCTACTAGCACTGGCTGCATTACGCTGAGACCTTTCTTATCCATTGATCTATTCCAACTGCAACTATAATTAGACAACCTAAAGCAAATCTTTGCCACAACACATCAAGACCTGCTATGGACAGACCTGAACTAAATACTCCCACAATCAAAGCCCCAAATAAAGAACCAATTATAGTGCCCCTTCCACCAAAAAGAGAAGTTCCACCTATAACAACAGCTGTAATGGAGTCTAAGTTACCTTCATAAAAAGATGTTGGAGAGACTGAACCAACTCTACCTATTGAAACCCATGCTCCAATCGCAACAACAAGCCCAGCAACAGCATAAATTGAAACTAACATCCTGTCAGTTCTAATACCCGATAACTCAGCAGCCTCCTTATCATCGCCAATTGCGTATACATGTCTCCCCCAAGCAGTTTTATTGAGTAAAAACCATAGAAAAACAAAAATACCAATCATGAGGAACGCACCGTAAGTGAATACAAAACCTCCAAGATTAATTCTTTCACCCCAAAAGTGTAGAAGAGGAGCATTTACTTCAATATCAGAGCTTCTGATAGATTGAGATCCAGTAAAGAAAATTACTAGTGCAAAAAATATATTCCAAGTTCCTAAAGTAACTATGAACGGGGGTAATCTTAAGCGGGTTACCAGTAACCCATTGAAAGCACCTGTAGCAATACCAGAGATAAAACCTACTGCTATTGCTGGGAGGGTTGGAACTCCCATTTCAACAGAAAGCTTGCCCATGAACACTGATGCCAACACCATCATTGCCGCAACACTTAAATCAATTCCAGCAGTTAATATTATTAGAGTTTGAGCTGCTGCAAGAATACCGACAATTGTAACTTGTTGTACAATCAGAGATAAATTAAAAGCAGAGAAAAATTTTCCTCCAGCTATGAAACCAAATGCAATAACGCTTAATATTAAAATAATAACAGGAACTATTGTTGGATTACCGTGAAGAAAATGTTGAATTTTTTTTAATGTAGTTTGTTCACCTAAATCAAAAGAGTGATGATCTTGATCTTTTTCACCTATATCAGTTGTGAATTTAGGTTGATCTTTTAGATCTTTAGAAATGTCGTCAGAAACTTTATTCATTTAAAAAATATCATGACTTCAGGGCAGAATAATCTGCCCTGAATAATAAAATTATTTGATTAACCCCAACATCTATCCATACCTTCTTTGACACTAATTGATGGAACTCCGCTAGCAGCATCATCTGTAACTAAGTTCACACCAGTGTTAAAGAAGTCAAGACCTGGAGTATTTTCAGGCTTTGAACCATCTTCAGCCCAAGCTTTAATAGCCTCAACACCAAGTGAAGCCATTAATAGTGGGTATTGCTGAGATGTAGCACCTATAATTCCTCTTTCAACGTCAGCTACACCTGGGCAACCTCCGTCAACTGAAGCAATAAGAACGCTACCATCATCTTTTCCAACTGCTTTTAATGCCTCATAAGCACCAACAGCTGCTGGCTCATTAATAGTGTACACAACGTTTATGTCTGGGTCTTTTTGTAGACATTTTTCCATTGCAGTTCTTCCACCTTCTTCGTTACCGTTTGTAACTTCATTACAGATAATTCTTGGATCATCTTCATCTCCCCATCTGGAAACATCTTTTACATCAATTCCAAATCCAGTTAAGAAACCTTGATCTCTAAGAACACCAACAGAAGGTTGACTCTCGTTAAGGTCTAACATTGCAATTTTGGCATTAGCAGCATCTGCTCCTAACTTTGCAGCAACCCATGCTCCACCTAATTCACCTGCCTTGAAGTTATCAGTTGCAAAAGTAGAGTCTGCAGCTGTAATTGGCTCTAGTGGTGTGTCAAGAGCAATGACTAGTAAACCATTGTCTTGAGCATTTTTTAATGGAGTAACAATAGCTTTTGTGTCAGATGCAGCAATTAAAATACCTTTTGCACCTGAAGCAATACAAGTCTCAATAGCTCTTACTTGAGTCTCATGGTCACCATCAACTTTACCCGCAAAGAATGATAATTTGACACCTAGTTCATTAGCTCTCGCCTCTGCACCCTCTTTCATTTTAACAAAGAAAGGATTGATGTCTGTTTTTGTAATTAAGCAAGCTTCAACAGCATGACTTCCTGCTTTTGCTGGCATAGTAGCAAAAGTAAAAGCAACAGCCATAAGTGAAGCTAGAACTAGAGATAATTTTCTCATAGTTATTTCCTCCTATATATAGTCATCAATACAATATCTCATTGACACTATAACTTGCTAGTTAAATTTTAAATTTTTACTCTTGATTTTTTAAGAAATGTTTATCTACAATCTCTTTCCAAGATGTATATGACTGTTTGATAATTTTATTAGTATTTGGTTTTATGACTGACTTTTTTACTTTGAAATCCCTTAAATCCTCTAGATTTTTTATGTTTTGAAAATGCTGTATTCCAAAAAGAAGAGCTCCATACGAGGACATTTCCTCAAGTTCAGGGATACTTAAGTCAATTTCTAACAAGTCACTAATGATTTGGAGGAAAAATTTATTTTTAACCATCCCTCCGTCGATGGATAGATTATTTAATTCCATGTTTTGAGTTTTTTTCATGAATTCAAGATAAACAACCATTTGATATGCTACAGACTCAAGACCTGCTCTTATTAAGTGATTAGTATTAGTTGAAGCACTAATTCCAAAGAAGGCGGCTCTGGCCTCAGAGTTCCAATATGGTGGGCCTAAACCTGAAAACGCAGGAATTAAATATACTCCATTGTTATCTTTTTCTTTTTTAGAAAACATCTCACTTTCTTCAACTGTCTTAATTAATCCTAAATTATTTTTTAACCAAGAAATTGTTCCTCCTGCATAGGAATTTAAACATTCAAGTGCATAGATATTTTTATTTTCATGAGTGAACGCAAGAGAAGTTAGCGATTTTTCATCAATAAACATTTTATTACCAATGTTAGTTTGAATATTAAAACCTGTACCTGTAGTTATTTTAGTATCTCCTTTGTTGAAACAAAAATTAGCAAATAATGATGCTTGTGCATCACCAGCCACTCCGATTATTGGTATTATTTTATTAAAAATTTTATTAAAATTGCTCTCTCCAAAGATATTTGAACTATTAATTACTTTTGGAAGTTTAATTTTTTTAATATTAAAAATATTTAATAATTCTTGATCCCATTCATTAGTTATACAATTAAATAATAGGGTTCTTGATGCATTTGTTGTGTCCGAGATATATGACTCCATATTAGTAAGCCTATAAATTAAATATGTTTCAATTGTTCCAAATAGTATTTCTCCATTATCAATTTTTCTTCTTATTTCTTCTTTTTCATTATAAATCCATTTTAATTTACTACCTGAAAAAAAAGTATTTGGTTTTAAGCCTGTCTTGTTAATAATTTTTGTTCGCTTTAAGTCATCGTTTAAAATTTTTTCACATATATTTTGACCCCTAGTACATTGCCACACAATAGCATTATGTAAGGGCTTCCCATCTTTTTCATTGAATAAAGTAAAAGTTTCTCGCTGGTTTGTAATACTGATAAATTTTGGATTTGGTAATATCTCCGAAGCTTTTTGAACTAATTCTAATAGATTTTGATAAATCTCCTCTAGGTCGTGTTCAATGTAACCTTCTTCAGTAACTATTTGAGAGTGCTCTTTTTGAAACTTTTTTAATATTTCTAATTTTTCATCAAATACTAAAACTGTTGTAGATGAAGTACTTGAGTCAATAGTGATATAACTCATTGGTTTAGAAGGGATTTAGATATTTCAGAAATTTTTTCTGGGCTCATATTATAATAATCTAAGACATCAGCTTGAGAGCCATTGATCATATATTCATCAGGTATACCTAAAATTTTAAATTTCAAATTATATCCTGATTGTGAAATAAGGCTTGCACAACACTCACCAAGTCCGCCATACATGCTATGTTCCTCAACTGAAATCAAACAGTTTGTTTTTTTAATTGATTTCATTAATGCTTCCTCATCAAAAGGCTTAATAGTATGCATACTAATGACTTCTGCATTAACTCCATCTTCTTTAAGTATCCTACTTGCTAAAAAAGCTCTTTGTACAGTTTCACCTGTTGCAATAATAGTTATGTCATTTCCTTCACAAATGATAGAAGCTTTACCGATTTCAAAATTAGAACCTTTTTTGTGAAGATTGATCATTGGTTTTTTTCCATACCTTATATAAAGAGGTTTATTAAAAGACACAGCCTTTCTGATAACTTCAGATGCTTCAAAATTATCAGCTGGAGAAACAATGGTAAGGTTATTTATCGTTCGCAATACTGCATAATCGTGTAAAGAATGATGGGTAGAACCAAGTTGGCCATAACTTATTCCCGCACTTATTCCTACTAAAGTTACGGGTTGATCTGAGTAAGCCACATCATTTTTTATTTGTTCTAAAGATCTAGCTGTTAGAAAACTCGCAGGAGATACGCCAAAGACAATTTTACCCCCAGCTGCAAGCCCAGAGCATACACCAACTAAATTTTGTTCAGCTATACCAACTTCTATAATTTGATCTGGTAATTCTTTTCCAAAAGGTACAATCTTTCCTGAGCCTCTTGAGTCGCTTGTTACAACAATAAGGTTACTATTTTTTTTACCTTCTTCTAAAAGAGTTTCTCCAAATATTTCTAAATTTGCTTTACCTGTTGTAATTTCACTCATATGATTTCAATCGACTTTCTAGTTCTAAATTAGCTTTCTCAAACTCTTCTTTTGATGGAACTTTGTGATGCCAACTTATTTGATTTTCAATGAAGCTTACACCTGAACCTTTTACAGTATTTGCAATAATAACATTTGGTGCATTTGTATTAAATGGTATTTCCTCCAAAGCAGCAATTAACTCCTCAATATTATTTCCATCAATTTCTTTAACATTAAAACCAAATGATAGAAATTTTTCATTCAAAGGTTCTATTGGATTAACATCCTCAGTTTTTCCAGTTATTTGAAGTTTATTTCTATCTACAATTACTACAAGATTATCAAGTTTGTACTTATTTGCAGTACTGCACGCTTCCCAAACAGAGCCTTCAGATAATTCTCCATCACCTAGAAGTGTATAAATCTTAAAATTTTCTTTATTAAGTTTTTGAGCTATAGCTAAACCAACAGCAACTGAAAGACCATGACCAAGAGCTCCGGTATTGTGTTCAATGCCAGGTACTTTTTTTGTAGGATGCCCAATAAAATGAGAA
This sequence comes from uncultured Alphaproteobacteria bacterium, assembly GCA_902527545.1. GTDB lineage: Bacteria > Pseudomonadota > Alphaproteobacteria > HIMB59 > HIMB59 > HIMB59. The sequence goes on from CABZPR010000006.1 coordinate 68,354, forward strand.
TTAAAATTATTTAAAGTATTAAGTTCTTCTCTTGTA
>CABZPR010000007.1 GCA_902527545.1 uncultured Alphaproteobacteria bacterium
CCAATTCGTTTCTTTGGATCAGGAGAAAATATTGAAGATTTTGAAGTTTTTCACCCAGAGAGAATAGCTTCTAGAATTCTTGGTATGGGAGATGTTGTTTCATTAGTTGAAAAAGCACAAAAAGATTTTGATCAAAAAGAAATGGAAAATCTCCAATCTCAGATGATGAGTGGGAAATTCAATATGAATGATCTTTTAAAACAGTTTTCTCAAATGAAAAAAATGGGAGGAATGTCTGGACTAATGTCGCACATGCCAGGTGTCAGCAAAATTAAAAATATGATGGAGAGTGGAGATTTTGACGAAAAAGTTATTGATCATCAGATTGCAATTATTTGCTCAATGACAAGAGAAGAAAGAGTTGATCCTGATTTACTAAAAGCTTCAAGAAAAAGAAGAATAGCAACAGGGTCTGGTAGACAGGTAAACGAGGTCAACAGGCTTTTAAAACAATTTGAGCAAACTAAAAAACTTATGAAACAAGCTCAAAAACCAGGTTTTGCAAATAAAATAAAAAGTTTATTAGGCGGAAACCAAATGCCAACGATTGAATAAATACAGAAGGGAGAAATCATGGCGACAAAAATAAGACTAGCAAGAGGAGGTTCAAAAAAAAGACCTTTCTATAGAATTGTGGTTGCAGATGAGAGAGCACCAAGAGACGGTAACTTCATTGAAAAAATAGGCAACTTCAATCCAATGGTTCCCAAAGATCACAAGGAAAGAGTAATGCTTAGCAAAGAAAGAACTGAACATTGGCTTAAGGTTGGGGCCCTGCCAACAGAAAGAGTTCAAAAAATTCTCTCTGAATTAGGAATGATGGAAGCTCCAAAAATAACTGAGAAAACAAAAAAGCATTTACCAAAGGCAAAGGCTCAAGAAAGAGTTAAAGCAAAAGAAGAAGCAGCATCAAAGGCTGCAGAAGATGCAAAAGCTACTGAAGAAGCAGCTAAAGCAGAGGACGAAAAACCTACTGAGGAGGTAACTACCACAGAGGAGCAACCGCCTGTTGAAGAAGTAGCAGTTGAAAAACCAGCTGAAGAGGTGAAGACAGAAGAGACTTCTGAGCCGGAGGAAAAGAAAGGAGAGGCTCCTGCAAAAGAAGAACCCAAAGAGGAAGAGGGTTCAACTGAGGTTTCAGAGGATAAACCCGAAACTAAAGAGTAATTACTTGTGACTCCCTTTGAGAAGCATTTCATACAAGTTGGTGTAATTGGCAGACCTAAAGGAACTAAGGGTCTGCTAAGGTTTCACAGTTATTTAAATGATGATCGTGATGTAAATAAATTTAAAAAATTTTATTTAGATAATGAAAAAACTATTAACTTAAAACTAGTATCTTTTGATAAAAAAAGCCCACTTATAACAATCGACGAAATAAATAATAGAACAGACATTGAAAAGTTTGTTAATAAAAAAATTTTTTTAAAAAAAGAACAACTATCACCAGTAAAAGGAAATGAATATTATTTCCACGATCTAGAGGGACTTGAGGTATTTGATAATAAAGACCAGAGAGTTGGAGAAGTTGCTTCAGTTGTAAATTTTGGTGCAGGGGATTTATTGGAAATATATTTTATTAAAAGTAAAAAAAAGGAATTTTTCAGATTTACTGAGCAAAACTTTCCATTAGTAAATATTAAAGAAAAAAAAATTATAATTAAAAATTAATGTTAAAATTTAATATTCTTACTTTATTTCCGGAAGTTTTTCCTGGAATTTTACAACATGGTTTGCTAGGCAAAGCTCTGTCAAAAAATCATTTCGAAATCAATACGATCAATATAAGAGATTACAGTGATTTATCTGCGAACTCTGTTGATGATAAACCATTTAGTGGTGGCGCAGGTATGGTATTAAGACCTGATATAATTTCAAAATCTATCGAAGCAAACTTTAATAAAAATGAATTAGATAGCTGTATTAAAATATGTTTTTCTGCCAAAGGTAAAAAACTCACTCAAAAAAAATTAACTAACTATAATTTCAATCAAGATTTTATCTTACTAAATGGTAGATATGAGGGCATTGACCAAAGAGTAATTGATTATTATAAATTTCAAGAGATTTCTGTGAGCGATGTCATCTTAAACGGAGGAGAGATAGCATCATTATTATTTATTGAGGCGTTAATGAGACTTCAACCTGGTGTTCTTGGAAATAATGATACTCACATTATTGAGTCATTTCAAAATGGACTAGTTGAACATGATCAATTTACTAGACCAAACCCATGGATAACCCCTGATCAGTCAGAAATAGAAGTACCATCTATACTCGTGAGTGGCAAACATGCTGATATAGATCTTTGGAAACACCAAAATTCGTTGGAAAATACTAAAAAAAATAGACCAGATTTATTTAAAAACTATTTAAAAAAAAACAAAAATGAGTAGAATATGCCGCTCCGATACCACCCATATATTAATATTGGATGGAGCACACAATGAATGAAATTATTAAAAATTACGAACAATCACAAATTCAGCAGATTTTAAAAAGTTCAAAGGTTTCAGACTTCGCGCCAGGTGACACTGTCAAAGTTAACGTTAAGATCAAAGAAGGAAACAAAGAGAGAGTGCAAGCATTTCAAGGTGTCTGTATTGGTAAAAAAAATAATGGTCTTAATTCTTCATTTACTGTTAGAAAAATTTCTAGTGGTGAAGGTGTTGAAAGGGTTTTTCCATTATACAGTAATGTTATCGACTCAATTGAACGTGTAAAAATTGGTGATGTAAGAAGAGCTAAATTATATTATCTAAGAGGTTTGTCTGGTAAAAAAGCAAGAATTGCCGAAAGAACTGACGGTCGATCATATGATGATAACCAATTTGTATCCACAATCGAAGATGTTGAAGAGATTTCAGAAGTTAGTACTGAAGAAAATAAATCAGATACACCTGTAACTGACGTTTCACCAAAGGAAGAAGCTAAAAAGACCAAAACAGAGGAAACTTCATCTCAAGAAGCCCCTAAGTCTGAAGACAGCTCTAAAGAAGAAATTAAAGAAACTAAATCAGAGGAATCATCGCCACAAGAAGAACCCAAAGTTGAAGATGAGCCAAAAGAGGGAAAGCCTGTAGAGAAAAAAATAGAAGAGGCAGAAACTAAAAGCTAAAAGTATTATCTTGAGCAACCAAGGCCCAAAAACACTTTTTGATAAAATCTGGTCTGAGCATCTTGTCGGTCAAAGAGAAGATGGGACTAATCTTTTATATATTGATCGTCATTTAGTTCATGAAGTAACTAGCCCTCAAGCCTTCGAAGGATTAAAACTTTCCAATCGTCCTGTTCATCGACCAGAGGCTACGATAGCTGTCGCAGACCATAATGTTCCTACTGTAAATAGACAAAATATTGAGGACCCACAAAGTAAAATTCAGGTCGAAACTCTAGCAAAAAACACTAAAGAGCATGGAATTCAATATTTTGATTTAATGGACCAAAGACAAGGTATTGTTCATATCATTGGTCCTGAGCAGGGAATTACCCAACCGGGCATGACAATTGTCTGTGGAGACAGTCACACCTCTACCCATGGAGCTTTCGGAGCTCTCGCTTTTGGTATCGGAACAAGTGAAGTTGAGCATGTTCTGGCTACGCAAACAATTGTTCAAAATCCAGCAAAAAATATGAGAATTTCGGTCAATGGTGAACTTCCTTTTGGTGTAAATTCTAAAGATTTAATCTTGTACATAATTGGAAAAATTGGAACAGCTGGAGGAACTGGTCATGTAATTGAGTATGCTGGTTCATCTATTATGGGTCTTTCAATGGAAGGCAGAATGACTATTTGTAATATGAGCATTGAAGCTGGTGCTCGCGCCGGTTTAATTAGCCCAGATCAAACAACTTTTAATTATATAAAAGGCAGACCTTATGCTCCTGGAACTGAACACTGGGATCAAGCAGTAGAATACTGGTCATCTCTTCCCTCAGATAATGATGCAAATTACGATCATGAAATAGTTATAGATAGTTCAGAAATTGACCCAATGGTGACATGGGGAACTAGCCCTGAGGATGTTGTGTCAGTGAAAGGCACAGTACCAAATCCGAGCAGTGCTAAAACAGAAAATAAAAAGAAAAGTATAGAAAGATCACTTGAGTATATGGGCCTTAAGCCTGGGACAAAAATTACAGACATAAAATTAGATAAAATATTCATTGGCTCTTGTACAAATGGTCGAATTGAGGATTTAAGAAAAGTTGCATCTATCGTTAAGGACAAAAAGATTGCTTCACACGTTCAAGCAATGATAGTACCAGGATCAGGCTTAGTTAAAAAACAAGCTGAAGAAGAAGGAATTGATAAAATTTTAAAAGATGCTGGCTTTGAATGGAGAGAGGCTGGATGTTCAATGTGCCTTGGTATGAATCCTGATCAATTAAAACCTGGTGAAAGGTGCGCATCAACTTCTAATAGAAATTTTGAAGGTAGACAAGGCCGAGGTGGTAGAACTCATTTGATGAGTCCTGAGCTTGCCGCAGCATCTGCTATTACGGGAAACATTTCAGACATAAGAGATTTTACATAAAATGGATAAGTTTCATTCTTTAAAAGGTATAGCAGCTCCTTTGCCAATTGTTAATATCGATACTGATATGATCATCCCAAAGCAATTTCTCAAAACAATCAAAAGGACTGGTCTTGGTGTAAGTTTGTTTTATGAGATGAGATATGATAACGATGGAAACCTCATCAAAGATTTTGTTTTAAATACATCTCCTTTTGATCAGTCAAAAATTTTGGTTGCTGGTGATAATTTTGGATGTGGATCAAGTAGAGAGCACGCCCCTTGGTCCCTAAAAGATTTTGGAATAAGAAGCGTAATTTCAACAAGTTTTGCAGATATTTTCTATAATAATTGCTTTCAAAATGGAATTTTACCGATTGTTGTAAGCCCTGAAAATCTTGATCAGTTAATGACAGCAGCTAAAAATCAAATTGAGTTCACTATTGACCTTCCGGAGCAAATTATTAAAGCTGGCAATCATTCAATCAATTTTGAAATTGAAGAATTCAGAAAAGAAAGACTTTTGCAGGGATTAGACGATATAGGCATTACCCTTGGTTACCAAGACAAAATTAATGCATACGAAGAGGATAAAAAAAATAAAAAACCTTGGTTATTTAAAGATAATTAAATGAGTTCTAAAATTTTAGTTTTGCCAGGAGACGGCATAGGTGTGGAAGTTGCAGATCAAGCAATTAGAGTAATTGAAAAATTAAACGAGCAAGGCCTTAATGTTAGTTATGAAAAAGATTTAGTTGGAGGCGCTTCATATGATGTTAATGGCGAACCTTTAACTAACTCTGTTTTAGAGAAAGCAAAAAATTCAGATGCTATATTATTGGGAGCAGTTGGTGGATCAAAGTGGGATGACGTAGAAAGATCAAAAAGACCAGAAGCTGGACTTTTAGGTTTAAGGAAGGAATTAGAGCTTTTTGCAAATCTGAGACCTGCTTTAGTTTTTGATGCTCTTGTTTCGGCTTCAACTTTAAAAAATGAAGTGGTAAACAATTTAGATATTATGATTGTAAGAGAGTTGACTGGTGGAGTATATTTTGGTCAACCTCGAGGAATAGAAGACACACCAAATGGTAAGAAAGCGATCGACACACAAATATATCACGATTACGAAATAGATAGAATTGCTAGAGTTGCTTTTGATTTAGCCAGGAAAAGAAATAATAAAGTGACATCTGTTGAGAAAGCCAACGTTATGGAAACGGGCGTACTCTGGAGGGAGATTGTGAAAGAAACTCATAAAGATTTTTCAGATATTACACTAGAAAATATGTTAGCAGATAATTGTGCCATGCAACTTGTTAGAAACCCAAAACAATTTGATGTAATAGTTACAGATAACCTTTTTGGAGATCTGCTGAGTGATTGTGCTGCTATGCTGACTGGTTCGCTTGGAATGTTACCATCGGCATCATTGGGTGAAGAAAAAAATGGCAAAAGACATGGACTTTTTGAGCCTGTTCATGGAAGTGCCCCTGATATTGCGGGTCAAGATAAAGCAAATCCAATCGCTACCATTTTAAGTTTGTCTATGATGCTAAAATATAATCTCAATAAACCAGAGTTATCAAATAAAGTAGAAAGTGCTGTCCAACAAATTCTTTCTGAGGGTTACAGAACTGGAGACATTTACACAAATGAAGACCAAACTCTTGTTTCCTGTTCTAAAATGGGCGATTTAATAATTGAGAGAATTTAAGTTGGCTTCTTCTAAAAAACCTAAAATTGCTGTTGTCGGAGCAACTGGAAATGTCGGTAGAGAGGTTTTAGATATTATTGATGAAAAAGAAATTCAATATTCTGATTTAATTGCTTTAGCTTCTTCTCGTTCTAAAGGAAGCACAATTGATTACGGAGAAAACAAGTCTGTTGTAGTAGCAGACTTAGCTGAATATGATTTTTCTGATACTGACATAGCTATTTTTTCACCAGGTGCGAAAGTTTCAAGTGAGTTTGCTCCTAAAGCTGCTAAGCAAGGTTGTATAGTAATTGACAATACCTCTCATTTTCGAACAGATCCAGATGTCCCATTAGTAGTCGCTGAGGTCAATCCTGAGGCGCTAAAAGACTTTAGAAAAAAAAACATCATTTCTAATCCTAATTGTTCAACTATGGGGATGCTAGTTGCGGTTAAACCTTTGCATGATCATTTCAAAGTTAAAAGAATTGTTGTTTCAACTTATCAATCAGTATCTGGTGCAGGTAAAGAGGCTGCAGATGAATTATTCAATCAAACTAAATCAATCTATGCAAATGAAGCAGTAGTGAAAGAAAAATTTACTAAACAAATTGCTTTTAATGTTATCCCGCATATAGATGTTTTTTTAGAGGACGGTCAAACCAAAGAAGAGTGGAAAATGTATAATGAAACAAAAAAAATTCTTGATCAAAACATTGAACTAACTGCAACTTGCGTTCGTGTACCAGTATTTATATCTCATTCACTAGCTGTAAACATCGAGTTTGAAAAGCCTTATGATGAGGACCAAATAAGAGAAATATTTAAGAAATCCCCTGGTCTGAAAATGATTGATTATCGTGCTGATGAGGGGTACGTAACTCCGATTGAATCTGCAGGTTTAGACCCTGTTTACGTTAGCAGAATTAGAAGAGACCCTACTATTCCAAATGGTCTTAATTTCTGGTGCGTGTCTGACAATTTAAGAAAGGGAGCTGCTTTAAACACTGTACAAATAGCAGAAATCTTGATCAAAGATTATTTAAGCTCTTAGCTCTAAATCTTTTTTTTCTTTTTTTAGAACGTATTTTATTTTTTAGCAAAATATCATAAATATCATTCGTGACATTTTCTAGTATTTCTCTTGTTGTATTTTTTTTATAGATATAGTGAGCATATAGAGCTGTAGATTGGTCGCCAGCTCCATGAAATCTTTCTTTAAAATTTATGTAAGGTGTTTCTATGACAAAAATCTCTCTTTTATTACAAATAATATTTAATATTTTTTTATTTTTTGGAATGCTTCTTAATAATACTTGACTATTAAACTTCCTCGTAAACGATTTGAGGTCGGTTATGATCTCGCTAATACTATAGTTTTTTACATCTTTATTATTTAAGTATGACCACTCAAAAAAATTTGCTGATATAAATTTAACTTTTGTAATTACTTTTTTAAAAAAATTTGCAACGTCTTTTTTTACATATAGACCTATTCCTATATCTCCCATTACAGGGTCTAAAACAATTCTATTTTGCACATTAATAATTTTACCAATTGATTTTGAAATCTTTGAGTTGGGTGTGTAGCCAATAATTGTTAAATCATTTAAGCTTAATTTATATGTTTTCCTGACTTTATTAAAAATTACCCATGGATTTAAACTGTTGTTATTGATTTGAAGGGTGCCCTTTACAGCTTTATGAGATGTTAAAATTACAGTCGGTATCTCATAAATGTTATAACCTTTGTCACTTAAGATTGATCGAGCGGCATGATTTCCAACTTTATCATTTAATACAGTAGACTGAATACTAACTATATTCCTCATATTTTATGTATCTATTTCTTCAAAGGTTGTCATTGTTTCCACAATAATATAAAAAATACGCATTAAGAATTTTAATTAAAGGAAATAAATATGACTTTTGAATTACCAAGCTTACCTTATGCAAATGATGCTTTAGCTCCATATATGTCATCAGAAACTCTTGATTTTCATCATGGCAAACATCATCAAACATATGTAACAAATTTAAATAATCTTGTTAAAGACACTGATATGAAAGACTCTTCTCTTGAGGAAATAGTTGTAAAATCAAGTAAAGACTCATCGATGGCAGGAATTTTTAATAATGCAGGTCAACATTGGAACCATATTTTATTTTGGCAATGTATGAAACCCAATGGGGGAGGCTCTATGCCGTCCGAATTGGAGAGTAGAATTACATCAGACCTAGGAGGGATTGATCAATTCAAAGAAGCTTTTATTCAGGCAGGAACAACTCAATTTGGTTCTGGATGGGCTTGGCTTGCCATCGATAATGGTAAATTAGTGGTCACAAAGTCACCTAATGCTTCTAATCCTCTAGTTGATGGTATGAAGCCAATACTGGGATGTGACGTATGGGAACACTCTTATTATATAGATTATAGAAACAAACGACCTGATTATCTAAAAGCTTTTTTAGATAGTTTAGTCAACTGGGAATTTGTTGCTTCTCAATTAGATTAAATATTAGGGCTGCTTATAAAAAACAGCCCTATTTTTATATTTAAGCTGATAAAAGTTTAGAATTCGTATTAACTTTTATTTTTCTAGGTTTTTGGTGTTCAGGTATTTCTCTTTCAAGATTTATACTTAACAGACCATTATTTAAATCAGCCTCTATAACTTTTACAGTATCAGCTAACTCAAACTTTCTCTCAAAATTTCTGTTGGCAATTCCTCGATAAAGATATTCTGATTTATTCATAGTTTTATCTTCACTCATTTCACCTTTTACAGTCAAAAGATTACCCTCTTGGGATATATCTATTTGGTCCTTACCAAAACCAGCGATTGCCATGGTAATTTGATAAATATTTTTGTCATGTTTGACGATATTATAAGGTGGATAAGAAGCACCTTTATTGTTCGTAGAAAAGACGGTATCAAAAAGTTTATCAAACTCATCGAAACCAACTGATGATCTCCATAGTGGAGATAAGTCAAATGTAGTCATAATTAACCTCCTTAAGCGTTAATTGTTAATTGCAGTTTTTAAACCTGCGTTAATAAAGAAATTCCAAATGGCAATTTCTCTTACCATTAATTTGGGATTTCAATTGTGAATTTCAAGACTTTCAAATTGACTGTTGGATCATTTTTTTAGATGATAGGCTCCTTTAATGTATTCAATTGTTGCAAATAAGCCAGGTGATACAAGCGTTCTTCAAAGGAAAAGTATTGATCTAACTGACCTTAAATCGAATGAAATTTTGATTAAAAATAGAGCAATTGGAGTAAATTTCATCGATATTTATTTTAGAGCAGGGTTATATCCTTGGCCTGTTGACAAAGATCTTGTTTTAGGCTCTGAAGGTGCAGGCGAGGTTGAAGCTATAGGCGCTAATGTTAAAAAGTTTAAAATAGGGGATCGCGTAGCATATGCGCAACCTAATAATGCATACGCAACACATAGAATGATATCAGAGGATCTCGTAGTTTCTGTCCCGGATAGCATATCTTTCGATCAAGCAGCCGCATCAATTCTTAAAGGGCTAACAGTAAAGTATCTTGTTTGTGACAGTTATAACTTACAAAGTAATCATGAGGTATTATTTCATGCTGCGGCTGGAGGCGTAGGATTGATCGCAGGCCAATGGATAAAAGACATCGGTGCAAAATTAATAGGTACAGCTGGTAATTCAAATAAATGTGAGTTAGCAAAACAAAGAGGCTTTGACGAGGTTATAAACTACTCTGAAAAAAATTTTTTAGATGAAGTATTAAAAATCACAAATAACAAAGGTCTTGACGTGGTTTATGACAGTGTAGGTAAAGATACAATGTTTCAATCATTTAAATGTTTAAAAAAACATGGGATGTTAGTTAGCTTTGGTCAATCATCTGGACCATATAAAGACATTCAAATGACAGATCTAGCATTTGGTTCTTTTTATTTAACTCGACCTACACTTTTCCATTTTTACGCTAATAGAGAGTGGCTTGAAATTGCAAGCCATAAATTATTTGAGATGATTGTAAAAGATAAAATTAAATTGGATAAAATTACAAAATATGATCTTGATAATGTTGCTAACGCTCACACAGATATGGAAAATAGAAAGACTTCGGGATCTATTGTCCTAAAGATTTAACTTCACTAAATACTTCTTTAAGAGTTTTCTCTAGAGTATCAAATATTATACCCATCTCCTCCTCTGATGTAATAAAAGGGGGACATAACACAATTGATGGGCCAAGAGGTCTACATATCAAACCATTTTCAATACACTTATTAGCAACACGCTCACCAATGGATATCGAACCATCGAAGGGTAGTTTATTTTTTTTATCTTGAACCATCTCTAAAGCACCCATAAGTCCAATGCCGCGAGACTCACCTATAAACTCTAAATCTTCAAAGTTCTTTAAACCACCCATAAAAATTGGCTCAAGGTGTCTAACATTTTCAATCATTTTCTCATTAATTATAATATCAATTGCTTCTAGTGCTAGGGCACAACCTACAGGGTGTCCACCGGCTGTGAAGCCATGAAAAAATTCCTCTGCCTCATAAGAAGCCCCCATCATTTCTTTTGTCATTTTTTCTCCCAAAATAACTGCACCAAGTGGAAAGAAACCTGATGTGATACATTTAGAGGCAATAATAATATCGGGATCAATATTGTATGTTTGAGATCCCCATAAGTTACCAGTTCTACCAAAACCACAAATTACCTCATCAGCAATAAATGGAATATTGTATTTTTTTAAAATTTTTTGAACTATCTCAAAATATCCCTTTGAAGGAGGTATCACACCACCTGCCCCCATAACAGGTTCTGCAAAAAAACCTGCAATGGTATCAGGTCCCTCTCTTAAAATTAAATTTTCTAAATCTTCACCCATTCTTTTAGTAAACATTTCCTCACTCTCTTTTTCTAAGCCATATTTCCAATAATGAGGACAAGCTGAATGTAAAAAACCATCTAAGGGTAATCCAAATTCACTATTGTATGGTTTTCCTGTCATCGAAGCAGAAACAGCCGTTACACCATGATATGAATTTATTCGAGTAATTATTTTCCTTCGATTGGGATGCCCTTTTCTTTTATTAATAAACCATAATAATTTTACAGTAGTGTCATTAGCTTCAGATCCTGAGTTTGTAAAAAAAACTTTACCATCCGTGAAAGGAGATATTTCAATTAATTTATCTGCAAGTTCTACAGCTGGTTCAGATATTCTTCCAAAAAAAGCGTGGTAACCAGAAAATTTTTCATATTGTTTTTTTGCTGTTTCAACCATTCTGGGATGATCGAAACCAACCACAGAATTCCATAATCCTGAATTGGCATCTAAATATTTTTTTCCATCTTGATCGTAAACATATATTCCCTTCGCTTGGTTTAAAACAATAGGACCAAGTACATTTAAATTTTTAAGATCGGTAAAACCATGCAAAACTTTATCTGTATTAATCATTTAATTTACAACCTCATATAAACTTTTTAAAATTGGAATATTTCTAAATGGAATATCCACTAATCCTGTATCAGCAAGAAAATATCCAATAAAAAAAAAGAGTATCATGAAAATTAACTTCAACATCTTTAAAAAAGATAATATAGAAATCAAAAAAGGGTTAGAACAATTTGTCCTAACCCTTTAAGAAAGAAGTGGCCCACTAAGAAAAAAGCCGCTTCTATAAGGCTGTAAAAAGAGATTAATCTCTTATTTTTGATTATAATTATGGGTAAAAATAACATCAAGAAAATTGAAATAACCACAATATATAGAATAAATTATATCTATATGCTACTAAACTTAGTTAAATCAGAAAATGAGTATCTTTAGATTCCTAGATAATATTCCGACTGTTTTTTTCACAATTATTTGGATTGGATTACTCGGTGCAATAACTTTAGGTGCACCATATATTTCTATTGAAGACATAAAAATTCTTATCACAATAAAAGATAATGAATTAGTTTCAAATTTTTCAGAGTTTTTCAATCCACATTTGATATTTCTAAATATCGCATCAAAGCTCACAAATTTTTTTGGTTTTAACAATTACTTTCTATTTAGACTACCGAATTTTATATACTTAGGATTATTAATTTTTGTCTCATATAAAATTATTAAATTAAAATTTTATGACCTCAATTATTTTATGCCTCTCACAGCAGTGATGTTAAGTGGCACAATTTTAATTTCAATGACAACAATTGATGGTTCTCTTATTTCAGGCTTGGTGACTTTATTAATATTCTATTATTTATTAAAAATTTTCGACGATGAAAATTTTTATAATGTATTTTTTTTTATATTATTTAGTTTAATTGCATTAATTCTCAATAATTTCTATTTTGTTATATTAATAACATTTTTGATATTCATAAAATTATTTAATTTAAAGCTAGAGAAAAAAAAACGTCTTAACTTAATTTCTTATCTAAGTTTTATTTATATATTTTTTTTATTTTTTCTGATTATTCAGGGTATTAATAAAACGGATTACTATTCCATACTTAATTTTAATCCAAATATTTTATTAAAGAAACTTTTAAAGAGTGTTATTTTTTTACTACCTTTATTAAGTTTGCTAATTATTTCTATTTTTTATAATGGCATAAAAAGAATTAACTGGAATAAGGAATTGATTATATTCCTTTTTTCAATAATTCTTTGTTGGTTTATATTTATTTTTTCTAATAAATTAAATATATCGATTTTAATCTTTTTATTACCAATAATGTCTATTTATATTTTTAGAACACTAGAATTTGTGGAATTAAAATGGTCGAAAATAGTTTTAGTTACCCTTTTTTTTATACCAGCAGGCATAATTTATTTTGATACCTCCCTTTATCACAGTACTTCAGAGATACCTCAGATGAATTATATTTTTTATTTAATGATAATTTTAGTATCATTAATTAATCCAGTTTTTTCTCTCCAAGAAAAATCTTTAACTACAGTATATAAAACTATTTCATTTTCTTTAATTTTAGTTGTATTTTTCACTTCAGTCTTTTTTTATTCACAATATAAGAATAAAACATTGAGTCCTGTTATCTATGATACTTTAAAAAATGATTTAAATTGTGATATAAAAAAATCCGAATTTATATTGGAAGAAAATTATCCACTAGATTTAATGTTGTTTTTTAGTGACAAAGTGAAACCAGACTATTTCTCAGATTGCCAAATAGAATTAAAATTTAGTTCCCTTGATACAATGCCAATAGAAGATAGTGACTCAATAAATAAAACCATACTCGATATGACATCAAAATCATTCATCAATATCAACTTTAATAAATTATGACTTTCTTCAATCAGTTAAACTCGCAAGAAAAAAGAATAAGTATTTATCTGTTAATTGGAGCTTTTTTTTTCTTATTATTTGATTATTCAGTAGCATCTTTTTTTGACAGTATTAATCATCAAACAAAGTCTCTTTTTGGAACACTTACTCATTTTGGTGACTCTTTATATTTTTTTGTACCTACTATTTTAATCTGGGGGTTAATAAAAATTATTAAAAGTAAAAATCAAATTATGGAAACTATAAGTGACATTAGTCTATTTATTTTTTTAAATATCTTATTAAGTGGTATAGTTACACAAATATCAAAACATATAATTGGAAGACCACGACCAGTTTTATATAATGGCTTTGAATTAAAATCGTTAGATATAATACAATTTGACTCCAAATGGCATTCATTCCCATCAGGTCATACTGCAACTATTTTTGCTTTTATCTTTTGTATGATATTTCTCTTTCCGAAAATTAAAAATGCATTAATAACAATTGCAATTATTATTGCATCTACGAGAGTCATAGTTGGTGCTCATTTTATTAGTGATATCTTTGGTGGTACGCTTGTTGCATACCTTTCAACAATATTTATTTCAAAAAAACTAGCAGATAAAAACAAGTTATTTACATCAGAAAATGACAAATTAATCCCAAATAATAATGTTGAAATAATTTCAAGTAATATTGCCAATCTTTATCAAAACATTTTCTCTCTTTACTTAAATTTTAATTTTTACTTTAAAACCCTTACCATTACTCTCCTACTTTCTATAGTATTTTTCATATTTCCCTCATTAGACATAACTGTTAGTGGCCTATTTTTTGGACAGGACGGTAAATTTATTGCTTCAGAGTCTGACTGGTTTATTTACTTTGTTCGAAAAATGTTGCTACCACTTATGGCTTTACTGGTATTCTTTGTACCCATAGCTGCTGTTTTCAAACAAATTTATTACAAAGAAAAAATTTTAAATATTGCTGTTCGAGAATGGGTCTACTTGTTTTCGTGTCTTATAATTGGAACAGGTATTGTTGTAAACTCAATTTTTAAAAATTTGTGGGGTCGTGCAAGGCCTAATGACACCATTCAATTTGGAGGAGAAGAGCCTTTTACCATTCCATGGTTAAATGTTGATTATTGTAGCACTAATTGTAGTTTCGTTTCAGGTGACGTGTCTTTTTTTACGTTATCTTTGGCTTTATTAATTATAATCAATAAAACTTCATGGAACACATTTGCTTATGCTTCAATTCTTTTAATCTCATTATTAAGAATTATGGAGGGTGATCATTTTTTGAGTGATACGATTATGAGTTTTATAATCACATATGTAATAATTAAGGGACTCAATGATATTTTTAAGAATTTTCCAGAGGATCTAAATTTAAATCAATTAAAAAAAATCTCTTGGCGGTTCCGCAAGGATTCGAACCCTGACTAAATGATCCGAAGTCATTTGTGCTATCCGTTACACCACGGAACCTTTATTTGATTTTATTTACTTTTTTTCCAATTAATACAATTTTTCAAATACCATCCGCCAAATTTCCGCCAACTATGATAAACTAACTATATGAAAACCCTCTTAGCCCTATTGTTATTAATCCCTAGTTTGAGTTGGGGAGATGTTGAGAAATATTTAGAGTGCCAAATACAAGAATCTAGAGAGTATAAAGAAAATGAATTATTTGTTGATAATAATTTAGATACTAAATTTTTTTTAGGACTTATAATATATGAAAATGATGGTGAAGACACGGTCAAATGCTATCATCAGCCAGGTACGGCAGACCAAATTAGACCTGAATTAAGTGGGAGTTGTTTGAAAGCAAAAGTTACAACTAGCTTAGGTGGTATTTGTCCAAACCTATATACTATTAATTCTATCGAAGATGAAATTACTGCCTACTCTTCTAGAGAGGGATTAATTTGTTCAAAAATTCAAGACACTTATTTGAGATTAAATAGAAAAAGTGGTGAATTTTTTATTTCTCATAGTTATTTAGACTCATCATTTTATTTTCACTTAATTGGTTATTGTCTAGAAAAAAAACCAATATATTAAATTAATGTATGCACTTATAGCTGGGTTAAACCCTGAAAGTATTAAACCAAATGAAATAAACTGTACCAGTATTATCTCTAAAGATGGGCAAAACAATGTTCTTACTCCTCAATTTAAAAAAATTCATCCTGAATTGGAGAAAATGCACTGGGTTTATATTAATTTGAAATACCAACCAAATATTTCTAAAGATGAAAGAGGTAATATTATAAAAACTGTTGATGAAAGGGGAAGATTTGCGATTAGGATTGATTTAAACCTAATCACAAAAGGTGAATTTGACTCTTTGGCAAAAGATTTTAAAAATTATAAAAACTATAATTCTGATTTAGAGTCCAATTTTATTGATATGATTATAGAATTTAGCAAACCTTTTGGAGTTATAGATAAATACATATTTTGGAATAAAAAACATTATACAAAATTGTGGCAAGATAAAATTTAAACTTTAAATACTTTATTTATCTTTTCTAAGTGTTCTCTGTATTTTTTATTATAAATCTTTCTTATGCCTTCTAATTCTTTTTTTGGAGTATCGCCACGTTTGAATAATTTCTTAATATTTGAAACTAATTTTTTTAATTCCTTGATTTCAGAGGAGTGAAGTTTAGATAAATCTTTTTTAATATTAGACAAAGAGTGATAACAGCTAGTAATGTTTTCAGCAGCTTTCTCAGCAATTCCTTTTTTTTGTTTTTTGTCAACCTGCAGATTCATAATTAAATCATACTTAACAAAAACTAAAAAATTAAGAGCAGAAATTTAATTACTGTGGAGTAGTTGATAATTAAAATTCAATTTTTTTATACGGGCTCTATACGGGCGACATTGATAAATTGTTGTTAAAGCTCCAAGAATTGTATTGATAATAAATGAATTAAAGAGACGTAGGATATCCGTAGTCAAGTGTGATATCCGTTACACCACGGAACCTTTAGTTGATTTTATTTACTTTTTTTCCAATTAATACAATTTTTCAAATGCCATCCGACAAATTTCCGACAACTATGATAAATTAACCATATGAAAATCCTCTAATGACTCATTTGAATAATTTGGTAGTTTGATATCTATGCAGGGTATAATTATACTAAGTACAATACTTTTTCTATCCACTCTTGTTATTGTTGATACTTCTTTTATAAACCCATCTTATGCAGTTTTTATTTTTGTACCAGTATTCTTTATATTTCTTATTGTCAGTAGAAAAAAAATGATTAGTGACTCAAAATCGAGAATCTTATTAGAAGAGGAAAAAATAAAAAAAGAAATTAAGCTAAAAAAAATTCAAGAAGAATTAGAATTGAAAAAAGAAGAAGAGCGCAAATTAAACTTAAAAAATCAAAAAATAATAGATGAAGAAATTAGACAAGCTAAAATTAAAAAAATAAAGTTAGCTGAGGAACTAGAGCTATATAATGCTATTTTGAAAGAAAAAGAAATAGAAGAGAAAAAGGCTAATAAAGAAAAAAAAATAAAAGATTTAAAAAAATTAAGTTTAAAACAATTAAAGGAAAAGAAACAGGAGCTTGAAAAAGAAAATCAAAAACTAGAGAAATCCAATTCCAAAAGCCTAATTAAATTCCTCGGTATTAATATAAGTGCAATCGAAAAAGAACAATTAATTAAAATAGCCAATTTTTATAACAACTTTGAAATAGGTCTAATTTCTTTAGATAACTTTGAAAACAAAGCTAATCTTGATGATTTTAAATCAAAAGTATCTTTAGTTTTTGTAGAGATTGTCGATTTAGTTTACATTGACTTTAAAACTTTAGCAGATGAAGCTAAT
The DNA here is from genome assembly GCA_902527545.1 of uncultured Alphaproteobacteria bacterium. Taxonomy (GTDB): domain Bacteria; phylum Pseudomonadota; class Alphaproteobacteria; order HIMB59; family HIMB59; genus HIMB59. The sequence goes on from CABZPR010000007.1 coordinate 17,389, forward strand.
TTGATGAAAAATGCTCCGATAGGATTAATACTGTCAGAATTAGTAAATCTTAGCTATATACAAGAAGAAAAATTAATCAGAGTTCAGTCTGAACTTAAAGAATTAAAAGAAGCTGCCGACCTACTAGATTTGTCAGATGATTTAAAAAACTCTCTAAACGTTTTAGTTGGTATTTAAATGAAAACCCTCTTAGCCAAGTTTTTAACGGTAAAATCACAGCTTGGTATGATGGAATTGCCAGAGCAAAAAAATGCACTGATAAAAATTTTTCTGAATTATTATCTAACTTGGGATACTCATGTGACTCTTTGGGGGATAAAGATAATCAGGTTATAAAACCTACTTTTATCCAATATAAAGATTGATAAAACTAGCAAGAACTATGGAGTAGGTTTATATTAGCAAGATGACAACTTTATCTAGCTCTATTTTTTACATACTAACAGGATGGACTTGTGCAATAAATATATACAAATTTTTTTACCAAAAAAAATTAAAGGACTCTCAAAAACAACACGGGCAAAATGTAGCTCAGCTTAATGAAATGAAATCACATTTTAAAAAGGCAGATAAACTAGGTAAGATTTTTTTAACACTTTGGTGTTTATCTGCAGTATGGTTTTTCTATAATTTAAATGCGTAAGTTATAAAGAAATGATTAACCCAACTTTCGATAAAAAAGAACATTCAAAGTGGGAGTATAGAATTTACACTCAATATTTAGATGATGAAGAATTAAAGTCGGAAAATGACTGGCTTAATAAAGGTGGAAAAGAAGGTTGGGAGTTGGTCAATGTAATTAAGGATAAATCTGATATCCCCTCAAAACACAAAATGATTTATTATTTTAAGAGAGAAAAAATATCTTAAGTATTTCTATAATAGGTATTTAATTTAATGAATGAATATAAATATTTAATATTTGGAATAGTTATAATTATTATAACTTATATATTGTATTTAGGTCTGACTACTTAATGTTTCAATACAACTTCAAAATTTATTATGAAGACACAGACTCTGGTGGAGTTGTATATTACGCAAATTATTTAAAATTTATTGAAAGAGCCCGTACTGAAATCATCAATGAATTGGGATTTACACTTAATTCTTTATTGAAAGATCATGATCGACTTTTTTTAGTAAAAAAGATTGAATGTGATTATATTGAGTCATGCAAACTAGAGGATCAATTAACTGTTAAAAGCAATATTTTGTCTCTTAAAAATGCATCGTTTGAGCTCGAACAAAATATTTACAAACAAAATAATATTATTTTTAAATCAAAGATTTTGATGGTTTGCGTCAATTCTCAAGGAACTCCAAGTAAAATACCAGATGATCTTCAAAGATTAATGAAAAACAAAGATGGATAAGTTATTTGAGCCAAGTAGAAAATTTATTAAATCTACAAATCTTTATAAATTTCAGACCTATCTAGAACAAAAATTTTCTAAAAAATTTTTAAATTATAACAAGCTTTGGTTATGGACCAATAAGAACCCTGGTGAGTTTTGGGAGTCTATAGTTGAGTATTTTAATATCGAGCTTGAGAGGAAAAAATTTTTTAAAGCTTATAAAAAAAAATCTTTTTGGAATTCAATTTTTTTTGATAACAGTAATCTTAATTATTATGATTTAATTTCTAAAAATAATTCATCAGATTTAGCCATTGAATTTATTGGAGAAAACAAATTCAGTGAAAAAATTATTTATAGTGATTTAAATAAAAGAATTAATGCATTAAGCAATTTTTTTAGAGATAAAGGCATTAAAAAAGGTGATGTAATTGTTGGATATCTGCCAAATATACCTGATACAGTAATAAGCTTCCTTTCTGCAGCAAAAATTGGTGCTGTTTGGTCTTCTTGCTCTGCTGACTTTGGAACACAAGCAGTGATTGACAGATTTTCCCAGCTTAAGCCTAAGCTTTTAATTGTTGCTGACTATTATTTTTATAACGGCAAGAAATTTCAATATTCAAAAAACTTAAGAACATTAAAAGTAAATTTAAATAATCCACTAATTTTAAAAACTAGTTATCCTTCAAAAAACAACACTTCTGAATTAAAAAAAATTTACAATCAAAAAAAATATTCAAAACTAAATAAAAATATATCATTGAGTTTTAATCATCCGCTATATGTTTTATTTTCTAGTGGAACGACAGGGCTCCCCAAGTGTATTACGCACGGCCACGGAGGCTCACTCCTTCAACATTTAAAAGAACTAGCATTACACACAAATGTTAAATCTGAAGATAAAATGCTTTTCTTAACTACTTGCGGGTGGATGATGTGGAACTGGACAGTTTCAAACTTACTACTAGGTTCCTCAATCGTTCTTTATGATGGCTCCCCATTTTATCCAAATATAAATCGAGTTATCAATATTACAAAAGATACTAATTCAACAATGCTAGGTGCGGGAGCAAAAGTTTATGAAACTATCCAGAATAATTATAAATCAAATAAAAAAGATATTTTAAAAAAAATTAATTGTTTTATATCAACTGGCTCTCCTTTAAGCCCAGAAACTTTTAAGTTTATTAATGAAAGTTTAAATTCAAAATCTTTTATATACTCGGTGAGTGGCGGTACAGACATAGTTTCGTGTTTTATGTTAGGAATACCAACTTTACCTGTCTATTCAGGTGAAATTCAAGGACCGGGTTTGGGCATGGATATTGATGTTTTCAATGATCATGGCAAGCCAACCAAAAAGACAGGAGAGCTAGTTTGCAAGACCCCTTTCCCCTCTAAGCCTATCTACTTTTGGAATGACAGATTGCAAGATAAGTATAAATCCGCATATTTTAAAAAATTTCCAAACATATGGTCTCATGGAGATTATGTGAAAAAAACCAAAAATGGAGGTTATGTAATCTTTGGAAGATCAGATGCTACTTTAAATCCAGGTGGTGTCAGAATAGGAACAGGTGAAATATACAGTTGCTTACAAAAATTTCATTGGATCGAGGACTGTTTGGCAACAGGTTATTTGACTAAAAATGATGAAAAAATTGTCCTTTTTTTGAAATTGTTAAACACAAAAATTAATGTTGATTTTAATACAATATTGAAAAAACACCTCAAGACATCGCTTAGTCCAAGGCATGTTCCTTGGAAAATATTTATAGTTAAAGACATTCCAAGAACAAAAAGTGGTAAAAACTCTGAAATACTTGTCAAAAAAATTATCAATAATGATAAAGTGCAGAACTTGGGATCGTTGGCAAATCCTGAGTCAATAATTGAATACAGAAGGATAAATATTAATGAGTGATGTTTTTATAATCGATGCAGTTAGAACACCAATAGGAGCTTATCTAGGTAATTACAAAAAAACTGAATCAGTAGAATTAGGAACCTCTTGTCTCAAAGAATTATTTGATAGAAATAAAACAATCAATACTAAAGAAGTTGAAGGATTAATTTTAGGACAAGTATTAACTAGTGGACTAGGAATGAATACAGCAAGGCAAGTTGCACTAGGTTCCGGAATGCAACAGACATCCTTTGCTTATGTAGTAAATCAAGTTTGTGGAAGTGGTATGAGAGCTACAATAGATGGTTCATCTAAAATTTATTCCGGCGAGTCAAATTTATTAATTGTTGGTGGTCAAGAAAGTATGTCCAGGGCACGCCACGCGTATCTGAGTAGAACTGGAGAAAAAAAATTAGGAAACAATATCTTTATAGACACTTTAGTTAACGATGGCCTAACAGATGCTTTTTCAAAAGAACATATGGGCATAACAGCTGAAAACGTTTCAAGAAAATATAATGTTACAAGACAAGACCAAGATCAATTTGCTTATCAGTCTTATCTCAAAACTTATAAGGCAATTAAAAATAATTACTTCAAAAACGAATTGACAAAAACATCTCTTAAAGATGAAATTCGAAAAGACACGACCTTGCCAAAATTAAGCCAATTAAAAGCTGTTTTTAAAAAATCTGGAACAGTTACTGCTGGAAATGCCTCTTCATTAAATGATGGAGCTAGTTTTTTGGCTCTAGCTTCAGAAAAATATGTAACTTCTAACAAAATTAAACCAATAGCAAAAGTACTATCTTGGGCGTCCTCAGCGGGCAATCCCGATTATATGGGTGTTACTCCAATTACAGCTATAAAGAAATTAATGAAGAAAATGAGTGTAAATATTAACTATTTTAATTTGGTTGAGGTCAATGAGGCGTTTGCTGCAACTTCAGTTGCTGTCCAAAGATCTTTAAAGATTGATCCAAGTAAATTAAATATTGCTGGGGGCGCTATTGCATTAGGACACCCCATTGGCTGTTCAGGTGCAAGAATTATTACAACCTTGTCTCATCAACTTAGAAGAACAAAACAAAAGTTTGGTGTTGCAAGTATGTGTATCGGTGGTGGTCAAGGTCTAGCAATTGCTATTGAAAATTTAAAATAAAAAATCTAAGTGAGTGTTTCTCTTAAAGCAGCGATATTTTTATGTTTTGCCTCCTTATTTTGGTCAGGCAATTTTATAGTAGGAAGATTATCTTCAGTCGAGGATTTAGTATCACCCTTATCGTTATCTTTTTATAGGTGGGTAATAGCTTTAATTATTTTAACTCCCTTTTGTTTAAAAAATGCTTTAGTTGACTTACCCCTTTTAAAAAAACAACCAGGAATGGTTTTTTTGATCATTTTAACTGGTCCAACACTTTTTAACACATTAACTTATATTGGTCTAACAGCGACAACTGTTATTAATTCTTTATTAGTTATTTCGACAACCCCCATGTTGATAATCCTTCTAAACAAATTGATTTATAAAAACCAAACAAACTTGTTTCAAATGTTAGGTGTCATTTTATCTCTTATTGGTGTTAGCTATGTTATAACAAAAGGTAACTATCAAAATATATTTGATTCAAAATTTTACTCTGGAGATTTATTCATTCTACTTGCTGTTATATCTTGGGCATTGTATTCAATATTTCTAAAAAAAAATGAAACAGGTGTTTCAGGATTTAGTTTTTTATATTTATCATTTGTATTTACAGTAATCTTACTCTTACCTGTTTATTTATATGACGTTATAATCCAAAACAATTTCATAATATTTGACCACAAAACCTTATTAGTAATTGGCTATACCGGAACTTTTCCTAGCATCTTGTCATATATTTGTTGGAATACTGGAGTGGCTTTAATTGGCCCAAATAAATCAGGCCCTTTTCTCCACTTAATGCCTATTTTTGGCGGGATTCTTGCATATTTAGTCTTTCAAGAAACACTTCAGGGTTATCATTACGCTGGAATTTTATCTGTGATTGTTGGTATAATGATAGCTAATAAAAAATAATTAATTATTTCTTAATTTAGGAGGGGAATATTTATGGCAAAAAAGAAGTCTAATAATAAGACCATGAAAAGAAGAAATTTCCTTAAAGGTGCAGGTGCTGCAGCACTGGGTGCCGCAGCAGTTTCTTCATTTCCAGCACCGGCAATATCAGGTGGACACATGGAATGGATTGCATGTTCTGCTTTTGGTAAAGCAGGAGGTCTTGGTAAAGCAATAGATAGATTTGCAAGTTACGTTAACAATGCTTCTGATAAATTAAAAATTACTGTTTATCATGGTGGCGAATTAGTACCACCTCTTGAGTCATTGGACGCAGTAAGATCTGGTGCTGCACAAATGGCTTACGGTGCAGGTTACTATTGGACAAACATTAGTATGGCACCATCATTTTCTGCAGCTTTACCTTTTGGTTTAACAGCTCAAGAACAAAATGCATGGTGTTACTATGGTGGAGGAATTGAAGCAGCAGATAAAGCTTATAATGCTATCGGTGTAAAATTTCTTCCAATGGGTAATACTGGTAACCAGATGGGGGGTTGGTTTAATAAAGAAATTAATTCTCTAGCAGACTTTGAAGGTCTAAAAATCAGAATGCCTGGTCTTGGTGGAGAGGTATTAAAATCTTTTGGCGCTAATACAGTTCTTTTGGCTGGAGCGGATGTGCTTCCATCACTTGCATCAGGTGCGATTGATGCAACAGAATGGATTGGTCCTGCTGCTGACTTAGGTAAAGGATTACACCAAGCAGCTAAGTATTACTATAACCCAGGATGGCATGAGCCAGCAACTATCTTAGATTGTTCAATAGATATGTTTGAGTGGGAAAAACTTGATGACGCAACTAAAGAGCTAGTCACAATTGCAACTAAGGCAGTTAACATGGAAGTTCTATCTATGTTCCAAGCTGCAAACGATAGTTCGTATCAAAAACTTATTAATGAGCATGGTGTTCAAATGAGACAATTGCCAGATCCAGTTATGAATGCATTGGGTCAAAGAGCAGGAGAGGTTTGTAGCTCAATAGCAGCGGAAGACCCTGTTTCTCAGGCTCTTTTCTCACATATTGTTGAATTTAGATCATCAATTCTGAGATGGACAAATACATCTGAAAAAGAGTACATGAGAGTAAGAAGTCTCCCATTTACTTATCCATCAGCATAAATATAAAATTAAAATCATCCCCGATACCTATTCGGGGATGATCTATCTATCAGAACATTTTATTTGGCAACCAGGTTGCTATTTCAGGATAAAAACCAACAATTAATATAGCTAATACCTGAATTCCTATGAAGGGAATTACGCCTCTGTACATGTTTCTAGTTTTAATACTACTTGGTGCCACTCCTCTTAAAAAAAACAAAGAAAATCCAAATGGAGGCGTTAAAAAACTAGTCTGTAAATTCAGTGAAATAAGAATACCTAACCATAAGGGGTCTGCCCCGTTTGCTATTAATATTGGACCAACTAATGGAACGATGACAAAAATTATTTCGATATAGTCTAGAAAAAAACCTAAAAGAAAAATTACTACCATCACTAAAATAAGCGCTGCGTAAAGTCCACCAGGTAGAGTTCCAAGAAAATGCTCTATCATTTCATCACCACCAAAACCACGAAATACAAGAGAGAACATTGAGGCACCAATTAAAATTACAAATACAAATGAACTAAGTTTCACAGTTCCTAAAGCTGTCTCTTTAATATTCTTGAAATTTAATTCACCCTTTAACAGTGCAATTACCGCAGCTCCAACAGCCCCAACTGAAGCAGACTCTGTGGGGGTAGCTATTCCAAATAAAATTGATCCTAATACTAGCACTATAAGAGTTATGGGAGGCACAACCGATTTAGCAGCTTCGATATATATCTCAGTTCTTGACTTGGTAGTCTCAACAGGTGGACAACTTAATGGGTTTATTCTAGCGTAAATGAAAATAAAAATTATAAATAAAACCACTAACATCAATCCAGGTAGAATAGCACCTGCAAATAAATCAATTGCTGTAACCGGATCTGGAGCTAAATTACCAACTAACATCGCTGCTTCTTCATTTGCGCCCTGTAAAATTGTTGCCAGTAAAACTAAAACAATTGAGGGAGGTATTATTTGTCCTAATGTACCAGCGGCACAAATTGTGCCTGTGGCTATTTTCTGATCATAGCCAGCTTTCATCATTGAGGGCAAAGATAACATTCCCATAGTTACAACTGTTGCACCGACAATGCCTGTTGATGCAGCTAGCAACATACCCACTATTACAACTCCTATTCCAAGACCTCCTTTTGTAGTTCCAAAAAGTTCACCAATTGAGTGTAATAGTCCGGCTGCAATTTTTGTTTTTTCTAACATTATTCCCATAAAAATGAATAGGGGCACAGCCACAAGGGGCTCATTAATCATTGTTCCAAAAATGCGTTGAGGAAAAAATCCTAGCATTCTGAAATTAAATATTTCCAGAGCATCTCCTAAAAATCCAAACAGAAGAGCTGTTCCAGCGAGTGTAAAAGCAACGGGAAAACCGAAAAGTAATAACCCCAATGTTGTTACAAACATTACAATTGCTAAAATTTCAGGACTAATCATGACTTATTATCAGACAAATGATAGTTTGAAAGTGTTAGTATTGATTTAATTACATTAGAGACTAATTGAAGAAATAAAACTAAACAAAACCATAGTATTGCACTTTTTAAAATATATAAAGCAGGCATACCGCCCGCTTCTCTAGAAACCTCCCCCATTAAAAAAGATCTATATACAAAGGGATAGCTGTAATTCCAAATAATATATAAAAAAGGTAAAAGTAAAAAAATATTTCCAAATAGATCAACAGTGGCTTTATATTTTTTTGATGCCTCTCGGTAAAAGACGTCTATTCTGACATGTTCATTAGCTAAATAAGTAAAACCAGCACCCAACATAAAAACAAAACTATGAAGCCAAACATAAACTTCTTGCATCCATATAAATCCAATATTGAACCCATATCTTAAGACGACAACAGTGAATACAACTATGACCATAGAGAAAACAAAAAAAGCACATAGATATCCTATGATTGTATTAAATCGATCAATAAATTTGGATAATTGTGCCAAAGCAGACATAGCAGCAGATTATATATAGACAATAAACATATTAAAGAGAGTATATTGATAGGTCGTGGTGCCAACTTTATATTAATAAAGCTTTCTCATGCGGGGTGAGATTCGGCACATTTAAACAAAAATGTTCACGACCTGATTGAATTTTAATTGAATATAGGGCATTTTCAGAACCTTAATTTTAATGAATGGGCAATTTGATTAACAATTTTTCCACAGCCTTATTTATTCATGTTACGCATGAATTAATAAAATAATAGTTTTTTACTATAAGACATTTTTAAATATATTGCCTCTCTATGGCTCCGATATCACCTCATTTGCAAATATATAGGCCTTTTTTGACAATGGTATTTTCTATCTCCAGCAGGATAGGAGTAATTGCATTTGCGTTTTCTTTACCTTTTTTTGCAATTTGGTTAGGAAGCTTAAATTTTCTCCCTCAACTTAATCAAGTATTAACATTGTTGATAAACTTGCTACCTATAAAGCTAATATTCGTCTTTTGGTTTTTTATCTTTAATCATCATTTGTTAAACGGTTTTAAATATTTCTTATGGTCATTTTCAATTGGAATGGATCTTAAAAATGTCTACTTAGTTACATATCTTATTCTAGTAGCAAATATTATAATGACTTTGATTTTTGCTTGGATGATATTTTAATGAAAGCATCCCAAAAATGGAAAATAGAAAGAATTTTATATCTAGCGTTAATTCCTATTAGTTATTGGTTTATTTTATTTTTTTTAAGTTCTTACTCCGATGTAAATTCTCTTAATATCTCATTGTCTACTATCACTAATAAAATTTTATTATTAATTTTTTTTATCATATCAATTCTCCATATTAGAATTCAACTGGGCAAAGCTTATGAGGATTATTTTCAATTAAATAAAATGAAACTTTATTCTTTAATAACTGACGGCATTATTGGTATTTCCTTTCTCTTTTTTTTACCGGTGTTATTTATTTAAAATGAATTATACAGATCATAAATTAGATGTAGTTGTATTAGGTGCTGGTGGAGCGGGCTTGAGAGCGGCTTTAGGGTGCTCTGAACAAGGCCTTAAAACTGCATGTGTCTCAAAAGTTTACCCTACAAGAAGTCATACTGTTGCGGCCCAAGGTGGAATTGGAGCTGCCTTAGCTAATATGGGCGAGGATAGCTGGCAGTGGCATATGTTTGACACTGTAAAAGGATCAGACTGGCTGGGTGATCAAGACAGTATTGAGTATTTATGTTCAAATGCAGTCGACTCTATTGTTGAGCTTGAACATTATGGTATGCCATTTTCAAGAACAGATGATGGTAAGATCTATCAAAGACCTTTTGGTGGCCATATGACAAAAAATGGTAAAGGCGAGCCAGCAAGCCGAGCTTGCGCTGCTGCTGATAGGACTGGCCATGCATTACTCCATACTCTTTACCAACAAAGCCTCAAAAATAACGTTGATTTTTATAACGAATATTTCGCTGTAGACTTACTAAAAGATGACAATGATACAATTTGTGGTCTTTTAGCAATTAGTATAGAGGACGGATCATTGCATCGTTTTATTGCAAAAATGACTATTCTCGCAACTGGGGGTTATGGAAGAATTTTTCAATCCTCAACAAGTGCCCATATTTGCACTGGTGATGGAGCAGGCATAGCGCTGAGAGCCGGTCTTCCCCTATCTGATATGGAGTTTATTCAATTTCATCCAACAGGAATATATGGTGTGGGTGTTTTAATTTCAGAAGCAGCTAGAGGTGAAGGAGGTATTCTTAAGAACAACGAAGGCACAAGGTTTATGTTAGAATATGCCCCGAATGCAAAAGACCTGGCTGCAAGAGATGTTATATCAAGATTCATAAGTAAAGAGATTAGCGCAGGTAGAGGATGCGGACCTAACAAAGATTATATAAATCTCCATTTGGAACATCTTGATGCGGATATGCTTGCAAAAAGATTACCTGGTATTTCTGAGTCAGTTAAAGCCTTTTGTGGAAGAGATATTTCAAAAGAGCCAATCCCAGTAATTCCAACTGTTCATTATTGTATGGGTGGAATTCCTACAAACTTTAAAGCAGAGGTTTTGAAACCAAATGACTCCAATTCAGAAGAAGTCTGTGAGGGACTAATGGCTATCGGAGAAGCTGCATGCGCTTCAGTTCATGGAGCTAATCGACTTGGAACAAATGCTTTAGCTGAGCTCGTAGTTTTTGGAAGGGGCGCAGCAATTCAGGCTGGCCAAGTTATTGATACCAAAGAGTCATTGAGAACACCATCTCTGTCGCAAACAAATTCTATCATAGAGAGATTAGAGTCCATTAAAAGTAACAAAGGAGATGTTTCAGTCGGCGAGCTAAGAGAGAGGATGCAAAAGACTGTTCAAAAAAGATTTGGTGTTTACAGAGAAAGTGAAACTTTGAAATTAGGCAATGATGAATTAGCCTCGATGTCACAAGATTTAAAACATATAAAAGTTAAAGATCAGTCTGATGTTTTTAATACAGATTTAGTTGAAGCTTTAGAACTACATAATTTAATGCAGGTTGCTGGAAGTGTTGGTGTTTCTGCTGAGCAAAGAACTGAAAGTAGAGGTGCTCACGCTAGAGAGGATTTTCCAGACAGAGATGATGAAAATTGGTTAAAACACACTCTTTTTTGGGGTGATGTCACTGATTATAAAGTCACCCATAGACCAGTGAGAATGACTACACTGAGTAATCAAATCTCTGTCATCCAACCACAAGTAAGGGTTTATTAAATGGTACAACTTACTCTTCCAAAAAACTCAGTTCCAGTTAAAGGAAAATCTTATTCCAATGTCGATCTCATTGACGAGCAATCTCAACAAAATCATGATATCCGAATTATAAATGTTTATAGGTGGTCTGGTGATGAAAATACCCCTCCTCAAATCGATCGATTTGAAATTGATGTAGCTAAAGCAGGAACAATGGTTCTAGATATATTAAATAAAATTAAAGCTGAAGTTGATCCAAGTTTAACTTTTAGAAAATCTTGTAGAGAGGGTGTTTGTGGATCATGTGCAATGAACATAGATGGAGTAAATACACTTGCATGTCAAAAACATATAGAAGAGTGTTCTGATGAAATAAATATTTATCCTCTTCCTCATATGAAGGTTTTAAAAGATCTAGTGGTTGATCTAAAAAAAGCATTTGAACAATTTAAATCTATAAAACCATGGTTAAATAAAAAGTCCCCAAATAATAAACGTGAAAACTTACAGTCAGTCGAAGACAGAGATAAGTTAGATGGTAAATGGGAATGTGTTATGTGTTTCTCATGTAGCACTTCTTGTCCTAGTTATTGGTGGAACGAGGATAAATATTTAGGACCAGCTGTATTGCTTCAAGCAAATCGCTGGATACAAGATAGTAGAGATGAAGAAAAAAAAGAAAGGTTGAATGAATTAGATGATAGTTTTAAACTATATAAATGTCATTCGATTATGAATTGCACGAACTCTTGTCCGAAAGGATTAAATCCAGCTAAAGCGATAGCTGAAATAAAACATGAAATATCCAAAATGGATAATAAGTGAATAAAATCTCATTAATTGGTGCTGGAAATATTGGAGGCACACTCGCACATCTATTAGCTTTAAAAAAACTCGGAAATATAACACTTATTGATGTTGTTACCGGGATGCCTCAAGGAAAAGCTTTAGACCTTAGTCAATCATCAGCAGTCGAAGGTTTCACAGGTTCAATAGAGGGTACCAATGATTTTTCAAAAATGAAGGGATCTGACGTTATAATCATAACTGCTGGCTTACCCCGTAAACCTGGAATGAGTAGAGATGATTTACTCGAGATCAATGGAAAAATAATAAAAAAAATTGCACTAGATATAAAAAAATATGCTCCTAAGGCATTTGTTATTTGTATTACAAACCCACTAGATGCGATGGTATACGTTCTCCAGAAATATTCCAAACTACCCAAAAACATGTGTGTGGGCATGGCGGGAGTATTGGACTCCTCCCGAATGAAATACTTCTTATCAGATGCTTTGAAGGTATCAGTGAATGATGTTGAAACATTTGTATTAGGAGGCCATGGAGATGACATGGTGCCTCTAATTAATTACACAACAATAGGAGGTGTCCCTTTAATCGATTTTATAAAGCTAAAAAAATTCCCTTATTCAAAAATTGAAAAAATAGTCGATCGAACAAGAATGGGCGGTGGTGAAATCGTGAAGTTATTAAAAAATGGATCAGCTTTCTACGCACCTGCTAGTTCGGCAATTCAGATGGCAGAGGCTTTTTTATTAAATCAAAAAAAACTTTTACCTTGTGCTGCTTATATCAATGGCCAATATGGCCTTAAAAATATGTATATGGGAGTACCTACAATTATTGGAAATAAAGGAATTGAAAAAATTATTGAGGTAAAACTTACAGCCAAAGAGAAATTAATGTTAAAAAAATCTGTCAAATCTGTGCAGGGTTTAGTATCAGCTGTTGACAAGCTTTTATGATCAAAAATCAAATGACATCTTTATTAGATAGGCGTATACATAAACCTATTAATGAGATCTTATAATTCATTTCTCACAACTAATAATGCCTCTCAAGTAATAGCGATATATAGAGATTATATAAAAGACCCAAATCTTGTTGATAAGAGCTGGCATGAATTCTTTAAAGCTCTCGCTCCTGAGGAAATCTCTATTCTAGCTGACTATCAAAAAATAAATTGGTCAGAGACCTCAAGAGACATTGATTTTAATCAGATTTCCCTTGATCAGGCAATTACTGACTCTCTTCGACTTGTTATGATGATAAGAGCTTACAGAGAGATAGGGCACCTTATAGCTGATCTTGACCCTTTAGGTTTAATGGCAAAGAACAATCCATCAGGTTTAGATCCCGAGTATTACGGTTTTCAAAAAAAAGATTATGATCGAAAAATTTTTCTATTTGGATATTTAGGATTTCAGAAAGCTACTGTTCGTGAAGTTTTTGAAAAACTTCAAAGCATCTATTCTGGCACCTTGGCAATTGAATACAAACATATTCAGTCCGCCGAAGAGTACAAATGGCTGAAGGATAGAATAGAAGAAAAAAAAGACATGCAATTAACCCCTAAGGGTAAAAGAACAATCTTGGAGAGATTAATTACAGCAGAATATTTTGAAAAGTTTCTAGATACAAAGTATAGAGGTACCAAAAGATTTGGACTTGAAGGAGCTGAGTCTACAATACCAGCGCTTGAACAGATTTTAAAAAGATCCTCAGAATATGGTGTAGAAGATTTTTCCTTTGCATGCGCCCACAGAGGAAGACTAAATATATTAGCTAACATAGTAAAAAAACCTCATGTTCAAATTTTTGGAGAATTTATCCATGGAGGCGAGAATGCCCTCAGTGATCAGGGCTCTGGTGATGTTAAATATCATTTAGGTGCAAGCTCTGATAGAAGTTTTGGAGGTAAGATTATTCATGTGAGTATGGCAGCTAATCCCTCTCACTTAGAAGCGGTAAATCCAGTTGTAGCCGGCAAAATAAGAGCTAAACAAACAATCATTCAAGACAAAAATAATACGAAAGTTTCTGGTCTACTAATTCATGGAGATGCAGCAATTGCTGGACAAGGTATTGTTGCTGAAACCTTTACTATGTCACAATTAAATGGCTACAGAATTGGTGGACTAATTCACTTTATTATTAATAATCAAATTGGATTTACAACTAGTCCTCAATATAGCCGATCTGCACCTTACTCTTCAGAGATAGGAAAAATTGTTCAATCCCCAATATTTCATGTAAATGGAGATGACCCAGAGGCTGTTGTTTTAGCCTCAAGAGCTGCAACAGAATTTAGAAACACATTCAAAAAAGATACGCTTGTCGATATGTTTTGTTACAGAAAACATGGACATAACGAGGGTGATGAGCCCTCTTTCACTCAACCATTGATGTATCAAACTATAAAAAAGAAAAAAACAGTTGCCAGTATTTATGCAGATAAACTTATAAGCCAAGAAGTAGTAAATACAAAACAGGTAGACTTCATTAAAGACAGAATATGGTCTGATCTCGAGAAGAAATTTGAAAAAGCAAAAAACTATAAATTAAAAACAAAATCTTGGATGGGTGGACAATGGAGTGGATTAAGTCTTGCACCAAAAGATCCACTTAGAAGAGGTAGAACAGCTGAGTCAGAAAAATCCTTAAAGGAAATTGGCACAAAAATTTCACAAATACCTAAAGGATTTAATCTTCATCCGAAATTAGAAAAATTTAATAAATCTCGATTAACTTCAATAAAATCAGGAAAGAATATTGACTGGTCTTTTGCTGAGGCTTTAGCATTTGGAGCATTGTTAAAGGAAGGATATAGAGTGAGACTTGCAGGTCAAGATTCTGGAAGGGGAACTTTCAGTCAGAGACACTCAGTTTTTTATGATCAAAAATCAGAAGAGAGATATATTCCACTCAATCACATTGCTAAAAATCAAAAACAATTTGAAGTAATTGATAGTTTTCTCTCTGAATTAGGTGTCCTAGGTTTTGAATATGGGTACTCATTAGCAGACCCAAATACTTTGGTTTTATGGGAGGCCCAATTTGGAGATTTTGCCAACGGTGCCCAAATTATTATTGACCAGTTTATTGCTTCAAGTGAGAGAAAATGGATGCAAATGAGTGGACTAGTCATGTTATTACCTCATGGTCATGAGGGTATGGGTCCTGAACACTCCAGTGCAAGAATAGAAAGATTTCTTCAAATGGCAGCAGAAGATAACGTTCAGATTTTAAATTGCACCACTCCTGCGAGCTACTTTCATGCTTTGAGAAGGCAAATACATAGAAATTTTAGAAAGCCACTAATAGTATTTACCCCTAAATCCACACTGCGCCACCCAAATAATGTATCCTCTATTAGTGATTTTACTGGACGCTCATCTTTTCATCGCCTTATTGAAGATGAAATCAAAAACCCAAAAAGGATAATTTTCTGCTCTGGAAAAATATTTTATGAATTAGATGATTTTAGAACAAAGAATAATATTAAAGATGTAAAAATAGTTCGTATTGAGCAAATTTATCCATTTCCATTTGATGCCATAGGAGAGGTTATATTAAAACATAAAGAAAGTGAGATTTTATGGGTTCAAGAGGAGCCAAAAAATATGGGAGCATGGAGTTTCGTTAAAAGTCGTATTAGACATGTTTTAGTGAAAAATAATTTAACCAAAAAAGTTCATTATGTTGGAAGACGCCCTGCAGCAGCTCCTGCTACAGGTATATCAAAAAGACATAGTACTAATCAGCAACTAATAAAAGAATTAGCTCTTAAATCATCACTAAAACGTGTTATAAAAGAAAGAAGTGGTGTCAGTTTTATGAAATTTAAAAACTTACCGAAAGAGTAATGAAAAACATAACAGTACCTGAACTTGGGGAGTCAATCATTGAAGGCACGCTTACATCTTGGTTGATCAAAGAGGGAGATAGCTTTGAGTCTGGCGATAATTTAGCTGAAATTGAAACAGAGAAAATTACAATTGAAATTCCTGCTCAAACCTCTGGAAAATTAACAAAGATAATAACCCCAGAGGGATCTACTGTGAATGTTGGTCAATCTATTGCTGAAATATTAGAAAATACGACTACTGAACAAAAGCCCAAACCAGAGACAAGTCAAATCGAAGAAATAAATAAAGAAAAACAAACAATTGACCCATCTAATGTCACTAAAGTTAGCGAAAATCAAACAAAAACTCCAGCTAAGGTAGTTGATCTCCCAAACTTCGACAAAGATGACTCTACGTTAGATGAAAAAACTATCCCAATGTCAAAATTAAGGCAAACAATTGCCAGAAGGTTAAAAGAAGCTCAAAATACAGCTGCCATTCTCACAACATTTAACGAAGTCGATATGTCAGCAATTATGTCTCTTAGAAAAAAAGAACAAACAAGTTTTCAAAAAAAACATGGTGTGAAACTTGGCATTATGTCTTTTTTTGTTAAAGCCTGCACAGAAGTTTTAAAAGAAATACCAGAGATTAATTCAGAAATTCACGAAGATAAAATAATTTATAAAAACTACTTTGATATAGGTATTGCAATTGGATCTGAAAAGGGGCTTGTTGTTCCAATAATTAGAAATGCTGGAGATTTATCAAATGCAGAAATTGAAAAGTATATTATTGAATTATCTGAGAAAGCAAATTCAAATAAACTTTCCATGAGTGATTTATCAGGAGGAACATTCTCAATTACAAATGGAGGAATATATGGTTCTATGATGAGCACCCCAATTATCAACCCACCTCAAAGTGCTATATTAGGTATGCACTCAATAATTGATAGACCTATCGCTGTAAAAAAGAAGATTGTTATAAAACCAATGATGTATATTGCATTAAGTTATGACCACAGATTAATAGATGGTAAGCAAGCAGTAACTTTTTTAGTTAGACTGAAAGAACTGTTAGAAAATCCAAAAATTATTTAATTTTTTAGAATATTTTTTAAAACAAAATTTAATATGCCGTCTGCTTTATAATATTGTAGCTCATTGATAGTATCAATTCTTAAAATACAATCTATTTTTATATTTCTCACATTGCTTTGAATAATGACTTCTAATTCTTGTAAAGGCTTCAGGTCTTCAGTAAGTTTTATATTTATTAAATCAGATGATTGAATATTTAAATCATTTATTGGGTGACTTTTAAGTTGTATAGGCAGAACTCCCATTCCAACCAAATTTGATCGGTGTATTCTCTCAAAACTTTCAGCAATAACCGCCTTAATACCTAATAACTTCGTGCCTTTTGCAGCCCAATCACGAGATGATCCAGTTCCGTATTCTTCTCCTGCAAAAACTACAACATTTTCAGACCTTTTTACGTACTCCATAGCAACATCATAAACACTCATTTTTTTCTTATCAGGTTCTAAAATTGAGTATCCGCCCTCAACGTTTGATAGCAGTTGGTTTTTAATTCTTATATTGGCAAAAGTACCCCTTACCATTACTTCATGATTGCCCCTTCTAGCACCATATGAATTAAATTCATTTTGACGTATTTGCCGTTCCATGAAGTAGTTGCCAGCAGGACTATCAACTTTAATAGCCCCTGCAGGTGAAATGTGATCTGTAGTAACACTATTGCCTAGAAGTAATAAAGGTCTTGCATTCTCAATTGGCTTAAAATCTTTGTCATCATTTGATTGATTATCAAAAAACGGAGGTTTCTGCACGTAAGTTGATGAAGAATTCCAATTATACAGGTCTCCCGTAGAAGTATTAATTTTTTGCCATTCTTTTGGCCCATCTAAAGCATTAGAATATTGTTTTTTAAACATTTCAGGCGATACATTTTTTTCAACAGCATTTCGGATTTCGCTATTGCTTGGCCAAATGTCTTTTAAAAATACTTCATTACCATCTGTGTCAATACCAATGGGATCACTTGTTAAATTTATAAGTACAGATCCTGCTAAAGCATATGCTACAACTAAAGGTGGTGAGGCAAGATAATTAGCTTTAACGTGTGGATTAACTCTGCCTTCAAAATTTCTATTACCTGAAAGTACTGAAGCAACTGTTAAATCATTTTTTGAGATACACTCGGCAATATCTTTATCAAGTGGCCCTGAGTTTCCTATACATGTAGTGCATCCATAACCAACAAGATGAAAACCAAGTTGGTCTAAATATTTATTCAAACCCGATTTATCCAAATAATCAGTAACAACTTTTGAACCAGGTGCTAAAGAAGTCTTAACCCAAGGTTTTACTTGTAGACCTAATTCACAAGCCTTTTTTGCGACTAAGCCTGCTGCAACTAAAACATCTGGATTAGAGGTATTAGTACATGAAGTAATAGCAGCTATTACTACGTTACCATCTTGCATTTTATAATTGTGATTTTTAATTTCTTTTTCAACGGGTTTGTTTTTTGAAAATTCTTTAAAGTTTAAATTAACTTTTTCTAAATTAATTCTGTCTTGAGGTCTTTTTGGCCCTGCTAATGATGCTTGAACATTTTCTAGTTGTAAATGAACGGTATCATTATAATTACATGTGTCATCGGCCCACAAACCTTGAATTCTGTTATATTTTTCAACAGTATTTATCAGATCGGAGTCTCTAGATGTCAACTTCAAGTATTTGATAGTCTCTTCATCAACTGCAAAAAAACCACAAGTTGCTCCATATTCTGGTGCCATATTGGCAATAGTTGCTCTGTCAGCGAGTGATAAATTTTTTAAGCCATCGCCATAAAATTCTACAAATTTTCCAACAACTCCTTTTTCTCGTAGCATTTGAACAATTGTTAAAACCAAATCTGTTGCTGTAAGACCTTCTTTCATTTTTCCTGATACTTCAAAACCAATAACCTCAGGAAGCAGCATAGAAACAGATTGACCAAGCATAGCAGCTTCAGCTTCAATCCCTCCTACTCCCCAACCTAGAACTCCTAGAGCATTTACCATTGTTGTATGGCTATCAGTTCCAACTAAAGTGTCAGGGTATAAGAAATTTTTTTCATTTATTTCTCTGCTCCACACCACTTGTGCCAAATATTCTAAATTAACTTGATGACATATTCCCGTGCCTGGAGGAATAACTCTAAAATTTTTAAAAGCTTGTTGCCCCCATTTCAGAAATTCATACCTCTCTGCATTTCTTCCAAATTCCATATCCACATTTTTTTGGAAAGCATTTGGGCTTGCAAAATAATCAACCATTACAGAATGATCTATAACTAAATCAACTTGCGACATAGGATTAACTTTTGATGGATCTCCTCCATTTTTTGAAACAGCATCACGCATAGCTGCTAAATCTGCAACTGCAGGAACTCCAGTGAAGTCTTGCATTAATACTCTTGATGGAAGAAAAAATATTTCGTGTTTTTTTTCAGGATTTTCTAATACATTTTCGATAAGATCTTTATTAACATCTTTTCCATCTTCTAATCTCAACAAGTTTTCAATAAGTATTTTTTTGGATTTAGGTAGATTTTTTATTTTGGGAAAACTATCTGCTAATTTCGATAAATTAAAAAAATTGTATTGTTTTCCATTATTTGAAAATTGATCTAGAGTATTAAAACTATCTACTGACAACATAGTTTTATTATTAACATTAATTAGTGAATTTATTTATGCATTATGCTAATTAATTATCTTTTAAATCTTTCTTTTAAAAGATCATATAACTTTTGCGAGTCATAACTAAGATCCCTTCCAGATCTTTTTATCAAACCTATTGTTCTTGTTACGGACGGATCAATTAAAGGTCTGTAAGATAAAGAAGAATAATCTTTAGAAATAGCCAACTTAGGAGCTAAAGTTATGCCAAGTCCTTGCTCAACCATATTCAATGCTGTTGGTATATGTCTCACCTCGTAGGCCCAATCTATATCTTCATCTTGCAGGGCAAGCGCATTTTCAATGTAAATTCTACTCCCAGAGCCTTTCCAAATTGAAATAAAGTTCCTACCTTTGATTTCAGATATTTTTATTTTTCTTTTTTTTTCTAACTTATCCCCTTTAGGAAAGACTACTACGTAATCTTCCACAAATAAATTTTCAAAATTTATTCCAGGTTCTTGTTTGCCAGTAAAATTAATACCAAAGTCACATTCTCCCCCTAAAACACTATCAACAACATTATTGGATGACCTTTCAATAATTTGAACCTTGCATCTTGGTTCAATCTCTTTAAATTTTTTTAAAGACGAAAATAATATATTTCTTAGAGCTGAGTGAACTACTCCAATTTTAATAATCGAGGGGAAACTGTATTTTTCGTTAAGAGTTTTTGTTGCTGTTTTAACAGCCTCTATAATTCCTCTGGCACGGTCATAAAAGTTTCTACCAGAATAAGACAATTGAACTTTTCTTGTAGTTCTGTCAAATAAAGTAGTGCCTAATTCATGTTCTAATTTCTGAATTCTTCTTGAAAGAGCAGGTTGAGATAAATTCAAATTATTTGCAGCTTTTGCAAATGAATTAGTTTCGGTTAATTCTATAAATGCTTCTATATCACCAATCTCAATATTTATGCGCATACAACATAAATATCAAAATTTTTTTTATTTTCTATTCTTTTTTACAATTATTTTATTAACTGCCTTTAACCAACCTTGGTAAAGATATTTTACTTCTTTTTTGTGTAACTTTGGTTTGAATAATTTTTGACTTTGCCATTTTTTAGAAATTTCTTTCGTGCTTCCAAGCATTCCACTAGATAGTCCAGCTAAATACGCGGCTCCTAATGAAGTGGTTTCTGTAATCTTAGGACGATCACACTCTGATAATAAGATATTTGAGAGAAATTGAAGAAACTGTTCATTTTTTACCATGCCACCATCGACCTTTATTTTATTGATTTTTATTCCACTGTCTTTTTCCATAGAAATAATCAAGTCTTTCGTTTGATAAGCAACACTATCTATTGCTGATTTCACAAGTTCTGAAACACCAGTATTTCTTGTCATCCCAAAAATTGCTCCCCTTGCCTCACCGTCCCAATAAGGTGCACCTAATCCTACAAATGCAGGCACAAAGTAGATTTGTTGAGATTTGTCATTACTTTTGTATAAATCCTCGGTTTCTTCTGCACTACTAATTACTTTTAATGAATCTCGAAGCCATTGTATAGCTGCACCCGCAATAAAAATTGAACCCTCAAGAGCGTATGTAGTTTTCCCTTTGATACGGTAGGCAATTGTTGTTAACAAATTATTCTTAGATATCTTTATATTTTTTCCTATATTCATAATCATAAAACAGCCAGTACCATATGTTGACTTTATAGAGCCTGGCTCAAAGCATGCTTGCCCTATAGTTGCTGCTTGTTGATCTCCAGCAATCCCCCCAATTTTAATTTTTGAGCCAAAAATCGTAGTGTAGCCAAATTCATCTACGCTATCTTTAACCATAGGTAAAATCGATGCTGGTATATTAAATATTTTTAATAGGCTTTTAGACCATGAATTTTTAGTTATATCATAAAGCATTGTTCTAGATGCATTAGTAGCCTCAGTATAGTGTGACCTGCCCTCAGTTAACTTCCAAAGAATCCAAGTATCAATTGTCCCAAATAAAAGCCTATTTTCTTTTAAAAGTTTTTTAGAGGATTCTATATTGTCGATAATCCATTTTATTTTGGTTGCTGAAAAATATGAGTCAATCACTAATCCAGTAATTTTTTGAATTTTTTTTGTATAACCTTTTTTTTGTAATTCTTTACAATAATTTACTGTTCTCCGATCTTGCCATACTATTGCTTTGTAAACAGGTTCTCCTGTCTCCTTATCCCAAAGCACTGTCGTCTCTCTCTGATTTGTTATACCAATTGCAGATATATCTGTTGGTCTGATGTTGGATTTTTTTATAGCATTTTTAGATGTTTTTAGGACTGTTTCAAAAATCTCTTTAGGGTCATGTTCAACGCACCCATCTTTTGGAAAATATTGTTTTAACTCTATCTGATCAAATGAAACTATTTCAAATTTATTATTGAAAACTATAGACCTAGTTGAGGTAGTCCCTTGATCAATAGAAAGAATGTATTTACTCATTTAATTGAAGTACTATACATTAAGATACTATATATATTTTTTTAAAATATTTTCTAAAATTGCCAATTTTTCATTTGGAAATTTTATCCCTAATTTAGTCCTCCTAAAGAGTATATCTTCTGGAGTTTTTGCCATTTCCTCTTGAACGAGATATTTAATTTCGAATTCATAAAGATCCTCAAAAATATGTTCACCACCATCCATAAAACTCTGATAATATTGGTTTAAATTAATTATTTTATCTCCATATGTTTTTATTAACCTTTTTGTGAGTTTTTCAGGTATTAAAAAATTTTTATCTATAATCTCTTTTGCGCCGGGTAAAATCTCATTTCCAGTCCAAGATTTATTAGTAATTTTAATATATTTTGAAATTTTCTTTATCGCATGTTCTGATAATTTTCTGTAGGTAGTAAGTTTCCCACCAAAAATTGTAAGTATCGGAGCACCGTTATCATCTATCTCAAATGTATAGTCTCTTGTAATCTTCGAAGCATTTTCGTTTAAGTCTTCAACCAAGGGCCTAACACCTGAATACGTCCAAATAATATCATCTTCAGTAATTTCTTTTTTGATAAATTTATTAACTGATTTTATAAGGTAATTTTTTTCTATATCAGTTATTACAGGATTGTCGTAAGTTTTAACTTCATGATCTGTTGTTCCAATTAAAGTAAAATTATCCAGATAGGGAATTAAAAATATTATTCGTTTATCACTTAACTGTAGAATGTAAGCCTGTTCACCATCATATAGTCTCTCTGTAATAATATGACTCCCTTGCACATGGCGTATTTTCTTTTTAGATTCAATTCCAATAATATTTTTTAGTACATCTAAAACATAGGGACCTGAAGCATTTATAATAACTTTTGATTGCAATATCTCGCCATTACTTAAAAAAACTTCCCAATAATTTTTTTTTCTCACAACTTTTTGGACTTTTGAATTAGTGTAAATTTTAGCTCCTCTGCTTATGGCATCTTGAGCATTTAAGAGAACTAACCTAGCATCATCAACAAATAAGTCTGAGTATTCATAGCCAGTTAAGAAATTAGGTTTAATAGGATTTTCATTATAATCAGTACCTAAGTTTACCACTTTTGATTTTGGAAATGATATAAAACCCCCCATCCAATCGTAGAGCATTAGTCCTAAACGTATCAACCATGTAGGGCGCAAACTTGGAACATGGGGTAAAACAAATCTTATCGGTTTGGTAATATGGGGTGCTATTTTTCTAATCACCTCACGCTCTTTTAAAGACTCTCGTACCAATCTAAATTCGTAATTTTCTAAGTATCTTATTCCACCATGTATTAATTTTGTTGACCAAGATGAAGTTTTCGAGGCTAAATCTCCTTTTTCAATTAATGTAACTTTTAAACCTCTTCCGGCCGCATCTCTTGCGATTCCTACTCCATTGATCCCACCACCAATAATTAATAAATCTTGCAAAGCGTCTTAACCTTAAAGGAAAAAAAATAATTTTTTTAAATTTTCTATTTTTTTTTGTCAATCTTAATCAAAATAGTTGAAAAATTTATTGACAAATCGATCAATATTTCAATCTTTTATTAAGTAGTCATTTAAGGTTCTTGTATATTGAGCAACATGTGAATAGGATCTGTCAAATGACTAAAAATGAGACAAAAATTAGAAAACAGATAATAGAAGCTTGCCTTTTAATGGAAAAAAAGGGTTTGAATCAAGGTAAAGCGGGCAACATCAGCGTTCGATGGAAAGATGGGATGCTTATAACCCCATCTGGTATTTCCTATGAGGGCATGAAACCCAAAGATATAGTTTTTGTAGACTCTAAGACTAAACCTCATGGAATATGGAAGCCCTCAAGTGAGTGGAGATTTCATTTTGATATATTAAAAGAAAGAAAAGAATTTGATGCAGTCGTGCACAATCATCCTGCTTATGGTACAGGCATGTCTGTACTAAGAAAGGATATTAAAGCCTATCACTATATGATTGCCTTTTTAGGCGGTGACACAATTAAATGTTCTACTTTTGCAGTTCCAGGATCACAGGAATTATCAGATGCAGCATTAAAAGCTCTTAAAGGGAGGAAAGCATGTTTATTAGCAAATCATGGTACAATTACTTGTGGTAAAAATTTAGATGAAGCAATGTTTCTGACTGAAGAATTTGAAATTTTATGTAAGCAAATTACTATTGCAAAAATAAACGGTAAACCCCAATTGGTCGAAAAAAAACATATGAAAAAAATAATTGAGGCTATAAAAATGTATGGTAAATACTAATCCCTCATTTTCTCAGGAAGACTTAAAATCTTTTAAAGATATTTCTTTCAAACTTGGCTCAAATAGCCATTTAGTACAAGCAGCAGGAGGAAATACTTCAGTTAAATCTGATGGAAGAATGCTTATTAAAGCATCCGGAACTTGGTTAATTAATTCTTTAGATAAAGATATTTTTGTTGAGGTTGATTTAAATTCAATAACTGAAAAAATAAATAATGGTAAAGAAGATAATTTTATAGATGATATAATATCTAAAAATAATTTACATCCTTCATCTGAAACTTCATTTCATGCATTAATTAAGCATAAATATGTTTTACATGTCCATTCTACTACAACAATTGCAAATGCAATTTCACAAAGTAGTGAGTCTGATTTGAAAAAATATCTCGATGAAGATTTTATCTTTATTCCTTACTGTCGACCTGGTTTTACTTTAACAATGGAAATAAAAAAACTAATTTTACCCTCAACTAAAATATTAATTCTCGAAAATCATGGATTGATAGTTGCTGGTGATGATATTGAGGATACCTATAAATTGCTCTTAAAAATTCATAAAAAATTAGACTTAATCAGAAATAAAAAATTAGCCTTCGATTATTTAGAGGACACCACAAATATTGATGGTTATATGCATAAAAATGCTGATAAATATAAATTATTCTCAACACAGAATGAGAAATTATTCTCACTTTTCTCTAAATCTTTTTATCCAGATCACGTAATTTTTTTAGGCCCTGGCATACCTACATTTTTAGAAGTGAAAGAAGCAAATGAATTTATTCAAAATCTAAAAAGAAAGAATATCAATCTCCCCCCCTATTTAATTTTAAAATATAAAGGTCTTTTTGAAAACACTTTAGCTATTCCAGCTGCAAAAGAAATGATCGACTGTTTTTTGGAAGTTCTGCTAAGAATTGATTTATCAAAGTCTTTAAAATTTTTGTCAAATCAACAAGAGAGTGAATTATTGAATTGGGATATTGAGATATATCGTCAATCAATAAACTAATGTCATTTTATCTAGGAATTGACTTTGGAACGACTGGTGTCAGAACTTCTATAATTGATAAAAATAAAAAAAAATTAATTAATTTTTCAGTTTCTATTGTCGACCCAATAAGCAAGGGGGCATTGGTATATCAAAATCCAAGTTTATGGTGGAATGCATTAATCAAAAATCTTACATATTTAAAAACTAAATTTGAATTAAACAAAATTGAAAGATTATCAATCGATGGAACATCCGGTACAATACTTATAACCGATCATTCTGGTAACCCTTTAGATAATGCTTTAATGTATAATGATGCTTCAGCTGTAAAAGAGTCTAAGTTAGTTGAGAGTATATCTGATAACCATCCAATTGTATCCACTTCTACTAACGCATTAGTAAGGGCATTATCACTAATCAACAAACTTAAAAAAGAAAAATATAGGATACTTCATCAAGCAGATTGGATAGCTTGTAAAATAATTGATGATTATATGTATTCAGATGAAAATAATGCTCTTAAACTAGGTTATGATTGTATAGAAAGATCTTGGCCAAAATGGTTTGATCGGTTACCTATTGAAATGAATAGCCTACCAAATATAAAAATACCAGGACAGTCTATAGGCGAATTAAGAAACACCGAACTTATTGATTTAGGTTTTAGTAACAAAACCAAGGTTATAGCAGGCACTACTGACAGCATCGCAGCATTTTTAGCGACTGGAGCTAAAAATATTGGAGAAGCAGTTTCCTCTATTGGCACAACTCTGGTAGTAAAAGCTATTTCAAATAAGCCAATTTATAATAAGGAATTTGGGATCTACAGTCATCGTTTGGGCGAAAATTGGCTAGCTGGGGGAGCTTCCAATGTTGGAGGAAAAATACTAAAAGAACTATTTTCAGATAGAATAGAGGAATTATCAAAAGACATAGACCCAAATAATTTATTGAATTTAAATTTCTATCCTCTGGCACAAAAAGGTGAAAGATTTCCTTTTAATGACCCTAACAAATTACCAATTTTAGAACCTCGTCCTAATTCTGAGATAAAATTTTTTCAGGCTGTGCTTGAGGGTATAACTAATGTTGAAAAATTGAGCTACGAAAAGATATTTGAGATAGGTGGTAAATATCCTAAAACTATTTTCACAATAGGAGGTGGAGGAAAAAATTTAAAGTGGAATGAAATTAGAAAAAAAATACTAGGTGTGGAGCTAAATAAGCCTTTATCAAATGATGCTTCTTTTGGATCTGCTCTTATAGCGTTAGGAAATATTTTTTAAATGGTAAAAAAATTATTATCTCTTAAAGAAATTTCAGAGCATTACGATACTTATTATTTTGATCAATGGGGGGTTGTTCATGATGGAATAAATATTTTTAATGAAGCAGAACAAGTCTTTTCATATTTACAGTCACTAAATAAAAAAATTTATATAATTAGTAACTCAGGAAAAAAATCTTCAGACAATACTAACCGTTTGATAAAAATGGGTGCAAAAAATATTTTAAAATCTCATTTAATTACATCAGGAGATGTATGCCTAGAATACTTAAAATCAAAAAAGAGTCCTTTTGAAAATATTGGAAATAAATATTTTGTGGTTGGAACAGATTACCCCTTATTACAAAACACAACATTTGAAAAGGCGAATTCTTTAGAAAATGCTAATTTTCTTTTATTAACCTCTACTACTGGTCTTAAAAAAACTCATTTAATTGAGGAAATTTATACAAGTGCTATAGAAATGAAGTTACCTCTAGTGTGCTCAAATCCTGATATTCTTGGCGTTTCTGGAGAAAATATTCATCCCTCAACAGGAGACCTTGCAGTTAATTACAAAAAAATGGGAGG
Source organism: uncultured Alphaproteobacteria bacterium (assembly GCA_902527545.1). Taxonomy (GTDB): domain Bacteria; phylum Pseudomonadota; class Alphaproteobacteria; order HIMB59; family HIMB59; genus HIMB59. The sequence goes on from CABZPR010000007.1 coordinate 44,533, forward strand.
ACAAGCATTTATAATTGGTAAACCAAATATTGAAATTTTTCATTATGTTCAAGAGTTATCCAATAGTAATAAATCAAAAACTTTGATGATAGGAGACTCTCTATTTAATGATATTGCAGGCGCAAATAGCTTTGGTATAGACTCATTATTGATTACCTCTGGAATTCATAAAGAAGAATTTATGCAAAATATACCAACGAATGATATAATTGATAATATAAAATCAGATTTCCAAATTACTGGAAAGCCGGACTACATAATGGATAAACTTAAATGACTTTAGATTTTAGTGAATTTAAGAACAAAAAGATTATTGTTACGGGTTCAAGTACAGGTATAGGTTATGAGACAGGCGTTGAATTTTTAAACTTGGGGGCTAACGTAATTTTTCATGGTAACAAATCAATTGCTGATCTTGAGGCTAGAATAAAAACTAAATCTCAAAGTAAAAATTTTAAAATATTCAAATCTGATTTTACAAATTTATCTCAAGTAGATAACTTTATGAACAACGCTATAAATTATTTAAATGGTCTAGATATATTAGTTAATAATGCTGGAACAATGGTAGGAAGATATCAATTAGAAACAATCAGTGAAAAAGATTTTTTAAAAATTTTTGATCTCAATGCCAAATCAGCATATTTTGCTACAAAAAGTGCGTGCACTATATTCAAAAAACAGAATTATGGAAATATTATTAATGTATCAACTATCAGTGCAAGAACAGGAGGCAGTGCGGGGTCGAGTGTATATGCTGCGTCTAAAGCTTTTGTTTCAGGAATTACTAGATCGCTTGTTTCAGAATTATCACCCTACAATATAAGAATAAACGCTATTTCACCTGGCACAATTACCACAAAGTTTCATGAACAATATTCTTCACCAGAAAAATTAGAAGCCACAAGATTAAAAATACCAATGAAAAGACTTGGCACGGCAGAGGACTGCGTTGGGCCAATAATTTTTTTATCCTCACAGACAATGAGCGGCTATATAACAGGACAAATACTAGAGGTAAACGGAGGCCAATTCATTTCATAATGTCAAAAATATTATCTATAGGTGCGGGCGTTATGGGAACAGCAATTACTGTTCCTGCAGTTTCAAACGGTCACGAAGCAAAACTCGTTGGAACTAATTTTGATGAGGACATAATTAACTCAATTAATAAAAACTCTTCTCACCCAAAACTCGGTATTAAATTAACAAATACGTCAGCAATCCGATTTAATGAAATGTCTCAAGAGGACATTAATGAATCTGAAGTCATTGTCGTTGGAATTAGTTCATCAGGTGTTGATTGGTTCATTGACTTCATTAAAAATTTTAATGTTACGAATAAACACTTTCTTATCGTTACTAAAGGTCTGTATATTAACGAAAAAGAGGAGTTAGATATTTTCCCAAATAAAATTAAAAAACAAATTAATCAAGATTTCACTTTAACCGCTGTTACTGGCCCTTGTAAAGCAGTTGAGCTAGCAAAAAAAAATTTAACAAATATATGTTTTGTAAATCCTGATCTAGATATTGCTAAGAATTTATCCAATATATTCAAAAATGATTATTATATAGTAAATGTACAGACTGACTTATTAGGCTCAGAGCTTTGCGCAGCTCTTAAGAACATATACGCAATTGCTGTTGGTTATTCACAAACGTATTTCTCCAATGAAGAAAAAATCTTTAATCCTGAGTCCGCATTATTTTCACACTGTGTTAATGAGATGAGCCATTTTGTAAAATTAATAGGCGGTCTTCAAGAAACAGTATATGGGCTATCTGGGATTGGAGACTTACATGTTACTTCGGGAACTGGAAGAAATGGTCTTTTAGGTAATTTCTTAGCAAAGAACAGAACATATGAGGATATCATGTCTAAAGAATTAAAAGATGAAACTGTTGAAGGAGCACAAACCATTAGAGAATTAGACCATCTATTTAACAAACTGGTAAAACAAAACAAACTTCCAATTTTGGATAGTTTAGTGAGATGTATCTGTCAAAACGAAAAACTGCATATACCTTGGAATGATTTAAATATATAATTAACTATGCTCAAAAAAATTGTTATTGGTGCAGACCATTTAGGAAAAAATCTTAAAGATGAAATCAAAGAGCATCTAGAGTCTAGAGGTATTGAAGTCATGGATGTAGGGGTCTCTGATGACTCACAAGTAGATTATCCAGACGTTGGTAAAACATTAGCAAAAAAGGTACAAGATAGTGAATTTGAAAGGGGTATTCTAGTTTGTGGAACTGGTGCTGGAATGGCTATTGTCGCTAATAAATTTTCAGGTGTGAGGGCGGTTTGTGTGAACGATGCTTACACAGCAGAGAGATCTATTGCGAGCAACAACGCTCAAATTATTACCTTTGGTGCTTTAATCACAGGTACTCCAAATGCAATTATGTATACAGATATTTGGTTGAAAAATAATTTTCAATCTGAGAGATCTGGAAAAAAAGTTGATAAAATTAATCAGTTAGATAACTAGTTTTTAAAATAATAATTACAAAAAAATTTTAAAATCCTTTCAAGGCAAGGATAAAGAATGAATCTTTTTTCATTTCTATAAAATTCATAAAGAGGTAAGCATCTATTCTTTAACAGTTCCAAGAGTCAACCCTCTGACAAAGTGTTTTCTAACTACTAAAATCATAATAAATACTGGGATTATTGAAATTGTTGTAAATGCAGCCATCATATCCCAACTGGGTATAGTTTTCATTATAGAGGCTTGAATCGGGATAGTCTTAATTTTCATTTGTCCTATCATCAATGCACAAATAAATTCTGTCCAACTGAATATTATAGATAAAATAAATGTGACAGCTATCCCACCTTTTGCACAAGGTATAATTAATTCATGAAGAATTTTAATTTTACTTGCACCATCTATAAAAGCATTTTCATCAATTTGTTTTGGCACTTCGTCAAAAAAACTTTTCAATAAAAGAACTGCTAGGGGTAGATTGATAAATGTATGTATTAATATTAAACCAATATATGTATCAAGGAGATTAATTTTTTCGTAAACAAAATATATTGGAATGGCAATTGATATTAATGGCATCATCCTCGCACTAAGAATTGACATGATTAAAAAATTTTTATATTTGAAATTAGCTCTAGAAATATAGTAACCAGCATAAATTCCAATTATCAATGTTAGAGATGATGAACCAATTCCTACAATTAAACTATCTAATATCCTTGATGTTAAATATAGCTCACCGTAAGAAGGGTCAAATTTTAGTAATTTTGAAAAACCAAAAACTCTCTCATACGCTGAAAAGTCAAAATCAAATATAAATAATTTTGGAGGTAATGAAAAAAGATCAATATTATTTTTAAAAGAAGATGTAATTAGAAAAAATATCGGAAATATAAAAATTAAAGCAATAGAGAATGCTAAAATTTTTCTAATCAAACTACTTTATTGTTTTACTGAACCTAAAGTCAATCCTCTTACTAAATGTCTTTGAACTAAAAGTATAAAAATGAAGGCAGGTATAATAGCGGCTGTGCCTAATGCAGCCATGTTATCCCACGCAGTTCCAGTAGAAGTAACAAAAGATGTTGAAACCACAGGTATTGTTTTAAGTCCCGTTTGTGTGAGCATCAGTACAAAGATAAATTCTGTCCAACTAAATATAAAACAAAGCACAGCAGTCGCCGCTATTCCACCTATGGCTAATGGCACTACTAATCTCCAAAATACAAAAAATCTCGTAGCCCCATCTAGTAACGCAGCTTCATCTATGTCCTTTGGAATGTCATCAAAAAAGCTTTTCATTAGTAAAACAGCAAGCGGGAGATTCATTAACGCGTGAATGATAATGATACCCAGATGCGTATCCATTAAACCTATATTTTTGTATATAAAAAACATTGGTATTGCTACTGCAACTGGGGGCATCATTCTTGTTGATAAAATCCATCCCATAAAATGCTGTTGACCCCTAATAGGTAATCTTGAGAGAGAATACGCTGCTAGTATAGATATAAGCATTGCTACTCCTGTAGAGCCTAAAGCAATAATGATACTATCCACAAGATTTGGCATCATATAAAAATCTCCACCACCAGGTCGAACAGCTCCCATATCTTCTACATAGAGAAAGCGTGAAATACCAAACACCTCTTCATAAGCAGCGAATGATACTTCAAAATCAAATAATTTCGGAGGTAGAGCAAAAATATCTTTATCCTTTTTAATTGATACGGTAATCCAGAAATATATAGGAAAGAAAAATATCGCAGCAATAAACCAACCTAATACTTGTTTAAATACTTTATTCAATTCCTCACCATTTTACTTTTGCGAAATGAATAAATGCATTTCCGACTATTAAAATTACAATTAAAGAAAATAAACTAATCGTTGCTCCGTAACCCCATTGAACAAAAGTAAACCTCTGCCACGAATATAAACTTAAAGTGTAAGTGGCTGTACCTGGCCCACCTGATGTTAAAACAAATACATAATCTACCATCCTCCATAGATCTATTCCTCTTATCAAAATTGCTACAGCAATAACTTTGTGAAGCATTGGTAGTGTTAATCTTCTAAAAACTTGAAAAGGTCTTGCACCATCTATGACAGCTGACTCAAAAGGTTCACTTGGCAAAGATCTTAAACCAGCAACTAAGATTAAAACCATAAAGGGAGTCCATTGCCAAATATCAACTATCATTACACCCCACAGGGCTAGTGTTGGGTCAGCTAAAATTGTATCTTCAGGACCTATAAGCCCAACTGATTTCAAGAGCCATGGTATTAAACCATAATTAGCATCCTCCATTATTAAGAATATCATACCAGCAATTGCTGGAGGTATGACTAAAGTGAGAGTTAAAATAGATCTTATAATTCCAAATCCAGGATCGTCGGAGTCAATTAATAGAGCAATTCCCATGCCCAAAACTAGTTGAATTAATAAACACATAAATGTGTAATATAAGGACACCTTTAAAGATCCCCAGAATACTCCATCAGTGAATAGCCTTATCCAATTATCCCATCCTACAAAAAGTAGAGCCCTTTTTGCTGGGACAAACTCATGAAAGCTTAGGTAAATATTGTAAAAGAAAGGAATAATTGCAAATACTATCAGCATAGTGATCAATGGCAAAAGCCATGGCAGAGAACTGTCAGAATTCATAAAACTTGGCAAAGAATAAGACTTTTGAGCGGCCATAGTGAGACTATACACTTAAATTTCAAAGAGTTTATTTTAAAATACCTCTATTTTTCTATTAGAAATTCTTAATGAAGCTGAGGATTATTAGAAGAAGTCAACATAATAAAATAATATTTTGTGTATAACTATATTAAGCCTCTTGCGTAGAAACATTGTTTATGCAAAAATTTTATATCGGAGGGATATCATATGCGCGATATGTATAGAAAAATGCACCTTGCAAACATTGTAGGCAAGTACGTAAACGGTAATATGAAGAGAAGAGATTTTCTTAAAAATGCCGGTATGCTTGGCCTAGGAGCTGGTTGCTTGGGCACAATGGGAACTATGAGCAGAAAATTTATTCCTCAAGCTCATGCTGGTTCTCATGGAATAGAATGGAGAGGGGATATGATGGATTGGTTAAAAGATGTATCATCTCCTTTCAGAGGCCAAACAGTATCTTTGGCAACTGAGTCAACTCCTCCTTCTAATGCGATAAATACAACTTTAAAACCTTTCTTTGAGGAAGTAACAGGTATTAAAGTTAACATTGAGGTTTTACCTTTAGAGCAAGTTTTACAAAAACTAACTTTAGACGTTGCCTCTGGATTAGGAACTTACGACACTTATTACCTAGATCAAAGTTGGATGGCAGCCTTTAGAGGTGATGCAGAAGATCCTCGTGAGCTTTATGCAGCAAATCCTACATTAGCTATGCCTAATTATAACTTTGACGATTTCCTAGGACCACTTGTAGATGGTATTTCCATGTACGACGGCACTATGGTTGGTGTTCCTTATGACATTCCTGTCTTTATTATGATGTACAGAGATGATGTTTACAAAGAGCTTGGACTAAGTGTTCCAACAACATTTGATCAGTACATGAGTAATGCTCAAGTAATACAGGCAGCAAAACTTGGTCATTTAAATCCAGACGGAAGACCAATATACGGAACTAATGGTCAAATGAAATCCGGTCACTACAGCTTAGAGTGTGACTGGACTATGTTTGCCTGGGCTTTCGGTGGTTCAATTACCAATCCTGATGGAAGTTTTGCAGGTAATGATGCAAACGGTTTAGCAGGTATGGATTACTGGACAAAACTGAAAGAGTATATGCCTTCGGGTGTTACAAGTTGGACATGGGATGGTCAAGGACAGGATATCCTTCAAGGTGGTTCTGCTCAAACAATCTCATGGGGTGAATTCTTCCCATGGTGGGACTCTGATGAGTCAAATGTTCAAGGGAAAATGATGGCTGCAGCCTGCCCTGCTCCTGCGAGTCCTCTAAGATCAACAAGTGACTGTGGTTATGGTGAAATTCCAGGTGTTGCACACCAAGGTGGATCTTCACTAGCTGTTTCTAAATATTCAAAAAATAAAGATGCAGCTTGGTTATTTGCACAATGGGCAACTAGCTATGAAACACAAGTCTATATCACTGCACTTGGTGGTGGTACTGGTCCAACTAGATCAGCTGTTTATGACGATGAGAGAGTTAAAGCTAATAATAGAAGCGGTAACGGTACAACTCGTCACCTAGATGTTGTTAGAGATGCTATCTTTAATGATATGGGGTCAGAACCAGATCTTCCTGAATGGGCTGACATGTCAAGCAACATGATACCTATTGAGCTTGGTAGGTATTTTGCTGGAGAATACGGATCAGCAAAAGATTGTTTAGACACTATTGCTAAAAACTTCAACAAAACTGTTGGGGTTTAATTAAAAAAATTAACTAGGGTGGTTTTAACCACCCTAGTTATGATGTGTTTGATAAAATATGAAAAAACCTTTAGCAGTTATAACTGGTGCAAGTAGTGGTATAGGTGCAGCGACTGCAAAAGCATTTTCAAAAGCAGGGTACCCTACATTATTGATAGCAAGAAGGCTTGATATAATGGAGTCGTTTAAATTAGAAGACTCAATGTGTAGAAAAGTAGATGTTCGAGACAGAGAGGCGCTTATAGCTGCTATACGTGAGGCTGAAAAAGAGTATGGACCAACTGACATGATTTTTAACAATGCTGGTGTGGCCAGACTTGCAGAAATTGGAACTCAAGATCCATCTGAATGGGATGAAATGATTGACGTTAACACGAAAGGCGTAATGAATGGAATTTATGCTGTGATGAGCGATATGAAAGCCCGAAAAGGTGGTACTATTGTTAATATGAGTTCAATAGCAGGAAGAAAAATTTATGAAGACCATACCGTCTATTGTGGGACAAAATTTTTTGTTCATGCAATATCAGAGAGTATTAGAGGTTATCTGTCACCGCATAATGTTAGAGTGATAGTAATGTCACCTGGAAATATTGAAGCAGAAGTTTTAAATGGAATTACTGACCCTAACACTTTAGAAGCTTATAAAAAAAATATCGAGAGAATTGGAGGAAGAATATCCCCAGATTATGTTGCAAAAATGATACTTTTTGCATATGAAATGCCACAAAATGTAATCATGCAAGAAGTGGTAGTGACACCAACAAAACAAGATTACTAAATGACACGTCTAGTTATTGGCGTCGACAGTTCTACACAATCAACAAAAGCAATTGCATGGGATGATAAAGGTAATGCGATCGCTGAGGGCAGATGTGATATTCCTTTAAACAACCCAAGCCTTGAAAAATTTGAACAGGATGTCGAGGATTGGTGGAAAGCTTTTTGCGTATCATGCAGCGAATTAGCTAAAAAAATAGATATAACTAAAGTTGAAGGACTAGCCATATCCAATCAACGTGAAACTTTAGCAAAATTAGACAAGTCAGGGAAAGCAGTTTACCCAGCCACAGTTTGGATGGACAAAAGATCTTTAGAGGAAGTAGAAGAGTTGAATTCTATAATGGGTGAAGGTCAAATTCACAAAATTACAGGACGTCCAAAAGATCCATGTCCATGTCTTTATAGAGTTTATTGGCTTAAGAAAAATGAAAAAAAAATATTTGATAAAGTTGCTTGTTTTGCAGATGTTCAAGCTTTTTTAGTTCATAGATTATCAGGGGAATTTAACACCGGTTGGATAAGTTCGGATCCTCATGGAATGTTTGATGTTGTCAATAAATGTTGGTCTAAAGATATATTGGAGCATTTGAATATTGATGAATCAAGACTTCCTAAATCGTTCAAACCAGGAACCTGCATAGGCAAAGTTTCAAAGGATGCATCTCACCAAACTGGTTTAAAAGAAGGTTTAAGTATATTTGCTGCAGGGGGTGATGGGCAACTCGCTGGTCTTGGCACAAATTGTACAAAATCAGATAGAGCATATATCAATCTCGGAACAGCTGTCGTTTCTGGAGTTTGGTCAAAGGACTATAAAATTTCAAAAAATTGGAGAACAGAAATTGCTGCACACGGAGAAGGTTTTATAATGGAAAATGTATTATTGTCAGGAGCTTTATTAGTCAACTGGTATGTCGACCAATTTATACATGGTGATAGGAAAGATCCAAATTTTTTTAAAAACTTAGAAGAACAAATTAATAAAATACCAATTGGAAGTGATGGATTGATTTTACAACCATACACTGGTGGAGTAATGGATCCTTATTGGGATTCATATGCAAGAGGGATTATAGTTGGTTTAAGTATAAGTCACACCCCATATCATGTTTATAGATCGATATTAGAAGGATTGACCCTAGACTCTGTTTTTAGAACTCAAAATATCGAAAAAGAAACAGGTATAAATGTAAAAGAATATCTAGCGATAGGAGGAGGGGCGAATAGTCCTGCTTGGGTGCAAATGTTGGCTGATGCCTCTGGAAAGAATGTACTTATCGCAGACACTGTAGAAGCATCTTCATTGGGCGCTGGTATGATAGCTGCTTATGGCGCAGGTTGGTATAGCAGCATAAAAGAGTCCGCAGAAAATATGTCAGGAAAAACTCGACTTATCGAACCTAACCTAGATAACAAATCAAAATATCAAGATTTAATTAATATTTACCAAAATGTTTATGACTCAAATAAATCAATTAATAAATCTCTTGTTCAATTTACTGAAAAATATAAATCATGACAGATTATAATGGCGTAATAAAAGATTTAATTGCAGGCAAATGGGTTAACCCTGAAGATAAAAGGAAATACGGCATCCCAATTAAAAAAATTGAAATAGATAAAAGCTTAGACGGTAAAGAGTCATTATTGATTTCTCAATTACATCCAAACCAAAATCTTCTTATTGTAAGTGATCAATTTACACACAAAGCCCTTGGTTCAAGAATTTATAAAAATCTTCAAGGTAAAGTAAAAGCAGATGAGTATATATGGGAGAGCCCATCTTCAAGTATAGAGGGTGTAGAATTTTTAAGAAAAAAAATAAATGATTACGATGGAGTTATTGCAGTAGGGTCAGGAACAGTCAGTGATAGTATAAAGTATGCAACTTTTCTTGAAAAAAAATCTTACTCTGTCTTTGCAACCACTCCTATGAATGCTTACACAACAGGCACAGCCTCTATATCTTTTGAAGGGATCAAAAAATCATTGGTTGCGCATTATGCACAAGGCGTTTTCTTTGATTTAGAGGTTCTCAGTATGTGTCCCAAAAGACTAACTGCTGCTGCTTTTGCAGATGTGATTTGTCGAACAACTGCACAGGTTGATTGGTTGATGTCACATAAAATTTTGAAGACTGATTATCAAACAGCACCGTATTCTCTTTTAGCTTTATATGAGAAAGATATGATTGAAAGCGCTTCATTAATTGCAAAAGGAGATATAGAAGCTCTTGCTTTACTTACACGTATCTCTGCAATAATGGGATTGGGTACTTCATTTACACAGACAACTCATGTGGGGAGTATGGGTGAACATGGCATTTCTCATTACATAGATATGTTTGCAAAAGACAACCATCCCGGAACGTCTCATGGAGAACAAGTGGGAATTGCAACTATTAGTATTTCAAAAATTCAAAATTCTATTTTAAATAATAATACTCCACCAATAATAAAACCAACTCAAATACCTGAGCAAGAAATCATTCAAAAACTTGGTCATCAAATGTTAGACACAATTCATGATGCAATGAAGACAAAAATATTTGATGAAAAGAGAGCAGAGATGATAAATAATTTTTTTCAAAAGAACTGGCTCGAATTTGTTCAACCACTAAGAGAGAAAATGTTACACTACGATATTATTTGGAATTCTATGGGAGAGTGCGGTGCATTAAGAACTCCCGAAGACGCTAAACTTGATAGTAATTTTTACAAAGATGCTCTAAGATATGCTAGGTTCATAAGAGATCGATACACTATTCTTGATTTAGCCGGGGATAGCAATCAACTAGATGGATTAATAAATGTCTGAAGTAGAATATATAAATATAAAAAAAAACTTTGGCTCTGTAGAGGTACTAAAAGACATAAATCTAAATATTGGTAATCAAAAATTTGTTGTTTTACTTGGCCCTTCAGGGTGTGGAAAGACTACTTTGCTGAGAATGACCGCTGGATTAGAAACTATATCTAGTGGGGAAATTTCAATAGGTGGAGACATTATTAATAACATCCACCCAAGAGATAGAGATATAGCAATGGTTTTTCAAAACTACGCTTTATACCCTCAAATGAATGTCTTTGATAATATTGCATTCAGTTTACAGATCAGAAAAATGGCTAGCCAAGAGATAAAGGAAAAAGTTGAGTGGGCGGCTTCTGTATTAAATTTAACAGATTTTTTAAACAGAACACCAAAAGAGCTGTCAGGTGGACAAAGGCAAAGGGTAGCTATGGGCAGAGCATTAGTAAGAGATCCAAAGGTATTTTTGTTCGATGAGCCTTTGTCAAATCTTGATGCAAAATTAAGAGCTCATATGAGATTGGAAATTAGAAAATTACATAATCAACAAAATGCTACCACTATTTATGTAACTCATGATCAAATTGAGGCTATGACTATGGCTGACGAGATAGTGATTATGAACAATGGTATTATTGAACAAATAGCAACTCCAAATGAAATTTATGAAAAACCAAATAATTTATTTGTTGCCGATTTTATTGGCACTCCTGCAATTAATCTTCTTGAGGGAGTTGTAACAGATAAGAGTAGTATTAAATTAAAGTCACAGGACCTACCTCACTCAAAAAAAAATGTATCAAATAATCAAAATGTAGTTTATGGCATAAGACCTACTGACGTGAGCATAGATCCAAGCTCAAATATAAAAGCAGAGGTAGTTTTAGTTGAAACAACTGGTTCAGAGACTCATATAATAGCAATGTTAGATGATAATGAATTTAGAGTAGTTCAAAATGGTGGACGTACCACAATTAAAAATGGTGATGTCATTCCTCTTTCAATCAATATTGAAAAAGCACATTTATTTGATCATTCATCAACCAAAAGAATAGATTAATTTATTTAACTAGTTAGATGAAAAGTAAATATAACGAAAACGAAGCAAAATCTTACATCAAAAAATATGCAAAAAGAGGTGTTCCTAAAGACTTAGCACTTCGCATTTATACAACACAACTTTTGGGAAATGATCCAACCGTTGTTCTTCACGGAGGAGGAAACACATCTGTGAAATCATCATTAGATACCCTTCTAGGTAAAAATGAGGAAATTATTTATGTAAAAGGTAGTGGTAAAGATATGGGTAATATTGAGGAGGATGGTTTCCCGGCTTTAGAAATGAAAAATCTTCTTAGTATGAGAAAATTCATTGAGCTAGATGATTTTCAAATGGTTAATTATCAGCGTAAATATATGCTTGATACTTCTTTCCCAAATGCTTCTGTAGAAACTCTTTTACACGCGTTCCTCCCTCACAAATTTGTTGATCACTCCCACTCTAATGCAATTCTCTCACTTATTGATCAACCTAATCCAGAAAAAATTTGTAAACATGTATTTGGTGATGAAATGGGTATCGTTCCATACATTATGCCTGGTTTTGAATTAGCAAAAAAAGCTTCTGAGGTATTTGATAAAAATCCAAATGTAAAAGGATTAATTCTTTTAAATCATGGAATTTTCACTTTTGCAAATAATGCAAAAGAAAGTTACGAAAGAATGATTAAATATATAACAAAGGCTGAAAAAGAACTCACAAAAAAATCTAAGCGTATTAGGGTTAGCAAATACTTTGAAAAAAAAATTAGCATTTCAGAAGTTTCAAATCTGATAAGGCAACAAATAGCCAACAAACGTGGGGATGATTTTGAAAGAAAGGTTGTGCATTTTAATAAACCGAAATTCTTTGACGAATTATTTTCACATCCTAATTTAAAAAAATTTACAAATGAAGGACCTGTGACACCTGATCATGTTATAAGGATTAAATCAAAACCATTAATAATCGATTTATCAAAAGAAAAATCTAATAATCTAGAAAAAATTATTATTCAATCCATTCAAAATTTTAAAGAAATTTATAAGAAATATTTTAAACGTAATCATAAATATAACTCTACCGCCTCAATGCTAGACCCCTATCCAAGATTAATTTTAGTAAAAGGCATTGGTATTTTTTCCACAGGGCCGACATTTAAAGATGCCAAAATAGCAATGGATGTAGGTTTAAATTCTCTCTCAGTTATTTTACAAGCTGCAAAGTTTGGAAATTTTAAGTCAATACCTGAAAAAGAAATTTTTAGAATGGAATATTGGCCCCTTGAGCTAGCAAAAATTAAAAATTCATCTCAAAAACTTAAAGGACAGGTAGCTGTTGTTACAGGCGGCCTTGGAGGTATCGGTTATGTTACAGCACAAAAATTTAAAGCAGAAGGAGCAGATGTAATAATTATAGATATTACCAGCTCCAAAGATATCAAACAGGATATAACGGGTATGAGTTATATAAAATGTGATATTACAAATGAAAACAAAATTAGGGATGTATTTAAACAAATATCCTCTATTTATGGCGGTGTGGACATCCTCATTTCTAATGCAGGGTTTGCTACTGTTGAGTCTTTGGAAAAACTCACAAAGCAACAATTTGATAAAAGTTTTGATTTGAATCTTTTTGCACATCACTATTTCGTTAAACACGGAGTTGAAATAATGAAAAGGCAAAAAACCCGTGGAGTAGTTTTGTTTAATATTTCTAAACAAGCTGTAAATCCAGGAAAAAATTATGCTGCTTATGGTCTTACAAAAGCTGCCCTATTATTTTTAATGAAACAATATGTAACAGAGTACAGCGATTACGGAATTCGTTTTAATGGAGTGAATGCTGATAGAATAAGAAGTGGTTTAATGACTGATGATATGATTACAAAGAGATCTAAAGCAAGAGGTTTAACTATTAAGCAATATATGTCTGGAAACTTATTAAAACAGGAAGTTAAAGCAATCGATGTAGCCGATGCTTTTTATCATTTGGCTTTGTCTTACAAGTCAACTGCAAGTGTAATAACTGTAGATGGTGGAAATTTAGAGTCTTCGTTTAGGTAAAATTATCTATAAACCCTTTTTAAATTAAGCCCTAACTTTTTAAATTTGTTTTTGAAACTATAGAATTCCTTATTATGTTTGGCAGTATTTTGTTTTAAAATTAGCTTTTGGTAGTAATGAACCATTTCATGACCAAGAATTTCTACGAATTCTTTAAAATTTTTAAATTTATTATGAATAGTTATTTTGTAACAAAATTTTGTAGCGTAAGGATTAAATTCAAATAGACCCAGAGCTCCATGCATTCTTCGTATTGTAATCTTTGGATTTTTGAGTCGATTATTGAAGATATGCTTATTTAATATTTTATAAATAGCAGGCACTTTATTTGGTTTAGGATTATATATTCTTTCTTCACCATAATGCTCTATGAGCGCTGCTAAGCTTTTTGTTCTAGGCATGAATTTCAATTTACAAATAAAGTTTATCAGAAAAAAATCAAGAAAATTTAGTTAGGATTCTTTCTCAAATTCTCTAAAAACAAAATGACCTCTTCATATTGATCATCAGGAATATCTTTGTAGCTGCAACCATACTTATCTTTAATGCTAAGTGCAATATGTGCATATGCGTTTCTACCCCTTGGATGAAAAGGCGAGGGCTTTAAAAGTGATTGAATTTCGTCCCCGATTAACTGAACTTTATTCCAAATTTTTTTTCTTTTATCTTCATTCAAAGTGATATTCCACCAGGAAAAAATGACTCTAGTAAAATTCTTATGATTGCAAACCCTATCCCACAAAAAATGATAATAGTAATTAATTGTTTATTCATCATGATATATAAGTACCCAATATGAAAAACTTTATCATTATTTTCTTTATAATACTGCCAAATTTAACATATGCAGATTTATTAGATAAATTTTCTCTCGCCTGTATTTGTGATAAGAGTATCAATGCGCTCAAGTATTTTGACTGTAAGCAAAAAGTTTCTGGTACACAATTAGACTTATTAAAAGAAGAAAACTTAAAAGATAAAATTTATATTTATAGTAGTTTTGATGAGAAAAAATATGAGCTTATCAAAAATTACCCTAATTTCGTTTTTAATTATGAGACTGAAGACTATATTTCCATTTTATCAATTAACAGTAATTTGGATTTAGACTTTTCAATATCATACAAAGAATTCGACAAAAACTGGTCGTATGAATTAAAGTGTGTTTCTCTAAAAAAATAATGATCATAATTTTTCTTAAATGATTAATAGAGTTTTTATAATACCTTTTTTTGTATCTTTAATTGGATTTGTTTTACTAGTTTCAATGGACTCTGTAATTAAAATTCTAGGTGACAGATATCCTATTTTGCAATTATTATTTTATAACGCATTGTTTTCTTTAATACCCTTAGCTTATTTCGTATTTAAAAATTACGGCTTTAAATTTTATCAAAATCAAAATTACACTTTTCAGATTATAAGAGGAATAGTGCATACGATAGGATTTCTATTTGTTTTAAAAGGAGTACTGCTTCTACCTCTTTCAATTGTTTATCCCGTTTTATTTACTTCGCCTTTAATGCTTTTAGTTATGTCTCATTTTTTTTTGAGTGATGATATAAACATTATTAGAGTGATGGCTATACTTATGGGTTTTTTTGGAGTATTGATTTCAGCAGAGCCCTTTGGTTCTAGCACTGTATCTTTTGAAGGAGTTTTGTATGTATTTATTGGTGCTTTTTGTATTGCAGTTACCCACTTAATTACGCGTAAATATAATTATTTAACATCTTCATATTCTGCAGCTTTTTTTAGCATGGCCGTAAGTGTTGTAATCTTTTTTTTTACAACAAAATTTCAGTTCGTAACAATGACATATAATGATCTGTCTTTATCCATTTTAGGCGGTCTCTTTGCAGGACTTGGTGTTAGCGCTGTAATTTATGGTTCCAGAAAACTACCTTCTGCAGTATTTGGTCTTACAAGTTATTTTCAAATTATTTATGGTGTATTTTTAGGCTGGATTATTTTTAATCAATTACCCTCCATATATAATTATTTTGGAATAATTATAGTTATACTTGCGGGCCTCCTTCTTTTTT
This sequence comes from uncultured Alphaproteobacteria bacterium, assembly GCA_902527545.1. Classification (GTDB taxonomy): domain Bacteria; phylum Pseudomonadota; class Alphaproteobacteria; order HIMB59; family HIMB59; genus HIMB59. The sequence goes on from CABZPR010000007.1 coordinate 60,198, forward strand.
ACTTCGATAAGACCAAAAATGAGAGTTAGGGTAATGTTATCTATCATCACTCTTTACTTCATTTCGTATTTAATTTTTATATTTCCATTTGATGTTTTGTCTACTTGGCTAGGTAA
>CABZPR010000008.1 GCA_902527545.1 uncultured Alphaproteobacteria bacterium
CCAAATCTATTGAAGAAGCAGTTTCCTCAAAATATAAATTATTTTTGGAAACTGCCTTGCAAGAATAATTTGAGAGAGTTTTATTAATTTTATCTAACAAATTAATTTTTTTGTTTTGTTAAATTCCCCTCTGCATGAAAATGTTCTACTGCGTAATAAGTCGAAATAGATATTTTTAAAGATGCTCCTTTTAATTTACCTTTTTTTGCCCAAACGCTTGGCATGATTGTATTAGATGAACTAGGTGCGACATTTCTATAATCTTCACCAGTTTCAATTACAGCATCTTCTTTATCCATTAACTGCACTTTTACTTTTACTTTTTCAATATAGGTATCACTTATGTTTCTTACAGATATTCTTGTTTCTATAGTTCTTTCATCAGAATTATCATCTTCATAAGGTTTATGCATTAGAATATAAATCCCATGTATTCTGATGTCTCCAGTTTCCTTTGAATAATCACTTTTGATCGGAGTCGTGTGGTCTTGAGGACAGTCAAATTCACCTAGTTTAAAAAACTCTCTCCTAAAAGTTGTAATATCCACGATAGTTTTCATTTTATCTAGATCTCCAACATGTTTGGGGTGGTCTATGTATGGTGAATACTCTATATTAAAAGACTCTCCAGTCTCGGCGAAAGAGTCCTCTTCTCGTTCTGACTCGTTTCCAATTACAATACCTTTTTCATCTAGCAAAAGAGCGTATCCTTTGCTCATTTCAATAGTGCTTTCGGATTTATTTTCAACACTACATTTGATTGAAGTATATGCTGAACTTCCTTCTTCATCTGAAGGAGGTGTATAGGTTGCTTCTGTTATCTTCATAATTTCCTCCAATTTAATTTTACTAATAAGTTATTTATATGTAAATATTATAAATCGACCATTTATGAATTTATGTTTATAATTGAAAAATGCTTGATAAAAGAAAATTCTATATAAATGGTGAGTGGGTGACTCCATCAAAAACTTCAGATTTTAATGTAATTAATCCAGCTACAGAAGAACCCTATGTAACTATATCTTTAGGTAATGAGGATGACACTAACATGGCTGTAGTGGCGGCAAAAAATGCTTTTACTTCATGGAAAAATACCTCTGTAGAGGAAAGAATAACTTTACTTGAAAAACTCTTAAAGATTTACAAGAGAAGATTTAATGAGATGACCCAAGCCATTTCAACTGAACTTGGTGCGCCCTTAGATTGGGCTTCATCTGCACAAACAGCCTCTGGAGAATCACATATTGAAGATTTCATATTGAGATTAAAAAAATTTGAATTTGAAACAAAATTTGATGAAAGTTCTGATAATTATATAGTTTATGAACCTATTGGTGTGTGTGGTCTTATCACACCATGGAATTGGCCTATTAACCAAATAGCTCTTAAAGTAATACCAGCTTTTGCCACTGGCTGTACCATGATTTTAAAACCATCTGAAATGGCGCCTCTCTCTGGTTTGTTATTTGCTGAAATGATACATGAAGCAGGTTTTCCTAATGGTGTTTTTAATTTAGTAAATGGAGATGGGGCAGGCGTTGGATCTCAAATATCGAGTCATCCTGATATAGATATGGTTTCTTTTACTGGTTCGACCAGAGCAGGTAAATTAATTTCAAAAAGTGCAGCTGACACAATTAAAAGAGTTTGTTTAGAGCTTGGTGGTAAGGGAGGTAATATTATTTTTGCTGATGCATATCCCAATGCTGTGAGAGATGGTGTAAGGAATATAATGAGTAATTCTGGTCAATCATGTGATGCACCTACACGAATGTTAGTTGAAAAATCAATTTATGAAAAAGCTGTTGAGGAAGCTGCAGATGAAGCTAAAAAGATAGGTGTAGATTTACCATCTAAATCAGGAGATCATATTGGCCCTGTAATTAATAAATCTCAATTTGAGAAAATTCAGTCGTTAATTCAAAGTGGTATTGACGAGGGTGCTACACTTGTAGCTGGTGGAGCAGGTAGACCATCAAATCTTGAAAAAGGCTACTATGTAAAACCAACTGTATTCACAAATGTTAGTAATGATATGAGAATTGCTAAAGAAGAAATATTTGGTCCAGTGCTGTCAATTATCCCATTTGAGTCTGAAGAAGAGGCTATTTCTATAACTAATGATACACCTTATGGATTAGGTAATTTTTTACAAACTGAGAATAAAGAAAGAGCTAGAAGAGTTGCAAAACAATTAAGGGCTGGTGTAGTTCAAATCAATGGAAATGCTCCCGACGCTGGAACACCTTTTGGAGGTTACAACCAATCTGGTAATGGAAGAGAGGGTGGAACGTGGGGTCTGCATGAATATTTGGAAGTTAAAGCAATTAGTGGTTGGAAGTAGATGATAGGTTTTGTCATGGTTGGAACAAACGATCTTGATAAAGCTATTGGGTTTTATGATACCCTTCTTGATATTATTGATTTAAAGAGAATTGAAAAAACTGATACTTATGGCTCCTACGCCCCTAAATCAAATCCAGAAGCAGTAGAATTTTATGTTACAACTCCTTTCAATGAAGAAAAAGCAACTGTTGGTAACGGAACTCAAATTTCTTTTTATATAAGTAATAAAGACACTGTCGATACATTTCATTCTACTGCAATAAGATTAGGTGCAAAAGATGAAGGCGCCCCAGGTGAGAGATATGAGGGTGAGTATTATTCTTATATCAGAGATTTAGATGGCAACAAAATTTGTGGTTACACTTACCTAAATAAATAGAAACTTATTTTATCTTAATGTCCTATTCTGATATTGAAAATAAATTGAATTCAGGAAAAATTATTATTCTTGATGGTGGGATGGGTGCTGAACTAGAAAAACTTGGAGCTTCTATGGATAATGATCTTTGGTCAGGTAGATGTTCTGTAGATAATCCTGAAATCGTATACAAAGCCCATCAAAATTTTATTCAATCAGGCTCTGATATTATTACAACTAATACTTACGCTAGTACTCCAATTTCAATGAGAGAATATGGATATGAAAATTATATCGAAGAATGGAATCAAGCGAGTGTAAAAATAGCCAAAAAAGTTATTGATAATTCAAATTCTAATGTATGCGTAGCTGGTTCAGTTTCTACATATGGTAGCTGGGATAGAATCGAACCAAAATTTTTAAAACCAGGTTTTTTAAAACAATTAAGTATTTTATCTGAAGCAGGTGTTGATTTAATTATCCTTGAAGCAATGACTTCATCAACAAGAACAATCGAGACACTATTAGATTGCTCAAAAGAATTTGATATTTCAGTATGGCTCTCTATATCGTGTGCATTGGACAGAGAAAGAGATAAACTTATGCTTGGATATCAAGAAAGTATAAGTAATTCTGAGGCGTTTTTTTACGATGATTTTGAAAATTCAATTAATAAATTTAAAAAAATTCATGATGGCCCTTTATTAATAGCTCATTCCGATATAAAGGTCATAAATCAAGGAATTCAAATAATTAAAAGTAATTATAATGGTATTATTGGTGCATATCCGAATAACGGTTTTTTTAAAAAACCAAATTGGAATGTGGTAGAGAGTATTTCTCCAGAAGAGTATTATGAAGAAGCTAAATTATGGGTTGAAAGTGGAGCACAAATTATAGGTGGTTGCTGTGGAGTCAGCCCTAGTCATATTAAAGCATTGTCAGTTTTAAAGAATTAATTTTTAAGTAAATTCTGTTTCTTTATAAGAAAATGTATCTTTCATTAACAATTTAGTATCAATATTTATACCTAAACCTTCATTGTCTTCTATTTTGACAAATCCATCTTTTATTTCAAAGTTTTGATTACTAAATTTTAATGAGTATGGAATATATTCAGGAAAAAATTCTGCCATCTCTGTATTTGCAAAACTCATACATACGTGTACCATCGCGGATGCTGCAATTGACATAGAATTCCAACAATGAGGAGAAACTACAACTTTTTTTTCTTGAGATAATTTGATTATTTTTATCATATCAATTATTCCCCCAACACCTGAAATATCTGGATTGAAAATATCTACTGCATCCAAAGCTAAAGTTTCAATAAAATGATTTAATCCACATTGCTTTTCACCTGAAACAATTCTCAAACTTGTTTTCTCTCTGATATCTTTAAGTGATCTTGTTGCTTCACCATCAACTGGTTCTTCAAACCAGTAAGGTCTAAATTCCTCAACAAGTGAAGCTAGTTTTAATGATTCATTTGTATCTTTAGGGCAGGCTAGATCTAACATAAGAGGTATTTTATAACCTAAAACATCTCTTATTTTTGAAACACATGTTGCTGCTTGTTCAACAGTTCTATTTTGAAGTGGATATATTTTAATTCCCCCATAACCATCACTTAGCGTTTCTATACATCTTGATGATAATATTTCATCATTTTTAAAATCCTCACTCCATATTGTTGCATAAACAGGGACTTTTTCTCTATAATCCTTTGATAATATTTTATAAAGAGGTTTTTTTTCTTTCTTCCCCTCTATATCCCAAAGACTCATTTCTATTGCACTAGTGGCAGCGGAAAAGTCAATTCCACGATGTCCATCAGCTATTAAATTTGACTCTGTATAAAATCTATCTGGTGTTATGTCTTTTACATGAGATAAAGAGCTAATTAAATTATGAATAATTTCTACAATTGCATTTTCTCTTGCAGGTAATGAAAAAGACTCACCCCAGCCCTCAAAACCATCAGAGTTAGTTATTTTTAAAAATATAAATGGTTTTATTTGTGACCATCCATCTTCAGTTTGTTTTGACTTAGTTATCCATGTCTCCACTTTTCTTATGAATGTCATTATTTAATATTTTTCAATTAATTTCTTTAAATGATTATCACTTACACCACAACATCCACCAATGATTTGTATTTGATCATCAATAAATTCTAGGCAAGAATTTGCAAATTCATCTTCATTACATGTAACTATAGCTTCATGTGTGCTTGTATCAAATTTATGTATTTCTGGATAAAACATCATAGGGCCACTCCAATGATCTTTTATAATTTTCAAGCCACCATAGCTATCTTGAAACCACGTGTGCATAATACCATAAACATCTCCACCAATATTTGTTAATTTTTTTATAATATCTTCAAATAAAATTATATCATCCTCAGGTAAAAATTTCGGTTGTTCTTGATATATTTTTTCATCATAAATTAGTGACTTTTCTTTTTCAGCTCTAAAATTTCTTCCAACTATCGTGTTATCATATTTATTTACACAACAACTTAATCCAACCCATACAGGTAAACCAGTTTGCATAGCAGCATTCAATAATAACTGAGAATGATTTATGTCTAATAACATTTCTAATATTAAAATATCTACACCAGAATTTTTTAATGTGTTAGCTGCCTCTATATAATTCTTTTCTTCTTGTTTAAATGACGGAATAAACTTTGTATCAGGTACAAATTCATTTTCCTTTAAAGCAAAAAAATTAGAGAGACTCCCAGCTATAGCAACCTGATTTTCTTTATTACAGTTTTTTAATGCTTTTCTTGCTAATTCGACAGATCCAGTTAAAAATTCTATAGTTTCATTTTCACGATTTAAACTTTGTAAAACATGTCTATTGGTAGCAAAAGTGTTAGCGGTAATGATATCACATCCAGCATTGATGAAGTTTTCATGAACTTTTACAACAATATCAGGAGATGTTATTGTTGATAATGCTGCAAAAGCAGGGCTCATATCTCCACCTAATTTAGCAATCTCAGAACCATTTCCACCATCGAGGAAAATTTTTGAATTGTTATTTAATTTTTCTTTATAAATCATGATTTTTTTGTGTTTGGCGCTAGTACTACTGCTAAAATTCCACCAAGCACAATCATTGAACTTCCTAATATTTCACGCCAGCCAAAAGGCTCATCTGTCAAAATACTAGAACTAGTCACACCAACAAGTATCTCTGATAAAAAAAGAATGGAACACAAACCTGCACCTAATTTGCTAGGAGACCAGAATATTACTATACCTGTGGGTATAAAATAAAAAACAGATATAAAGAAAAGAAATGAAGACATTGCAACGAAAGAGTCCATTGTAGGCATAGGTCCTAAATAATCTTTCAAAAAGAAGCCAGCGACAATGTTAAATAAAGTTCCATAAAAAAAGAAAGAAAAAATTGTTGGGAATACACCATCTGTCTTTGCGATTTCTAATTTTATCATCCCGCCAGCAAATAATGCCCCTCCAGCAAAAGCTAACCAATCACCAGCATTCTCTGGTAAAGGGATTATCGTTTGCTTGCTAAATACCACCCACAGCCCCCCCAAAGCTAAACCAAGTGTTAAAGCTCTTTCGATCCCAGGTCTTTTTTTTAAAAATAAAATTTCAAAAATAGTAGTCCATATTGGTGTCATGTAAAAAAGTATTAATGCTCGAACTACATCAGTTAAAAGAAAACTCAACGCATAACAAATAAAGCCGCCCCCACAAAGTAAGCCTGTTATCGGTAGCTCTAAACCAAAAGTTCTTCCATTAATTTTACGCCACACTGCAATTGGAGATAAAATTAAAACTCCAATAATCATTTGTGCGATAGTTCCCCAACCACCAGTAAGACCACCGTCTTCTAATATTCTTTGTGGTAACCAATATATACCCCATGATCCAGCTGATATAGCAAGGGCAGCTGCTATTTTATAATGATGAGGGTGCCTCATTATTATTAATCTAACAGAGGTTTAAACTTACTAAAGTTAAATATTTCCTCATATTTTTTTGCAAAAGCAAATAATTGTAAATCACTTTTCCTTTTTCCAATTATCTGCATACCCATTGGCATACCAAGTTCATCAAATCCGACAGGGATAGTGAATGTCGGTAATTCAAGAAGACTAGACAATATAAAAATTTCTAACCAACGGTGGTAAGTATCTAACTGAAAAGAATTTATTTTTTCAGGAAACTGTTGATTTTTATCAAACGGAAATAGTTGTGCAGAGGGTAAGGCTAGAAAATCAAAATTTTTAAAAATATTTTCAATTTGTTCTTCACACCTTTTTTTTTGTTTATAAGCACTATCTAAGTCTTCATTTTTTATATTTTTTCCGTGATTGTACTCCCATATTGCTTGGTAAGTCATTGTATTAATATCTTTTATCTTCATTGCTAAAGTATCTTCGTAAATACTTTTTGATCTAAATGTAATCCAACTATTCCATAGAGCTTCATTATCAAAATCTGGTTTTAATCTTTCAATTTTTACATACAAGTTTTCTAATTTTTTAAGTTGAGATTCACACATATCTAATATTTTTGTTTCAATTTTATAATTATTATTCATATTAGATAACCAACCTATTTTGATATTGGTTAAATCTTCATCTTTTATTTTTTGATTTTTAAAAAGTTCTTTTAAATCAAAAGAATAATTATCCCTTGTATCACTTCCAATCATTTCATCTAATAAAAATGCCATATCACTTGGTGATTTTGCTAAACAACCAGGTGTTGTGAGTATTGGAATTTTTGATAATTGGGTCCCTCTATCAACTGAAATTAAGCCAGGTGTAGGTCTGTATCCATAAATATTTGCATATGCTGCTGGTCCTCTGCATGATCCCATTTGATCAGTGCCGTCTGCAAATGGTATTAGTCCTGCTGCCACAGCAGTACTGGCTCCTCCACTTGATCCTGCTGCAGATTTTGTATTATCATAATAATTAGAAGTTGGGCCAAACAATCTGTTTATTGTATGTCCACCAACACCTAATTCTGCTGTGTTAGTCTTTCCAATTATAATAGCTCCGCTTTTAATAAGACGTTCAACAAACAATGAATTTTTTTTGGGAAAATAATCTTTTGTTCCAGGATAGCCATATGTTGTTTTAATGCCAACTACATCACTTAAATCTTTAATAGCTATGGGAATTCCATCTAAAGTCTTCTCAGATTGAGTTGAATTATCTTTATATATAGCTTCTTTTATAAGATCCCCTCTATCCTTGAGAAGAACTATTGCATTTAAATCTGGATTAAATTTTTCAATTCTATCCAAATAGTATTCCATTACCTCTTTAATAGATATTTGTCGCTGATTTATATTGTGTATTATTTCTTCAACAGATTGATCCTCAAGCATATAGGCTTAGCGAGCTTGTTTTATACTTTGAGTAACAATGTCTTTCATTTGCAACAATGATGCTTCTTTTGGATTTGTTGCATAGGCTTGATCCTGCATAGCTTTTTTTGCAATCCTTTCAGCACAGTCTTCAGGAACATCAATTTCACTTAAACTTTTAGGGATATTTAATCTATCAAGTAACAATTCAATATTTTGAGTAAATGCATTTACTGTATGATTTTCAAATTGCATGGCTTCTGACATTCTTTGAACTTTTTCATCCATACCTGGTAAATTGAAATGAAGAACAGGCGGTAAAACAATAGCATTCGTTAAACCATGATGAGTATTAAATTCTGCTCCAACCATGTGGGATATTGAATGAACATTACCTAATCCCTTTAAAAAGGATATTCCTCCCAAATATGATCCTATGATCATTGCACCTCTTGCCAACAAATTATTTGGTTCTTCTACAGCTAAAACAAGAGATTTTGAAATTAAATTAAGACTTTCCAAAGCAGCTCCATCACAAAGTGGATGAAAACCTGGCACACAGTATCCCTCGATACTATGTACAAGAGCATCGACACCTGTCCACGCTGTTAATTTTGGAGGTAATTCTAATGTTAACTCTGGATCTACTAGTGTGAATATAGGTCTTACATCTGGATGCCAGATGCAAAATTTCATTCCTTTTTCTAAATGTGTAACCATTGCTGTTATTTCTGTTTCAGCCCCGGTTCCTGCAGTTGTTGGGACAGTTATTATTTTTGGAAATGCATTTTCTTTTGTTATTTTTGGTACTGGTTGTTCAAACTCAAAATCCCATAATGGGGTTTCACTATTAACAGTTAAACATATAGACTTACCACCATCCATAGCACTACCACCACCAATAGCTATGATTGAGTCGTGACTTCCATTTTTAAACTGGTCACATCCTTTTGATATCTCATCATCTCGTGGGTTAGGCGATATATTATAAAATAAATCTGATTTAATATTATTTTTAGATAATAATGCTATTAACTTCTTAATAAAAGGAAGATCCTTGCTGCCACTATCTGTTACAATAAGAGGATTTTTAATATCAAATTCCTCACAAAATTTTGCAATTTCATTAAATCTCCCTGGTCCGTAATATGTGGTTGTCGGAAAAGTCCAGTCTTGGTTAGAGAGGATATCTTTTTCGTTTAGTTTAAAGTTTTTCATTTAGAATAATAAAGTTTATAACAAGTTAATAGTGATATGAAATGATTAATTTTATTTATAATCAAAAAAATACATTTCTTGCAATCTCTGCAATGGTTATTGGAGTTATATTCATAGATATACATGGATTGATTGTAAAATATTTAGGAGGTGAGTATTCTACAATTCAACTAGCTCTTTTTAGAAATACTTTTGCGATAATCCCCCTAATACTTTTACTAATTTATAATAAAGAAAGCTCAGACCTTTTTAAAAATTTAAATAAAAAATTTATTTTATTTTGTTTTATCAGAGGTTCTTGTTTTTTGGCTATTAATATCTTGTATTACATTGCAATAAATAATATGGAATTTGCTACAGCATCTACACTAACTTTTTCCTCTACATTTTTTATAGTAATTTTATCAATCTTCTTTTTAGGAGACAGAGTGGGTATATATAGATGGTCAGCTGTTATAATTGGCTTTGTTGGAGTTGTAATGATTATGAAACCTAATAGTAGTATTTTTTCTTATTATTCCATTTTACCAATACTAGTTGCTTTCTTATGGGCTGTCCAAGTGATAGTACTAAAATTTATACCAGATAATTTTTCTACAGGAAAAATTCAATTCTATTCTCTCTTTTCATCTTTTCTTGGTTCATTAATATTTATTTTTTTTACAACTGGTCATACATATATTGAGAGCAATACTGACTTTTTAATTTTATCATTAATTGGTATTTTTGGAGGAACAGCTGCAATTCTATTTATTTACTCTTATAGGTTAATAGCAGCTAGTAAAATCGCAGTTTTTGAATATTTAGCAATACCCTCATCTTTTATTCTAGCATGGATATTTTTTGGTGAAGCACCTTTTGATCAACTTTTCCCTGGAGTTTTATTAATAGTTTTTGCTGGAATGATTATTATTTGGAGAGATAAAAATAAGAAAATTAATAAACCAAACTAAATGTTTATATCATTTAGATTTCATAGACTTCATGACTATGGTTCGATCAATTTCTCCAACTAACTCACCAGATTGTGCATTTATTATAGGGTAGGCTGTATCATCCTCACATATCTGGTCAATTAATGTTTCAATTTTAGCATTTTCATCTATGCATTTAGTTTTATCTGAAAATAATTTCTTTGACTCATCAGAACATTCCTTACGCATAACTTTTCCAGCACTTAATACTTTATATTTTGGAACATCTTCACAAAAATCTTTAACGTATTTGTCAACTGGATTTGCCACAATTTCTTCAGGTGTTCCAACTTGAGAAATCTCTCCATCTTTCATGATAGCAATATGATCGCCCATTTTTATTGCCTCTAAAAAATCATGAGTAATAAATACCATAGTGCGTTGCAATTTTTTTTGAATGTCTAATAGCTCGTCTTGCATTTCTCGTCTAATTAATGGGTCTAAAGCAGAAAATGGCTCATCAAATATTAAGATTTCTGGTTCAACTGCCATCGCTCGTGCTAAACCAACTCTTTGTTGCATTCCTCCCGAGAGTTCTCTTGGATAATTATTATGCCAACCTTTTAAACCAACAAGATTTAAAGACTCTGTAGCCTTGTCTAATCTTTCTTGTTTTTTTTCTCCCCTAATTTCTAAACCATAAGAAATATTTTCAAGAACTGTCCGATGTGGAAAAAGACCAAAGTGTTGAAATACCATACTCATTTTATTTCTTCTAAGATCTAGAAGGCTATTTCTACTTATTTTTGTAATGTCAGTATCATCAATAATTACCGATCCAGATGTAGGTTCAATTAATCTAGTTAAACATCTTACTAAAGTTGATTTTCCACTACCTGATAATCCCATTACAACAAAGGTTTCACCTTTTTGAATGGAAAAGCTGACATCTTTTACAGCTACTACATGTCCAGTTTTTTCTTGGACTTCGTCTCTACTTAAATTTGGATCTAAATTGTCTAAAATTCTTTTTTCATCATTGCCAAAAATTTTCCATATATTTGAGCAAATAATTTTATCCATATTATTCAGGTTTAAGGCTATTATAATTGTGAATTAATACTATTAAAATAAAATTATTTTTATAAATTCTTATATAGTTGATTAAATATAATTTAATATGTCTTTAGATCAAAATACAGCCATTAAAAATAAATTAAATAAAAATATAATCTTTTACATAAGTATTTTTATTATTGGGGCAGTAGCATATTATCTGTCGATTATTAATGAAGATCCTACAGTATTTCCTAAATCTATTACTGATGAATTTAAATTTACTGCATGGATAAATGCCGGAGAGGATTATTTAAAAGATAACTATAGATGGATAACGAGATTATTTGCATCTTTTTTACAAGCTGGTTACATGGCCTTGGAAAATTTCTTTGTTGAGTCTCCATGGATTTTAATAATGTCTTTAATGGCTCTTCCAGCTCTAGCATATGGAGGTATAAAACTAGCCCTATTTTGTATGTTTACAGTTTATTTTTGGGGAGCTGTGGATATGTGGGAAGTCTCAATGCAAACATTAGCATTAATGGGCTTATCAGTAATTTTATCTGTAATTTTTGGAGTTATCCTAGGAATACTCAGTTCTCAAAGTGATAGATTTGAAAATTTTCTAAAACCTATTTTAGACACCATGCAAGTAATGCCTGCCTTTGTATATTTATTCCCCGCTATGTTCTTTTTTGGAATTGGTGGTGCTCCAGCAATACTTGCTACATTAATTTATGCTATGCCTCCAATTATTAGGTTAACAAATTTAGGAATAAGACAAGTATCTAAAGAAACAATAGAGTCAGCTGAGTCTTTTGGATCTAATAAATTTCAGCTTTTATTTAAAATTAAAATTCCAATGGCCTTACCAAGTATTATGATGGGTGTTAATCAAACAATTATGATGGCATTAGCTTTAGTTGTTCTTGCTACTTTTATTGGTGCTGAGGGTTTAGGTGGTCAAGTATGGCAAGCAATTAGAAAATTAGATGTTGGTTGGGCAATGGAAGGGGGCTTGTGTATTTTATTTATGGCAATAATGTTTGACAGAATAAGTAGTGCTATTAGTAAAGAAAAAGAAACCTTACCAGATGATGTAGAAAAATTTTACTTATTACCGCAAAATTTACACAGAAACCCCATCGCAAACTTAATTGAGTTACCCTTGAGAATATCTGTAAAGCTTATAAATATATTTTTTAGAACTATTATTAATGTCTTTGCTAATATAATTGCTAGCTTAATTTCTCTTTTTAATAAATCTAATAATAATTCAATTAAAAATTTTATAAATCAACGATATTTTTTATTCTCATCATTTTTAATTTTTATATTCATTTTTATTTTTGATGCATACATTTATACTATAGGAACTTTCCCAGAAACTTGGACAATTGATATCCAAAAACCAATAGAAGATACTGTTAAGGCAATGACTCTTGATCCTGGTTTTATATCATTTGCGAAAGGTATGAAGTATTTTGTTTACTTGTATTTACTAAACCCATTAAATTTATTTCTTACTCAGATACCTTGGTGGTATACAATGATTGTTTTCATACTTATTGGATATGTGACTGTAGGAATAAAGTTTGCCACAATTACTGCGATATTATTAGCCTTTATTGGAGCTACAGGTATGTGGGTGCATTCAATGATTACGTTATCTTCAGTATTGGTTTCAGTATTAATTTGCTTTGTTATAGGTGTACCGCTTGGAGTAATAGCATCCTACAATAAATGGTACAGAGATATCCAAAATGTTGTTTTAGATGCAATGCAAACTTTGCCTTATTTTTGCTATTTAATTCCTGTTTTAATGTTTTTTGGTGGAAATATAGTATCTGCAGTTATTGCAACTGTTATATATTCTGTACCACCAATAATAAGATTAACAGCTCTTGGTTTGTCACAAGTGTCAGGAAGCTATTCAGAGGTATCTAAATCTTTTGGAGGAACAGGAATTCAAACTTTAAATAAAGTAAAATTTCCATTAGCTGTACCCAGTCTCGTTATGGGTTTTAATCAAACTGTAATTATGGCTTTCGCAATGCAAATTGTTACACCATTGATTGGAGGAAAAGGTCTAGGACTCCAAGTATTTAACGCACTTCAAAGATCAGATACAGGTAGAGGTCTATCAGCTGGTTTGGCTATCGTTCTTCTTGCTATTATCATAGATAGGATAACCCACGCCTGGACTAAGAAGCAAAGACAAGCCCTTGGATTAGATAAATCCTAATGGGTTTTAAGAAAGATCTTCCCTTAACTAGTTCGCATTGGGGAACTTATAGAGCAAAAGTAAATAATGGGAAAGTTACAGAATTAATTGGATGGGAAAATGATAAAGATCCATCACCAATAGGTCCAGGTATAGTAGACATTCACGATAATAAAACGCGAATTGATAAACCTATGATAAGAAAAAGTTGGATTGATAATGGACCAGGAACAAACAATAACTTAAGAGGGATTGATCCTTTTGTAGCTGTATCTTGGGATGAAGCTGAAAATATAGTGGCAAAAGAATTAAATAGAGTAAGAGAAAACTTTGGTAATTCCTCAATATTTGGTGGATCTTATGGCTGGGCTAGTGCTGGAAGATTTCATCATGCTCAAAGTCAACTACATCGTTTTTTAAATTGCATTGGTGGCTACACAAGATCAAAGTTTACTTATAGTTTTGCAGCAGCAGAAGCAATGGTTCCCCATATACTTGGAAGTTATAGAGCCTATCTTGATACTTGCACTAGTTGGGACTCAATCGAAGAAAACACAGAACTATTTGTATGTTTTGGAGGAGTTCCTTTAAAAAATGGTCAAATTGCCCAAGGTGGTACTGGAAGTCATAATCAAAAAGAAAAACTTATTAGTTCCGCTAAAGCTGGCATAAAATTTGTAAATTTGAGTCCATTGAAAAGTGACTTGTTAGATGAGGTTAAAGGAAAGTGGTTACCTTTAAGACCTAATACTGATGTAGCAATTATGCTCGGTCTAGCACACACTCTATACAAAGAAAATTTATATAGTGAAATATTTATTAAAAAATACACAGAAGGTTTTGATATTTTTTTACCATATCTTTTAGGAGATTTAGATGGAGTTGTAAAAGATGCTAATTGGGCTTCAGAAATAAGTGAAATCTCATCAGATGAAATTATTTCTTTGGCAAGAGACATGTCCTCAAAGCGAACTATGATATCTGTTAGTTGGTCTTTAACTCGCCAAGATCATGGTGAACAGCCTTTTTGGGCAGCAATTATGTTGGCATCAATGTTGGGTCAAATAGGTTTACCAGGTGGTGGTTTTGGATTTGGTTATAGTGCAACAAATCACATTGGTGGTCAGTTTTCTATTATTCCTGGAGCTGCTTTTCCACAATCTGACAATAAAATTGATAATTTTATCCCAGTTGCAAGGATTAGTGACTTACTTTTAAATCCGGGTGAAACTTTTCATTTTGATGGCAAGGAGTATGAATATCCTGATATTAAATTAATTTATTGGGCAGGTGGAAATCCATTTCATCATCATCAAGATATTAATAAACTTTTGCTAGCTTGGCAAAAACCTGAAACTATCATTTCTAATGAATGGTGCTGGAATTCTTTAGCTAAATATTCAGATATTATCTTACCTTGTACCACTCCACTTGAAAGACAAGATATAATGCTTACCCCAAGAGATCCTTATGTAATTTCAATGTCAAAATTAGTTGAACCTTTTAAAGAGGCTAAAAGTGATTTTGATATTTTTAAAGGAATTGCAAAAAAAATGGATGTAGAAAATCTTTTTACTGAAGGAAGAGATGAAGAAGATTGGCAAAAATGGATTTATCAAGAAACATCAGTCAAATCAAAATCATTAAAAAATATTGATTTTCCTAGCTATCAGGAGTTTAGAAAAATAGGGTGGTTTAAAGTTCCACCACCAAAAGAAAATACAATAATGTTAAAAGATTTCAGAGAAGATCCTACTAAATTCCCGCTCTCAACTCCAAGTGGAAAAATAGAAATATATTCTAAAACAGTAGATAGTTTTAATTATGATGATTGTCCTGGTCATCCAACCTGGTTAGAACCCTGTGAATGGCTTGGTAGTAAAAATAAAAACTATCCTTTACATTTAATATCTAATCAACCAAAAAATAAATTACATAGTCAAATGGATCACGGAGGCTATAGTAAATCTTTTAAAATTAAAGATCGTGAGCCAATTGAAATGAATAGTGTTGATGCGAGCAATCGAGGAATAAATGAGGGAGATATAGTAAAACTTTTTAATGACAGAGGTTCCTGTTTAGCTGGTGTAAACATTAATGATAATATTCGCCCTGGAGTTGTTCAAATTAGTACAGGTGCATGGTACGACCCTGAGGACTCTAAAAATTTAAAAACTATCTGTAAACATGGTAATCCTAATGTCCTTACAAAAGACAAAGGAACTTCAAAATTAGGTCAAGGTCCTATAGCACACTCATGTCTCATCGAAGTAGAATTAGTTAAAGATAAAATTTCACCTGTGACTGCATTTGATCCTCCTGTTATTATTCGTGATTATAAATCTAATAGAGTCATTGATAAATAAATGGGAAATTTACAAGAAGAAGCTGATCTAAACCAAACAATTCAAATTAGTGCGCGTAGATTTGAAGAGTCTCCATTCATTCAGCGCACTAATACTTTGAACATGGTCAGAGGTGTTTATGCAGGAAGATACTTTCCTATGAAAATTGATGAAGATCCTTCAGAAAAATATTGGCTTTTAAGACAAAAAGCTCTTTTATTTGATGTTCCAGAAAAACCGATAGAAATATCAGGAAAAGACTCAGTTTCTTTTTTGAATAAAGTACTGACAAGAGATATTTCAAAAACAAAAATTGGCAGAGGTTATTATGCACTTGCCTGTACACCAAAAGGTGGAATTTTCATGGATGGAGTTTTATTTAGATTTGATGAAGAAAAGTTTTGGTACGTTCAAGCAGATGGCCCATTTGAAGATTGGCTTATTGCTCATAGTTCAAATTATGATGTTCAAATAAAAGACCCTAAATCTAGAGTTCTTCAAATTCAAGGTCCGGCATCAATCGATATCATGAAGTTAGCTTCCAGTGGAAAGATTGATGAAAATATGCCTTATTTTACATCTAATTTTTTTGATTTAGGAGGGCAAACTTTATATGTCTCAAGAACAGGTTTTACAAATGAATTAGGATTTGAAATTTTTTGTGATGGTTTTAAAACAGACCATTTGGCTCTATGGGACTATCTTATTGAATGTGGTAAACCATATGGTATGAAATTTTCTGCCTCTAGAGCCATGACAATTAGAAGAATTGAGGGTGGTATTTTTGGAAATTTAACTGATATAGATACAACAATTACTCCTTTCGAAGCTGGCCTTGGGTATTTTGTGAATATGGATAAAGATTTTATCGGTAAAGATGCTTTAATTAAAAAAGATAAAAGAACTTGTTTATTTGGAATAACTTGTAAAACCGCAGTTCCTAAAGCTGGAAGTAAAATAAAAATTAATGATAAACAAGTCGGTTACATAACAGCAGGTGTACCGTCTCCAACTCTCCAACAAGGAATTGGTTATGTAAGATTTTATGAACCAAATGATTATATGAATAAAGAGATAGAAATAATTCTCCCAGATAATTCTTCACACACCGGAGTTGTTGTGGATTTACCTTTTTACGATAAAGAAAAAAAAATTGTAAAGGGTATAGATAGATCTATTCCCATTAAACCTGAAAGTAATTCTTTCGATGCAAAATAATTTCCTTAAAAATAAAAAAATTATTTTATCTGCTGGTGCTTCTGGAATAGGTCTAGCTACTGTAAAATTATTACTATCACAAGGTGCTTTTGTATATACTTGTGATATTGATAAAAAAAACATTAATAAATTAAAAAAAAATTCATACTTTAATAAGAAACTCTTTATATCAGAATGCGATGCTTCAAAAGAAGATGAGGTAAAGAAATTTTATAAAGAAATATCATATAAAACTAAAAAAATAGATGGACTTATAAATAACATTGGAATAGCTGGACCCACATCCCCTTTAGAGAAAATTAAATCTGATGATTGGGAAAAAACTATACATGTAAATGTAAATAGTCACTTTTATTTTACCAAATATGCGATACCCATGATTAAGAAATCTAAAAATGGGTCAATAATCAATATTTCCTCCACAGCTGGTATTGATGGTTTTCCTAATAGATCTCCTTATGCGGCAAGCAAATGGGCCTTAGTTGGTATTACTAAAACTTTAGCAATGGAATTAGGAAAATTTAATATACGAGTAAATGCTATATGCCCTGGTTCTGTTAAAGGTGCGAGAATGATGAGAGTCATAAAAGCGAAAGCAAAAATGCTAAAGCGATCTGTAAGATCCATTGAAAAAGATTTTGTTTCTATGAGTTCTTTAAAACAATGGGTTTATGAAGAAGATATAGCAAAAATGTGTTCCTTTTTAATTTCTCAAGATTCCCTTAGAGTCTCAGGTCAAGTAATTTCTATTGATGGAAATACTGAGAGAATGGATTAGGTTTTTTTTAGCTTTAAATAATCTCTTGTCTCTTGGGGACTCATAATAGAGGAGCCCAACTCATGAACTATTTTTATTGCCTTCTCAACTAATTGTGGATTAGTTGCAAGTTTTCCCTTTGATAAATATAAATTATCTTCAAGCCCAACTCTGGGATTACCGCCAAGTAAAACTGTTTGTGCAACAAAGGGCATTTCATTTCTTGAAATTGCAAAGCCTGACCAAATAGCATTTTTAGGCATGACATCTAACATTGCAATCATAGCTGTAGTTTTTGCTGGAGCTCCCCAAGGAATTCCTAAACACATTTGATATAAGGGTGGGTCGCTTAGTAGTCCTTCTTCATAAAGCTGAGCTCCAAACCACATGTTACCTAAATCAAATGCTTCAACTTCAGGTTTAACTCCAATTTCTTTTAATCGTTTTGCTGCTTTTCTTAAATCATTTGGTGTATTGACCGCCAACACAGAACTATCACCAAAATTTAAAGTTCCAGCATCAAGTGTACATATTTCAGGTAGTAATTCCTCTACATGAGATATTCTTTCCATAATATTAGCCATATCAGTATATGGACCAAAATCCATTGGGTTATCTCCTTCACCTATATCTAAATCACCTCCCATACCAGTTGTTAAATTAATAATTACATCAGTGTTACTCGATCTAATTATTTCAACTACTTCCTTATAAAATTCAAATTTTCGACTAGGTGTTCCATCTTCCTCTCTGACATGAATATGAACTATAGATGCACCTGCTTGAGCAGACTCTATTGCGGATTTTGCTATTTGTTTTGGAGTCTTTGGAAGATCAGGATGTTTTGATGCAGTGTCACCGGATCCATTAACAGCACATGTAAGAAATACTTTAGTTTTCATCATTTTGGATAGTATTACACTTAATTAACTATAAAAAAACATATTTCATAGGGTTTTGTTACCTATTGATGAATAAATTGCATATGTACTTTGACTATTTTTTGCTAATATAAACTTTTAATGGGAGGGATAATCTATGAGAATATCTAAAACAATTATTACTTTTATTCTATCCTCTATTCTTTTTACCGCAACATTCAGTAAAGCTAATGCCGAAAAATTATTAGCAGCTATCGCTGACTGGACAGGTGGAGAGATTTCATGTCAAGTAGCTGTAAGCATACTTGAAGATGAGTTAGGATACGAAATTGATAGAATCGTATTTGCCTCAGGAACTGGCTTGTGGGAAGCTATTGCTGCAGGTGATATTGATTTTGCATGTGAGTCATGGCCTAGTTACGCTGAAGCTGATGATGTTATGTTAAATGGCGACTTAATTCATGGTGGGGAAGTTAAAATGACTTACTCTGGTGATGGAAGTGTAAAATTACTTGGAACTGTTGGTATTACTGGTATGTCAGATTATTATGTTCCAAAATATTGGGCTGATGCAAATCCAGATTTTTCTAGCTATGCTGATTTAAATAAATTCAAAGAAGATTTTGCGACTATGGAGTCTGGTGGTAAAGGTCGATTAATTGGTTGTCCAGTTGCTGGTTGGAACTGTCATGATCAAAAAAGATTAGACCTACTTGGTTTAGACTTTGTTGCTGATGAATTAGGAACTGAAACAGCTGCTCTTGCTGAAGCGCAAGGTATGTACGATAGAGGTGAACCTTTCTTAATGTATCTTTGGGAGCCTCATTGGTTCTTTGGTGTTAACGAATTAGTAGGTGTAAAATTAGCTCCAAATAAAACTTGTGATACCTTTACCGAGGCAAACAACTGGGAAACTTGTGGAGCTGACTATTGGCCAGCAACAGGTTGGGCTGTTGACTATCCAATGAACTACGGTAATCCTGATACATTTGCTAAACCAGAAAACCAAAAAGCACTTGAATTCTTTGGTAAAATGGCATTATCAAATGCAGATCAAGCAGCTATGCTCGTTAAAGTTCGTGAAGGTGGTGAACTTAATGATGTTGTTGCTGAATGGAAAGCAAACAATAAATCTACTTGGGAGAAATGGTTACCATAATCCTAGGATAATCTAGATTTTTTATTTTATTTATTAGGCCCTGTATATATTGCAGGGCCAACCTAATTACTCCGTTGATATACTTTGACAGACTCACTCTATTCAAATCTTGTTGAAACTAATTTAGACAATAATAAAACTTTTTTAATATTAGATGATGGATCCGAGATTACTTATAAAAATTTCATAATTCTTGCATCAAAAATTTCTCACAAATTATCAAAGTTAGGTTTAAAATCAGGAAGTCACATTCTTGTAAAGTCCGCCAAATGTAAAGAGACTTTAGCTCTTTATTTATCATCTATTCTTACTGGGTCAGTTTTTTTTCCACTTAATACAAGCTATACAGTTAATGAAACAATTTATTTTATAAAGGACTCAAAACCATCTTTTCTTATCTGTGATAAATCAGAAATAGATAGTTTAAAACCATTTTGCGATGAAATTGGCTGTAGAATTTTATCTTTAAATGCAAACGGAGTTGGAGAGATTACTGATGGTTTAGAAAACCTTGATAGTTTTTTTGAACCATCAAAAAGAACATATAATGATTTAGCAGCACTTTTATATACCTCTGGGACTACAGGAAAACCTAAAGGTGCTATGTTAACTGAACAAAATTTAGTTTCAAACGCAAAAGAACTAATAAATTTATGGAACATAAATCGCAATGATACTTTAATCCATTCACTTCCAATTTATCATACTCATGGATTGTTTGTTGCTATTAATACCTCCATGATAAGTGGGGCTACTATTAGATTTATAAAAAATTTTAATACAGACTCAATTATTGAAGCATTTAATTATTCAACTCTGATGATGGGTGTTCCAACTTTTTATACGAGATTGTTGAATGACAAAAGACTAGATAAGAAATTAACACAAAATATGAGATTATTTATATCTGGAAGTGCTCCATTGTTAAATCAAACATTTAAAAATTTTTATAGAGTAACCGGTCATCAAATATTAGAGAGATATGGTATGACTGAAACTAATATGAATGCCTCTAATCCTTGTGATGGGGAGAGAAAAGCAGGATCAGTTGGTAAACCTTTAAAAGATATTAAAATAAGAATAAATAATATTCAAAGTGATAATAATAAATCAAAAAATGATATTGGAACAATAGAAATAAATGGTCCTAATGTATTTAAAGGTTATCTAAATAATCCAAAAAAGACACAAGAGGCATTTACTAAAGATGGATTTTTTATAACCGGTGATATTGGATATTTTGATAATGATGGATATCTATTCATATCTGGAAGAAATAAAGATTTAATCATAAGTGGTGGATATAATGTTTATCCTAAAGAAATTGAAGATATTATTAATCAACACGAATTAGTTTTAGAGTCTGCTGTTTTTGGTATCCCTAATGACGATTTAGGTGAAGTACCTATTGCAGCTATAGTTATGAAGAATAATTCTACAGATTTAAATGATCTTAAAGATTTTTTAAAAAAACACTTAGTGAAATATAAAATTCCATATAAATATATATTGTTGGATGAACTTCCAAAAAACGTAATGGGAAAAGTTCAAAAAAATACTTTAAAAGAAAAATATTCCTAAATCCCAAAAATATTCTTTTTTTTAATAATTTTAATGTATAAGTTTTATATGTCCTCTGCAGTGATATTTGGTGCTACTGGTTTAGTTGGCAGTTATTTATTAAAAAATTTAATAAATGATGAATATTATACTAGCATTAAAATTTTTACTCGTTCAGAAGTTAATATAAAACATCCAAAATTAGAAATTATTAATACAGATTTAAAAAATGTTGAGAGTATTAAAGATCAGATTATTGCTGATTGTTGTTTTTTTTGTATTGGTACAACAAAGAAAAACTCTCCTGAAAGAAGTGAATATAGAAGGGTAGAGCTAGATTTACCCAAGGAAATAGCCCATATATGTAAATCTAACTCAATAAAGTCCTTCGTCTATATCTCATCTGGTTTTGCTGATCCTAATAATAAAGGTGAATATTTAAGGTTTAAGGGCTTAGTTGAAGAGGAGTTGAAAAGACTAAACTTTGATAACCTTGGTATTTTAAGACCATCGTTTTTACTTGGTAAAAGAAAACAATTTAGACTTGCTGAGAAAATTGGAATACCCATTTTCAAGCTGTTAACACCATTATTTTTAGGCCCCCTTAAAAAAATGAGACCAATTCATGCAAAAAAAGTTGCTAATGCAATGACAAATATTGTAAAGAAGAACTTAGATCAAACTACATATGAGTCTGATGAAATAGTTACGATTAGCGAATATTAAAAAATTTAAATCCATGAAAAAACTAAATATTGTTTATAACGATAACTATGACATTCCTCTACCAGAGGGACATAGATTTGTTGGAACTAAATTTTCTGATTTATATAATTACATCAAAAACTCAAATTTATATACGAATTTAACAATTCATCAAAGTAAGTCAGCACCTATAAATGATGTACAAGTAGTACACAACAGTGATTATGTTATGAATGTTGAAGAAGGTAATCTATCAAGAGATCAGGAGAGAAGAATAAATTTACCATGGAGTGCTAGATTAGCTAAAAGATCTTTTTTAGCTATACAAGGCACACTACAAACATCTGAATTGGCGTTAAATTATGGTATTGCATGTCATTTAGCAGGTGGGACCCACCATGCTTTTAAAGATTGTGGATCTGGTTTTTGTGTATTTAACGATTTAGCCTATGCCTCGATAACTTTACTTAATCAAAAAAAAATAAATAAAATTTTAATATTAGATTTAGATGTTCATCAAGGTGATGGAACTGCTTCTATTTGTGAAAATATTGATAATATTTTTACATGTTCAATTCATTGTAAAAATAATTTTCCATTTGACAAAAAAAATAGCAATTTAGATGTACCAATAGATGATGAAGTAGATGATGTTAAATATGTAAATATCCTCACAAAAACGCTTGATCAAATTGAGTCTAATTTTACTCCAGATATTGTTTTTTATGATGCAGGAGTGGACGTTCACTCTAACGACGATCTCGGTAATTTAAACCTCACTGATGATGGCATTAAAAAAAGAGATGAAATAGTATGTGAGTATTTCAAAGAAAAAAAAATACCTCTTTGTACTGTTATAGGTGGAGGATACAGCAAGAATAGACAGGAATTGGCATCTCGGCACTTCTCAATATTTGAAACTGTAAGTAAAACTTATTTATGATTTTTTTGATTAACTCTCTGAATCAACCCAAAAATTATAGCTATAGCTAATACAATCTTTAGGAATTCACTATACAAAAATGGCAATAAACCAAGATTTATAGCTTGTTCAAGACCTACAAAAAACGAAAGGTGACTAATACCACATAAAAATATTACAAATGCACCAGCAAAAATAGTTGCAGATAACTTGATCAAACCTGTGTTTACTTCAGATTTGAGAATATATGCAATCATGAATGCAGAAATTACCATTCCGTATAAAAAACCGAATGTTGGAGAAAAAATGTAGCCAATTCCTCCACCATTAGCAAATAAAGGCAGTCCTAGCACACCTAAAACCACATAAATTAATGTTGAATAAAACCCAATTATGCCCATTGATGCAGCTATAAAGAAAACAACCAAAGTTTGTAATGTCATTGGGACAGGGTAAAAAGGAATAGAAATTTTAGAAGATACTGTCAGTAAAATCACTCCTAATATAGTCAAATAGTATTTAGAAAAGAAATTTGTGCCAAAGAGATTTTCTGTAATAGTTCTACTCATCGTATGTTTATCTTACTTTATCTTCGTCCTTATAAAATCTTGGATCAAATTCATCTAATTTTATACCTCTAAATGTTTTATAAAATGAGCCAAATTTATAGCTACCAAGTTGCTCTAATGGTGTATTTGTGAACTTTGCTTTAGCTGCTTCCTCAGACTCAGCTTCAATAGTTACCTGAAAGTCATATGACATAGTCATATCAATAATAAATTTTCTCATAATTACCCTCCAATTAGTTAAATACCTTAAATATCATTATATTTAATGATTTAAACTAAAAAAATTGAGAAATATTTATTTATTATACCTATTGGGAATGCATAAATCTTTGATATAAGAACAATAGTCATGAGTAGAAAAATTTTAGTAATAAACGGTCCAAATCTTGAAATGCTCGGAAAAAGAAAAGAAAATATTTACGGTGATTTTACATTAAAAGACTTAGAGGAAGAAATTTCTAAAGAGGCTACTAAGTTAGACTGTATTGTTGAATTTTTTCAAAATAATGTTGAAGGAGAGTTAATAAACAAAATTAATGATTTGGATGAGAGTTATAATGGAATTATAATCAACCCTGGAGGATTTACTCACACATCTGTAGCTCTTCACGACTCACTAGAAATTAAAAAAATACCAAAGATTGAGGTACATATTTCAAATATATACTCTAGAGAAGATTTCAGACAAAAGTCAATCATTGCTCATGCTTGCCATAGTTCGATTTTAGGAATGGGCAAAAATGGATATATTTATGCCTTAAGGCATATAGTTAGTTTATAGATTTAGTATTTTTTTATTATCAATAACATCATCTTCATTATGAGTTACCATAAGTGCTATTTTGTTAAATTTTAATAAATTTTTATTAAAAAAATCTTTAGTTTTAAATTTTGTTTCTGTATCTAATCCATTAAATGGTTCATCTAATAAAATAACACTTGTTTCTAATAGCAAAACTCTTATTAACAAGACTCTACTTTTTTCACCACCAGATATTTTGTCAGGCATAGAATTAGCTATATGATCTAATTTGTTTTCTTTTAACAAATCAATAGCTTTTAAATTATTAGATTTATTTACAAAATTAAGATTTTGAATAATTGTCATATGTGGAAATAAAAGGTCATTTTGAAATATCATTGAAATATCTCTATCAGAAATTGATTTACTGTTTATGTGTATTTCATTAAGATATAAATCTCCATTGTAAGAAAAATCTGACTCTTTATTTCCTAAAATATATTTTAAGAGAGTACTTTTACCTGATCCACTTGGAGCCATTAAAGTCCAAATTTCATTATGATAAATAGAAATATTAAAATTACTTATTAATTTTTTTGTTTTTAAACTAATGTTTATATTTTTACACTTTAACATTGTTAAATTTAAAATATTTAAACAGCACCAAACATGGAAGTAAATTAACAATTGCTGCTGCTGAGGACAATTGAGCTGACTCTCCTGAAAATAACACCATCACTTCATTGTTAAATAGACGTTGGTTACCATTACCAATAAATATACTTTGCAAAAATTGGTAATAACAAACACTAAATCCAATAAGAATAATAAATATAATTGTATCCTTATAAATAGGGTAAATTATATTCTTTAAAAATTTATAATTAGATAGTTTTAGATTTTCCTTTTGTATATATAGACTTTTATATAATTCTGATGAGAATTTTTCTTTCATTATAAAATATGTATAAGGAAAAATGAAGATTATCAGACTAAATAAATAAAAAAATAATTCACCATCTATTGGTAAATAATTTAAAATTACATTTAAGTTAATTAAAAATATATTTTGTGGAATTATTAAAATCAGTAAAATACTAATAAATAAAATATATTCTAAAAAATTACCTGTTAATTTTATTTTTAATTGAAAATAAGTTAAAAAAATAACAATTGATAATATAGATAAAAAAATACTTATTATTATTGAATTAATAATCAAGTTTAAATTATTATCAAATATTTCTAAAAAATTATTAATTGTAAAACCACTTGGAATTATATTTGGAAAAAACCAATTAGTGCTTAATGAATTTATTAATAAAACTATAAAGTTAGAAACAAAAATAAATATTAAAAATAAATATAAATATTTTCCAATTAGTATTAAATTTATGTTTAATTTTCTATAAACATTATTAATAGACAGGAAACTATTTATTTGAAATATCAAATAAATAAATAAATAGGTAAAAATAAAACTGATTATGATGAATAAACTTAAAACATTGTAATTATGTGTATTATAATGAAATTCATTTTTCCATATATTTACTAATTCTTGATTAAGTAATTCAGGAAATTGTGTACCTAATATGAAGCTATATTCATAATTACTATAAGAGAAAGATATTATAATTAATATTGGTAAAAGCATTCTTTTTATCCATAAGGGAAAAATAACCGATAAATAAAAATTAAACTTTTTAAGTTTAAGATTTTCCGAGTGTTTTTGTAAAAAAAGAAAATTTATTTTATTCAAAATCATAATACTTACTAATATAAAAAATGGTAGCTCTCTCATTGTTAAGCTTATTATATATAGGATTGAATATTCATTGTTGCTCATATAGCCAATTAGCGGTATTTCAGATTTATTATATAAATTCAAAAATCTATTTAATAAACCACTTGTTGAAAAAAAAAATAAAATACCAATCGCAAATGAAATATGTGGATATGGAATAAAATATTTAAGTATTGTGTTTTTTTTATTTACAAAAAAATAAATAGATATTAAGAAACCAAAGATTACTGTGAGTAAAATAACACTAGTATTTAAAATAAAAGTTAATTTTATTGAGTTTATATATTGATAAAATAGGTTTGGTATCTTGGATAAAGTTTCTATAAAAAAGATTTTACCAATAAAATTAAGTATTACACAAAGTATCGTGACAATTATTAAAATTAAAATAGAGTTAATTAAAGTTTTCAATCCAATATTTTTCAATAACTTCTGTCCATGAAATATGAGGTTCCAACATTTTTTTTACGTTATTATCTAAATTGTTATTTTGATAATCAAATTTAAATAGACTTAGTTGATCCTTATTTAACTTTTTTAAATCTAATACTGTTGGATCACCCCAAATATGTGGATTCATTTTTAGAGCCTGATATTTTGGATTTAAAAGTTCATTAATAACTATCAAACTCCCTTCAATATTATTTGAATATTTTGGAATTGCTAGATAATGAGTATTAGCAATAGTTCCATTATTAAATATAAACGTACTTGTGTTTTCCCTTAAGTTACCGTTGATTATTTGAGCGCTCGCTTCATTAGGATTAAACGATAAAGATATAAAGATCTCTCTATTTGCAAGCATTTTCATCATTTCCATATTATTTTTTGGATATCTTTTGCCTTCACTCCACAAATATGGATTAATTTCATTCACAAAATTCAATAGTTCTTTAATTGCATTTTTATGATCATCATTCTCTGAGTTAAACTTCTTAGTCATCAAGTTATAATGACCTAATTCGTACAAAATTTGTTTTAAAAAAGTTGTTCCATGAAAGTTTGGTAATTTTGGATAAGTAAAACGACCAGGATTCATAATAATAAATTTCTTTAGATCAAATATATCTTTTGGTGGACTTTCAATAAGTTCTTTATCATATAAAAATACAAATTGAGATCTCCCCCAAGGAATTTCATAATTTTCTGTCGGTATACCAAAATCATTTATGAGTGTTTCATCATCTAGATTTATAAATTTTAAGTTATTAAGATCATTAATAGGCCCATATAGTAAATTGTTGAGTTTTAATTTTTGAAAATTTTCTCCATTTATCCAAATCAAGTCAACTTTACTTTTTTGATTAATACTTTCTGATAGAATTAAATTTACACTAGACTCAGTGTCACTTATTTTTGTGTGTTTTAAATCAATACCAGAGTCGACAAGATCCTCTCTTAAATTATCTATATAGTTATTTATATTATTTGATCCACCCCAGGCATGAAAATTAACTTCAATGGAAGATGCATTATTACTTAAAAAAAGAAGGATTATTAAAGTTATTATTTTCAAAGTTAGAGTGTTTATATCAGACTACTAATTTTACTCAAAAATTTAAAATAAAATTTAATTATTTAGGTATAATACAAACTGGAATTGGGTTCATTTTATGAATGTTATTTTTTCTAATCTCAAGATACTTATGCCTATTTGAAGATTTCTCATTAAGCATTGCCTCTTCGATTTCAGAGTAACTCAAACCAACTTGATCTTCATCAGACCTTCCATCAGTCCATAAACCGTCTGTCGGGGCTGCATCTATTATGTCTTGGTTTATATTTAATTCCTTCCCCATATCCCATACTTCTGTTTTGAGACAATCTGCGATTGGAGAAATATCAACTCCTCCATCGCCGTATTTTGTATAGAAACCAATTCCAAAGTCTTCAACTTTATTACCTGTACCAACAACGATTCCGTTATTGCTAGCTGCTATTTGATACAAAGTCATCATCCTTAATCGAGCCTGTGAATTTGCATAACCGTGTTCTGAGTCATTTTTATCAAGAGCTGACTTAAAACTTTCAAATACAAGAGAGAGGTCTATTTTAAAGTCCGTTACATTACTAAAATTCTTTTTTAACCAGTCTATGTGATTTATACCTCTTTCATTAGTTGTTTTGTGATCAAGTATAGGCATGTTCGCAACAAATGTTTTCAAGCCTGTTTTTGCTGACAACGTGCTTGTAACAGCGGAGTCTATACCTCCTGAAATACCGATAACTAGAGCATCAACATTGTTCGAATGTGCATAATCTTTTATCCAATTTGATATAAATTCAATTTTTTCTTTGGTATGCATATTTTTAATTACGTTAGCTTAATATCAAAAGTTCAACTATTTAATTGATATTTTAATTCATTTTATCAATCAATATATGATAAAATTTTATAAATTTTGTATATTTAGATATTTATAAGAAAATTATGTCTTTTAGGGTACTTAAATTTTTAATTAAACACTTAATCAAAACAAGATCTGTTATTATAAAATTAGACGGAAATGACCATCTTATTGACAACGGCACAGATCCATTAATTTTACAGATTAATAATAAGAAATTTTTAAATAAAATTTTTTATGCGCCTTCTCTCGTGCTCACAGAAGGATATATGGATAAAGATTACGAGTTAAACAATTCGACTTTTTATGAGTTTTCTGAATTACTTATTGAAAATTATAATAAATACCTTGAAAAAATATCAAATACCCTAATATTCAGAATTATTTTAATTATCAATCCACTATTTCAGCTAAATTTCGTAAAGAGTTCAAAAAGTAATGTCGCAAGTCACTACGACTTATCTGATAGGTTGTATGACTTATTTTTGGATGAGACTAGGCAATATTCATGTGCATACTTTGAAAATGAAAACGATACATTATCACAAGCACAAACTAACAAAATGAGCAGATTAGCTGACAAATTGTTATTAAATTCTAATGATAGAGTTTTAGACATAGGTTGTGGGTGGGGATCACTTAGTAGACATTTTGCAGATCATCATAACTGTAAGGTAAAGGGTGTTTCATTATCTGAAGAACAAATTAAATACTGTAATGACCAACTTAAAAAGTCAGATAAAAAAGAAAATTTATCCTATTTTTTACAAGATTATAGAGATGAAGAGAATTCTTATACAAAAATAGTTTCTGTTGGAATGTTTGAGCATGTAGGAAAACCCTTCTACAAAACATATTTTAAAAAAATATATAATTTATTATCTGATGATGGCATAGCGGTAGTACATACAATTGGTAACATTAGAGTTCCGAAAATGACTCCTGCATTTATTAGGAAATATATTTTTCCTGGCGGCTATATACCATCTTTGTCTGAGGTAATGCCAGCTGTTGAAAAATCTGGACTTATAATCTCAGATATAGAGGTTCTTAGATTACATTATGCTAAAACACTTTCTCATTGGTTTAAAAATTTTAAAAAAGAAGAAAAAGAAGTTCTTAAATTATATGATGATAGATTTATAAGAATGTGGGAAGCTTATTTAAATTTAAGTGAATTATCTTTTACTAAAGGTGATAATGTGATTTTCCAATTAGTTTTAACTAAAAAAAGAGACTCATTTCCTTTGGTAAGAAAAAAAATTAGTTAAATATCTCTGTTTTTGAATTCATATTCAATTATATTTACTTAATGTCATATGAGCAAAAAATTATTAATTATTTTGAAAAGAATTATAAGAAAATAGGTGATGATTGTGCTTATATAAACTCAACAAAACAATTAATCTCTTCTGATACTTTAGTTGAAAATAAGCATTTTGATCTAAAGCATTTTACTCCTCAAAACATAGCTCACAGACTTTTTCTTTCAAATTATAGTGATATTCAATCCTCAGGTGGCGTACCTAAATATGTTCTACTAAATATTAGTTTCCCAAATAAAAACTATAATTTTGTGCAACAAATAATAACTAATTTTCATAGAATATGCCTAAGAAATAAGATTGAGATAATAGGCGGGGATACTACTTCTTCTGAGAAAATATTTTTATCTTTAACAATTATTAGCGATAAAATTAATAAAACTAAAATAACAAAGAGATCTAATGCTAAGGTTGATGATAAAATTTATACATTTTCAGGTATTGGATATTCAAAATTAGGATACCTAAGTTTATATAGTAAGTTTAAATTACCTAATAATTTAAAAAATTTGTCAGTGAAACAATTTTTAAAACCTAAAATGTATATTTATCAAGATATATTTAGGCATCTAAATATTACAAGTTGTACGGATTTATCAGATAGTCTTTTATCAACTTTAGAAACTATATCGTTGAAATCCAAAAAAAAAATTAAATTAAATAATCTCAACTCTGTTAATTCTAAGCTTTGTAAGTTTTTTGAAGAAGAAAAATATATTTCACTTATTTTATCCAGTGGGGAGGAGTATGTTCCAGTTTTTACCTCACCTAAAAACTTATTATATTTAAATAAAAAAAAACTTTTAATTAAAAGGGGTATTAGAATTATATGTATTGGAAGTGTAGAAAAAGGAAAGGGTGTAAATCTAAAAAAATTTAATCTTGCCAAAGTAAAAAAATTTGATCATTTTAAAAATAATTACTCTCTTTAATAACTCTTTTAATATTTATTAAGTTGATTTTATTTAAATATATCTCTTTATAAATATTACTGTCATTTTCAGCTCGAGTCTTTTTATAAGCTCTATCGTAATGATATTCAATTAACGATTTCACAAACTGAAAATACTCCTTTTTTTTTAAATTTACTTCAATAAGTTTAAATTCCTCTTTTGGAATAATTTTCTTTAATACAATAAGCGCATTTTTCATTAAATCTGGTGAATTAGTAAAATATTTGTAATCTTTTAAAATGAATTTCACCCTCTCTGTTAAATTACTCTTTATTTTTACATTTTTACCCAAAGGCATATTTTTCCAAATTTTACTTGGAATACTTAACTTACCCACTTTAATACTTTCTGCTTCAACCCATATATTTTTTCTTGAATTGAAAGAGTGAAGTTTTTCATAAATTAATGTTTCAAATAATTTTTGTGATGGTTGAACAGTATTTGGTATATTTCCCAAAATAGAGCCTTTATGTTTGGCCAAACCTTCAAAATCGATCACTTGATATTTTTTTGATAATTCTTTAATAAAAAGTGTTTTCCCTACACCCGTTACACCCATAATTTGGTTAAATTTAAATTTATCAGTATTATTTTCAAAAAAATCTACTACATAACCTCTGTAAGTCTTATATCCACCCTCTAATAATGTTACGTCGTAACCTATTTGTTTAAGAACTAAATATAAACTAAGTGATCTAAGACCACCTCTCCAACAATAAATTAATGTTTTATTTTTTTTATCAAATTTTATTTTATTAATAATTTTGGAAATATTTGCACTAATAATGCTTGCTCCTTCTTTTTTGGCTAAAAAAGAATTCTCTTTATATTTCAATCCTATTTCATGACGTTGTTTATTTGTTAATACAGGATAATTTACTGATCTTGGGATATGGTCTTCATCAAACTCTAATGGGGTTCTTACATCAATTATAGTATTATAATCATCGATAGTAGTACTTTTATACGATGTTTTATTGATGCGCATATTTTTCATAATTTTTTTATTAATATATCCATATTACCTCAACTCTAAAGTAATAAATCTAAAATATGAAATTGATTGGAAATCAATTCACCTAGCAGACTTATTCTGGAAAATTAAAATTGAAGATAATTTATACGAAATTGATTTCACAATTAAAAGTTATGGTGTGACTGACAAAATTTATGGGTATGAGTCAATTACAAAAGTTAGTGGAGAAATTAAAGATGATAACTTCAATCCCATGATTTACAAAAGTAAAACAAAAAGCTCTAAACAGGATAGATTTGAAAATATTGTTTTTAACAAGAATGGCACTATATCAAATATTGAAATTTCAAAAGAACTCTCCAGTGATCAGATTAATTTGCAAAATACTTTAATTAATAATTACAAATTTTTCACTGATCCGATATCACAATTAGTTCAATATTTTATTTTCCAAACAGATTCAAAAAGGTTAATTATTGATGGAATTAACATTTATGAATTATCATCCATTACAAAAAATACAGAAAACTTAAAACCTAATAATCCTTCAATATACAAGGGAAACGTTGAAGTTATAGATTTAGTATTTCCATTTTTTAAAGGTCTTTATAAAGAGAATAAAAAAAATAATTTAGAAGTTATAACGGTTTATTCATTTGAAAAAGAAATAATTAAAATTCCTGCTAAATTTAGAATTAATTCAAAAAAATTTAAAGCTAATCTTCATTTAAAAGAATATGAAATTCTCCAATAATGAAAGTAACAAAAAATAGATCAATCTTAAAAACTATAAGTTATAGGATAGTTGGTTTTATAAATACTTTTCTGATAAGTTTTTTTGTTATTTCTTATGGCTCAGAAAATTTTGATGTAACTTCTCCTTTTTATGTAGCTTTAATTGTTTTTATTTTAAAAATGATTACATACTATTTTCATGAAAGAGTATGGAATTTATTCAAATATGGTAGACTTAAACAAAAAGTAATTAAGCTCAGATCATTTTTCAAGGCACTCACATGGAGATTAGCCGCATCTACAATAACATTTATTTCTGCTATATTTATTACATCAAACTTAGATTGGACAAAATCCATTGTCATTTTTGAAATAATGAACGGTATATTAATTTATTATATTCACGAGAGAGTCTGGAATAAAATTCAATGGGGCAGAACCAAATTATGAATTACATATTTAAAATTGAAAATAACCTTATGGAGCTTTTTAAAGGTAATTTACCTTTATACAAAAGTTATTGGATTTATTACGTTCTTATTAATTTCCTTATTTCGGCACCACTATTGCTCGTTACAAAAATGCATATACAAAATTTTATTTATACATTTTCATTATATCTTGTTCTAAATTTAATCTATTACTTTACATCTTGTATTGGTGTTTGGAGAAGTTCTCAAAAATATAAAGGCAATAAAATGCTATCATTTTTAGCTAGATTAATCGTAGTAATAGGCATATCTACAACTATCTTAGAATTGAAAACTATCCTAACTATCATTTATAGTTTTTGATTATTTAAAAGCCTTCAAATATGAAAAAAAATCCATATTATCAATTTCATGGATGATGAAACACAATTAAAAGTTAGAAAATTTCTCAAAAGGTTAGGGATTAGCTCACAACAAGAACTTAATCAATTCATTGAAAATAACCCTGATGTAAAGGATCTATCAATAAAAGTATCTTTTGAAATTAATAATAAGAATGTTTTTGAGTTTGAAGATAAAATAAATAATTAATATAAATGAAAAAAATTCAAAATCATTTTATTAGTGGCATATTAATTGTTGCTCCATTAGCTTTATCTATTTACGTTGCATGGTTAGTAGTTGGTATTGCAGATAAAATATTTAGACCTTTCATACCTCTAAATAAATTTGGTATTCCATCTGAAATACCTGGTGTTGGTTTAATAGTAGCTTTTTTATTTTTTACAATTTTAGGAGCCATAGCAGGAAGTTTTTTTGGAAAACTTTATCATCGAGTAGTTGATGCTGTTTTATCTAAAATACCTGGTTTAAACTCAATTTATAACACAGTAAAACAGATTATTGATACATTTGCTACGACACAGTCTAATGCTTTTAAAGAGGTAGTTCTTATTGAATATCCTCAAAAAGATATTTTTGCTCTTGCATTTTTAACAAGTGAAACAAAAGGGGAAATAGCAAAAAGAAAAAATCAAAAAATGATAAATGTTTTCATGCCATCTACACCTAATCCAACTACAGGTTTTTTAATGTTTGTTCCATTATCAAAATGTACCAAACTTAATATGTCTGTCGATCAAGCAATCAAATACATCATTTCTGCAGGACTAGTTACACCCAAAGCACCGGAAATTAAAAAAGCTCTTCCTAAAAAGAAAAAAATTAAAAAGTTAACTAAATAATAATTTTATTGCTTCCTGCTGCTTAAAAAACATAAGTAACTTATATATATCTTTCTTAAATTTTTCATTTTCATACACTTTTCTTTCAATTAATTTTTTTACATATTGAAGTGCATCTATTATTAGTTCTTGATCATGATAAACATTTACAAACTTGAATAATGAGTCACCACTTTGACGATATCCTAATATGTCACCAGTGCCTCTAATTTCGAGATCTTTTTCGGATAATTTAAAACCATCTAAATTTTCTTTGAATATTTTTAGTCGATTTATCGTATTGTCAGGTAAATCCTTACCATATAATGCAAAACAATAGCCTTGATTGTTTCCTCTTCCTACTCTTCCTCTTAACTGATGTAATTGAGATAAGCCAAATTTTTCTGCATTTTCAATTACAATATAATCTGCATTTTTATTATCTATACCTACCTCTACTACAGTAGTAGCAACTAATATTTTTACATTTCCTTTTTGAAAATTTTGAATAATTCTTTCTTTTTGATCACTCTTAATTTTACCATGTAACATTTCAACTTCTGAACCAAATATATTCTTCAAAGACTTAAATCGTGTTTCTATATCTTTATACTTTTGAGTCTCTGATGCTTCAACTAAAGGACAAATCCAGTAAACTTGAGACACATTTGAAATTTTTTTCTTTAACAAAATTTCTATATCTTTAATTTTGTCAATGTTTGATACTTTAGTTATTATCGGTTTTTGAAAAGCTGGCTTTTCTTTTAGTATTACCTGTTCTATTTCACCATATTGAGCTAATGCAAGTGTTCTTGGAATAGGTGTGGCAGACATTAATAGAATATTTGTATTTATTCCTTTTTCAGCTAAATACAGTCTTTGTTGAACACCAAATCGATGTTGTTCATCGATTATTACATATGCCAGGGATGAGAAATTTAAATTTTCTTGAAAAATAGCATGAGTGCCAATAATAAAATTAAAAATACCTTTTTCTATTTTTTCATAAATTTCACTTTTATTTTTACTACTTCCAGTCAGCAATATAGGTTTAACTTCTTCATTATCTAAGTGATTTAATACATTACTGTAAATTTGATTAGCTAATATTTCTGTAGGTGCCATGTAGGCAACTTGTTTATGTTTTTGAATAAAAGGGATTGCTGTTAATAAGGATACAATAGTTTTACCTGAACCTACATCACCTTGTAATAGTACTGTCTCTCGATATTGAGTATTATTATAATTATTTATATCATTTATGATTTTATATTGATTTTTTGTCAACTCAAAAGGTAGCTCATTTATCAATTTTTCTTGTAAATTAAAATTAAGATTTAAACTTTCATTTTTTCTTTTTGTTTTTTCTTTTAAGTATCTAATAGCAAAATAATTTGATACTAATTCATCAACTGCCAACCTTTTTCTAAAATTCTCTCTACTTTCAATATCTTCTTTTACAGAGGGAAAATGCATTTTTATTAATGATTCATTGAAACTTGAAAAATTATATTTTTTTACAATATTTTCGTTCAACCATTCATCAAATTTATTTAAATGATTTTTTGCTTCATTTAAAACTATTCTGATATCTTTTAATGTGATACCCCTTGTTAAAGGATAAATATTTTCAAAAGTTCTTAACTTATCCTCATTTTCTATCTCTTCTATGTAATCAGGGTGTGCTACACTAAGATTACTTTTATAAAATGATACTTTTCCACTAATAATTAATTCTTTGTTTTCAGGATATTTTTTTCTAAGAAAATTTCCTCTTATTGAAAAATAAATTATGTTTATAATTAAAGATCCTTTTTCACATTCAATCACGTAGGGTAGTTTAGGATTGAAAGGAAAATGATGTTTTTTTACCTTAACGAGAGTGGTAATAGTTTGTCCTTTTTCAAGATTTTTAAAGTCAATATCCTGAGTACGATCTATTGATCTAGTCGGTAAATTATAAAATATATCAATAACTGTGTTTATATTTAGATTTTTAAAATAGGACGCTTTCTTTGGACCTATTCCTTTAAGTTTTTCTACATTCTGATATAAAAAATCGAAACTATTGTCGTTCATGAATAATTACTACAAAGATAAATTAAAAAAAATAAAATATCGATGTCAAACATTAGGTATAAAAGAATTAGATGTAATTTTTGAGAGAATTTATTCAAAACTTGAAAACACTAATGATGAGGCTCTAATTGATCAATTAGATGATTTATTAAAAAATGAAACACAATACATATTTGACGTATTTTTTAATGAGTCTTTCAAAGAAGATAGAATTAAGTACCTTAAAATTATAAATTTATCAAAATAATATTGGAAAATCCTATTTCTAAATTTGGCAATAAATCAATTTTATTATGTGAAGATGATAAGGTAGCTCTAGACTATGAAAATATTCTAAATATACATTATCCCCATAAGAAAATATGTTATTTTCCAGCACATGACTCATTACCGTTCAGTTCTGAAAGTTCATCATCTGATATTTTACTTGATAGGTCAGAAAAATTACAGAAATTAACTCATAATGATATAATAATTATAACTTGCAATAATCTTTTAAAAAAATTTCAGTTAAATAAAGATGCTAATCATTTTTTAACATTAACTAAAAATCAAACTATTGAAGCTAATACAATTTTAGAAAAATTAGTTGAATTTAATCATTCAAGCCAAGCAAATGCTTATAATAAACTCGAATTTTCTCTAAGAGGGGATATTTTAGATATTTATAATAGTAATAATAATCCTTATAGAATTTCATTCTTTGATAATGTGATTGAAACAATAAAAGAATTCAATCCTCAAACACAACTTACTTTCAAAGATGAGAAAGAGAGGATTGATATATTTAACCCTAATATTGAGTTATTAGAGCCAAGTTCTAAAGATAGTTATTTTGAGGATATCGTTATGGGATATTCCATTTATACAATTAATAGAAGTGACATAATATTAAAAGAAAAGCTAAATTTTCTTAAAACAATTTTTGATCAAGTCCAACCTGAGATCCCTTTTTCAAATTATTATTTAGAAGATAACAAAATAAAAAATTTTAAATTTACAAATATATTATCTAGCTCACCTAAATCATTAAAAATTACATTAAATACCTCTTTAGATGAATTTTCTAAAATGAGTAATAAAATATATTTTCATAGTGGAAAAAATTACTCATCAATAGAAAACGAATTTCTTCAAAAGAAAAATATTGAACCAAATTATGGTAATAATTTATATTTCTATAAATCTGTAATCTCAAAAGATTATCTTTTTGATGGAATCGTACACCTCAATAAAAACACTCATACTACGAAAAAAACGAATTTAGACACTATAATCAATTTTAATGATCTCTCATTAGGAGATGCAGTTGTTCATCAAAAACATGGTATTGGTAGATTTATATCAATTGATAATATTGAAATTAATAATCGAATTAGGGAGTTTATTAGATTAATTTACCGCGGTAACGACAAGCTTTTACTACCAATTGAAAATTTAAACTATATCTCAAGATATGGGTTTGATGATAATAATCTACTTCTTGATAAATTAGGCACGAATGATTGGATTTTAAGAAAATCTTCAGTTAAGAAGAAAATTCGTTTTCTAGCTAATAAACTTTTAAAAAATGCAGCAAAGAGATCCACTATAAACATCAAAGAGTTTCAATATAATAATTCTGATCTTGAGAAATTTAATCAACAATTTCCATTTGTTGAAACTGAAGACCAATTAAACTCAATTGAACAATCTTTAAATGATTTAAAACAAGATAAACCATCTAATCGCCTTATATGCGGCGATGTAGGATTTGGTAAAACTGAAGTGGCTTTAAGAATTGCGTGTGCAACATATTTATCAGGTTTTCAATTTGTAATAGTCGTTCCCACCACATTACTAGCAATGCAACACACTAATACATTTAGCGAGAGGTTTTCAATTTTTAACATTAAGGTTGCATGTCTATCTAGATTTACTTCGTCAAAAGAAAAAAAAGAAATTTTAATTTCATTAAAGTCAGGTGATATTCAAATTCTTATTGCAACACATAGTCTTTTTAAAAAAGACATAGAATTTAATAATTTAGGCACACTGATAATAGATGAAGAACAAAAATTTGGTGTCGATCAAAAGGAATATTTGATCAACAAATACCCAACTATTCATTTATTTTCATTGTCTGCCACACCTATTCCTAGAACACTTCAGATGTCTTTATTAGGCTTAAAAGATTTAAGTATTATCGGAACACCTCCATCAAATAGAATTAGTATAAGAACTTATGTTCAAAAATATGAGTCTGTTGCCCTTATTTCAGCAATAAAAAATGAATTAGAGAGGGACGGACAAATTTTTATTGTTGTACCAAGAATAAGCCATATTCCTTTTGTCGAAAATGAAATTAAAAAATTAAATATAGATCTTTCTTATGGAGTAGGTCACAGTAAAATGAAAGAAAAAGATATTGAGGATGTGTTCATATCTTTTACAAAAGGTGAGATACAGTGCCTTATTTCTACAAATATTATTGAGTCTGGAATAGATATTAAAAATGCAAACACACTAATAATATTTAATTCTAATTTGTTTGGTTTATCTCAATTATATCAATTGCGAGGTAGGGTAGGTCGTTCAAATAAAAGAGCATACGCCTATTTATTTCATGACAGTGAAAAATTAATCAATAAAACAGCTCTAAAGAAACTTCAAGTTTTAGCTAATTATGAAAATCTAGGATCAAATTTTCAGTTAGCTAATGAGGATTTAGAAATAAGAGGCGCAGGTAATTTACTAGGTGATGAGCAAAGTGGTCATGTGAAAGATATTGGAATAGAGCTTTACCAAAGTATGTTAAAAGATGAGGTTGAAAGACAAAAAAATAATAATGCAGAAATTGAAGATGATTATGATGAATTTGAATTTGATGCATTTTTTGAGTATTACATTCCAAAGAATTACATATCTGATGATATTTCTAGATTGATTATTTATCGTAAATTTACTAATTCAAAGAATATTCAAGAACTTAAGAATGTTTTAGATGAGATATATGATCGATATGGTAATTACCCAGTTGAAGTAACTAATTTATTTAATTTACTAACTATTAAAATTAAATCTCTTACCCTTGGTATTTCAAAAATAAATATAAAAAGAAACTTTATTGATATTACTTTTAAAAAAGCAAGTCAAAAAATACTAGATGATTTAATTCAAATGGCACAAGAAAATATTATAAAAATGCAAAGTTCTAGTTCTATTCAGATTAAAAATAATGACAGTAAGGACTTATTTTACACTATAAATCTATTCTATAAAAAGTTAGGATTAAAATGATGGAAGATCAACAACTCCCAAAAACTAATGCAGAGTGGGCAAACTATTATGAGTCTATAATAGCCGAACTTACTGAAAATCAAAAAAAAATAGGTGAACCTATTTCAATTGATGAATTTTATGAACTTCCTATAAAAAGGAAACAGAAATATATAAAAAAACTATATTTTAAAATTGGCGATGCAGAGTAATTATATTCCAAATATAGATTTAACGGATATTATTAATAAAGATCTTAATAGTGATGCTGCTATACAAGTATCAAATAATATTAAAAAAGCATCTGAAGAAATTGGTTTTTTTACAGTTACAAATCATGGTATTCCAATTTCAAAAATTGATAATCTTTTAAAGACTTGTAGAAAATTTTTTTATTTAAATGAGGAAGAGAAACTTAAAATTGCACCAAAAAAATGGAATCCCAATACAAACACAGTTTATAGAGGTTATTTTCCTAGTTCTGTAAATGGTAAAGAGGGTTTAGATATAGGAGATCCACTTTTAAAGCAAAATATGGTTGATTTGTTAAAGAAGGAAAAATTTGAAGTTAATCATGATATGTCTTTTCTAGATCCAGACTGGCAAATTACGATAAATAATTATTTTGATGACCTTCATAATTTGGGAATAACAATATTTAAATCTATTATATCTTCATTCTCTTCAGATTTATCATTAGCTGAAAAGGCTTTTCAAAGACCTAAAACATTGTCAACTCTGAGATTTAATTACTATCCCAAACAAGAAAAACCTGTTGAAGTCTCTTCACAAGACGGTGTTGCTTTAGGTTGTGAAACCCATGTAGATAGTGGGATAATGACTATTTTATATCAAGATAAAAAAGGTGGCCTACAAGTACAAAATAGACATTCATTGGATTGGTACGATGTTCCTCATGATCCAAATGCTTTTGTAATTAATACAGGTTTAGCTTTAGAGTATTTAACAAATGGTCAAATGAAAGCAACTAATCACAGAGTTCTTTTTAATCAGGAGGAGCGTATTTCAATACCTTTCTTTTTTGAACCCTCTTATGATTTCATTCTAGACCCAAAACATTTGGATATTTATGAAAATATCAATTATAATATTGATAATTATGAAAATTTTCTCACCAATTCGCTTAAAAAATTTGTTGAATATGATAGGCCTGCCTAAATTATCTTTTTTATTTTTATTCACATTGATAACAGCATGTGGTGGTTTTAATACTGGGGTAAAAAAATCTGACACCCAAAAAGTTAACACAGTTAAATATGGAACTCTCGTTGCAGCTGAGCCTGTCAAAATTACTGGTGAAAGCTCTGGATTAGGCGCTCTTACAGGAGGTTTAGTAGGTTTTGTCGTAGGATGTGGAGAGGGTATTTTTGATGATGATTGTAGAGATGCTGCTGCTGTGGTCGGAACCATTGGTGGAGCAATAGTAGGTTATGTCGCTGGTTCATCATTAGGAGATCATACAGGATTTCAATATGTTGTAGATGTTGATGACACAGATGATGACATTTCAATAGTTCAATCTGGCTCAGAACAAATTCCAATTGGTTCCAGAGTAACTATTGCTATTGGTACAAATACTAGAATTATTATATCTGAATAGACATAAATAAATTATGTTTATTGCAATGAATCGATTTAAAGTCAAATTAGGTGAAGAGACTTATTTTGAAGAAATATGGAAAAATAGAGATACACACTTAAATGAAGTTCCTG
Source organism: uncultured Alphaproteobacteria bacterium (assembly GCA_902527545.1). GTDB lineage: Bacteria > Pseudomonadota > Alphaproteobacteria > HIMB59 > HIMB59 > HIMB59. The sequence continues at coordinate 41,217 of CABZPR010000008.1, forward strand.
GTTTTAAAAAATTTAATTTAATAAAAAGTGAGTCTAATGAAGAATATACACTCTATGCATCTCACAGTGAATGGGAGTCAAAGCAAGATTTTATTAATTGGACTAAATCAGAAGCTTTTAGGATGGCTCATAAAAATGCTGGTGAACACAAAACAGTATATTTGGATCACCCACATTTTGAAGGTTTTGAGGTAGTAATTTAAGTAAATATCACCTATTTTTTATCAATGGACATAGTAAATCACGAGATATTATTAAGTAGTAATATGTTAGGGACAATGTTCTTTGCTTGCACAATTTATATAACATTGGTTATAGCTAGGTATGCAACTCTTGCAAAATTAATTAGAGACTCTCGATCTAACATTGAAACAGATAAATTAAGATTTAAAAGTCAAAGTGAATATTCTTTTCATATCTTGCATTATGAAAAAAGACTTAAATTATTACGTTACACACTTTACTTATCTCTTTTTGGAGGGATAGCATTGTGCACAAGCTTATTATTTTTGTTATTAAATTACAGCTTCATCTCTGCTATAAGTTTTGGTATTCATCTTATTTTAGTATTATTTGCATTAGTCACTCTTGTATATGAACTAGCTGTATCTTTTGAGGCTTTAACTGAGCATTTAGACATAATGAGAACTTTAAAAGATAAATTTTAATATATAAATAATATTCAAACTGTTCGACTAATTAATTTCTGCCTTTTTTTTTATTTCTTCCCTTTTTATCTTATAGAAACATATACACTACCACCCATACTTAAAACTTTTCCGTAGTCCTCTAGTAACTTTGCAAAATCTGGGAAATAATCATTTTTACTGGCATTTTCGACATGTCTTTGAACACTCTCCATAGATGTAAATTGTTCATTTATTGTAAATAATGTGTTTCCAGTTTCGCCCTTACTAGGATCAGTAGGGTCTTTAAATTCTGGTGCTTTAGTAAAGTAAGCATTTAATAAATGATCTGTCCCATCAGAATAAAATTCAGTCATCCATTTTCCATGGGTGCTAAAAATATTTTCAACTTCAGCAGCTTTATCATTTGGTACAGCATAGGAAAGATTTATACATACACGTTCAGTCATTTTTTCTCCTTTTAAATAAGATATTAATATTAATTATACATTTTGAAAATTGAAGTTAGATTAAATGGCGGAAGGACTGGGATTCGAACCCAGGAAAGAGTTGCCCCTTTGCCGGTTTTCAAGACCGGTGCTTTCAACCGCTCAGCCATCCTTCCGATGTCATAAACGTCTAGAATGTATATATTACGTTATTTTTAAATCAATCGTAATTTTATATTATTAGTTGATATATTCTTTTGCCACTCATGTTATGTTTTTAAGTGATTTTAAGTAATCTTCCAACATTAACTTTTTTTTATATTTTATTAGCATATTTTATTGGTGGCATTACCCAAGGAATACTTGGTGTTGGACTAATCACAGTTGTAATTTCTTTACTCTCATTTGTCGTGGATGTAAAAGAAACAATAGCTCTTGTTATAATACCAACAATTATTACTAGTTTTTTTCAGATGATAAATGGAAATAATTTGAGGAAAATTTCTATTGATACGAAATTTTTTTTAATCTTTTCAACTCTAATCATTATTCCAGGAGTAATTTTACTTAAAACACTGCAATCGGATTTAATTTTAATATTTATAGCTATTTTACTATTTGTTAATTCTTCACTTTTTTTATCAAATAGAATTATTTCAATACCTAATCATAAAAGTTCAATAATTCAATCGATAACAGGATCTTTTAATGGATTTATTATTGGTCTAACAAGTATTTATACCATGCCTTTTGTATTTTTATTACAATCACTAAAATATGATAAAGAAAAAACTGTTCAATTTATGGGATTGGCTTTTTTACTTTATAGTTTAATGCAATTTTTTTCTTTTATATTTTTAAAGCTAATAAATATGAGCACTATTATTCCCTCATTAATTGTATCCATACCAGTTGTAATAGGTTTTTTTTTAGGAAAAATAATTAGAGGATACGTTTCAGAAATATTATTCAAAAAATTATTTTATATTATGTTATTGTTGATGAGTGGGGTAATTTTAATTAATGCTCTTTTGTAATTGAAGCTGATTAATTACCTGTAGTTCCATCTATCCTATTTGTGCTGTAAATAACACCAAGCATAAAAACAACAACTGAGGATGGAAATAAGAAATAACCAATAGTATAAGTATCTGGATAATACTGCATACCTATGTACAGAACAAATCCATTAACTAGACAAATTAAAAGGAATGCATAATTGGTTCCACTTTCGCTTAAAAATAATGAAAAAGATTTAAAGAGAGAAACTATTGCTAATAATATAAAAATAATTGCGATTATATAATTCAATATTAATGATAGTCCTAGAATTGTTATATAAAAAGGTTCACTAAGATAGAAAAGGACCGATATTACTAAGCAAAGAAAGGGGAATACTTTATTAATATTAATGTTTAGAACTACTGAGACTACTGCACATGCAAAGGCAATGGCAGGAATGATGTTTAAAAAAATACCTGATGACTCTGTATACGTGTAATCCTCTAAAGACTCCCAAGGCAGGACCATTGAAAGAAACATCATAATAATAGACGAATAAACAAATTTTTTGCCTGTATTAGTCAAAATCATATGTTATTTATAACAAATACAGTCTTTTTAGCAAAATTATTATGAGATTAGATAACTGCTTAAATTTTAAAGATTTCAGGAAGTTAGCCAAAAAAAAACTTCCATCTCCCGTATTCCATTATATCGATGGTGCTGCAGATGATGAAGTAACATATAGAAGAAATACATCGGCCTTTGATGATGTTGATTTAATACCAAACGTATTAAGAGGTGTAAAAGATGTTGATTTATCTACAACTATTTTTGGAAAAAAAATAGATTTACCTTTTTATTGTTCACCAACGGCTCTCCAGAGAATATTTCATTACGAGGGAGAAAGAGCAGTAGCTAAGGCAGCTCAAAAATTTAATACTATGTTTGGTGTTTCTTCTTTGGCTACAGTAAGTATAGAGGAAATCTCAAACCTCGTGGATACGCCAAAGATGTTTCAATTTTATTATCACAAAGATAAGGGATTAAACAATTCAATTCTTCAAAGAGCAAAAGATGCTAATTTCGATGTTATGGCCTTGACTGTAGATACTATAACTGGCGGCAATAGAGAAAGAGACATAAGAACTGGTTTTACATCACCTCCTAAATTTACTTTATCAAGCATATTCAGCTATGTTACTAAACCAACATGGGCAATTAATTATTTAACTAAAGGTAAATTTGAACTTCCACACCTTCAAGATTATGTACAAGAGGGTACTAATACAGCTATCTCAATTGGTAATTACTTTTCTACTATGCTCGATCAAGATATGAATTGGAAAGATGCTGAAAAATTATGTTCTGATTGGGGTGGTCATTTCGCATTAAAAGGAATACTAAGTGTAGAAGATGCAAAAAGAGCAGTGGATATTGGATGTACTGGAATTGTTGTATCTAATCACGGGGGAAGGCAATTAGATGGGGCGAGATCACCTTTTGATCAGTTAGCTGATATAGTTGAAGCAGTAGGAGATAGAGTAGATGTAATTTGTGAAGGGGGTATTCAAAGAGGTACTCATATGCTTAAAGCTTTGTCATTGGGAGCTAAAGCTTGTGCTGGAGGAAGACTTTATTTATATGCATTGGCAGCTGCTGGACAAGTAGGTGTAGAAAAAGCTTTAAGTATCTATAAAACAGAGTTGGAACGAGATATGAAGTTGATGGGCTGTAAAAAAATATCTGACCTTTCAACAAATAATATTAAATTTAAGTAAATTAAATTATAGTTACTCTCGTTGTCACTAATCTTAAAGATTTTATAATATAAACTGTTTAATAGAATCGTATGTTCATCAAATTATTATTAAAATCAGTATTTATATATTTATTTGCTTTAAATTTGCATGCACATGATCCAAAAAATTGTGACGTGCTTCAAAACTATGACTTTTCAGGTTTTGAAAGCTGGAAAATTGAAGTTGTAAATAGATCGAACGAATTTGGGCTAGATGAGGATTTTGTATCAAAATTAATTGCGCCATATGAGGTAAATAAAAGAGTTATTGAAAATGATAAGTGCCAGCCAGAATTTACTTTAACTTTTTCGGAATATATTGAAAAAAGAAATTCTGACACAAGAATTCAAAATGGTCTTAATAATAAAAGTAAATACAGTAATTTATTAAATAAAATTGATAAACATTATAATGTTCAATCAAGATTTATTTTATCTATATGGGGTTTAGAAACTGCTTACGGAAAAATTACAGGCAATTATCCTGTATTAGAAAGTCTTTTAACTATGTCATATGACGAGAGAAGAAGACGATACTTCACTAAAGAATTATATAATGCACTAAAAATTCTTGAGCAAGGACACATTAATGTTGCTAATTTCAAAGGTTCTTGGGCAGGAGCAATGGGTCAAAATCAATTTATGCCTTCAAGTTTTTTAAACTACGCTCAAGATTTTAATAATGATGGCAAGAAGGATATTTGGACTGACACAGAGGACTCACTCGCTTCTATTGCAAGATATCTTCAAGGAGTAGGTTCAAACAAATGGGATCCAAATTACACTTGGGGTAGAGAAGTTATCCCCCCAGAAAATGTAAAATCTTTAGAGCCTAAATTGTTTGTAAAAAGAGAAAAAGGTTGTTTAGCAGTTAAAAAATTATCAAAGAAATTACCTTTAAATGAATTTAGACTAATGAATTTTAAAAAGATGAATGGTAATTCTCTAGATAATTTAGATATTAATAGCTATCTATTAAGGATGGGTAGGGAAGAGGGTGATTACAGGTATTTTATTGTTTATGATAATTATTTAAATATTCTCTCATACAACTGTTCTAACTATTATGGTCTTTCTGTTGGATTGCTAAGTGATAAATTTAAATAATATTAATAAAATACTGTTTTTAATAATTTTATCATCATGTACAATTACGTCTATTGATACTGTAGATGATAAAAAAATTGAAGAAGAGGTTGAAACTCAAGAATACTTTAAAAAATCAGAAGTTATTATATCACCACTTGATGACTACAATATTGAGCTAAGTGTTATGGAAAAGTTTGTTACAGATGAAAGAATTAAAGGCAATAATATCCATCATTCTAATTTGCCTATACCAAGCGTGGTAAAACTGTCAGATCCTAGTAACTTAGATAACAATATTATTGTCAGAAACATTAAGTTAGATACTGAAAATAGGCTTTCATTAAGTCAAGAGATTATTGATAAAATATCACTAAATACAAAAGTATATTTAGAATATTTAAAAGATGAATCAATAATTCTAAGAAATGTTGTCGACTCAAAAGAAGAGAGCAAGGTAAAGATGGATGATACAGAAATTTCATTTGAACAGTTAGATCAAGATCAAACTGAAATCAGTGAAAAACTTGATTATGAGAAAATTAAAACTCTAGATATAAAAAATTCTATGAAACAAAACACTATATTAGTTGAAATTTATAAAGATATAAATCTTGCAAAGCTTAAAACTAATAAAATCAAGAATTTAGGATTGTTTTATGAAGAAAATGAAGAGGGAGTTAAGGTTTTTGCTGGCCCATTTCTAAAGAGTGATATAAGTCTTAAGTTAGATTTTCTAATTAAAAATGGATATTTGAATGCAAAAAAAACCCCTTAATTTATTATTTATAGCAATAATTATTCTATTTCCTAAACAATCTCTTTCTATTGAAAGTTTGGCAAAAACGGCGCTTGTTATCGATTTATCAACAAACGAAGTTCTTTTAGAAAAAAACTCTAAAGCCAAAACATATCCATCAAGTATGACCAAGATAATGACCGCTCTTGTAGCCTTTGAAAAAATCAAAAATGGTACTTTATCATTAGATCAAGAGTTTTTAGTAAGTAAAAAGGCATGGAAAATGGGCGGGTCAAAGATGTTTATAGAGGTAGACAAAAGAGTAAAAGTTTATGATTTGTTACTAGGAATCATTGTTCAGAGCGGAAATGATGCCTCGATTGCTTTAGCAGAGGGTATATCTGGCTCTGAGGAAATTTTTGCTATTGAAATGAATAATTTAGGCAAAAAAATAGGACTCACAGAGACTAATTTTACAAATAGCAGTGGCTGGCCTGATGACAATCATTACACTACAGCTGAAGATCTTGCTAAAATAGCTCAGTACACGATTGAAAATCATTATGAATTATATCAAATGTACAAATTAAGTGATTTTACATACAGCGGGATCAAACAAGATAACAGAAATCCACTCCTATATACATTTGAGGGGTCTGATGGCTTTAAAACAGGTTATACAGAAGCAGCTGGCTACGGTTTGGTTGGATCTGCCGAAAGAGGGGATAGACGCCTGATTATTGTTCTAAATGGACTAGACTCTTCCAAATCAAGGGCCCAGGAGTCACTAAGATTAATGGATTGGGGTTTCAATAATTTTCAATTAGTAGATTTTTTTAAAAAAAATGAAGTTATTCAAGAAGTTGATACTTGGCTAGGTAAAGACGACAAAGTAGACCTAGTTGCTTTAAACGATATAAGTGTGAGCATTCCAAAAGCACAATTATCTTCTGCTAAAGTTAATGTGATAGTAGAGGAGCCTATTGCAACTCCTATTCAAAAAGGTGACCAAATAGCCAAACTTCAAATATCGTTTGCTGATAAGAATACTGAATTTCCTTTATTTTCAGGT
>CABZPR010000009.1 GCA_902527545.1 uncultured Alphaproteobacteria bacterium
AAGATTATCTTTATGGTCAACTTTAATTCCAACAGGAAGAACGGTTGATGATTTTCCCAACTTACCTTCAAAATTAATTTCGTTATCATTCATAGAAACTTTTATATCTTCAGGGATATTAATTGGGTTTCTTGCTAATCTTGACATATTTTAGAAAACGCTTATTAGCACTTCCCCTCCTACTTTTTTTTCCCTTGCATCGGAGTCAGACATTACGCCCATTGAGGTTGATAAAATTGTGGTACCTAAGCCTCCGATAGTCTTCGGAATTTCGTCTACAGAACTATAAACTCTACATCCTTGTTTTGTAATCTTTTCGATTTTGTTAATTAACGGTGAGCCTTTGTAATATTTAAGTGTAATTGAAATATCTTTCTTTGCATCACCTAAAATTTCAAAATTTTCAATATATCCCTCTTTTTTTAACACATCACAAACATTAACATTTAATTTTGAAAATATCGCTTTAACTGAAACTTTATTAGCTTTTTGGCCATTTCTTATTCTAGTAATCATATCTGCTAGAGTGTCACTCATACTACCAACTCGCTTTCGTTAAACCTGGTATTTGACCCTTACCAGCCATATCTCTGATAGCTATTCTAGATAAATTAAACTTACTATAAACACCGCGTGGCCTACCAGATAGGAAACATCTGTTTCGGTATCTTATTCTTGATGAATTTCTAGGTAATGACTCAAGTTTCATTTGTATCTTTACTCTTTCTTCAAATGGTAATTCTTTATTGGATAAAAGACTTTTTAATTTTTTTCTTTTTTCACTGAGTCTATCGATCAGTACTTTTCTATTTATATTTTTTTGTATTGCGCTTTGTTTTGCCATGGTTAATTCAGAAATGGAAAATTCATTAATTTTAAAAGTTCATACCCCTCTTTGTCATTATTTGCAGAAGTGGCAATAGTGATATCAAAACCGAAGATATTTTCAACATTTTCAACGCTAATTTCAGGAAAAATAATATGATCTTTAATGCCTATGGTAATGTTACCTTGCCCATCAAATGACTTTTTGTTATAACCTCTGAAGTCTTTGATACGAGGCATAGCAATATTTACAAGTCTATCATAAAACTCCATCATTATATTTTTTCTAAGAGTTACAGAAAGCCCTACTGGCATTCCTTTTCTAACTTTAAAAGAGGCAATAGCTTTTTTTGACATTCTAACGACTGGGGATTGACCAGTTATAAGAGATAAATCTTTTTTTATTTTTTCAATAGCTTTGTTATCCTCTTTAATAGCTCCGATACCCGCGTTGATTACTATTTTTGATATTTTTGGTACAGCAAGCTTATTAGATATTTCTAGATTTTTGGCTAACTGGTCAGAGACATTGAAAAGTTCTTGAACTGAATTTGTCATTAGTATTTATCTCCTGACGATTTTAAAATTCTAATTTTTTTTCCACTTTCAATTTTGAAACCTACTTTAGAAGATTTTTTAGATTTCGAGTCATAAGCCAAAATATTTGAAATATGAATTGGCATTTCTTTGTCAACAATACCACCTTTAGACTCTTGAGATGGCTTTTGATGTTTTTTACTTACATTGACACCAGATATAACAACTTTATCAGCAGAGTTTATGATTTTGGAAATCTTTCCTATCTTACCTTTGTCTTTACCAACTCTTACAATTACTTCGTCACCTTTTTTGTATTTTTTTATCATTATAATACCTCAGGCGCTAAACTAACTATTTTCATCATATTTCTTTTTCTTAGCTCTCTTGTAACGGGTCCAAAAATTCTTGTTCCAATTGGTTCATTTTGTTTGTCTAAAAGAACGGCTGCATTAGAGTCAAATTTAATTGATGTTCCGTCTTCCCTAATTAATGGCTTTTTTGTTCTTACTATTATTGCTCTTTGTACTTCACCTTTTTTTACTTTAGATCTTGGAATAGCATCTTTGACTGAAACAACAATAATGTCTCCTATTCTAGCGTATCTTCTTTTTGATCCACCAATAACTTTTATGCAGCTTATTAATCGAGCTCCAGAATTGTCTGCTACTTGTAAATTTGACTCTGCTTGTATCATTATTTAATAACTTCCCATGATTTATTTTTAGAAATAGGTCTAGTTTCTTGAATTCTTACAGAGTCTCCAACAATAATTTTATTGCCACTATCATGAGCAAGGTACTTTTTTGAGACTCTTATTATTTTTTTATAAACAGGATGGGTGGTCTGTCTTGTTACCATAACAGATATGGTTTTGTCACCAGATTTTTTTACAACTTTTCCAGTTAAAATACGTTTAGGCATTTTTATTTAGCCTTTCTTTAGTTAATAGGGATGCGATTTGCTTTTTAACTTTTTTAAATTGAGAGGTATCTGTGAGTTGACCGCTTTTCTTCATAATTTTAAGGTTAAATAACTCTTTTTTTAAATTATTTATATCTTTATCAGCCATTAAAATTGATCCAATGATACGAATGTTGTTTTTACAGGTAATTTAGCAGATGCAAGTTCAAAGGCTTTTTTTGCTAAATGTTTATCAACACCATCGACCTCAAACATTATAGTTCCTGGTTTTACTCTGCAGACCCACCTATCAATTGCGCCTTTTCCTTTACCCATTCTTACTTCTGCAGGTTTTGCTGTGACTGGTACGTCTGGGAAAACTCTAATCCAAAGTCTTCCAGCTCTTTTTAAAAATCTAGTGATAGCTCTTCTAGATGCCTCAATTTGCCTTGCTGTTACTCGTTCAGCATCTAACGATTTAAGTCCGTAATAACCAAATGTTAGTTCATAATTACCCTTGGCACTGCCGTGGATTCTTCCTTTGTGCTGTTTTCTATATTTTGTATTCTTAGGTAATAACATTAATTAACTTTTTCTTTTTTATCATCTGATCTATTTGTAGTATTTTTACTCTCGCCTTTATAAAGCCAAACCTTAATTCCAATAATTCCATAAGTAGTTAAAGCTCGAGCAGTTGCGTAATCTATATCAGCTCTAAGGGTATGTAAAGGCACACTTCCCTCAGAAAACTTTTCTGATCTTGCTATTTCAGCGCCGCCCAGTCTACCACCGCATACAATTTTAATGCCCTTGGCACCAAGTTTAATTGCAGATAAACCAGATTTTTTCATTGCTTTTCTAAAAGCAACTCTCTTTTCAAGCTGTCTTGCAATAGAGTCTGCTACTAGTGATGCTTCTGTTTCAGGTTTTTTTATTTCTTTTATATCTAATGAAATGTTCTTATCGGATAATTTAGAAAGTCTATTTTTAAGTTTTTCAATATCCGCACCTTTTTTACCAATAAGAACCCCAGGTTTCGAGGTGTGAATTATAATTTTGAGGTTTGCGGCAGCTCTTTCAATGATAACTGAACTTATTCCTGCTATTGAATAATTCTTTTCTATATAATTTCTAATTTTATGATCTTCTTTTAAGAAAGTAGAGTAATTTTTCTTTTCAAACCAAGTTGATTGCCAATATTTATTGATACCTACTCTTAGCGAGGTTGGGTTAACTTTCTGTCCCATTATAATCTCTCCTCTAAAACTAAAGTTAACCTAGAAAAAGGTTTAATAATTTGAAAAGCTCTACCCTTGCTCATTGGTCTAAATCTTTTCATCCTTAAACTTTTGCCAACGTAAGCCTCTTTCACAAAAAGTTTGTCAATGTCTAAATTGTTATTATTTTCTGCGTTCGCAACAGCAGAATTTAGAGTTTTTAGTACCTCTTTACTTACTCTTTTATTTGAAAATTTCAAAATATTTAAAGCTGAATTAATATCTTTTTTTCTTATATCTTTAACAATTAAGTTGAGCTTTTGGGAACTAGTTCTTATCATTTTATTGATTGCTTTTACTTCTTTAGACATAATTATTTTTTACCCTGGACTGCTTTCTTATCCCCTGAATGACCTTTAAAAACCCTAGTTGGCGAAAACTCACCAAGTTTATGCCCTACCATGTCTTCAGTTACGTAAACTGGTATAAAAGATTTACCATTATAAACGGAAATGGTTACTCCGACAAAATCAGGTATAATAGTAGATCTTCTTGACCATGTTTTAATTGGAGATTTTGAACTTTCTTCTTTAAATTTTTTAACTTTTTTGAATAGAGTTACATCAAAGTAAGGTCCTTTCCACACAGATCTTGCCATTACTTTTTAGCCCTTCTTGATATGATCATCTTAGATGTAAATTTAATTCTTCTTGTCTTTTTACCTTTTGTTTTCATGCCCCATGGAGTTGAGGGGTGTCTTCCACCCGATGTTCTTCCTTCTCCTCCGCCGTGTGGGTGATCAACAGGATTCATTACAACACCTCTAACAGTAGGTCTTATACCTAGATGTCTTTTAATTCCGGCTTTACCAATTTTTTTGTTTTTATTATCTTGATTAGATACTACCCCTATCGTAGCCATACATTCACCATGGACTAATCTGGTTTCACGAGATGAAAGTTTAATCATTACATATTTTTCTTGTTCTCCTAGTACCTGAGCAAAGGATCCCGCCGATCTACATAGTTTGCCACCAGCCCCTGGTTTTAATTCAATGTTATGTATATAGGTACCAGTTGGTATATTTTTTATCTTCATTGCATTACCAGATGATATTTCTGTTTTGGCTGATGAAATAACCTTATCGCCGGTTTTTAGATCAGTAGGAGCAATAATGTATTCTTTTATGTCTTGATAGTTGATTAGCGCTATAAATGCACTTCTATTAGGATCATATTCTATTCTATCTACTGTACCAATTTTATCAAATGTATTTCTTTTAAAATTTACTAACCTATATTTCTTCTTGTGCCCACCAGATCTATGTCTAATTGTAATCTTACCAGTATTGTTTCTACCAGAGTTTGGCTGTAAATCTTCTATTAAAGATTTTTCTGGACGTCCCTTAAACAACTGTGACTTATCTATTTTAACTGTTTTTCTATAAGAGGGTGTTGTTGGTTTGTAAGTTATTAGTCCCATATTATTATACCTTACCACTCATATCAATGGTGTTACCCTCTTTAAGAGTAACAATTATTCTTTTGAACTCTGATCTTGCACCTCTTTGACCCTTAAATACTTTGGGTTTGCTCTTAACATTTAAACTATTTAACTTTTGAACTTTAACTTTATATATGTCTTCTATAGTCTTTTTTATGTTAATTTTATTAGCATCGTTTCTTACTTCAAAAATGTACTTATTAAATTGAGCATTGGCTGTAGATTTCTCTGTAATTACAGGTTTTTTAATTAAATTAAGATCCATTTTAATTATTACCTATGTATGAATTATAAATTGTTGATTTTTTTGAAAATAAAACCATATCTGATTTCAATGCTGTATGGACTGAATAACTTTTATCTGAGAGAAAGTATATTTTTTTGTAGTTTTGAAATTTAATAATCAATTTATTTTCGGTTATATTACTAAGTACAAAAATAATCATTTTGTTTGGGTTTTTTTTTAACAAATCAGAGATATTTTTTTCATCTAATTTTTCCTCATCAAAAACAAAGAGTGATTTATTGTTACTTTTACTAACTATTGATGAAACTATGGCACTTTTTTTGACTTTTTTATTAACTTTATAAGAAACTACATGAAATTTTGGTCCAAAAGCCTTTCCTCCACCTCTTCTTTGAGTTGTTTTTTTATTACCTGCTCTTGCATTTCCAGTTCCTTTTTGTTTAAAAAGTTTTTTTCCTGAGCCAGCAACTTCAGATCTATCAAGGCTGTGATTATTTCCCTGTTTATGGGAATAGATTTTTTGTAATGATAAATGTAGAGCCTTTTCAGATATATTTTTATCTTTTAGTGTAATTTGTTCAAACATTTATTTAAAAACCTTCACTATAGATTTATTTTTTCCAGGAACAGATCCTTTGATAAATATTAATTTTTTATCTTGATCAATTAAAAGCACCTCTAAATTTTTAGTAGTTGTTAATTGGTCACCTAAATGACCAGCCATTTTTTTTCCTTTAAACACCTTACCTGGATTCTGATTTTGACCTGTTGAGCCATGAGCTCTGTGAGAAATAGAAACTCCATGTGTTGCTCTCATACCACTAAAATTGTGTCTCTTCATAGCGCCAGCAAAACCTTTACCAGTTGATTTTGACTGTACCGAAACTTTATCACCAACTTTAAATGTTGGATCGATTAAAGAACCAATCTCTAGGAGTTCCTCGTCAGAATTTATTCTTTGTTCCTTGATTATTTTTTTTGGCTCTAAATTTAATTTATTGAATTCTTTTAATTGAGGTTTATTAAGTTTTTTTGGTTTAAGATAACCTATAATATTTGCAAGATAACCATCTCTGTCAATAGTTCTATTACCAACAACAGAACAACTATTGTAATCAAGGACTGTTGCAGAAACTCTAGTTCCGTTCTCATTAACAAATGAAGTTTGGCCGATTTTAGTGCTGATGATCATAATCTATTATTTTTTTATTTTTATATCGACATTAACACCAGATGCTAAGTCAAGCTTCATAAGTGCATCAACTGTTTGTGGTGTAGGTTCAATGATATCCATCATCCTTATATGTGTTCGTAATTCAAACTGCTCCCTACTTTTTTTATCTACATGTGGAGATTTATTTACTGTAACTCTCTCAATTTTAGATGGCATGGGAATTGGTCCAATTACTTTAGCACCAGTTCTTTTAGCTGTCTGAAGAATATCAATTGAACTTCTATCTAAAATATTATGATCAAACGATTTTAATCTTATTCTAATATTTTGATTTATCATAATTATGCCAGTTTAGATTTAATTTCCTCTTCAACATTTGAAGGTACGACGTCATAGTGTGAGAATAACATTGTATAACTTGCTCTTCCTTGGCTCATTGAGCGTAGATTATTAACATAACCAAACATATTAGCAAGAGGAACTACAGACGATACAACTTTGGCATTACCTCTGTCTTCCATTTTTTCAATTTGACCTCTTCTTGAATTTAAATCACCAATGATATCGCCCATGTAATCTTCTGGAGTAACTACTTCAACTTTCATCATTGGCTCAAGTAATTTTGGTCCAGCTTTACCAACAGCTTCTCTGAATGCGGCTCTTGCAGCTATCTCAAAGGCTAATACAGAAGAGTCAACATCATGAAATGCACCATCATGAACTTCTGCTTCGAAGTCTATTACGTTATAGCCAGCAATCACTCCATTTTGAGCGGCAAAATTAATACCTTTTTCTACTCCAGGTATATATTCTTTTGGAATATTTCCTCCAACTACTGTGTTAACAAATTTAACACCAGAATTTCTCTCTAACGGTTTAAATTTCATTTTTACTCTTGCAAATTGGCCAGCACCACCAGATTGCTTTTTATGTGTATAATCTACCTCTACGTCTTTTGTTATTGTCTCTCTATATGCAACCTGAGGAGCACCTACATCTGCTTCAACTTTGAATTCTCTTTTCATTCTATCAACCAAAATTTCTAAATGAAGTTCACCCATACCTTTGATAATCGTCTGTCCTGACTCTTCATCTGAAGTAACTCTAAAACTTGGATCCTCTTGAGCTAGCCTTCCCAAAGCTTGTCCCATTTTTTCGTAGTCAGCTTTTGTTTTAGGTTCAACTGCAACCTCAATAACAGGATCAGGGAATTCCATTTTTTCTAAGATAACTTTTTTTGTTGGATCACATAAAGTATCACCTGTGGTAACATTCTTTAAACCAACTAAAGCAACTATATCTCCTGCCTTTGCATCTTTTATTTCTTCTCTTGTATTTGAATGCATTAAAAGCATTCTTCCAATTCTTTCTTTTTGATTTTTTGATGAATTTAAAATGGTTGATCCAGAACTAAGGTTTCCACAATAAAGTCTACAAAAAGTTATTTGACCAACAAAAGGATCAGCTGCTACTTTAAATGCCAAAGCAGCAAAAGGTTCTTCTGGAGAATTAGGTATCTGTAACTTATCATCTGAGCCTTCTTTTATTCCTTCGACAAAACCTATATCTTTAGGAGAAGGTAAATAATCTACAACAGCATCAAGTAATGGTTGAACACCTTTGTTTTTAAAGGCAGTTCCGCACAGAACAGGAACAAATTTAAAATCTATTGTTCCTTTTCTTATACAGGCTTTTAAGGTATCAACAGATATTTCTTTTCCCTCTAGATAATCCTCAAGTGCCTTATCATCTGCTTCAACTGCATTTTCTATTAATTCTTCTCTTTTTTTCTTAGCTTCTTCAATTAAATCATCACTAATTTCATTAACATCATATTCAGCACCGAGACTATCGTCTTTCCAAATAATTGATTTAAAATTTACAAGGTCAACAACTCCTTTAAAATCTGCTTCTTTTCCAATTGCCATTTGTAAAACAAGAGGATTGGCACCCAATCTATCTTTGATAGATTGAACATTCATCTCAAAATCAGCACCTAGTCTGTCCATTTTATTACAAAAACAAATCCTAGGCACTTTATATCTATCAGCTTGTCTCCAAACTGTTTCTGATTGTGGTTCAACCCCTGCAACACCGTCAAAACATGCAACAGCTCCGTCTAAAACTCTCAAAGATCTCTCAACTTCAATTGTGAAATCAACGTGTCCAGGCGTATCAATAATATTTATTCTGTGATCATTCCAAAAACAGGTTGTAGCAGCTGAAGTTATTGTTATTCCTCTTTCTTGCTCTTGCTCCATCCAGTCCATTGTTGCGGCACCATCGTGAACTTCACCAATTTTATGAGACTTTCCTGTATAGTATAAAATTCTTTCGGTGGTTGTTGTTTTACCAGCATCAATATGGGCCATAATTCCTATATTTCTGTATTTACTTAAATCCATTTTTACCACCTATAGTGAGCGAAAGCTCTGTTAGCTTCTGCCATTTTGTGAACTTCATCTTTTTTCTTTACAGAATTACCTTTATTTTCAAAAGCATCTATTAATTCATTTGCTAACCTCTCTCTTTGGGTTTTTTCATTTCGTTTTTTTGAATTAGTTAATATCCATTTAAAGGCTAATGCTTGAGCTCTGGTGCTTCTGACTTCCATTGGTACTTGATAAGTGGCTCCACCTACTCTTCTTGATTTAACTTCAACAGATGGTTTAACATTATTGATAGATTTTTGAAAATACTCTAACGGATCATCACTTTGATTGTTTGTTTTAATAATATCTAGGGCACCATATACTATTTTTTGGGCAACTGTTTTTTTCCCCCCAACCATTACCTCGTTTATAAACTTGTTTAGAACAACGCTGTTGTAAATAGGATCAGGTAAAACTTGTCTTTTCTCTGCTGCTCTTCTTCTTGACATAATTTAAATTTTAATTTTTTGGCCTTTTTGCACCGTATTTAGATCTACGTTGTCTTCTTTTTTCAAGCCCCTGAGTATCCAAAGTTCCCCTAATTATGTGATATCTTACACCTGGTAAATCTTTAACTCTTCCCCCTCGAATTAACACAACAGAGTGTTCTTGCAAGTTATGTCCTTCACCTGGTATATATGCTGTAACTTCTTGACCATTAGTTAACTTGACTCTAGCAACTTTTCTTAAGGCTGAGTTAGGTTTCTTAGGAGTGGTGGTATAAACTCTAAGACATACTCCTCTTTTCTGAGGACATGACTTAAGAGCAGGAACTTTATTTCTTTTAGAGACTTTCTCTCTAGATTTCCTAACTAACTGATTTATGGTCGGCATAGTTCGCAGAATATATTTATAGTATTCAGTATAGTCAACATCTATTTAGAAGTTTCTAGCTGTTTTAATAATGAATTATCGCGGATTTTAGCCTCTTTTCTTAGAGCTCTGATAACGTTACCTGTTCCAGCAGGAATTAGTTTACCAACAATGACATTTTCTTTAAGTCCAGTTAATTTGTCAACTTTTCCATTAATAGCTGCCTCGGTAAGAACTCTTGTTGTTTCTTGGAAAGAAGCTGCTGAAATAAAGGAATTGGTTTGAAGACTAGCTTTGGTAATTCCAAGAATCATCATTTTATACTTAATCTCTTTTTTACCTTCTTTTTTCAATGTGATATTCTTTTCTATAACTTCTATTTTATCTTTTATATCACCAACTAAATATTCACTGCCACCAGCTTCGATTACTTCAACTTTTTGTAGCATTTGACGTGTAATACATTCTATGTGCTTGTCATCAATCAAAACACCTTGTAAACGGTAAACTTTCTGAACTTCTTTTACCATATATTCAGCTAAAGCCTCAATACCAAGAATATTTAAAATATCTGTTGGAGCTGGAGTTCCATCGACAATCATATCTCCTTTATTTACCTTATCTCCCTCATTAAAATAAATATAAGTACCTTTAGGAATTAAAAATTCTACTGGCTCTCCTTCTTCTGGGTTGATAATAATTCTTCTTTTACTTTTTATGTCTTTTCCAAATTCAATTGTTCCTGATATTTCTGCTAAAACAGCAGGGTTCTTTGGTTTTCTTGACTCAAAAATATCGGCAACCCTAGGTAGTCCCCCTGTTATGTCTTTTGTTTTTGAGGAAGCTCTTGGAATTCTGGCAATTATGTCACCAGAAGTAACCTCTTTTCCTTTTTCAATATTTAAAACAATTCCAACACTTAAATCATAAGTAGATGAGTTTTTTGATTTAATAGGATTTCCGTCTTTATCAGTTATTAATAACTGTGGTTTTAGATCTTGTTTTCCCTGAAAACTTTTCCAATCAATTATTACTTTTGATGAGATACCTGTAGTCTCATCAAACTTTTCAATAAATGATACACCCTCAACTAAATCACTAAAATCTAATTTTCCAGTTTCCTCAGCAACTATAGGAACAGTGTATGGATCCCATTCTAGTAATAGGCTATTAAGCTTGACTTCAGCACCGTTTTTAACAAGCAAAGTAGATCCATATGGTGCTCTAAATGATGAGACTAAGGTTTTATTATTATCAAATATTTCAAGTTCAGTTGTTCTATTAATAATTATCTCATTTCCAGATCCGTTTACAACAGATCTAAGATTTTTAATTTTAACTTTACCATCACTGGGTGACTCAAAATTTGATTTTTCTGCGGAAGAACTTGCAACACCTCCGACGTGGAATGTCCTCATTGTTAACTGAGTGCCAGGTTCACCAATAGACTGAGCAGCAATAATACCAACTGCCTCACCTGTATTTACAGGGACTCCTTTTGCTAAGTCTCTCCCATATGATTTAGCACAAATACCATGTGTTGTTCCACAAGTAATTGGTGATTTAATTCTAACAGAAGTAATATTTTCTTTTTCTAGTAATTCAATTTCTTCGTGTGAAATATAAGAGTCATTTTTTATTATCAATTCGCCTTTTTTGTTTTTGACATCATCGGCAAGATATCTACCAAAAACTCTTTCTGTCAAAGGTATCGAAACTTCACCAGACTCATAAATAGTATCTACAGTTAATCCATTTTTACATGTACAATCTTTACATGTAATTGTTAAATCTTGGGCTACATCAACTAATCTTCTTGTTAGGTATCCTGAACTTGCTGTTTTAAGAGCAGTATCAGCTAAACCTTTTCTAGCGCCATGAGTTGAATTAAAGTATTCAAGAACTGTTAAACCGTCTTTGAAGTTTGAAGTGATTGGATTTTCAATAATTTCACCCGATGGTCTTGCCATTAGGCCTCTCATGCCCGCTAACTGCTTTAACTGAGCCTCAGAACCACGAGCGCCAGAGTCTGCCATGATATAAACAGAATTAATTTGGCTGTCTTTATTAGATGAAACAGTTTTCATCATTGCCTTTGCTACTTTATCTGTACAAGTAGACCATAAACCAACAACTTTATTGTATTTTTCTCTTTCGGTAATTAGACCCTCTTGATATTGATTTTCAAGACTGTTGACTAATTTTTGAGTATCTTGAATTAAAGTATTCTTTTCTTCAGGAATTACTAAATCATCTTTTCCAAATGAAATACCTGCCTTAGCAGCATACTTAAAACCTACATTCATGATTTGATCAACAAATATGCAGGTCGCTTTTTGACCAGTAAATCTGTACACATTGTCCAAAAGATTACTAATGTCTTTTTTAGTGAGAACTTTATTTATTACATCAAATGGTAAGTTTTTGTTTTCAGGGACTGTTTTGAAAAGCATAACTCTACCTGCAGAAGTAGTATATTTTTTATATTCAAAACTATCTTTTTCAGAATTGTATATTTTGGTTCTATAAATGATAGGTGTGTGTATTTCTATAGTTTTATTTTCTATTGCAAATTCTACTTCCCCTACATGTGAATAATACTTTTTTGCCTCTTCTTTTTCATTAATCAATGACAAATAATAGATGCCCAAAACTATATCTTGACTTGGAACAATAATCGGTTTTCCGCTTGAAGGTGAAAGAATGTTATTAGTGCTCATCATTAAAACTCTTGCTTCTAATTGAGCTTCTAGACTTAGAGGTATATGTACTGCCATTTGGTCGCCATCAAAATCTGCATTAAAAGCCGTACAAACTAATGGGTGGAGTTGAATAGCTTTGCCTTCAATTAATATTGGTTCAAAAGCTTGAATACCTAGCCTATGTAAAGTAGGAGCTCTATTTAAGAGAATGGGGTGCTCTCTGATTACTTCATCAAGTATATCCCATACTTCTGGTCTCTCTGACTCAACCATTTTTCTGGCAGATTTAAGTGTTGAAGCAAAACCGTAAGACTCAAGTTTATTATAAATAAATGGTTTGAATAACTCTAAAGCCATTTTTTTTGGAAGACCGCATTGATGAAGTTTTAATTCTGGTCCTACAACAATTACTGATCGACCTGAGTAATCAACTCTTTTACCTAATAAGTTTTGCCTAAATCTTCCCTGCTTACCTTTAAGCATTTCAGACAAAGATTTAAGTGGTCTTTTGTTTGTGCTTGTAATAACTCTTCCCCTTCTTCCATTATCGAATAGCGCATCTACAGACTCCTGGAGCATTCTTTTTTCATTTCTAACAATAATGTCTGGTGCTCTTAAATCTAATAGTCTTTTTAATCTATTGTTTCTATTTATTACTCTACGATACAGGTCATTTAAATCTGATGTTGCAAAGCGACCACCTTCTAAAGGCACAAGCGGCCTCAATTCTGGTGGAATAACTGGTAAAACTTTTAAAACCATCCATTCAGGTTTTATATTAGAGTTTCTAAATCCTTCCATAACTTTCATTCGTTTAAGAATTTTTTTCTTTTTAGTTTCAGAGGAGGTAGCCTCACTTTCTTCAACTAATTTATTTATTTCAGCTTCTAAATCGATTTTAGATAAAATCTCTTGAACAGCCTCTGCGCCAATTCCGTGTTTAAAGTTGTCTTCACCAAACTGATCAATAGCCTCTTCTAATTCCTCATCGGATAAAAGTTGATTAGGACTCAAGCCAGACATTAAAGGGTCAATAACAATATGGCTTTCGAAATATAGAACTTTTTCAAGGTTTTTGAGAGTTATATCAAGGGCGAGACCAATTCTGCTTGGTAATGATTTTAAAAACCAAATATGAGCAACTGGTGCTGCTAATTCAATATGAGCCATTCTCTCTCTTCTTACTTTAGAGAGTGTAACTTCGACACCACATTTTTCACATGTGATACCTTTAAATTTCATTCTTTTATATTTACCGCACAAACACTCATAATCTTTTGTAGGTCCAAAAATTCTAGCACAGAACAAACCCTCTCTCTCAGGTTTAAAGGTTCTGTAATTAATAGTTTCTGGTTTTTTGATTTCACCAAAGGACCATGATCTTATTTGCTCAGGGCTTGACACAGAAATTTTAATCTGATCAAAATTTAGAGTTTGATTATTGGTTTTAAATAAATTGGTTAAGTCTTTCATTTTGCACTCTCTCTATTAACGGTGGGGTCTGTTTCTATTAATTCAACATTTAATCCAAGGGATTTTAACTCTTTAACTAGAACGTGAAAAGACTCTGGAATTCCACTTTCAAAATTATAATCACCTCTAATTAATGCTTCATAAACTTTTGTTCTACCAGCTACGTCATCAGATTTAATTGTTAAAATTTCTTGAAGAGTATTAGACGCGCCATATGCTTCCAATGCCCATACTTCCATTTCTCCAAATCTTTGACCACCAAATTGAGCCTTACCACCTAAAGGCTGTTGAGTTACAAGACTATAAGGACCAATTGATCTAGCATGAATTTTGTCATCAATTAAATGATGAAGTTTTAAGATATATTTGTAACCAACTGTTACTTTTCTTTCAAACCTCTCACCCGACCTACCATCATATAAATGGACTTGCCCACTATTATCAAATCCAGCTTTATCTAAAAGATTTGTGATTTCTTGAGTATTAGTTCCATCAAAGACAGGTGTAGCAAAGGTGACACCTTTTTCTAAATTTCCTGCAAGTTCAATAAGTTGATCATCATTCATTTTTGTGATTTCGACATTAGAGTCTTTGTTATGCTCATAAAAACTAGATAAGGACTCTTTTAACTGTAATATATTCCCCTCTTTCTTGGCCATATCTAAGCTTTTTGAAATTTGTTTACCAATACCGTATGCAGCCCAACCTAGATGTGTTTCCAATATTTGTCCGATGTTCATTCTACTTGGAACACCTAGTGGATTCAGTAAAACATCTACAGGAGTTCCATCTTCTAAGAATGGCATATCTTCTATTGGTACTATTTTAGATATAACACCTTTATTACCATGCCTCCCAGCCATTTTATCGCCAGCTTGTAATTTTCTTTTTACAGCTACAAAAACTTTAACAACTTTTAGAACACCTGGTAATAAATCATCGCCACTTTGAATTTTTTCAATTTTATTTTGAAACTTTTTATCCAATAAAATTACTGCGTCACTAAAGATTTTCTTTTGAGAGGTAAATGTTTCCATTGAGACACTATCATCAACTTGAATTTGTTCTAAAATTTCAATAGATTTTAATTTCAGTGTATCTTCTTCAATTTTACTTCCTTTTGTAAAAATATCTATATTCGAACTAGAATTTTTATTCTTAAAAATATTAATAAGATTTTGTTTATAATTATTTTCTAAAATATTTTTTTCATCATCTCTATCTTTGGCTAATCTATCTATCTCAACTCTTTCTATAGCTATTGTTCTCTCATCTTTTTCAACTCCTCTTCGCACTAAAACTTGGACATCAACTACAACACCAGAGTATCCAGTTGGCAATCTTAATGAAGTATCTTTAACATCAGCTGCTTTTTCCGAGAAAATAGCTCTTAATAACTTTTCTTCTGGTGTAATAGGGGAGTCGCCTTTTGGGGAAACTTTTCCAACGAGAATATCACCTGGTTTAACCTCGGAACCAATATAAACAATACCTGCTTCATCAAGATTAGTGATGCTTTCATCTCCTACATTAGGCATATCTCTTGTAATTTCTTCGGGGCCCAATTTAGTGTCTCTACATAACACTTCAAATTCTTCAATATGTATAGAAGTATATCTATCTTCATGCACAACTCTTTCTGACATTATTATTGAGTCCTCAAAGTTGTATCCATTCCATGGCATAAAACCTACAAGAAGATTTCTTCCTAAGGCAAGTTCTCCCAAATCAGTTGAGGGTCCATCAGCTATGATATCTCCTCTTTGAACATAATCACCTATTTTGACGATTGGTTTTTGATTAATTGCAGTACTCTGGTTGGATCTTTGAAATTTTTTTAAGTTATAAATATCGACTCCACTTTTGTCCTTGCTAATATTTTTAGAATCTGACCTAATTACTACTCTTGATGAGTCAACTTGATGAACATAGCCATTATTTTTGGCAATAACAACAGCTCCACTGTCTCTTGCTACTTTTGACTCAAATCCAGTGCCAACAAGAGGAGCTTCACTTTTGACAAGAGGAACAGCCTGTCTCATCATATTTGATCCCATTAAAGCTCTGTTAGCATCATCATTTTCCAAAAACGGAATAAGAGAAGCAGCTACAGATACTAGTTGTTGAGGATTTACATCCATGAAATCTATTTCAGATGGATCGCAGAAAATAAAATCACCCCTTCTTCTACAACTTACTTGTTCTTCAGCAAATTTTTTGTTTTCATTAATTGGGCTATTTGCTTGAGCTATTGTATAACTCTCTTCTTCATCAGCATTTAAATATATAACTTCATCAGTTACAGAACCCTTTATTATTTTTCTATAAGGAGTTTCAATGAAACCGTATTGATTAATTCTAGCAAAAGATGAAAGGCTATTAATTAGACCAATGTTAGAACCTTCAGGTGTTTCTATGGGACATATTCTGCCGTAATGAGTTGTATGAACATCTCGAACCTCAAATCCAGCTCTCTCTCTTGTTAGCCCACCAGGACCTAATGCAGATATTCTTCTTTTATGAGTAATTTCACTTAATGGGTTTGTTTGATCCATAAACTGACTTAACTGACTTGTTCCAGTGAATTCTTTCAAAACAGTCTGTATGGGTTTAGAATTTACGAGATCTTGAGGCATTATAGACTCAATATCAACCGTTCCCATTTTTTCTCTTATAGCTCTTTCCATTCTAACCAAACCAATTCTGTACTGGTTTTCAATTAACTCACCAACAGAGCGTACGCGTCTATTTCCTAAATGATCAATGTCGTCTTTACCAGCACTTTCTGTTTTCATATCAAAAAGTTTTTTTGCAACTGCAAGAATATCTAATTTGCTTAGTATTCTTTTTTTATTATTTTTATCTAAAGATAAGTAAGTATTTAATTTTACTCTTCCCACTTCTGATAAGTCGTACCTATCTTCACTGAAAAACATATTTTGAAACAAATAGTTACTTGCTTCTAATGTTGGTGGTTCTCCAGGTCTTAAAATTTTAAAAATGTCAAAGAGAGCTTCTTCTCGTGAGTTATTTTTATCAGCTACAAGAGAATTAATTACACCTAAATTACCTGATGCCTGATTTGCATTTATTACAGAAAATTGATTTATAGATAATTCTTCTAATCTTTTAAAAAATTCTTCGCTTAGTAGTGTGCCAGCCTCTGCATAAACTAATCCATTATCATAATTAACAATATCATTTGATAAATAAAATCCGTATAAGTCCTCTTCTTTAAAAAAGAATTTATTAATTTTTTTATCTTTTATTTCTTTTAATAGCTTTAATGATAATTTGGTATCTTTATAAGCCACCACTTCATTAGTATTAGGGTCTACTAAATTAAATGGTAAATTTTTGTATTTAAATTTATTTAAATCTAAGTTAACTACCCAACCTTCTTTATTTTTCTTGAAATTAAATGTTTCATAAAAGTAAGTTAAAATTTCTTCTGAGGTCATACCAGAAACTTTATAAATATCAGGTTCAACTTTATTTTGAATGCATTCATTTAAGTACTTTTCAGAAGCTTTAGATGGTAAAGCCTGCAAAATTGTAGTAGAAATCATTTTCTTTTTTCGATCAATTCTAAAGAAAAGGTTATCTTTGTGATCAAATTCAAAGTCTAACCATGAACCTCTATAAGGAATTATTCTTGCATTATATAATACTTTACCACTTGCATGTGTTTTACCCTCATCATGGTCAAAAAATACGCCAGGTGATCTGTGTAATTGGCTTACCACTACTCTTTCAGTTCCGTTAACAACAAATGTGCCATTGTTAGTCATTAGGGGTAAATCACCCAAGTAAACTACCTGTTCTTTTATGTCCCTTAGGGATTTTTCTTCAGTTTCCTCGTTTATATCCCAAATTATAAGTCTAAAAGTAACCATAAGTGAGGCAGAGAAAGTTAATCCTTTTCTTCTACACTCATCTACATCGTATTTAGGATTATCTAGATAATAATCAATGTAGTGAAGTTCAGATTTACCTGCATAGTCTTTTATGGGAAAGACAGAGTTAAAGACTTCCTGCAAGCCTGTATTTGAACGGCTATCTACTGATTTTCCTAGTTGAAGGAATTTATCGTAGGAAATTTTTTGTATATCTACTAAATTTGGAACATCGATCGTTTTACCGATCTTACCAAAAGAATATCGAATTCGTTTTTTTTCTGTAAAGCTAAGTGGCATATTAGATAGAACCTATAATAACTAATTATTTAAGTTCTACTTTTGCGCCAGCGGCTTCCAGTTGAGTCTTCATAGCTTCCGCTTCTTCTTTCTTTGCACCTTCTTTTAAAGTTTTCGGAGCACCTTCAACCATATCTTTAGCCTCCTTTAAACCAAGACCTGTAATAGCTCTTACTTCTTTAATAACATTAATTTTTTGATCTCCAGCTGCAGTAAGCACAACGTCAAAAGAGTCTTTTTCTTCTGCTGCGTCAGCTGCAGGGGCTGCACCACCTGCTGCTACTGCTACTGGTGCTGCTGCTGTGACACCCCATTTTTCTTCTAAAAGTTTTGAAAGTTCTGCTGCCTCCATTACTGTTAGTGTTGATAGTTCATCAACAATTTTATTTAAATCTGCCATTTTTTTGTCTCTCCCTAATTAGTCTTTTTTGTTTTGTAGTATTGAAATAATATCCTGATCAGGTCTTTGTAGTAATCTTACAAGTTTTGATGCAGGAGCATTAATTAATCCAACTATTTTTCCTCTTATTTCATCAAGAGTAGGTAAAGTTGCAACCTTAGCTATATCCTCTTTTGAATATAACTGGTTATCAAAAAAAGCTGCCTCTGCAGATAGCTTTTTTAAATCTTTTTCAAATTTTTTACAAACTTTTGCAGTTCCGACAGGATTATTTGTAAAAATTAATAATTTTTGATTAGATAAAAAATCAATCAGACCTTTTTTTTCTTCATCTTTATTAACAAATATTTTAACAATATTATTTTTGGAAACTTTGGTTACTCCATCATTATTTCTAATTTCAGTTCTAAAATCGATCATTTCTTTTACTGACATTTCTGAAAATGATGCAACAAAAATAGCAGAATAATCATTTGACATTTGATCAAGATTTTCAATATATTGTTGTTTTTCTGCTTTATTCATTAAATTTCTAGCCTTAAACCAAAACCCATAGACGAAGATATGTAAACAGAATTTACAAAATTGCCTTTCAAACCTGATGGTTTTATTTTTTTAATTTCATCAATGAATGAAACAACATTTTCAGATAATTTAACCTCTTCAAAACTGAGCTTTCCTAGCGCAGCGTGTATTGTACCTGCTTTATCATTTTTATACGCTACAAGTCCTTTATTGATATTTTCAATAGTACTTTTAATATCATTTGTAACAGTGCCTGTTTTAGGATTAGGCATTAAACCCTTAGGTCCTAAAATCTTTGCAATTTTACTTACAACAGACATCATATCAGGTGTTGCAACAATTACATCCACATCAATCTTTTTTTCAAGAGAAGTTACTAAATCATCACCCCCTACATGTTTTACTCCAGCTGCTTTGGCATCCTCTGCAGCCTTTCCTTGAGCAAAAACAGCTATTTGAACCTTTTTTCCTAATCCATGAGGGGGTATAAAACTTCCTCTAACATTTTGATCAGACTGTTTAGAATCGATACCAGTGTTAATTGACACTTCTAAAGACTCATCAAACTTTACATATTTCTTTTCTTTAATGATTTTAACAGCATCAGATATCTTATATGACTTTGTAAAATCTATACCTTCTATCTGTTTTTTTTTGTTCTTAGTTAAATTCATTATACAACTTCCATTCCCATTGATCTTGCTGATCCAAGTATTATTTTTGATGCTTGATCAACATCATAGGCATTAAGGTCTTCTAATTTTTCCTTAGCTATCTCTTCCACCTGTTTCATTGTAACCTTACCTAGTTTTGTTCTACCAGGTGTTTGACAGCCTTTTTTTATTTTTGCAGCTTTTTTTAAATAAAAAGTAACGGGTGGTTTTTTTGTAACAAAATCAAACGATCTATCTTTGTATGCTGTAATTATAGTTGGGATAGGTGCGCCCTTTTCCAAATCTTTTGTCTTATCGTTAAACTGCTTACAAAAATCCTGAATGTTTAAACCTTTTTGACCTAAAGCAGGACCTACTGGAGGTGCTGGATTAGCTGAACCTGCTGGTATTTGCAATTTTATATATCCTAAAATTTCCTTAGCCATGATATTAGCCCTTAACCACTTGCGAATAATCTAGTTCTAAGGGTGTCGGTCTCCCAAAAATTGAGACGGACACTTTAAGCTTTTGTCTTGAGCTGTCAACCTCTTCGATTATACCACTAAATGAAGCAAACGGACCATCAGACACCTTAATCTGCTCACCAACTTCGTACTCAAACTTTGGTTTAGGATTATCAACACCCTCGGTAATGTCTTGTAATAATTTAGATACCTCTCGTTCAGATATGGCAATTGGCTTATCTTTTGTGCCAAGAAAGTTTGAAACTTTAGGTATGTCTCTCACTAAATGCCATGTGTCATCGTTCATTATCATCTTGATTAAAACATAGCCTGGGAAAAATTTTTTTTCTGAGTTAACTCTTACACCCCTTCTTACCTCGACTACTGCTTGAGTAGGAACAGATACTTCAGAAATTGAGTCTTCTAAATTAACTTTTTTTGCCTCATCTAAAATTGAGTCTGCAACTTTTTTTTCAAAGCCAGAGTGGCAGTGTACAACATACCACTTTGATGTATCTGTATTTTCAACCATTAAATTATCCTAAAACTATTCTCACAATAAAAGAAAAAAATTGGTCTAAGAGCATTAAAATAATTGCAGCAATACTAATTACAACCAAAACGATACCTGCTGATGTAAAAGTTTCTCTCTTGGAGGGCCATGTAACTTTAGATACCTCCTGACGAACTTCCCTTAAATATTTAGCAGGATTAAATTTCATATTTCTTATATATTTTTTGGCAGGAGTGGCAGGCATCGAACCCGCAACCTCCGGTTTTGGAGACCGGCGCTCTACCAGTTGAGCTACACTCCTTCATATTAGTATTACTGCAGAGAATATTTTTATTCGATAATCTCTGAAACAACTCCTGAGCCAACAGTTCTTCCGCCTTCACGAATAGCAAAACGTAAATTGTTATTCATTGCGATAGGAGCAAGTAACTCAACTTCAAGTGTAATATTATCTCCAGGCATAACCATTTCAGTACCTTCAGGTAGTTTAATTGAACCAGTTACATCAGTGGTTCTAAAATAAAACTGTGGTCTGTAATTTGCAAAAAAAGGAGTGTGCCTTCCTCCCTCTTCTTTACTTAAAGCGTAAATCTCAGCTTTAAACTTTTTGTGAGGTTTAATACTACCAGGTGCTGCTAAAACTTGGCCTCTTTCAACCTCTTCTTTTTTAGTTCCACGAAGAAGTGCGCCAATGTTATCTCCAGCTTCACCAGAGTCTAATAGCTTTCTAAACATCTCAACACCAGTACAAACTGTTTTGGTTGTATCTTTCAAACCAATGATTTCAATTTCTTCTCCTGGCTTAATAACGCCTTGTTCAACTCTTCCAGTAACAACAGTACCTCTTCCAGAAATGGAAAAGACATCTTCAACTGGCATCAAGAATGGTTTATCTAATTCTCTTGTAGGAGCAGGGATATACTCATCAATTTTTGACATTAATTCAATGATTGAATTTTTTCCAATATTTTCATCTCTGTCTTCTACTGCCGCAAGAGCTGATCCTTTGACGATTGGAATATCATCACCAGGAAAATCATATTTTGATAATAGTTCTCTTATTTCAACTTCTACAAGTTCTAATAATTCTTGATCATCTACTTGGTCAACTTTATTTAGGTAAACAACTAGTGCTGGTACACCAACCTGCCTAGCTAAAAGAATGTGTTCACGTGTTTGAGGCATTGGACCATCAGCTGCGTTAACAACTAAAATACCTCCGTCCATCTGAGCAGCACCTGTAATCATATTTTTTACGTAGTCTGCATGACCTGGGCAGTCGACGTGAGCGTAGTGTCTTTTATCAGTTGAATACTCTACGTGCGCTGTTGAAATTGTTATACCTCTCTCTTTTTCTTCAGGTGCTTTATCAATTTCATCATACGCTGTAAACTCTGCGCCACCTTTTTCTGCTAAAACTTTTGTTATTGCTGCAGTAAGTGTGGTTTTACCATGGTCGACATGACCGATAGTTCCGATGTTGACGTGTTCTTTCGATCTGTCAAATTTTTCTTTAGTCATTTTAAGTTGTTACCTCTTTTTAATATCTATTACTTAATTTTTTCAATGTACTTGGAGCGGGTGAAGGGAATCGAACCCTCGTAGCCAGCTTGGAAGGCTGGAGCTTTACCATTAAGCTACACCCGCGGTTTAGCGGGTAACCACTTCAAAACATCCACAAAATCAAATCCTTGTGAGTTCCGATAAACTACTAATTTTTCTTTAAAATTCAATAAGAAAAGTGAAAAAAAGTGGTGGAGGGAGTAGGATTCGAACCTACGTACACTTGCGTGAACAGATTTACAGTCTGCCGCCTTTAACCACTCGGCCATCCCTCCAAAGTGTTTAAAATCAGGTGTTGATTAATAGATAATTGTCTTTGAAAGTCAATAGACTTCCTTAATTTTTACTGTTATTTAAAGCAATGCTTATTTCAGGGACTAATTCTTGCACTAGTTGTATAATTCATAATCCTGATAAAATTATTGAAATTTTCATAAATATTGAGAAACAATCAGCTTTTGCGAAGTTGATAGAGCAAAATAAACTAAATAATAAGACAAAGTTACTGAAGAAAAGCGATTTTAATAGACTTGGTATTAAAAACGATAGATTTATCGGCGATATAGTTATACGAAGAGAAAAGTATAAATCATCCAATTTAGAAGATATTATTATGAATACCAAAAAATCTCTTATTATTATTGCAGATCAGATTACAGACCAAAATAACCTAGGAAACATTATAAGAACGGCTTTGTTGATGGGGGCTGATGGTCTATTAATATCAGAGCATTCTTCGGCAGATATTAACGATGTAACGTCAATAACCTCGTCTGGAGCCGTTGAAGTGTTGAAATATCATGTTTCTAAAAATATTAACAGAACAATAGAAGTTCTAAAAAAATCTGGCTATTGGACTTATTCTCTAGATATGAATGGTGAGGAAATAAACAGAGAATTTAATTTTGATAAAAAATCTGTCATCATTGTAGGTAATGAGGGAAAAGGGATTAGAAGAAATATTTTAACAAAGAGTGACTTTAAAATAAGTATCCCTCAAGAAAATATAGATGGTATTGATAGTTATAATGCAGCAAATTCTCTAGCAATTGCTGCATATCATTTCAAAATTAGTACTTTTTAAATATTGTTTATTCTAGATTTTAATATAAATAATAACACAATGCCGGCTTAGCTCAGTTGGTAGAGCAGTTGATTTGTAATCATCAGGTCGGGAGTTCGAGTCCCCCAGCCGGCACCATTCACTTTAATTAGAAATAACCCTTGAACACATATAATTGATTATTTTAAATACTTACATTAAGTTTAAAATCTATGGTTTCGGATATCGATCAATTTGGTAGAGATACCACAAAAAATAATAATCCAAGTTTTAACGAAGAAAAGTCAAAGAAAATTTTAGACTCATTAGCTGAAATAAAAAATCAATTAGAAAATAAAGACTATAATCCAAAAGTTGATGACTCATCACCAAGAATAAGAGTCAATAATTTGAAAATTAAATCTGATTTTGATGAACTGAAATTAAAAATTGAGTCTTTAGAAAAAAAAATTAACAATATTAATACATACCTGAACAATAAATCAATTATAAAAGAAGTACATGAGCCGATGTCTAAAAAACTTGATAGGGAATTAAGTATTTTTCATAAATTAGATAATCAACCTTCAATACAACAAAACAAATCATTACTAGTTCTTGAAGATGAAAATGATTTTAACAGATCAAATTTTAATTTATTTCGTTTTATAATGACAATTAATTTTCTAATCTTAGTTCTTATAGGTTTAATTGTTTATATAAAAGATATTCCGATAAAGGACATAATAAGTATTTTTTGAGTTAGTTGACTGAGGATTGAATTTTTTCAACACTTGCTGCGCTAAACTTAAACTCAGGAATTTTACCAATTGGATCTAACTGAGGGTTTGTAAGTACGTTTGCAGCAGCCTCGGCAAAACAAAATGGCATGAAAACCATACCCTCAGGGATTTCTCTGTCACTTCTAACCTTAATAGCAAGCGATCCTCTTTTTGTCTTAACTAAAACTTGATCTCCTGGATTAATTGTCATTCTTTTCATGTCCCATCTATTCATGCTTACTATAGCTTCAGGTTCAATGTGATCTAAAACATTTGCTCTTCTTGTCATAGACCCAGTGTGCCAATGCTCTAATAATCTTCCAGTTGTTAATATCATCGGGAAGTCGTCATCTGGTAGTTCCGCTGGTGGTATTAATTTAGCAGGTACTATTTTTCCTCTTCCATTTGCGGTAGGAAAATTTTCATTGAATATAATCTCATTTCCAGGTTTGTTTGGATCATCACATGGGTATGTAACAGAATTTTCATTTTCTAGTCTTTCATAAGTAATATTTTTTAGAGAAGGCATTACTTGTGCCATCTCATTAAAAATATCTCTTGGATGTAAATAACTCCAATCTAAACCCATACCTTGGGCTATGGCTTGAGTAATCCACCAATCTTGTCTCGCTGAACCAGGAGGTGGAACTGCTTGACGACCTAATTGAACTTGTCTGTTAGTATTTGTATAAGTTCCAGTTTTTTCAGCATGGGCTGATGAGGGTAAGATTACATCTGCATGCCAGGCAGTTTCAGTCATGAAAATGTCTTGAACAACTAAATGTTCTAATTTAGCTAATGCTGCTCTAGCATGATTTTGATCAGGATCTGACATAGCAGGGTTTTCGCCCATAATATACATACCTTTAATTTCATCTTCTAAAATTTTGTTAATAACTTCAACGACAGTTAAGCCTTTTTTATCATCAAGACCTGTCTTCCAAAAATTTTCATATTTTTGATGAATACTCCCATCTTCAACTGACTGGTAATCAGGAAAGACCATTGGAATTAATCCTGCATCAGATGCACCTTGAACATTATTTTGTCCTCTAAGAGGATGTAAACCTGTGCCTTCTCTTCCAATCTGTCCTGTGGTTAAAGCCAAAGCAATTAGACATCTAGCATTGTCCGTTCCATGCACATGTTGAGATACTCCCATGCCCCAAAAGATAATGGATCTCTCTGATTTAGCATAAAGTCTGGCAACTTCTCGTAACTCTTGAGCTTTGATGCCACAAATAGCTTCCATTTTTTCAGGTGAAAAATCTTTTATCTCTTCTTGTAATTTTTCAAAGCCCTCTGTTTGTCCTTGAATATATTGTTCATCATAAAGTTTCTCTTCAACAATGGTAAATAAAAGCGCGTTGAGCATTGCAACATCAGTGCCCGCTTTAAATTGCAAGTTATATGTGGCATGTTTTGTTAAGCCTTGTTTTCTTGGATCCATAACAACTAACTTGGATCCTCTTTTTGCTGCACGTTTTAGATATGTTGCTGCAACCGGATGGTTTTCAGTAGGCCTTGCACCTATAACAATGACACAGTCAGCATCAGATGCTGACATAAAAGGAGCTGATACAGCTCCAGAGTTTACACATTCCATTAGTGCTGCAACAGAGGATGCGTGACATAATCTAGTACAATGATCAACATTATTTGAACCAAAACCAACTCTTACCAATTTTTGAAATAAGTAAGCTTCTTCATTAGAACACTTAGCTGAACCAAAACCTGCTAAACTTTTTGGTCCATGATCCTCTTTTAAATTTAAAAGACCAGATGAAGCTCTTTCAATTGCGTCTTCCCAAGTAGTCTCTTCAAAATAATCATAGATATCAGCATCTTTAATCTCAAGATTTGGATCTTTTTCAACACCTGGTTTTCTAACTAAAGGTTTAGTAAGCCTTCCATCATGATTAATATAATCAAAACCAAATCTACCCTTTACACATAATCTATTTTCATTGGCAGGTCCGTTTTTACCATCAACGTACAATATTTTGTCGTCTTTTACGTGTACTTCAGTTTGGCATCCTACACCACAATAAGGACAAACACTCTCAACAACTTTATCTGAATAGGACTCTCTTTTCCCCTCATTATCAACTAAGGAGGACTCCATTAATGCTCCTGTTGGACAAGCTTGAACACATTCTCCACAAGCAACACAAGTACTATTACCCATTGGGTCATTTAAATCAAATATTACCTTCGCTGTTGACCCTCTGTATGCCATTCCGATTACGTCGTTTACTTGTACTTCACGGCAAGCTCTAACACATAAATTACAATTTATACATGCATCTAAATTAACACTCATCGCTTTATGAGATCTGTCTAACTCTATTTTATCTTTACTAGGAAAACGACTATCACT
Source organism: uncultured Alphaproteobacteria bacterium (assembly GCA_902527545.1). Classification (GTDB taxonomy): domain Bacteria; phylum Pseudomonadota; class Alphaproteobacteria; order HIMB59; family HIMB59; genus HIMB59. The sequence goes on from CABZPR010000009.1 coordinate 26,346, forward strand.
AACACCTAATTTTTCAGACCAATTCCAAAACTTTGACTCAGGGTCAGGAGAATTATTTTTTTCTGGTTGATCAGACACAAGAAGTTCAAAAACCATAGATCGTGATTTTTCTGCTCTTGAAGAGTTAACTGTAACCTCCATGCCTTCAGTAGGTTTACGAATACACGACGCTGCAAGAGTTCTCTCTCCTTTAATTTCAACCATACATGCTCTACAATTTCCGTCTGCTCGATAACCTGGCTCAGGTGAGTAACAGAGATGAGGGATATCTATGTTATTTTTTTTTGCGACGTCCCAAATCGACTCGTTATTATTAGCTACATATTCGTTGCCATCAATTTTAAATTTAATATTTTCTGACATTAGTTGGTTACCTCCTCTGGGAAGTGTTTAATAACAGAAAGCATTGGATTTGGAGCAGCTTGTCCTAAACCACATATAGAAGCGTCCATCATTGCTGATGATAATTCTTTTAAAAGGTCTACATTCCAAGATGATTGGTTCATAAGTTTAAGAGCTTTTTCAGTTCCGTTTCTGCATGGAGTACATTGACCACAACTTTCATCATGGAAAAAGAACATTAAATTTTTGGCAATATCTTTCATGTTATCTTTGTCAGATAAAACGACTACAGCAGCTGAACCTATAAAACATCCATGCTCTTGTAACGTGTCAAAATCAAGTGGAATATTATCTAATTTTGCAGGAAGTATTCCTCCAGAGGCTCCTCCAGGCAAGTATGCTTTAAATGTATGACCCTCTTGAATACCACCACAATACTCATCAATAAGTTGTTTTATTGTGATCCCTGCTGGAGCTAACTTAACACCAGGGTTTTTTACTCTTCCCGACACAGAGAACGTTCTTAGACCTTTCCTGCCATTGAGACCATGACTACTAAACCAGACAGCACCTTTTTCCAAAATCTCTCTTACCCAAAAAACTGTTTCAACATTGTGTATTAATGTTGGTCTACCAAAAAGTCCTACTTGAGATGGAAATGGAGGTTTATGTCTAGGTAAGCCTCTTTTACCCTCTAAACTTTCTAACATTGATGACTCTTCACCGCAAATGTAGGCGCCAGCACCTCTTCTAAAATGAATTCTTGTTTTAATATTTAAATTTTTTTCTTCTAAAATTTTAATTTCTTTCTTTAAAAACTTTATTACATCAGGGTACTCATCTCGCATGTATATATATACATCTGTTGCCTCAACAACCCATGCAGCTATTAACATTCCCTCAAGGAATCTATGAGGATCTCTTGTAAGATAATGATGGTCTTTAAAAGTTCCTGGTTCACCCTCATCTCCATTAATTGCCATTAATCTGGGTTTATTTTCTGCTCTAACAAATCTCCATTTTCTACCAGTTGGAAATCCTGCACCACCAAGACCTCTCAAACCTGATTGCTCCATTTCTTCTATTAGCTTCATTGGGTCTTTTTTATTTTCAATACAGTCTTTTAGAATTTTATATCCACCATTTTTTACATAATCGTCATAGCTAATGTAATTTGGTATAACTGGTTTTGTATCTTGCTCCTCTAAGGCTTTTTGAACTACACTTACATCTGCGTTTACAAAATGTTTTTTTCCTACCTCAACTACTGGTGCTTGATGACACCTTCCCATGCAAGGTGCTCTAACTACTCTCACATTAGAGGATACACTATCACTTAAATTTTTTTCTAAAGTTTTGCATCCGTTCATCTCACATGTAATACCATCACAAACTCTAATTGTTGTTTCAGGTGGGCTGATATCATCCTCTTTATAAATATCAAAGTGAGCATAGAATGATGCAGTCTCGTAAATTTCAGTTAAAGGTAAATTTGTTAATTCGGACAGTGCTGTTAAATGTTTTGGTTTAAGACATTTATAATGGTCTTGAATTAAGTGAAGGCTTTCAATAAGCATATCCCTTTGTCTAAAATATTCATTAGGTATAAGGTTTTTAAGATCATCAATTGATTGGTCATCACTTTGGCGACCCTTGTTGAATTCTAATGCTTTTCTTCTACCAGAACCTGGATGAATCTTACTTTGTGAGTCTTTCATTTGTTTAATTTAGTAATTTTTTATTAATTTTCAATTATCAAAAAGTAATTAATTGATAAGTATTACTTATCAAAACTTTTTAAGAATTTTAAAAAGTTATTTTTAATAGGTGATGGGCGATTATCATCAATATGAACTATACCTACCTTATGAGATATTTCAGGAGAAATTAATTGAATAAAATTTGTATTCTCATCGTAGTTAAATGACTGAGTAAATATATATGGCATAATTGTTGAAAATTCTGAACTATTTACATGAGAGTAAATATGAGTCATAGAGTTTGACTCAATTAAAACTCGCGGATTAATATTATTCTCTTTAAAAACAGCATCTAATATTCTTCTAAATTGATTTTCTTTAGAAATTAAACATAGATCTAAATTACCAATTTCTTGCCATTTTAATTTCTTTTTATTTTTTAAATTCTTTTTTTTAGATATGAGAAAATATGTTTCTTTATATAAAGGTATCTTCTCAACTCCTAATATTGGTTCATTTTCTAAATAACTTATCCCTAAATCTAATTTGAAATCATGAAGATTTTTATCAATTTCATTAGAGGACATAGAAATTACTTGCAATTTGACATTTGTAAATTTTTTAACAAAACTATTTAATAAAAAAGAAACTTCCAATAAAGCGGTAGGAATAACACCTATTCTTAAATTTCCAGTTAAATTGTTTTTTAACTCGGTACTTAACTGTTTTATATTAGTGTACTCTTTGACAATATTTTTAAATCGTTCCTTTAAAATTTCTCCCTCAGAAGTTAATCCAATATAGTTCTTTCCTCTTTTTACTAATCTAACCCCTATTTCATTTTCTAGAGCTTTTAACTTCATAGATAAAGCAGGTTGTGATATTTTTAATTTTTCTGCTGCTCTATTAAAATGTTTTTCACTATCTAGAGCTAAAATAATTTCTAAATTCTTTATTTCCATGTATTTTTAAAATAAATATATATGTAAATGGATTATTATCTAGATACTAAAGGCTTTGAATGCCCTATACCTGTCTTAAAAGCTGAAAAATTTATAAAAAAGTTAAAAAAAAATGATGTTCTTACAATAGAAAGTGATGACCCGTTATCACAATTTGACTTTAAAAATTTTTGTGAAGAAAAAAAATATGAGATCATTTCACTAAAAAAAAATGGGAATTTAGTAAATATCAAATTTAAAATTCAATAAATCTAATATTTTCGCCTTTTTTAATTTTATCATTTCCTTCAGGGACAAACGCTAGCCCATCTGCCTCAGAAAGAGAAATTAGTTTTGCAGAACCTTTTGAGTTATGAGTATAAAGTATATTTTTAGATAATTTCACACGATAAAATTTTGTTAAATTAGATTTTTTATTTTCTGAAAATCCAGATTGGTAAAATTTGATAATGCTAGAATTATCTTTGCGAGAAGGATCTATAAATAAACTTACTAAAAAAAATAAATTAGTGAAAACAGCTAATGGATTTCCTGGAAGTGAAAAATAATAATTGAATTTTAGTTTTGAAAAAATTACAGGTCGACCTGGTTGAATTCTTACATATTTAAAAAGAAGTTCAGTGTTTTGACTTAAAAATGACGATATGTAATCTTTAGAGCTAAATGAGGAGCCACCTGAACTAATTATAATATCAAATTTATTTTGATTTTTTTTATAAAATTTATCAACTTTTATTTCATCGTCTTTTAAAATACCTAAGTCATGAACACTTATATTAAATTTCTTTAAAAAATGAATTATTTGATATTTGTTTGAGTCATATACTTGATGATCTTTTATTTTTTTGCCAGATTTTATTAATTCATTTCCTGAGGATACGACAGCAACTCTCAAAGTTTTATATACCCATAAATTTGTTATCCCTACTGATGAAAGTAATGCAATTTTTATGAAATCAATTTTTTCATTTTTTTTTATCAATATTTTATTTTTTTTTAAATCCTCACCTTTTTTTTTTATATCTTTATTAGATATTTTTGAATATTGGACCAATAGATTTTTTCCCTCAACTTTTGCGTTTTCTAATGAAATAAAATTTTTAAAGTTTTGTGGAATAATACCTCCTGTATTTATTTTATAGGCTAAATTAGGATTTAATCTTTTATATGAATGTCCGGCATTTAGGAGTTTATTAGATATTGACACTTTGTTGAGATTTTTATTAGAAACAATATAACCATCTAATCCTGCAGTATTTTGTACGGGTAGATTTATTGGTGAAGTAATTGTTCTTGATGCTACTGTATTATGTGCTTCCTCTAATTTAATCTTAGACTCTTGAAATAACTTCTTTTTTTCCCGAATAATTATTTTTTGCGCAAGTTTGAAAGATATTAGCCTAGGAATTTTCATAATATATTTTAGAGGCAATTTCTTCTATTTGACTGTGATTAAAGGTCTGAATTGGATGATCGATATTATCGTCTGTAACGATATATTTAACATTATTTATAGATTTGTAGAGGTAGTCATTGTTATTTTTTTGTAAGCTTACTTCTAACTTTATCAAATCATCAAATCTCTTAAATCCCTCAAATATTAGCAAATCACAATCTTTGTTAATTTCTACCAGACGTTCTAAATTAATATCTGACTCAACTTTCTCTTCTATGAATGCAAGTCTTTTATCTGATACTAGTGTAGTTTTATATGCTCCGGATTTTCTAATTTTATAGCTATCTGTATTAGGATGATCAATGTCAAAAGAATGGTGAGCATGTTTTACCACACCAACTTTTATTTTATTTTCTTTAAAAAATTTTACTAAATTACTCACTAAAGTAGTTTTGCCACTATTTTTCCATCCAATAACAGCTATTGTTTTCACCTTGTCACCATAATACAATCAAGAAAAAAATGACAGATTTTTTAATCAAACCAAGTGTAAATAACAGATCTTTATTTAAATTAAAAAAATCAATTAATGAAAAAGGCGAAATAACAAAAATTCCAATCATTGAAGAAAAACCACTCACCCTATACTTAAACAACCAAGAAATAGTGACAATAATGACTATAGGAGATTATCCAAAATATTTAGCTATAGGTTATTTGTTCAATCAGGGAATGCTTAATAATATAGACGATGTAAAAAAGATTGAGTTTCATAAAGACCTAAAGACAGTTGTTGTGAGAACAAAGAGTAAAACTAATTATGAAGAAAAATTAAAGAAGAAAGTAAATACCTCTGGTTGTGCACAAGGGACAGTATTTGGAGACTTATTTGAAGAAATAAACACCATTTCCTTGAATAAAAAAATAAGAATAGATCATCAACAGCTTATGAATTTATCCAAAAAAATTAATACTGAGCCAAGTTTATATTTATCTGTAGGTGCTATACACGGTTGCGTCTTATGTCAGGGAGATAAACCTTTGTATTATTTTGAAGATGTGGGGAGGCATAATGCTGTTGATAAAATTGCTGGTTTGATACTTGATAAGAAAATAGACGCAAAAGAAATGTCTTTTTACACTACTGGCAGGCTGACAAGCGAAATGGTATTAAAATGTATCAAAATGGAAATACCAATACTATTATCTCGATCAGGTTTCACTGCTTGGGCAGTTGAAATAGCTAGAAAGAAAAATTTAACAATGATTGGAAGAATTAGAGGTAAACGGTTAAATATTTTATCTGGAGAATTCAGATATGCCAAAGATGAGTAAGCTTGTATCTGTAATACTAACGGGTGGTAAATCCTCCAGAATGGGTTATGAAAATAAAAGTTTTTTAAAAATTAAAGATAAGTATTTCATTGAAATTTTAATAGAAAGTCTTCAAGGAAAGTCTAATGACATTATTATTAATGCTAATAGAGATATCAGTAAGTACAAAATATTTGGTTATAAAGTTGTAAGTGATAAAATTGGCGGTTACAAAGGGCCACTAGCTGGGTTACATAGCGCTCTTGATCTATATAAAAACTCAAAAGAGGATTTATGGTTTGCACTTTTTCCCACTGATGCCCCAATAATAAACACAGGTATCATAGATAATTTTATCTCAATTACAGAAAAAAAGAGTAAAGTTTATATTTGTAAGATTGATAATATTATCGAACCAATTTTCTCTTTTTGGTCATCAAAAATATTTACGGAATTAAATGAAGTCCTTTTAAAAAATAATGGTTATAAAATTATGAAATTTGCTGAAGAAATTGGATTTGATTATATAAATTTTAAAAAAAGTAAAAAAATAGAATTTTTTAATGTAAACGACAAAAATGATTACACAGAACTTCTAAGTTTTTGAAAAATTAACTAACAAAGAGCCCTTATCATTAATTTTTTTTTCAGAATGACGATATCCTCTCTCATTTAAGTAAGGAACTAAGTCCCTAAAATTTATGTATGTAAAAGCTGGTAAGCCTTTTCCAAATTTTAAAGGCTCTATAGTTATAAAAATTTCATCAATTAAATCAGCATATAAGAAATAATCATGAACACTTGTTCCCCCCAAAATTAAAACACTTTCTTTGCAAAAACTTTCAAATTCATCCCACTGATTAATATCTGGATTAAAATAATATTGATTTATTGAATTTTTAATTTGTTTGATTTTTTGGTATTTTCTAGAAAAAATAATTCTTGATCTAGACTCGTTTGGATTTAATTCATGAGTCTTTCTGCCCATAACTTGCCATTTATGATTCTTTATTAGTTTGTCTAAATGTTTTTTGTCTTCCAAGCTAGTCCATTCAAATGGATTATCTTCAGAATATTTTGCAATAAAACCATCGCTTGAACAAGCAAATGCTAAAGTGTATTTAATCATTAATTTATTTTATTAATTTTAAGTATAATATTTTATTTCAATATATGAATTTTTACCTACCTATTGCTGAAATATCCATAAATATTTATATATTAATTTCCCTTGGAGTTGGAATTGGTTTTATATCTGGGCTCTTTGGCATAGGTGGAGGTTTTATATCCTCTCCTCTTTTGATACTAGTTGGCATTCCTCCAGCTGTTGCAGTTGGAACTACAACTGTTCAAGTATTCGCCTCAACATCAACTGGTGTTGTAAGTCATTTTCAAAGAAAAAACATTGACTATCAGATGGGCTTAACAATGGTTATTGGTGGATTAGTGGGGACACTTTTTGGTGTATTAATTCTAAATAATTTAAAAAATATTGGTTTAATTGATAACTATTTAAATAGTATCTATATAATTCTTTTAATTATTACTGCTGTATTTATTCTTTATGAAACAGCTAAAGTTAATATCGTACATAAAAATAAAAAATTTAAATTACACCAGCATTCTTGGATACATGGACTTCCTTTTAAAATTAAGTATAGAAAATCTAAATTATATATAAGTGTACTAGCACCACTTTTAATTGGTTTTTTTATAGGTGTATTGACAGGGCTAACTGGTATTGGTGGTGGCTTTATACTTATTCCATGTATGATTTATTTTTTAGGTATGAAAACTATTTCAGTAATAGGGACATCTCTATTTAACATCACGATAGTATCCTTTGTATCTTTATTTTTGCAAATATACATAAATCAAAATATAGATTTTGTATTGGCTTTAGGATTAATAGTAAGTAGCTCTATTGGAGCTGCGCTAGCTGCAAGGATAGTTGATATACTTGATCAAGAAAATTTAAAGGTTACATTTGGTATGTTACTATTAATTATTTCATCATTTTTAGCTTATGATTTATTTAGAACACCTGAGAACTTATTCATTATAAATTATGTATAAATATATTTTAATAATCATATTTTTTTTTAAAATTGGTTTTGCATCTAATTTTTCTTTAGATCAATTTGAAATTGAAATAAACTCAAATTTTTTAGGAAAAGAAGTAGTTTTATTTGGAAATAAAGATAAAGACAGTGATGTCATCTTCATTTTTGAAGGAGAGAATAAAAAAGCTAAATTGACGACAAAAGTTAAAGAGGGTTTTTTATGGATTAATGAGACAAAAGAGTTGAATAATCAACCTAGTTTTTTTGCGATCTTCACTTCTCCCAAAAAGACTTTGAATGAAATTTTTTTATTTTCTAACTTAAAGGATAGACATTTACTAATCAGTAATCACTCTCTTGAACTTCATAAAATAAGAAAAGCAATGAAAGTAAAAAATTTGTATATAGAAGAGGAGCTTGAAAGTTTAAGTGGAAATTTATTTTTAAAAAAATTTTTGATACCAGATAATATCTCACCTGGAAATATAAACGTTTATATGTATGAATTAAAAAATAATGAAATTGTTAAAATGGTATCTAAAAACTTGCAAATAAAAAAAGGAGGAATTTCATTTAAACTGGAAAAGTTGTTAAAAACTGAGTCTTTTATTTATATTATAATTTTGATTGCTATATCATTATTGCTTAGTTTAGTTACAAATTTAATATTTAGAAAAAAATGAAAAAAAATAATAATAGAAATTATTTTGTAGTTATTGATCAAAGTGCTGAAATGTGGACTGCAGTTAAATTTGCTATTAGGAGAGCAAAAATAACTAAATCTAATATTACTACTGTTAGCTTTATTCAAAGTGCAAGCGAAGGTATGATGCTTACATCAGGGGCTGAAAAAATTTTGGATAAAGATCAGGTCATAACCGAAAAATTAAAACATAAAGAAGTGCATAACTTCATCTCAGATAAATCAAAAATTAAAGCAAAATCCGAAATATTTAAATATAATGAGATTGATGAGTTTATAAGTTTCTTAAATAAATATACGTCTAACTCAACTATTATTCTCGCTACAAGTAAAGATATTGGCAAACCAGGGCCCTTAATTAACAAACTTATATATGAAAAATCTAATTCGTTACATTGCCCTCTTGTTATAATTAATGGTAATCTCGATGATAAAGATATTGAGAAGATTATTTAGCTGAATAAAAAAGATTTTAAAATTTGTGTCGTATGCCAAAGACCATTTAATTGGAGAAAGAAATGGGAAAAAGTATGGAATGATGTTAAATATTGTTCAGAAAAATGTCGAAGGTCAAAATCAAAAATAATAAAGAAAAGATAGCAAACTTACTGCTAAGTATTGGATGCGTTAATATCGACTTTAAAAAACAATTTACTCTTACATCTGGCAAAAAAAGTCCTGTTTATGTTGATTGTAGAAAATTAATTTCATTTCCAAAAGAAAGAGAATTAATTATTAATGAAATGAGCAAACAAATTAAATCGAAGTATAAAGATAATTCGACTATTATTGCTGGAGGCGAAACGGCTGGTATTCCCTACTCTTCCTTTCTGTGTCAAAAGATGAAATATCCAATGATATACATAAGAAAGAGTCCTAAAGGGTTTGGAAAAGGTAAGTTAATAGAAGGAGAGTTTAAAAAGAATACTCAGTCAATATTAGTAGAGGACATGGCAACTGATGGGGGAAGTAAATTACACTTCATAAGGGCTTTAAGACAAAATGAGCTTAAAGTTAAAGATATTTATGTAGTTTTTTACTATGGTATCTACCCTAAAGCTAAAAAAAATATATCTAAAATGAAAGTGAATTTAAATTATCTCACATCCTGGAGAGATATATTAACTATTTCTCCAAATTACATTTCAGATAAAGATTACGATAATTTAAAAAGTTATTTAGAGTCTATTTCAAGTGGAAAATAAAATTATTAGTGTTGTTTCTGGAGGGTTTGACCCTATCCATCCTGGGCATATTATGATGATGAAAGAATGTTTAGAGTTTTCTAATTTTTTAATTGTAGGTGTAAATTCTAATAAATGGTTAATTGATAAAAAAGGAAATTTTTTTATGGATATTCAACATAGAATGTATGTTGTTGATAGCTTAAAAGTGGTAAATGAAGCTATGGAATTTGAAGATGATGAAATTGGAAGTGCAAATAATTTGTTAATTCAAGTAAGAAATAAATATCCAAATGAAAAAATTATTTTTGCTAATGGAGGTGATAGATCAGATACTTCTAAAATTTTAGAATATGAAACAGCAAAGGAATATAATATTGAATTAAAGTTTGGTGTGGGTGGCAATCACAAAGAGTCCTCTAGTTCTGATTTGTTAAAAAGATGGAGTAAATACTCTAAAATTAAGGGCTAAGGGTATACGATACCCAATCATTATCTTTAAACTCAAAGACTTCTCTTTTGTGAATTCTATGAGGCATATCCTCCCAAAACTCGATTTTTGAGTATTTTACTATAAACCCTCCCCAGTAATCAGGACGAGGGAAATTTTCATTTTCAGGATATTTATTTTTATAAAATTCAATTTTATTCTCTAAATCTTCTCTTGATTTTAAGACCTTTGATTGATTAGATGCCCACGCCCCTATTCGACTTAAATAATGTCTTGAATTAAAATATTTATTTGATGTTTCTTTTGAGATTTTTTCAACTTTACCTTCTATTCTTATTTGTCTTAATAATGACTTCCAATGGAAATTTAGGCAAACATTAGCATTTTTTAAAATGTCATTTCCTTTATTGCTCTCGTAATTTGTGTAAAAAATAAAACCTTCATTATTATAATCTTTTAATAGAACCATCCTTGAATGAGGGGTATTTTTATCGTCAACTGTCGATAGACACATTGCATTCGGATCGTTGATCTCTTTTTCAGTGGCTAAATCAAACCATTCTTTAAACTTAATAATTGGATTTAATTTATCTGACATGGTATGAGTATTATATTAATTTTATCAAAAAATGGATTTAAAAAATAAAAAAGGACTAATAATGGGAGTGGCTAATGATAAGTCCATTGCCTGGGGTATAGCTCAACAATGCTCAAATTTTGGTGCTGAATTAGCTTTTACTTATCAAAATGATCTTTTATTAAAGAGAATAGATCCTTTAGCTAAATCTGTTGGTTCCAATTTATTGATACAATGTGATGTTAGTGATGAAGGGTCAGTAAAAAAAGCTTTTGAAAAAATTAAAGATAAATGGGGAAAATTGGATTTTTTTGTTCACGCTGTTGCGTTTGCAGATAAAAGTGAGCTAAGAGGTAAGTATGTTGAAACTTCAAAAGAGAATTTTTTAAATAGTCTAAATATTTCTTGTTATTCCTTCACTGAGTCTTGTAAATATTGCTATGAATTAATGGATAATGGCGGGAGTATTTTAACATTAACTTACTATGGAGCAGAGCAAGTTATGCCACACTATAATGTAATGGGAGTAGCAAAATCAGCGCTTGAGGCCTCAGTAAAATATCTTGCTGTTGATATGGGGGATAAAAATATAAGGGTTAACGCTATATCTGCAGGCCCAATTAAAACTCTTGCGGCTTCTGGTATTGGTGATTTTAGATTTATTTTAAAATGGAATGAGCTAAATTCTCCATTAAAGAGAAATGTTACACTTGAAGATGTTGGTAACACAGGAGCATACCTTTTAAGCGACCTATCATCTGGTGTAACTGGTGAAATTCACCATGTTGATTGCGGTTATCATACAGTTGGAATGGTAGCAGTTGATGAAGCTGGGGGTGTAGCAGGCTTATTAAATGAGTTTAGTAAAAAATAATTAGTTCATGTCACATAATTCTTTTGGAAATTTATTAAAGTTTACTACTTGGGGAGAAAGTCATGGAGAAGCTATAGGTTGTGTCGTCGATGGTTTCCCAGCAGGAATACCTATTAACACAAAATATATTCAAACAAGATTAGATTTAAGAAAACCAGGTCAGTCAAAATTTACAACACAAAGAAAAGAGAAAGATGAAGTTAATTTACTCTCAGGGGTTTTTAACGGTAAAAGTACTGGTGCTCCAATATCAATGATAATTTATAACTCTGATCAAAGAAGTAAGGACTATTCAGAAATCAAAAATAAATTTAGACCTGGTCATGCTGATTACACTTATTTTATGAAATATAAAAATTATGATTATAGAGGTGGAGGAAGGTCTAGTGCAAGAGAAACCGCGATGAGAGTTGCTGCAGGCGCTCTTTCAGAATTACTTCTGAAAAAAATTTCAAAAAATAAAATAAATGTTACAAGTGCTGTTATTCAAATAGGTAATGAAAAGATAGAAAACTCAACTTGGAATAACAATTTTATTAACAAAAATCCTTTTTTCTCACCAAATAAGTCCATCCTTAAAAAATGGGAAAATCTGATCCTTACTCATCGAAAAAAAGGTTCTTCTCTTGGTGCTGTAATTGAAGTTAGAGTCTCAAATTGTCCTGTAGGTATAGGAGAACCAATATATCAAAAACTTGACTCAGAGTTATCAAAAGCGATTATGAGCATTAATGCTGTAAAAGGTATAGAGTTTGGCACTGGTTTTGATTTAGTAAACTATGATGGCACTAATGGATCTGATCAAATTAACTTTGAGAATAAAAAAATTAAATTTCATACTAACCATGCTGGTGGAATATTAGGTGGTATCTCTTCAGGACAAGATATAATTTTTAGATACATTGTTAAACCTACAAGTTCAGTGTTAAGTGAAAAAAATACCGTTACAAAGAATTTTAAAAATACTAAAATAAAAACTAGAGGACGTCACGATCCATGTGTAGGTATTAGAGCAGTACCAGTGGGAATTGCTATGACCAATTTTGTAATCGCAGATTTGTTACTAATTCTTAAATCAAAATCACTTTAAAAACTTAGTAAGTTTTTCATATATTTTTTTTGAAGAAATACCTGATAAAGTGTATTGATCTTCAATATCAGATTGATCAATAAATTTATCTTTCATGAAAAAATTTAAAATTTTTGGTGTTTTAGATAATTCATTTAACAAATAATTGTTTACTTGACTTGAAAATCCACCTATTGCGTTCTCCTCAATAGTCACAAAAATTTCATGATTTCTTATTAGAGAATTGATGGATTTCCTATCTATTGGTTTAGCAAATCTCATATCCAACACACTACATTGAAATTTATAATTTTTTTTTATTAATTTAGAAACCTCCAAGATTTTTTGAAGCCGAGTGCCTAAACTAAGTAATGCAATTTTTTTTCCTTTTTTTACTATTTTTGCTTCACCCAATTTAATTTTACCAAACTTTGCTTTTTCATCGTAATCATTAGCTAAATTTCTTGGATATCTAATCGCAGAGGGTTTGTCATTAATTTTCAATGATAATTTAATCATATTTTTTAACTCTTCCCCACTTGAGGGAGCCATAACTATGAAATTTGGTAAGCAACATAAATAACTCAAATCGAAAGATCCTGCATGAGTAGCTCCATCAGCACCAACAAAACCTGATCTATCTATTAAAAATCTAACTGGTAAAGACTGGATGGCAATATCATGTATTATTTGATCATATGCCCTTTGCAAAAAGGTAGAATATATTGCCACGAAAGGCTTCACTTTTTCTGTAGCCATACCTCCAGCAAATGTTACGGCATGCTGTTCTGCTATTCCTACATCATAAAAACGATTTGGGTATATATCTTTGAATTTATCCAAACCTGTTCCTGAGGGCATTGCTGCTGTAATTGCAACAATTTTTTTGTCTTTTTTTGCTAATTTTAAAAGAGTATCGCTTACAACATTAGTAAATGTTTTTTCTTTAGATTTATTTTGAACACCTGTTTTTAAATTAAAAGATGATACGCCGTGAAATTTATCTTTTGAACTTTCTGCAGGTTTGTAACCTTTACCTTTTTTTGTTATTAGATGTAAAAAAACAGGACCATGCAATTCCTTTTTTTTATACTTCTTAAATAATTGAACCAATAATTTTAAATTGTGCCCGTCAATAGGACCTAAGTAGTTTAATCCAAGTTCTTCAAATAATGTATTTCCAGTTAAATAGCCTTTTAAATAACCTTCAGTTTTTTTTGCAAAATCTCCTATTTCGTTAGGTAGTTTTTTAGTAAAGTTTTTTATGATATCTCTTAAGCTCTCATATGATTTTGAACTTAATAGGTTTACAAGATATTTACTCATTGCACCGACTGGTTCTGCGATAGACATTTCATTATCATTTAGAATAATCAGGGAATTTTTATTCAAATGTCCTAAATTATTTAGACCCTCATAAGCTAATCCTGCACTAATAGCGCCATCACCGATAATGCTAATAACATCAAAATTTTGATAGAGCATATCTCTCGCTGCCGTAATTCCTAAATTGGCTGAGACTGAAGTTGAACTATGTGCGGCCCCAAAAGGATCATAAATGCTCTCAGATCTTTTAGTAAAACCTGATAGACCATTCTTTTTCCTTAACGTATGAATTTTGCTTTTTCTACCAGTTAATATTTTGTGGGGATAGGTCTGATGACCTACATCCCAAATAATTTTATCTCTTGGAGTATCAAAGACATAATGTAGAGCCGATGTTAATTCTATAACTCCCAAACTAGCACCTAAATGTCCTCCTGTCTTAGATACTACTTGTATTGTGTATTCTCTTAATTCATCATTAAGTTTTTTTAATTGATTAAACGATAATTTCTTTAGATCGTTTGGAAAATTAATTTTACTTAAAATTGACATTTAAATTTTTAAGTTATTTGAATTCAGTTGAACTTAAAGATTTATTTTTTTTTACAATTTTATCGATTTTAAGTTTAGCAGATTTAAGTTTTTCCTCACAAAATTCTTTCAATTCAATACCCTCTTCAAATAACTTAATGCTATCCTCAAGGGGAGTGTCTTCATTCTCTAATAAATCAGATATTTCTTCCAATCTTTTTAATGCACTTTCAAAATTATTTTCATTTTTTTTATTCATTTGAGTACTCAACTAATTTTTTAAGATGGTTATTTAAACCGTTGTGCAAACCATTCATATCGTATCCACCCTCTAAGACGGAAATTATTGGAACATTATTTGCAAATTTTTCCAATATAATTTTTGTCACCCAATAAAAGTCATCATCCTCTAAATTTATAGATGCTAACGGGTCTAATTTATGTGCATCAAAACCTGCAGAGAAATATATTAAATCAAATTTTGTATTAATTTTATCAACAATATGTTTTCTAAATAAGGATCTAAAAGAACTTGTGTCACAATTGCTAGGCAAAGGGCAATTAAATATATTCCCAACACCAACTTCGTTAAGTGATCCAGTCCCTGGGTAAAAAGGATATTGATGACTTGAGGCATAATATATATTGGGGTTATTTTCAAAGATATGCTGTGTACCATTACCGTGATGTACATCAAAATCAATAATTAAGATTTTTCTAAATTTACCCGTATTTAATGCATATTGAGCTGAAATAGCGACGTTGTTAAATACACCAAAACCCATAGCTTTATTACTTTCAGCATGATGACCTGGTGGTCTATGTGCACAAAAGAAAACACTGCTACTTTTATTTCTAATTATATGGTTAACAGAATCAACACTTCCTCCTACAGCTAAGAGATAACTATTTAAACTATTAGGACTGGCAACAGTATCAGGGTCAAAATATTTAAAACCAGAAGTAGGTATAGAGTCAAAAATATTATTAACATAATCTATGTCATGAACTAAGGAAATCGTTTCTTTGTCGGCTATAGTCGGTTCAATGAGATTATGATTAGAATAATCTTTTTTAATTAAATTATTTACTACTTCTATTCTTTCTATAGATTCAGGGTGGTTACCAGTATCGTGGTTTTTATATTCTTCTGAAAATATAATATTTATCATTTTAAAAGATTTAATAAAAAATTTTGAAACCAATCATAATTTTTGTATTGGTGTTTTTTAAAATCTTTCATTATTTTATTTAATTTATCTATATAAGGATATTTTATTTTTACTATATCGTGCCATCTTTTTATTGTATTAGAAGTAACCTCAGGATGGAATTGAAACCCATAAATATCTTTTCTTATAATTTTAAAAGAGTCTACTTCATATAAAATACCCTTAGCTAATAGCTCCATATTTTTATTATAAGAAATACCCTCTGTGTGGAATTGTAAGAAAGAATGATTATTTTTAAAATACATGTTATTTATTTTATAATTTTTCTTATAGCCACACTCAAATAATTTATTTTTCGATTTTGATATTTTTGATCCGTAAATTTTTGCAATTAATTGAGCACCTAAACATATACCTACAATTATTTTATTTTTTTTTATTATATAATTAAGAAATTTATATTCATTCAAAATAGCATTTGATTTACTATTTGCACTTTGTTTACCACCGTGGAATATAAATAAATCAAAACGATCGATATCTTTTTTTTTTAAAAAATGTAAATTTTTATAAAAAATCGTAGAGCATTGATGTTCTTTTTGAAAAAATTTTGAAACTACACTTACATCAGCAACTTCACTATGAATTATTTGTAGCACTCTCTTCATTTTTACTAAAATTTATGACTGTACCAAATATTATAGCATAAGAAAGCATTGATGAACCTCCATAACTAATAAATGGTAATGTCATTCCTGTGGGGGGTATAAGTTTTATAGCAGATCCAATATTTACAAATGCTTGCAAACACATTAAAAAACAAAGACAGAAGATTGTGTTAGAAATAAATAAATTAGATGGTCTTAAAATAGATTTTCTCGCTAAAATAAAAAAAACTGGATATAAAAAAGACACGAATAATCCAAATAAAACTCCAAATTCTTCAACTAAAATAGCAAATATAAAATCATTGTGGGACTCAGGTATTGAATATTTCAGTTGACCTTCACCTAATCCGACACCGAAAATTCCACCTGTTTTGATTGCTGATAAACTTCTTGAAATTTGAGAATTATCACCATCTAAAAAGTTATCAATTCTATATGCAACATGATCTAGTAGAAAATAGGCAATTAGTAAGAAAAATAATCCCACAAATCCAAGTACAATAAAAAGTTTAATATTTCTAAAATATAAAATTAAAATTAAAGAAATAATAGATATATAAACTAATAAAGTACCAATATCTGGTTGACTGAATAATAGTAATATAACTAAAAGTATAATTATAAAACTTATGAATAAATATAATTTATTATTAGTTTTAGTATATAAATAACAAAACCAAGAAAACATACAGATAAGAGGTCCTTTAAGTAATTCGGATGGCTGAATAGAAAAAAAATTAAAACTTATCCATCTTGTAGCTCCTTTAATTTCATATCCAAAAATCGGTACTACCAATAGAAGAAAAATAAAAAAAATACACATTATATTTAAAATTTTTCTTAAATCATTTTTAGGAAGCAATGATAAAAATACTAATATAACTATAGATATAGATAAAAAAATAATATGTTTAAATATAAGTAAGATTGAATATTCGTCACCAATTAAAGAATATATAGCGAGGATACCAATGAACGATAAAATGAATGGAATAATAAATAGTTTTTTTGGCAAAATATACCAATTAGAACCTAATAAACTTTGATCATCTCTAAATAGAATATTTTTCATAATATTGCCTTTTTAATTAGTTGATTGAAATGTTTTCCACGATCTAAATAGTTTTTATAATAGTCATAGGACTCACCCCCAGGAGAGAAAAGAATATAATCATATTTGTTAAATTTTAATATTAATTTTAAGAAATGAATTAATTGAATTAGATTTGTAAATTTAATGCAATTAGAGTTAATAAAATTTAGATGATCATAAAATAATTTATTTTGAAATCCAAATATTAACACTAATGTGTTAGTAATATTAAATTTATGGTTTTTATCTTGTTTTTTAAATTTACCTCCAAGAATTAGAATTTTTTTAGAACTATAAATTAAATTATTTTTGTATACAGCATTGTTTAAGTTAGTACACTTACTATCATTATAAATTTTTAAATTGTTAGAATTATATATGAGTTGATTTCTGTATTTTAATTCACTTGATATATTACTTTTTTGTATTTTAATTTTTGAGTCGATGTTATTGATTAGATTTCTAATCGAATTTAAATTGATTTCTTTAATATGTTCATTAAGATCTTTTTTTGAAGGTAATCTATAATTATATAAAATTAATCTCCTTTTATTAATATCTATAAGACTTCTATATTTTAAAAATAATTCTTTTGATAAAAATAAATTAGAGTTTTTATGTAAAAATTTTTGTATACGAAATTTAGAAATTACATAGTTTCTAAAAGTTTTATGATAGTCTATATGATCATTAAATATATTTGTTATTAAGGCATAATTTAATTTTAAAAATTTTATTTTATCTAATTGATAAGAACTTAACTCAATAATTAAAATATCTATTTTTGATAAATAATTATTTAAATTCTTTTTATCTATAATAGTTTTTCCAAAATTTCCTATAATTTTTGTATTATATTTTTTTGATAAAATTTCTTTTAAATAACTACAAGTGGAAGATTTTCCCTCTGTGCCTGTTACACCAATTATTTTTTGTGTAGATATTTCTAGAGATAAAAAATCTAGATCAATCAAAATTTTATTTTTATGCTTAAATAAAAAATGATTTTTTTCAATCTTTATTGATGGTGAAACGACAAAATAATGGTATTCATTTATTCTACTTAGTAAGAACTTTTTACTGATTACTTTTTTATGATTAATTTTTTTAATATCATCATAAATATTGTAATTACATTTTTGATTATAAAGATATTTCTCTACTGATTTTCCGCTTATACCATATCCATATATTAAAAATTTTTTTTTTAAATTTATCAATTATCTTATTTTTAAAAGTGATAAAGCTAATAAACAAAAAAGAAAGCTTAGTATCCAAAATCTTATAACTATTTTTTGTTCAGATAAGCCCTTTTTTTCATAATGATGATGAAGTGGAGCCATTAAAAATATCCTTTTTCCTTTTGTAAATTTAAAATATCCAACTTGTAAAATTACTGATAATGTTTCAATTACAAAGAGGCCACCGGCCACAGCCAATACTATCTCCTGTTTTAGTAGAATAGAAGTTACAGCTAGTGAAGCTCCTAATGATTGAGACCCTGTATCACCCATGAAAATAGATGCTGGACTTGAATTAAACCACAAAAAACCAAGTAAAGCTCCAATTGCTGATGTACAAAAAATTACTATTTCTCCTGATCCCTTGATGTAATTTACTAACAAATAATCAGAAAAATTTATATTACCTAATACATATGCAAATATAGCAAATGTGAGAAATACAAATATTAGAGGCATTGATACTAATCCATCCAAACCATCTGTCAAATTTGTTGCATTTGTTGAACCAACTACGATGAGCAAGATAATAACAAAATAAAAATAACCTAATTCGATTGAAACATCTTTTAAAAAGGGAATGCTAAATTTATTTAGATCAAAACCATTATATTTAATTGTCAAATAAATTATCAATGTAGCTAGTAACTGATAAAAAAATTTAGTTTTGGAAGATATTCCCTTTCCTAACTTGACTTTTTTAAGGTCATCAATAAAACCAATAAAGCCGAATAAAATTAATGTTAAAATTAATATATAGTTAAAACTTGAAAAATTAGAACTCCACAAAATAGAACTTAAAATTATTGAAAAGAGTATGAGCACACCACCTAATGTTGGTGTTCCTTTCTTATAGAAATGAGTATCAGGACCATCATTTCGTATGGGTTGCCCACTTGGAAAAAAACTTTGTTGTAATCTAATCCATCGTGGCATTAATATTAAAACTATAAAAAATGATGTTACTAAAGATAATCCAGATCTAAATGAAATATAACCAAATAAATTAAATAAGAATTCTGTCTCTTTCAGAGAGTATAATACGTCACTTAACATATTCTTTTATTAACCTATTCAGTTGATTTGATCTTGAGCCCATGACAAATATATTTTTTATATTGTCAATTTCTTTATTCAAATATTTGATAGCTGGCGTGTGGTTTTTATAAAATAAAAGTTTTTTAAACTTTTTTTTGAACTTGTAAAACTCATCTCCAATAAAAATTATTTTTGTTAAATTTAAACTTGTGGCCAGTTCAATTATTTGTAAATGAAAAAAATCTGAGTGAATTCCTAATTCCTTCATAGAGCCCAAAATATAGACTTTTTGTTTAATATTTCTCGCATTAAATATCAAGATTTGTTTATTAAGTGAAAATGGACTGGCGTTGTAACTATGATCATAAAATTTAACTCTTTTAGAGCCTATATAGGCTGAAACTTCTTTACCCCTAGATTCAATAATAGACTCATTGTAAAAAAAAATATTGAAATTAATTTTCTTAATAAACTTTTTTATGAACAAATAAGAAATTATAGCTATGTTAATATAGTATTCACTTCCATATGATTCGATAGAGAATTTCCTCATATTATTTGTAAAATTGATTAAATATTTTCTTTTATTTATTAAGATATTTCTCTCTAAATTATCGACATTTATAAGTTCTACTTTAGAGTCAATTTTACTTTTAATGTAACTAGGATCATAATTGTAGTTAATTAGACCTTTAATGAGTCTTTTTGAGTTAAAAATTTTTAATTTGTTATCAATAAGATGATTAAAATTTTTAAAATTTCCTATATGAGTATTTTCAATGCAAGTCACTAAGCAATAATGAGGTTGAAGAGTTTTTACTAATTTGGTCATTTCTTTAGAACTATTAATTCCTAATTCAAAAACAGAATAACTACTGTTAATATTCATATTCATAATAGAAAACTGTAAACCCTGAATATTATTATAATTTTTATATGATTTGCTTATACTTATATTATTATTATTTAATACATGATAAATATTTTCCTTGAATGTTGTTTTTCCTATAGATCCAGTTACGGCAATTATTTTTCCTTTGTATGATTCTATTATAAAACTGCAGAAATTCTTTATAAATAAATGAGTGTCTTTGACATGAAATAATTTAGTGTTATCAGACTTTATATTTGTAATTATCAAAGATGCTTTTTTTTTAATGGCTTCACTATAATATAGGTTACCGTCATTATTTTTTGTTTTGAGGCCTATAAAAATGTCATTTTTTTTTATAAGTCTAGTGTCAAAAACTATTTGAGATTTATATTTTGACTTTAGATCAATAATAGAATTATAAATGTTTTGCATAGTGTGATGAAATTAGTCTGTCATTAAATAGAAAAAGTTTTTCTTTGTAGTTCTGTGTCTCTTCATGACCTTTACCTGCAATAATTAAAATTCCTTCATTCTTTTTTATTAAATTTATACCAAATTTTATAGCCTCTCTTCTATTAGGTTTTTCAATTGGATTAGAGGAGTGTTTTATGAGTGTTTTTCTAATTTTTGCTGGGTCTTCATTTCTTGGGTTGTCATCAGTTATAATTTGTAAGTTAGTATATTTTGAAACGACTCTTGCTATTTGTCGTCTTTTAGATTTATCTCTATCACCACCACAGCCATAAATAATTATAATATTCTTTTTGAAAAGAGGTAACTTGTTTAATAAATTTACATAGGCATCTTTTGAATGAGCATAGTCAATTAAGATAACTTTATTATTTTTATTATAAATAATTTCTGATCTCCCAGGAGGAAATAATGATTTATTTATTTTTGATGGAAAGTTCTTAAATATTTTATAATAAACCATCAATATAGTTAAAATATTTTTAACCAT
>CABZPR010000010.1 GCA_902527545.1 uncultured Alphaproteobacteria bacterium
ACAGAAAAATATCTATGATACCTTCGGAAAGTGAACTACAACTCGCAATAGAATTTTTACAAAATATCGAGACTTTTGTAAAAAATAACCCTGAAGAATTTGATATAATAGATATAACTGAATTAGTGATTAATACTAAACCTATTTTAGATAGTAACTGGAATGATCAACTCAAAATAGATTTTGATTACTTAAAAGAATTTGCAGAACAATCAGCTAAATTTAACGAATTTAAAAAAAACTACGATCAAAAAAAACTTGATAGAAATATTAAACAAGTTGATCTTAAAATAGACCTTCTTGAAAAAAATATTTATTACCTGAAAAACTACCTTAGAGAAAATGTGACCTCAGAATTTGCGAAGTCAATTCTTGAACTAATAAAAATAGCTGAGTCTACTCTAAATGATAGCCTAGTATTATCTGAATTTGATAGTGTCAATTCATCTATTGATGACCTTAAAAATGAAATTAAAGAAATAGAAAATTTGCTAGTTAACTTAAATAATAATGCTTTAAAATTATCAGAATATTTACAAGAAAATATGACTTCTGATTTAGCACCTGAGGTTATGCAGCTAATAAAAAAAACTGAATCTGTAAAAGAAGGGGGTAAATCTTCTGTTGAAATTAGAGATGTTAATAACGAGGTCGTTAATTTTATAAAAAAACATATTGAAAAAGAAATTCTACCTAACATTAAAACTGAAAAAACATTTGGACCAGGAAGTCAAACAGGCACTGATGATGAAACAATTATAAGCACTAATTCAACAGTCACCAAAGGAATTACATTACCCCAAGATCAACTTGATTTTATAAACGCAGTGGAACAGTCAAAGACAAAAAAATGGGAGGACGAATTTGAATTAGGTGACATTTTACAAGATAGAAATAAAAACTTAGAGAATATAATTAACTTTGACAAATATATTGTTGGATATGATACAAAATATGCAGAAATTAAAAATTGGATTGGTGTAGTAACAGAACGCGCATCAAATTCTGAGGGTAAAGGCGAATTATATATAGATATTGTCTATTTTGCTGAGGGTAAAAAGAGTGAGACAGTTTCATTTGAATTAAGAACAAGCAGTAATGAATTTAGTGATTTACTTATGGGAGCCGAAACTTTAATAGACCCAGAAGAAAAAATGTATGATCAAATGAGAAAAGTTAAAAAAAAAGATATAGTTATATTTTCTGGGAGTTTTTTTAAAGTCGATGATGTGATTGCAACAAATGATTTAACTAAGAAAACAAAAGTAAAAAAACCATCATTTCTTTTTAAATTTACTGAATTAGAAAAGTTCTCTCTTACAAATAATAATCAATAGCACTATCTGCTTAGCCTTTTTTACCAAATTATAAGGTTGTTAGGGCATTGTATTTTGTTATTTTAAAATTGCTTATTTGGGTCACAAAACCTTTATTTGTCAATTTTTTAATGCAGAAGTATAAAAATAATAAATTAAGTATTTCATTACAAGATTATGAGATTTAATATTAAATATATTTTTTTTATATTATTTTTAACTTTACCCTTTCAATCGTTTGCTATTTTTCACAACTCTATAACGTCAATTGAAGATAGTACTTGTGAGGATGTTGAAAAGTTAGCAAAGGGAGAAACTCTAACAAATTTGTTTGGAGGAAAATTTAAAATATTAATCGTAAAGAACTCCAAAGAGATATCTCGAATAGAAAGTAAATTAGTATGCTTAGGAGATGTAAAACTTGATAATGGATCTGAGTCAAAACTTAGAATGGAAGTTTATGAGGAGGATGACCAGATATGGTATAAGTTTTCACAAGAATTTGACTCTGTTTTTAACAACGACTCAATTGAAGAGGATAACTTTGTTGTTTCAAAATCAACTCTAAAAGAAAAAATATTAAATTGTAAAAATATATCTAATAATAACGATAGACTTTTGTGTTTTGATAAAATGAGTAAAGATATTAAAACTGCAGAAGCTGTTGTCATACCAAGTATAGAAAAGTTATTTGCTGAAAATTCTCTACAGATTGGTGGTGCTGACAAACCTTTTTATGGTTGTTTATTAGATATAGAATTTGTTGAAGAGCAGAGGGATATTTTGACAAATGAAATAATTGTTCCAGGTTCAATCAGTTCAGTATCAATAGGAAACTTAAATAATTCATTATCAGCATATGTAGAGGATTTTGCAAATTTATCTAAAGGCAATGAAAGGGCACCTAAGATTGGAGATTGTTTCGCATTTATACTTGATGCTCCTATTACAGATCAACCATATTGGGGGTGGGCAAATGGTTGGGCGAAAATCTATAGAGGTAATGATTTCGTCGTGGACGATGAAGTTGTGGTCAAACCACTTAAAGAGAAGATTACAGTAGAGGAATATTTTAATGATAATGTAAGTTATGGACCTAAAAAAATAGAGCTCTCTGGAATTGTTACTAATATTGAAAGTAATGCATCTGATAGTTTTTCGGATGGTAATATTATATTTTATCTATCATCTCCAAGTCATGAAAACAATAGTATGTTAAACAATGCATTTGTAGTCCAAGCAACATACTCTGCTGATAAATGGCAAAACAGCAATTCAATCATAGATAGTATTAAATCAATAAAAATTGGTGATACACTGACTGTTATTGGTTTCTTTGACAAAAATTTAATTTTTGCAACTCATGGTTTTAATGTCATAGAAATAGCAAATGGTAAACAAGATGACCAAACAAAAACAACAATTAATTCTGATAAAAGTGATATCAAAGATAATATAAATAAAAATACAGAAAAAAATATCTTATTTGATGCTAACTTAAAGTCACAAACATACTTAAATGGTTGTGGTTATCCAAGTGCATATTATAAATTTAAAAAAAATCTTGAATTTGAATTAATTTGGACTTGTCCAGAAACTTTAAATTCAACAACTTATAAAGGTAATTGGAAAAATCTTACATCTAATCAAAATATATTTATTGAAGGTGGTCCTATTTCAACAACATATTTAATTGATGGTATTTCTTATACTGACATTGTTAATTTTACTGAGTCATTTGCAGTAATTAATTGGAATGGAGGAGAGCCATTTTTTTATGATTATGAGTAAAATTTAACTAAGTTTATCTTATGAAAAAATGTCCATACTGTGCAGAAGAAATACAAGAAGAGGCAATTAAATGTAAACATTGCCGAGAACATCTCATTCAAAAAACTGAATTTATTAAAAAAAAACAAGAATATTCATTACCAAGTGATGTTTATGTAAATTTAAATTGGAAAAATATTCATAAAATTAAAAATATAGAAAATTATGGTGGTTGGTCTCAACGAACTTTTACTATTTTTTTTATATTAAGTATCTTAGTAGGAATTATTGGTATTGTTATGGGTTTTATTGGGATTAGTAGCAAGAGCATTATTAAAAAGTTACAAGGAAAAATAATTCTTATTACAGGATTTATTAGTTTATTTTTAGGATTAGGAAATTTAATATTATAAATAAAAGGGTGCGCTTTGTTTCCTAACAAATCATCCTCTAGTCGTAGATTTACTCAAAATTAAAAAAAGATTATGTAAATAGTGTATGCAAAAATATTAATTTCTAATAAGAGACTCCTTATACTTTTTATCCAACATAAGTCTTATATCTCTTTTTATACTTTTTAAAATTACTGGGTTCTTCATTTCAATTTCTTCAAGTGCCTTCAAAGCGTTATTGTAAGTTAATTTTGATAATTCACTAAAAACTAATTCTTTTCTACCTTCTGGAGACATCTCTCCCGATATAGTACTAGAAAGTACATTTGATATTACGGCATTATAATATTCTGAAGAATTAGTATTATAATATTCTGAAGAATTATAAGTACACGATGTAAATAACATAAATGCAGAAATAATTATATAATTTTTAATACTTGCCATTACCTTTTTAAAAGGGGCGCTCTGTAGAACGACCACTGAATAATTATTAACAGAAAATAATGAATTTTGTAAGATTTCTTATTTTTAACGAATTTATGTTTCTGTTTACAAAAGTATACAAATAAGAGTTTTTCATTTAAGGTATGTTTTTATATGAAAGTATTTTTTGCAACTTTCTTTTTGTTATTCTCATCCTTAGTTTTTGCTGAAAGAAGCTCACTCGGTTTTATTGGAGACAGTTGTTCAAGTCTTCTAGATATGGATCAACAATTTTCAGACGAAGAATTTAAAGATGTTTTTGGTGTAAGTGAAGTTAGAGGATTCCTAACTGGTGCAAATGTATTTTACTTTATGCAAACTGATAAACTTAAAATAATTGATGTTGACTCTGCTGAGGAGGTGTTCGATTTTTTAGTAACTTCTTGTAGGATGAAACCCAGTGAAGATGTTTTTTTATTTATGACAGAGTATTTTTATTCTTTACCTGATGCTGATTTATAAATAGTGTCTGCTCTGATGTCTTATTTTTTTTGATGAATTTGTAACTTCTGTTTACAAAAATATATCAATAAGAGCTAATATTTGATAATTTTTAAATATGAAGAAATTTTTTTCTTTTATTTTATTGTTTGCTTCTTCATCAGCAATCGCAGATGTTTACAAATGCAATAATGTAAATTCATATGGTAGATATTCCACAGATGAGACAGTGCGAGATTTTGGTTATCAAAATTTTTTAATTACCACATCTGAGTATTTGGCAGACTTTTACGATTTTAAAACTGGAATATCGTCTGAATTTCAACTGATAAACAATAATAATAACTTGCTAATTGCTGTCGATATTAATGAAACTTTACAATATGTAGAATTTTTTAAATTAGATAAAAAGAATAATAAATTTGCATTTATGTCTAGTAGTTTTCTTTATGGAGAAACGGTGTATCACGGATTTTGCTATAAATAGTAAAGGTTTTTAATTATGAGTTTTTTAGGAAATATTATTTGGTTAGTTACATCTTTTTTTGTTCCAATTGGATATTTAATTGGTGGAATAATTTTGTTTCCACTTTTACCCTTCATTTATCCTGTCGTTGGATATTCTTTCCTACCTTTTGGTAGGGAAATTGTATCAACTAAATACCTTAAACAATTTAAAGATTATGAAAAAACAAGAGATAAAGATTTTGATAACGCCTCTGGTATAATAAGGTTTTTAGCAAATATTATTTGGGTATTAACTTTTGGTTGGATACTTGCATTACTTCATATTCTCGCTGGAATTTTAAACGTATTGCTTATTTGGACAATTGTTGCTATCCCAAATATTATGGCACATTTTAGAATGGTGCCTGTGGCATTTGCCCCATTTGGAAGAAAAGTAATTTCAAAAGAAGTTGCTCAAAAATTAAGAGATATGAAAGCAGATAAAGACATCAAGAATATTATTAGTTAGTTTTTCAAAAAGTAAGAAAAAATTAAGATTAATTAAAGAAAGGGGTGTTCTGTTTCCTTACACATCGTCCCTAAGTCCCAGTATACAACAACTTTCTAAAAGTGTGTGCAGTAATTTCTCGTTTTTGAAGAATTTGTGACTTTTGTTCGCAAAAGTATACAAATAAGAAAAATTCAAAATAGTAAAATAAAGTTTAATGGAGTAATGTTAATAATGAGTAGAAGATTGAAGTGGTCTTTATGTGGAGGTTTAATTGGTTTAGATTACGGGTTTTTGACTATTCCAGAAGGAACAACATTTTATAATGGTGGATTTTTAATCGGATCATTTTTAGGAATGTCTTTAATAGTTTTAATTGCTGCATTTTTATATGATTTTTTTAAAAAAGAAATAGTTATATGAAAACCCTTCTCACAATCTTTGTTTTGTTTTTTTCATCCTCGGTGATTGCAGAAAATGTTATTCTATATTGTAACTTAGATACTCATGTAAAGTTCAGAAATGAAAACTGGGAGGATCTAGATAAAAGAAAATTTCAAGTAACAATAAAAGACGAATGGATTCAAGTTTATAACCTAACAGCAGAAATAGATGTAGGTGAATTTTATATTATAGCAAATACAACAAATTATATTAATGCAATATTAGATGAAAGTGATGAAGATAGTTGGATTAAAATGTTCGCTTATAACAAAATTAATGGATACACTAAGTTATTCACTACAAATAATGTGGGAGAGACAATACACTTGGGTTGGTGTTTAGATAATTGATAATCTGGAACGTCCATCAATAAGAGTTTCTGCATTAATTACGCAGAATCCATCGATCCTCCCAATACATTTCAAATAAAAATTAATTTATGATAAAATATTTATATGAATTTAATAGAGTCTGTAAAAACTTGCTTTAAAAAATATGGAGTCATTGAAGGTAGGGCATCGAGATCTGAATACTGGTTTTTTATTCTCTTTTATGCCCTTATCTCATTACCACTTGAATTTTTTGCATATGAAAATTTAAATATTGCAATAATAGAACTAATAATAACTATCGGTTTTTTAATACCTACAATAACAGTTGCTACTAGAAGGTTGCATGATGTTAATAGAAGTGGTTGGTGGCAACTTATCTCATTTACAATTATTGGAATTATCCCACTTTTATATTGGTTATGTAAGAATAGCGATGAAGAAAATAATAGGTTTGGTTCAAATCCACTAAAATAAAGATTTAATTTTGCATAAAGATTTCATTTTAAAATAGTCTGCTAAGTGTCTGCTAAAGTATCTGCTAAAGTGTCTGCTCTTTAAAAATAAAAAAGTAAGAAAAAATAAAGGTTATTTAATTAAAAGGGGCGTTCTGTTGCCCGGCCGCCCCAAAGCCGCGCTTACCTAATTAGATTAAGCAGCGAGTGCTAATTCATTATCGTTAGCAATTATTTTAAGTTTCTATGTCGAAGAAACGCTTACAACGAGCAAAAACTATATCCTTCAGAGCACGTCAAACCTATATCACCCCCATAAAAATTTTTATGGTGGAGGTGTCGGGTACCGCCCCCGAGTCCGATACACCTATTACATATAGCGTTTATTGCTATAGTTGATAAACAACGAAGATAATATAGTCTAATAAATGAATCCTTTAAACACCTATGAAGAAAAAAATCACTAAAGTGCCAAAATTTAAAGATTTTAAAACTACAAGAGCTACTTCATCTGCTTTAGAAAAAATACTTTATAAACAAATCCCAATTTTAGACCATGGTTTCATAAGGGTTATTGATTACATGGGAACAGATCAGTCAATAGTCCAAGCAGCCAGAGTCTCCTATGGTGAGGGAACAAAAAAATTACGTGAGGATCGTGGTCTAATTAGGTATCTCCTAAGTCACTGGCATACAACTCCATTTGAGATGTGTGAAATTAAGTTTCATATTAAACTTCCTATTTTTGTTGCTAGACAATGGATCAGACACAGAACTGCAAATGTAAATGAATACTCTGCAAGATATTCAGTATTAGATAAAGAGTTTTATGTTCCAGAGATGGATCAACTTGGATCTCAATCCACTACAAACAAGCAAGGGAGATCAAATACTTTAGATAAAAAGTTTGCAAAACAAGCCCAAGACTTAATTCAAAAGAATTCCGAACAACTCTATGATGACTACCAAAATTTATTGAATGGTAAGCTTTTGAATAATGATGAATACGTTGAAGGGGAGGGATTAGCTAGAGAGCTAGCTCGAACAACTCTGCCATTAAATTATTACACACAGTGGTATTGGAAAGTAGACCTTCATAATCTTATGCATTTTTTAAGATTACGTGCAGATAGTCATGCTCAATATGAAATACAAATTTATGCTGAAAAAATGGTTGAAATTTTAAAAAAGTGGGTACCCTTAACATACGAAGCTTTTGAAGATTACCGTTCGGACTCTTTTCAACTCTCTAAAGAGGCTTTGAAAATTGTTAAAGATAAATTAGCTAATAAAAAAATTAAGAAGTCTAATTACAAACTATCTCCAAGAGAGCTTAGAGAATTAGAAGTAAAGTTTAATATTAAATTATCTTAACTTTGAAATTTTTTTGTAATTGCGTTTGTTATATTTTCAAATTTTAGAGAATAATCATCTTTATAGTCAAAACAATAGGGCTTTCCATCATCACAACTTTTAGGGATATTTAAATTAAAAGGAAGTTCTTCAATTAAATTTATATTTTCTTTAAGTAACAAAGACTTAGTCTTAGATTCACCAAAAATATATTTTTTTTCATTTTGTTCTTCTAAATAAGACATATTTTCAACTACACCAAGTATTGGAACATTAACCTTGATAAACATATTAATACCTCTTATTACATCTTTTAAAGATAAAAGCTGTGGAGTTGTAACAATAAGAGTTCCATCCAGTTTGAGTTTTTGGGACATTGATATTTGTACGTCTCCAGTACCAGGGGGAAAATCAACAATTAAATAGTCTAAATCACCCCAAATTGTTTTATTAATAAGTCCATCAAGCCCTTTAGCTAACATTGGTCCTCGCCAAACAATTGCTTGTTCTTCATTGACAAGAAAACCTATCGACATTGCTTTTATCCCAAATACCTCAAATGGTAAAAACTTTCCATCTTCAACTTTTGGTTCCTTATCTCCAATGCCGAGTAATGTTGGCACACTAGGTCCATAAATGTCTGCGTCTAAAAGGCCAACTTTATATCCTTGGTTTGCTAAAGTTATAGCGATATTGCAAGCTACAGTTGATTTACCAACACCACCTTTACAGCTTGATATTCCAAAACAAGTCTTGATATTCATATATTAAACACTACATATAATGTATCGTGAACAAAAACAAATTTAAAATTTTTGCACTTGATGGCCCGTGGGGACCTTCATCAGGGAACAATAATAGAGGTTCTGGTGGTTTCTCAGGCGGTAACAATGACTCAATTGATGATCTTCTTAAAGATTTAAAAAATAAATATAAAATTAAAATGCCTTTCAAAGGTGGTTTTAAGGGTGTCTCATTTTTAATATTAATAGCTTTTGTAATTTGGCTTGCAACAGGTTTTTATAGAGTTGAGCCTGATGAACAAGGGGTTGAACTGCTTTTTGGTAAATGGAATGAAAGCACAACAGATCCTGGACTCCATTATTTTTTCCCAACACCTATTGGAAAAGTCTTAACTCCAAAAGTTGAAGCAATCAGGAAAATTAATGTTGGTTTTAGATCTAATGGTAATTCTACTAGAGATGTGCTCGAAGAAAGTATGATGTTAACATCCGACCAAAATATATCTGATTTAGACTATACAGTGCTTTATAGAATTAAAGATGCTGGGCAGTTTTTATTTAATTTAAGAGACCCTGAAGAAACAGTAAAAGTTATATCTGAGAGTGTTTTAAGAGAAGTTGTCGGTCAGACTAACTTAGAAGGCCTACTAACCGTATCTAGACAATCAGTTGAAAGAGATTCAAGATCTTTACTTCAAGAACTTTTGGATGAATATGAAGTTGGAATACTAATCCAATCCATCCAATTACAAGATGTTAACCCTCCAAGAGAGGTTATAGATGCATTTGATGATGTTCAAAAAGCTAGACAAGATAAAGAAAGAACAGTCAACCAAGCAGAGGCTTATAGCAACAGAATTGTGCCTGAGGCAAGAGGTGAGGCTGAAAAAATCCTCCAAGAGGCAGAAGGTTATAAAAACAAATTAATTAAACAAGCTGAAGGTGAAGCAAGTAGATTTCTTCAGGTGTTAGACACTTATGAGCAATCTAAAGAGACAACTAAAAAAAGAATATATTTAGAGACATTAAGAGATGTTCTATCAGGATCTAGTAAGATAATGATTGATCAAAACTCTGGTAACGGAGTTGTTCCATATTTACCTTTAAATGAGCTGAACAAAAACAAGCAGACAGGTAACAACTAATGAAAATGAGAAACTATATTATTGTAGGGTTGTCTTTCTTTTTTATTTTATTCGCATCAGGTTTTTTCTTTGTTGTTGACCAAACAAAACAAGTAATTGTTCTACAATTTGGTGAGCCTCGCGCTGTACATCAAACACCAGGTTTAAAGTTTAAGTTACCTTTTATTCAAAATGTTGTTTACTACGATAGTAGGGTGTTAAACTTAGACCCTGCTCAAGAAGAGGTAATACTAAGAGACCAAAAGCGTATTGTTGTTGACTCAATCGTTAGATATATGATTAAAGATCCTCTTAAGTTTTTTCAAACAACTAGAACAGAATTGGCTTTAAACGACCGCTTGGGAAGAATAGTAAACTCATCTGTTAGAGGTGTTATAGCTCAGTATCAACTAAATGATTTATTATCAGATGATCGTGATAAAATTATGGCTGAGATTTTTGAAAATGTTCGTGAAGATCAAGATACTTTCGGTATTGAAATTGTTGACCTGAGGTTAAAAAGAACAGAACTTACGCCAGAAGTTCAATCTAACGTGTTTGATAGGATGAGAACCGAAAGAGAAAGAGAAGCAAATTTATTAAGAGCCGAAGGTCAAGAAATTTCACAAAAAATTAAGGCAACCGCTGATAGAGAGAAAATTGAAATTATTGCTGAAGCAGAAAAACAATCTAATATTTTAAAAGGTGAAGGCGAGGCAGCAAGAAACCAAATTTTAAATGAGGCTTTTGCAAGAGATCCTGAGTTCTTTGAATTTATAAGATCCATGGAAGCATATGCTGACACATTTAAAGATGGAACAACTACCATGGTCATATCTCCTGATAGTGATTTCTTCGAGTACTTTGAAAACTCTGAGGGCGCCAACTAAATAAATCATTTGTAATGAAAAGACTGTTTAT
Source organism: uncultured Alphaproteobacteria bacterium (assembly GCA_902527545.1). Classification (GTDB taxonomy): domain Bacteria; phylum Pseudomonadota; class Alphaproteobacteria; order HIMB59; family HIMB59; genus HIMB59. The sequence goes on from CABZPR010000010.1 coordinate 10,730, forward strand.
ATTAACTCTTTTCACTTCATTTTTTACAATTCAGAACGCGTTAGCTCAATTTGAGAGAGGTTATGCAGATTTAGTTGATGAACTTCTCCCTTCAGTTGTAAGTATTGCTACCAGTCAAACCGTAGAAAGACAAACTAGGCAATTACCTGAATTACCAGAAGATCATCCGTTCAATGATATGTTTGACGATTTTTTTGGTAATCAAATGCCAAAACGTGAAAATCTAACTGGTCTTGGGTCAGGATTTATTATTAGTGATGAGGGTTATGTAGTAACAAATAATCACGTAATAAGTGGAGCAGATCAAATTACTGTAATTTTCAATAATGGAATCGATGAAGTTCCCGCAGAACTTGTTGGAACTGACCCTAAAACCGACATAGCTGTTTTAAAAATTGACCCCTCATCTGTTGATATACAAAGTGTTAACTGGGGAGACTCAGATTTATCAAGAGTTGGAGATATCGTACTAGCTATTGGTAACCCTCTGGGCTTAGGTGGAACTGTAACTTCAGGAATAATATCATCTATAAATAGAGATATAGGCGGAGGGCCGTACGTTGACTTTATACAAACTGATGCACCAATTAATAGAGGCAACTCTGGTGGACCTTTATTTAATTTAGACGGAGAGGTAATTGGAATTAATTCAATGATTATCTCCCAAACAGGTGGAAGTGTTGGCTTAGGTTTTTCTATACCCGCGCAAACAGCAAAATTAATTGTTGAACAAATAATCTCATTTGGTCAGGCAAAAAGAGGAAGACTTGGTGTTCAAATTCAAGATTTAACTGAAGAATTTTCTGAGAGTTTAGGCTATGAGTCAACTGATGGAGCATTTGTTGCTTCAGTTGAACCAAATAGCCCCGCTGCATTATCAAATATTCAAGCAGGAGATATAATAATCGAGTTTAATAATCAAAAAATTACATCATATAAAGATCTACCTAAAGTTGTTGCAGAAACTCCTATAGATAGTGAAGTTATTGTTAAAGTTTGGAGAAATGGAGAAATTTTAGATATACAAGTAAAGGTTGGTGAATTAGAAGAGGGCCGCAAACTTGCAAAAAATGATGGTGTGTATTTAGAAGAATTAGATATAACTGTTCTTGAACTTACTATTGATACCATAAACTCTTTAGGGCTAGACTCAAAAACCTCAGGTATTTTGGTGACAGAAGTAGGAGATAAAAACGAAAATCTAATTAAAAATGATGTTATCACACAAGTATCAAGTGAAAAAATTAAAGATATTGGTTCTTTCGAGTCTATCATTTCTAATAGCATTAAGTTGAAACGAGATAAATTATTATTAAGAGTTATTAGAGACGGTAACGAATTTTGGTTAATCAATCCATTCATTATTGAATAAATTCCTTTTTGTTGTAGGCCCTACCTGTTCAGGTAAAAATAATTACACCTATGAATTATCAAAATTAATAGACATTGAAGTTGTTAACGCTGACAGTATTCAGGTTTATAAACAACTAAAGATCTTATCTAACAGACCTACAGAGCATGAATTAAAGATAGTCCCACATCATCTTTATGGACATATAAACAACAAAGAATATTCAGTCAATAATTGGATAGATGAAGTTAAAAAAATAATCAAGAATATTCAAAGTAGAAATAAAATACCTGTGTTTGTTGGAGGCACAGGATTTTATGTTCAATCACTAATTGAGGGATTATCAGAGATGCCTTCAATTAGTAACAAATTTAGAAAACAAGCAGAAGATTTATTTTTAAACAAAGGTACAGATTATTGTCTAAATATTTTAGAAAAATATTATAAAGAACAAATTTTCCCAAAAGACAAACAAAGACTATTAAGTCGGTTAGCTTTTTGTTTGGAATATAATGATACAATGGAAAATAATTATGGTAGTAAAGTACCAATCACTCCCAATCCACTTGTTATACAAGTTACAATGCCCAAGAAAGACCTTTATGAAAAAGCAGAATTACGATTTCATCAAATGTTAAAAAAGGGTGCTCTAGAAGAGGTCAAACTACTCTATGAAAATAATAAAATATCTAAAACTCTCTTCAAAGCTCATGGTTTACCAGAGCTATTATCATTTATTAAGAATAAATCGAGCTTAGAAGAGGCAATATACTTAGGTATTAGAAATACTAAAAGATACATTAAAAGACAGTTTACATGGTGGAATAACCAAAAATTTAGTCAACTTAATTTGAGAATTAACTATAAAAAAAGGTTTGCTAAAGATTCAATTGAAAATATAAGTATATATCTAAATGAGCAATGAAAATGAATTTACAGGTGCAGATATTTTACTTAAAGCACTCAAAGACCAAGAGGTTGATACAATTTTTGGTTACCCGGGCGGAGCTGTTCTTCCTATTTATGATGCAATATTCGGCCAAAACTTTTTAAAACATGTTTTGGTAAGACAAGAAGCTGGTGCAGTTCATGCAGCAGAGGGTTACGCTAGATCAAGTGGAAAAGTAGGGGTATTGTTAGTAACATCCGGTCCTGGTGTGACCAATGTCGTTACTGGATTAACTGATGCATTGATGGATAGCATTCCAATTGTCTGTATCAGTGGTCAAGTCCCATCACATTTAATTGGAACAGATGCATTTCAAGAATGTGATACAACTGGAATTACAAGACCTTGCACCAAGCACAATTATTTAGTAAAGGACGTAAGTAAACTCTCTGAGACTATACATGAGGCATTTAAAATTGCTAGTTCTGGTAGACCTGGTCCTGTTTTAATTGATATTCCTAAAGATGTTCAGTTTGCAAAGTCAAAATATATATCAAAGAAAGATATTAGTTTTAGAGAGCACAGAATTAAAGCTGGTTCCAAAAATGTTGACAAAAATTTTGTCGAAGAACTAGTAATTCATATTAAAAAATCAGATAGACCTATTTTTTATGTTGGAGGTGGTTGTTTAAATTCAGGCCATCAAGCTAGCCAAGAGCTTATTAAACTTGTAAATAAAACTAATATTCCAATTACTACAACTCTTCATGGATTGGGATGTTTTCCTGGTGAAGATAAAAACTCACTTGGAATGTTAGGTATGCATGGAAATTACGAAGCTAACTTGGCTATGAACAAATGTGATTTGATGATTAATGTTGGAGCAAGATTTGATGACCGTGTCACAGGCAGATTAGATGCTTTTTCTCCAGACTCTATAAAATTCCATATAGATATTGATCAAAGTTCAATCAATAAAAACGTTAAAGTCAATTTTCATACTAATACTGACATTACTTTAACACTTAAAGAAATTAACTCATTTATAGACTCCAATAACATTGATTTTGGTGATAAAGATTATAGTAATTGGTGGGGTCAAATTAATGAATGGAGAAAAAAAGAATGTCTCCACTACGAACAAGGCGACGAAGTGATCAAACCACAACATGCTATTTCCAGACTTTACGAATTAACAAAACAAAAAGACACTTTTGTTACTACAGAAGTTGGTCAGCATCAAATGTGGGCAGCTCAATACTATAAGTTTTCAAAACCAAACAGATGGATTACATCAGGGGGTCTCGGTACAATGGGTTTCGGTATGCCAGCAGCAGTAGGTGCACAAATGGCAAATCCAGACTCACTAGTTATTGATATAGCTGGGGAGGCTTCTTTTCTTATGAACATTCAAGAAATAGCTACAGCTGTTCAATATAAGTTACCTATCAAAATTTTTATTCTAAATAATGAATATATGGGAATGGTTAGACAGTGGCAGGAACTTTTACATGGTAGTAGATATTCAGAGAGCTACGTGGATGCTCTTCCTGATTTTAAAAAATTAGCAGAGAGTTTTAATGCAGTTGGAGTTAGGGCAAAAAATATTTCTGAATTAGATGATACAATTAATGAAATGATTTCAATTGACAGGCCAGTTATTGCCGATATTTGGGTCGATAAAAAAGAAAATTGTTTTCCCATGATACCAAGTGGAGCTGCGCATCACGAAATGTTACTATCTAAATACGATAAAGAAAATCCTGAAAATCAGGAAAAAGGAAAAGTACTAGTTTAATAATTTTTTCATAATGTCCTCTACTTCAGTTTATCCAACACCTATAAATGCTTTTAAACAGTCTAAGAGAAGCGTCCTCTCTGTTATTGTTGATAATGAGCCTGGTATTCTTGCACGTATAGTAGGTCTATTCTCAGGAAGAGGATATAATATTGAAGCATTAAATGTAACAGTTGTAAACGTTAAGAAAAATATTTCTCGAATTACTATAGAAACTTTAGGAGAAGAAAAAGTAATTAGTCAAATTATAGCACAACTAGAAAAACTTGTTCCCGTTCATAGTGCCACTAATTTAGCAAACTTAAGTGAGTCTTATGAGGCAGAAATTTGCCTAGTTAAAATCGAATTTGAAAATGAGGAACAAGATCAAAAAATACTTAATTTTGCAGATATTTATCGTTCAAGAACTGTTCAAAAAAGACAAAATATTGTTGTTTATGAAATATCAGGCACAAGCGAGCGAATAAACAAATTTTTAGATGACTTAGACACAATCGGTGGTATAAAAGTCGAATTAGTTCGAAGTGGGCCTATAGGGCTCGGAATATAACGTTTTTAGGGGGTAATATGAAGGTTTATTACGAACAAGATGCTGATTTTAACATAATTAAAGACAAAAAAATTGTAATAATAGGTTTTGGATCGCAAGGTCATGCTCATGCATTAAATTTAAAAGACTCAGGGGCTTCTAATGTGGTTGTGGGATTGAGAGAGGGTTCTTCATCAATTGAAAAAGCTAAAAATGTGGGCCTAGAAACTCAAACACCTGCAGATGCAGTAAAGAATGCAGATATTGTAATGTTCTTAGCCCCTGATGAAAATCAACAAGAAATTTATCAAACTCAAATCCACGACAATATAAAAAATGGTGCTGCTTTAGCATTTGCTCATGGTTTAAATATTCATTTTCAACTTATTACAGCAAGAGAAGATTTAGATGTTTTTATGGTCGCTCCAAAAGGCCCAGGCCACACAGTAAGAGGAGAGTATCTTAAAGGTGGAGGAGTTCCATGTTTACTCGCGGTAGACAAAAATGTTAGCGGTAATGCAAAAGAAATCGGTCTTGCATATGCTTCTGCTTTGGGTGGAGGTAAATCAGGTATAATTGAAACTACATTTAAAGAAGAATGCGAAACAGATTTATTTGGTGAGCAAACAGTTCTTTGTGGAGGGTTAATGTCCCTTGTAAGAAACGGTTTTGAAACTCTTGTTGAGGCTGGTTATGCGCCTGAAATGGCCTATTTCGAATGTTTACATGAAGTAAAACTAATTGTTGATCTAATGTATGAGGGTGGAATGGCTAATATGAGGTATTCTATATCTAATACTGCTGAATACGGTGATTATACCAGAGGCCCAAGAGTGGTTCCTAACGAAACTACTAAAGCCGAAATGAAAAAAGTTCTAAGTGAAATACAAGATGGTACTTTCACAAAAGAATGGATGGCTGAACATAAGTCAGGGCAAATTAAGTTTAAACAAATGAGAGACCAAGGTGCAAAGCACCAAATTGAAGAGGTAGGAGCTAAATTAAGGTCTATGATGCCATGGATTGCATCGAATAAACTTGTAAAGGATATTTAGTATTGTCAGATAAAGTTTTAATATTTGATACTACACTCAGAGACGGAGAGCAGTCTCCTGGGGCTTCGATGAATCAAGAGGAAAAACTCTCGATAGCGAGACTATTAGAGGAGTTAAAGGTTGATATAATTGAGGCTGGTTTTCCCATAGCATCAAAAGGTGATTTTAACTCAGTTCAAGCAATTGCAAGTGAAATTAAGGACTGCCAGATAGCGGGATTAGCTAGGGCAAAACATGAGGATATTGAAACAGCTTGGAATGCCGTAAAAAAAGCCAAAAATCCAAGAATTCACACTTTTATTGCCACTAGTCCAATTCATATGAAGTTTAAACTTAAATTAACTGAAGAGGAGGTCTTAGAAAAAATTAAAGATAGTGTATCATTTGCGAGAAATTTATGCCCCAATATTGAGTGGAGTTGTGAAGATGGTGGGAGATCCTCAATTGATTTTCTTTATAAATGTATAGAGTTAGCCATTGAAAGCGGAGCATCTACAATAAATATTCCTGATACAGTAGGTTATACCTTGCCATTTGAATTCGGAGAGATTATAAAAAAAATTAAAGATAATGTTCCTAATATTGATAAAGCAATAATTTCTGTTCATTGTCATAATGATTTGGGGTTAGCGGTTGCAAACTCTCTTAATGCAGTTGAAAATGGTGCAAGACAAATTGAATGTACTATAAATGGATTAGGAGAAAGAGCGGGTAATGCCGCACTAGAAGAAGTAGTAATGGCTATGAAAGTCAGATCAGATCTTTTAAAAGTTCAATCTAATGTCAACACGAGTGCCATTTCAAAAACATCAAAACTTGTATCATCAATTACAGGTTTTCCTGTTCAGCCTAATAAAGCAATTGTTGGTGCTAATGCTTTTGCCCATGAGTCAGGAATTCACCAAGATGGAGTCTTAAAAAATGTTCAAACTTATGAAATTATGTCACCGGAAACGATTGGTTTAAAGAAATCAAGTTTGGTGCTTGGTAAACATTCCGGAAAGCATGCATTCAAAGAAAAATTAAAAATTTTAGGATATGAAGTAGGTGATAACTATATCAATGAGATTTTCGATAAATTCAAGCTTTTAGCTGATAAGAAGAAAGATGTTTATGATGAGGATATAATAGCTCTGGTAGATGATACTCATTTTAACAAATCAAATACTTTAAAACTTAAAAATTTAAGCATTATGTCAGGCACTAACTCTAAGCATGTTGCTTCTCTAGAGTTAAACTTCAAGGAGGAACTGAAAGAGGTAAGTGGATCTGGAAATGGCCCCATTGATGCAGTATTTAATTGTATTTCAAAAGTAGTTGGTTTTTCTCCAAAATTAGTTTTGTATCACATTAATGCAATTACACCTGACTCTGATGCACAAGGAGAAGTGACAGTTAAACTTGGATATTCAAATAAAGAGTTCATTGGTAAGGCTTCTGATATAGATATTATAGTTGCTTCTGCAAAATCTTATATCAATGCATGCAATAAAATATTAAACTTTGAAAAAAACTCTAATATGCAAGAAGGAGTTTCTGAGATCAGCATCTCAAATATTAAGGGAATATAAATGTTAAAGTCTTTAAACTCTTTTTTAAGTGAAGATATGGGATTAGATCTCGGAACCGCTAACACACTTGTATATGTAAAAGGAAAAGGAATTATATTAAATGAACCCTCTGTTGTAGCAATTGCTACAGATAACAAAAATAATAAATCAGTACTAGCTGTTGGAAGCGAGGCAAAATCAATGCTTGGACGCACCCCTGGAAGAATCGAAGCAATTAGACCTATGAAAGACGGAGTAATAGCAGACTTTGATATAGCTGAAGCTATGATCAAACATTTTATAAAAAAAGTTCACAAAAAAAGTTTTTTTGCTAATCCAAATATTGTTATTTGTGTTCCATCAGGTGCTACAAATGTTGAAAGAAGAGCAATAAAAGAGTCCGCTGAAACTGCGGGTGCTAAAAAAGTTTATTTAATTGAAGAACCGGTAGCTGCAGCTATTGGAGCAGGCCTGCCAATTTCTGAACCATCTGGTTCTATGGTAGTAGACATTGGTGGAGGAACAACTGAAATAGCAATCTTATCTTTAGGAGGGGTTGTACATGCTAGTAGTATTAAAGTAGGTGGTGATACTATGGACGATGCAATAGTAAATTTTATGAGAAGTGTCCATAAATTAGCAATAGGTGAGTCAACTGCAGAAAGAATTAAGACAGAAATAGGTTGCGCAGGTATTCCAGATAGTGGAGATGGCAAAACACTTACAGTAAAAGGAAGAGATCTAATAAATGGTTTACCCAGAGAGGTTGTGATATCAGAAAGACAAGTTGCTGAGGCATTATCTGACTCACTTTCTCAAATAATAACAGCTTTAAAAAGAGCACTTGAGGTTGTTCCTCCGGAGTTAGCCGCAGATATAGTGGATAAAGGTATTATGCTTACAGGCGGAGGGGCTTTACTTCAACGTCTAGATGAAGCAATTAGAGTCACTACTGGGCTACCTGTTTCTATTGCTGACGATCCTTTGACCTGTGTAGCTCGAGGAACAGGCATGGCCTTAGAAGAGAACCATAATCATCAAGATGTTTTCTTAAGTGATTAATAACAAAAAATTTTTTTTAATATATATAGTCTGTTTTTTTTTATTTTTAACATTAATTTTATTTCCAAATTACAATTCTAAAACAAAGCTTTTTACCTATTTTGTAAAAGAAAAAATAGAATCCCCTTTTATTTTTGTAACTAACGAAGTAAGAGATTTATTTCTGGTTCTTAATCTTAATTTTGATTATATGAATACTATAAAAAAATTAGAAGGTGAAAATAATTATCTTCGATCAATTAACAAGTATTTATTAATTTTAACATCAAAATATTCAGAGCAAAATAAAATTTTTCATCAGTCTTCTATTAAATTACCGATCTCAGTCGGCGTTGAGGTTTTAGGAGATAGGAATTTAGTCTATAATAAAAACTTTATTATAAATAAAGGATCAAATCATGGCCTTGTAATAGGTGATTACATTATTGATGGACTAAATATAGTTGGTAGAGTTGTCAATATAAACCTAGATACATCTGAAGTTGTTACTGTTAAAAGTATTAATTATGGTGAAGAAGTTTTTATTAATGGAAAGTCTTATATTGTAAGTGGCACGAATAATAACTATCTAAGTTTCTTAAGGCAAAAAGACAGCACTGAAATACCAGATTTTCAATCAGGCGATATTGCTGTTGTACATCTTGATAATGCAATACTAAGACTTGGAATAGTTTCTTTTGAGAATAATCAGCCTATATTACTAACATCTGATATTACAAATTTAGAAAATTTAAGAGCAGTTACGAGTGATTAGACTATTTTTTATAATAATTTTATTTTTAATTTACGGAAACTATAATTTTGTCACAAACGATATTGTTATTTTTTCATTGATAAATATTGCTTTTTATACGGCTCTTAAGAAAAAAAATATTAAAATTATTGATGTCTTTATTTTTATCTTATCAACTTTCACTATAGAGGTTTTCGTAGGGTTACCGATATTAATTTGTATTGTAGTTTTGTCTATACCTCTTCTTTTATTAAACTATTTTATTAATAATTATAATTTTGCAATATTTATAAAATCATCAATTATTTTTATACTAAGTTTTATTACTTTTTTTATTTATGATCAAACAATAGTGTTTAGATTGCTAAATTTACAATATTTTATAAGTATATTCATTTTAATTTTAATATTTTTAGGACTCTCAAGATATGGAAAAGAATAAGACTAGTGAAGATAGTATAAAAATATTAAATAGAAGATCATTTATTATAATTACAGTTGGGGCTATTTTATCGTTCATTGTTTCTTTGAGATTATTTTCATTACAAGTCATAAACTTTAATTTTTATAAAAAAAAATCAGTTGAAAATAAACTTTCAGTAAAACTAACACCTCCTTTAAGAGGTGAAATTTATGACTCAAAAAAAAATTTACTAGCTGGAAGTTCCTCATTATATGAATTTGTAGTATTTAAAAATTTAAGTAAAGATCATTTTACGGAAATTAGAAAACTTGATAGTCTTATTAAACTCAACTTGAATTTTAGTGAAATATCAAAACAATTAAAAAAATATAATAAATATAGTGGATATAGTTTAAGTAGAGCCTCGTGGGAACAGATAGTAGAATTTGAAAAAAATAAATTTTTATTTAATTCTATAAAAATTATTGAGTCCAAAAAAAGATATTATCCACATCAAAATTTTTCACAGATAATTGGATATATGGGACAATCAACTCAATCTTCTGAACTTTACTCTAAAGGTGTATTTCATTTAGAGAAAAGTTATGAAAAACATTTAAGGGGCACACCAGGTAAAATATTTAGTGAAGTTAACGCTAAAGGTAAAACTATAAGAGAAATTTCTATTGAAAAATCCATTAAAGGTAATGATTTAGACTTAACATTAGATTTAACTCTTCAAAATTATGCTCAATCTCAGCTTCCGACTGACAAAAAAGGATCCATTGTTGTTATCAGTGTTTCAGATGGATCAATCTTGTCTATGAACTCTAATCCTACTTTTGATGCCCAAATCTTTGAGGATAGAGAAAATACTAAAATTAAAGATTTACTAAATGATGATCAAAAACCACTTTTTAATCGAGCTTTTTCTGGATTTTATCCTCCAGGTTCAGTATTTAAACCTATCTCTGCTTTAGTGGGTCTTCAACGTAATTTAATTGACCCTCAAAAAGAAGTTTTTTGCAAAGGCCACTCCTCACTTGCTGATAGGAATTATTATTGTTGGAAAAAAGAGGGACATGGAAAAGTTAATCTTAAAAAAGCTATTAAAGAGTCTTGTGATGTATATTTTTATGAATTAGCAAAAAAAACAAATATTGATGATATTGCGAGTTTATCTAGTAATTTAGGTTTGAATAAAGAGTACGATATTGGATTATCAAACATGGGAAAAGGACTTGTTCCTAGTAAAAAATGGAAAAAAGCGTTTTTAGACGAAAGTTGGTATCAAGGAGAGACATTAATTACATGTATCGGGCAAGGGTACAATCAAACATCTCCATTACAACTTGCAACACTTTATTCTGCTATTTTAAATGGAGGAAAATATCCTATACCTAAACTTGATAAAAATACTAATACAAGATTTACAGGTAAATTACTAAATAATGAGCATCAAAAAATTATAATTAACTCCTTAAATGCTGTTGTTCAAGAACCAAGAGGAACTGCATATAAATTAAGTATTTCTAATCCGGGATACGTGAAAATAGGAGGTAAAACAGGAACTTCTCAAGTAATAAGAATTAAAGAAAGTGAAAGAAAAGACGACCAGTATAAATCAAAGGAAATAGATGAGAGATTTCAAGACCACTCAGTATTTGTCGGATATGCACCCTATCATAATCCAAAATATATAGCTTCAGTAATTATAGAGAATGGTGGTTCTGGATCAGCAGTTGCTGCACCAATCGCCCATAAGGTCCTAGATTTTGCATACAAAAATAATGTTTAGAGAATTTAAAAGTATATATAATTTAAATTGGATTTATATCTTTATCCTTTTTATAATTTTTTGGATTGGAGAGATCAATCTTTACTCAGCTGCTGGTGGTTCACTTGATCCATGGGCATCAAATCAGCTTATAAGATTTTTATTTTTTCTACCTTTATTTTTTTTAGTAACAATGTTGGAGCCAAAGTTTATTTATAATTTTGCAGAGATTTTTTTAATTTTAGTTTTGATTGGGCTGATAACAACATTAATTTTTGGCTATACAGGGATGGGTGCTACGAGATGGATAAGAATTGCTGGATTTAATTTACAAATATCAGAATTTACAAAAATAGCATTGGTCATATTCATGGCAAAATACTTTCACAAACTCAATGCAGAAAAAACCATAGGCCTTTTTAAATCAATATTACCTCTTGTTGTATCAATAATATTTTTCATATTAGTTGCTATTCAACCAGATTTAGGAACTGCTGTAATTATTTTAGTTTTAGGTCTAGTTGTTATTTTTTATGCAGGCATTAAACTAATTTATCCTTTATTATCATTAGGCATTATTTTGTCTATAAGTCCAATTTTATGGACATTTTTAAAGCCATACCAACAAAATAGAATACAAATTTTTTTAAACCCTGACCTAGACCCACTTGGAAAAGGATATCATATTATTCAATCCAAGATTGCAATAGGTTCAGGTGGGCTTCAAGGCAATGGTTTTCTTGAGGGTTCTCAAAGTAGTTTAGATTTTCTTCCAGAAAAAGAGACAGATTTTGTTTTTGCAATTTTTTCTGAACAGTTTGGTTTTACAGGATCTATAATGCTAATTTCTCTTTTCTTTATCATGTTTTTAATTCCTGTTTTAAAAACTTACAAACTAACACAAGTTTTTAATAAAATAATCTTATTTGTACTATCTTTTAAAATTTTTTTTGAATTTCTTATAAATATATCTATGACTATTGGTATTTTACCAGTAGTCGGAGTTGCTTTGCCATTTATGTCTTATGGAGGAAGTTCTTTGTTGAGTAATTTAATTATTTGTGCACTATTACTAAACTTTATGTCTATCAACGAAAAAAAGAGAATGTTTTCATGATAAAATCTATAAAAAAGCCATGGGGGTCATACGTCATACTTAGTAAATCTAAAGATTTTTTAGTAAAAAAAATTGTTGTAAAACCAGAGGGTGTTTTATCTTATCAATCGCATAAATTTAGATCAGAACACTGGATAATTATTGAGGGTAAAGCAACTGTGATTATTAACAATCGCACATTTTATAGATCAGAAAATGAAAATATATTTATACCTAAAAAAGCAAAACATAGAGTTTTAAATGAAAGTTCAAAAAAGAAATTAGTTTTAGTTGAAGTTCAAACAGGAAGTAAATTTTTAGAGTCAGATATTAAAAGATATTCAGATATTTATGGAAGAAAAAATTGAAAATTTTAGCTGAAATTTCTGTTGGAGAACTTTTTGATAAAATTACTATATTAAATATCAAATTAAAAAAAATTAATGATCCTAACAAATTAAAAAATATAAAAATTGAGCTAGATACTCTAGTAGAGCAAAGCGATAAATTAATTTTGAAAGACGATGAAATATTAAGAAAAAACATTCAAAAACTCCAAGATATAAATGAAGAGCTTTGGGATATAGAAAATGCTAAAAGAGAATGTGAGGCTAATAAAGAATTTGGAGAGATTTTTATTAAAATATCAAGAGATGTACATTTTAAAAATGACATTAGGGCGTCAATAAAAAAAGAAATTAATCTTTTGTCTAACTCAAAGATAACAGAAGAAAAAGAATACTCTAAGTATTAACCTTATTTAAACTTACAAGTTTATTTTTAATTTTTGATCTTCCACCAAGAAAACTTAATTCTAATAACACTACAATACCTTTAATTTGAGCTTTAGTTTTTTTAATTAATTTCATTGATGCACGTATTGTTCCACTTGTTGCAAAAATGTCATCAATTATCACAACTTTGTCTGAATTTCTTATCATATCACTTTGAATTTCTAATTTATTAGAGCCGTACTCAAGTTTGTAACTTGTAATAAAGGTTTTGCCTGGTAATTTCCCTTTTTTTCTAATCATAACTAACTTTTTTTTTAATTTGTAGGCAATAGCTGAGGCAAAAATAAATCCTCTTGAGTCTATCCCAACTATAGTATTAGCATTTAATTTATTTACCTCCTTCGACATTGAGTTTACAACTCTGTTAAAAACTTTAGGATTTGATAAAATTGAAGATATATCGTAAAAAGCGATACCTTTTTTTGGAAAGTCTTTTATAATTCGAATACTTTTTAAATCATTATTCATGAAAAGATCAATTAAATCAGTATTTAATAAAAAAAACAAAAAAAAAATTATTTGTCTAACGTCTTATACTTATAATTATACAAAAATCATTGATGATTTAGTTGATGTAGTTCTAGTTGGTGACTCAATGAGTAATGTACTGTATGGAATGAACTCAACAAGAACTATAGACGATCAAATAATGATCAATCATGCTACTGCAGTAAAAAAAGCTGCAGAGAAATCACTTGTTTTTTTTGATTTGCCTTACAATAAAGATTTTAGTGAGTCCAATACTGTAAAACGTGTTTTATCCGTTATGAAAAAAACTTCCTGTGATGGTGTAAAAATAGAGGGTAATACTGAACTAGAAGACGTAATTAAGTATTTGAAGAAAAAAAAAGTTCCTGTTATGGCGCATTTAGGCTTACAACCACAGAAATTTAGTTCAACAAAAAAATTTAAGATATATGGAAAAAAGAAAGAGGATTTAAATAAAATTATTTCGGACTCATTGTGTTTAGAAAAAGCAGGTGCTGTTTCCATATTATTGGAGGGAATGTTAACAAAAATAGCAAAGCAAGTTACTACATTATTATCAATACCTACGATTGGAATTGGTGCATCTGAGTTTTGTGATGGTCAAATACTAGTATCGGAGGATATGCTTGGAATGTATGGAAATAATCATCCAAAATTTGTAAAAAGATATGAAGATTTATCAAAAAATATTAAAATTGCTGTGAAAAAATTTTCTGAAGAGGTAAATAGTAATAAATTTCCAAATAAAAAATACAGATATGACTAATGAGTTCTATTAATTGAGTTAATTAGAAGATTTATAAAAAGATCCTTTTGATAACCCTTAAATTGTTTTAATATTTTCGAAGATTTTTTATTGTATTTATTACAGAATTTTTTTAGATCTTCATTTATTTCATATTTTTTCATTAGTTTCATTGTTTCCATGTAATCATTTTTTAATCTTTTGCGCTTATTAAATATTCTTTTAATAAAATTTACTTCAGTATTATTTGACTTTTTTAAAAGTAATATAATTGGTAGGGTAACTTTTCCTTCATAAAAATCTTTACCTTGTTTTTTGCCAGTTACTCTTTTCCCAAAATAATCAAGGTAATCATCCATGATTTGAAATATAATTCCAAAATACAATCCCAATTTGTATAAACTTCTGATTATTTTTAAATTTTTACCAGTTAAAATGGCAGGGATTTTCATAGCTGCAGCAAATAATTCTGCAGTTTTTAAAGATATAATCTCTATATATTTCTTTTCAGTGATATGAATATTATTCTCATGAGTAAGTTGCAAAAATTCTCCTTCTGAAATTTTACTACTTACTTGAGACAGTGCAGCCATTGCATTTAAAGAATTGGCTTTTGTCATCAATTGAAACGACTTTGAAAATAAAAAATCGCCAAACAAAACACTAAACTTATTATTCCAAATTGTGTTAATACTCTTTTGGCCTCTTCGTAATTTACCTTCATCAATCACATCATCATGTAGGAGGGTAGCTCCATGTATGAATTCGATTGCAGCAGACATTTCAATATCGCTTGATATTTGTGAATAATTTTTATTTATCATTTTACTTGATAGCAAACATATAACTGGCCGTAATTGCTTTCCCCTTTTTTTGAAAAAATAATTACCTAATTTTGGAATAATAGGGACAGCACTTATAAGAAATCTATCAAGCTCTTTATTAGTTCTAACTAACTTTACATTAATTTCTTTATGAATTAACTTTATAGTTTGTTCAAAATTTATTTTTTGCATTAACTATGAATTTATACTCCAAAGATTTTCTACTAGATGGTAAAATTGTATATTATCAATTAAAGAAAGGCTATAGGAGCGGTATAGAGCCTATAATTCTGGCTTCTAATGCAAAAAAAAAGCACAATAAAATTTTAGATATGGGATCTGGTTGTGGTTCTATTTCCCTAATTGTTGCTTATAGAAATCCAGAGTCTGAGGTCATTGGTTTTGAAAAAAATGAAACTCATCATAAAATTTCAGTTTTAAATCATAAAGAAAATAACTTAAAAAATTTAAAATTTAAAGTTCATGACAATTGCATTTTTGATAAAAAATATGAGAATTACTTTGATTTAATTTTATCAAATCCTCCTTTTTATTTTGCAAATAAAGTACTAAAGTCCAAAAATCCCTCCATAAATGCCTCAAAATATATAACTGAGTCAAATTTGAAAAAATGGATTATCAACATAATTCTTTATTTAAAAATAAAAGGAACAGCGTTTATTATAAATAGATTTGAAAACATGGATTTTATGTTAAATATATTGAAAAAATTTAATCTAGAAGTGACTACAACACCTTTATTACCCTTTGAAGGTAGAAAGCCTAAAAATGCCCTTCTAAAAATCACTAAAAGTAATTATTTTATAGAGAAAACATCAAATGCAATTATAATCCACGATAATTTATCTAAATATTCTAAAGATATAGAAAATTGGTTTAAATAATGTTCAGTCCAAACAAAACAGTAATATCAATTGATCTTAAAGGAATGATTGCATCTGGAAGTAGAGCGCCATTGAATATGGATAATTTAAATGGACTTTTCACAAAGGTAATGAAAATAAAATTTGATGCACTATCAATTGTTATTAATTCTCCTGGTGGTTCTCCGGTGCAATCATCTTTAATTGCACAAAAAATTAGAGAAATCTCAGATAAGAAAAAAGTGAAATGTTATTGTTTTATTGAGGATGTTGCTGCATCTGGAGGGTATTGGCTAGCATGTGCAGCAGATGAGTTATACGCAGATGTAAATTCTATTGTTGGTTCAATAGGTGTGATATCAGGTGGTTTTGGATTTACTGATCTTATTAAAAAAATTGGAGTAGAAAGAAGGATATTTACAGCTGGAGAGAACAAAAGCTTTTTAGATCCTTTTTTAAAAGTTAATAAAAAAGATGAGGAAAAATTAAAAAAACTTCAAAAGTTAATACACCAAAATTTTATTGATTGGGTGTCCTTTAGAAGGAAAAAGAAACTTAGCGAAAAAAATAAAAAAGTTATATTCTCTGGTTCCTTTTGGTTAGCTAATGAGGCAAAAGAATTAGGTTTAATTGATGGAATTTCATCTGAGACAACTTTTTTTAAAAGTAAATTTGGCGAAAAGACTAAAATTAAAAAAATAAAACAACCAAAGTCTTTAAAACAAAAGCTTGGTCTTGGTATTAATTCTTTAAATAGTGAGGATTTAATTACTAAATTAAAAGAGGAGTTTCTTTTTAACAAATTTGGTATCTGATAAATGACAGCAGAAAATATGGAAGACTTAGTATCTCTGTGTAAGAGAAGAGGGTTTATTTTTCAATCAAATGACATCTACGGTGGCATGAAAGGTCTCTATGATTTTGGACCTATGGGTGTAGAGCTAAAATTAAATTTAAAATCAGCCTGGTGGAAATCAATAGTCTATGAAAGAGATGATGTTGAGGGATTGGACTCAACTATTTTAACCTCACCTACTGTTTTAAAATATTCAGGCCACGAGGACACATTTTCTGATCCTTTAGTTGATTGCAAGAAATGTAAATCAAGATGGAGAGCAGATCAACTTGAAGACGGAAAATGTCCAAATTGCAAATCAACTGATTTAACTGATCCTAGACCATTTAATTTAATGTTTAAAACAGCTATTGGTCCTGTGGATGACGGGAGTTCATTTGCTTATTTGAGACCAGAAACTGCTCAGCAAATATTTGTAAATTTCAAAAATGTTGTCGACTCAACCAGTAGGGTGCCTCCTTTTGGTATAGCTCAAATTGGAAAAGCATTTAGAAATGAAATCACCCCAAGAAACTTTATTTTCAGAGTTAGAGAATTTGAACAGATGGAACTTGAGTATTTTGTTAAACCTGGTTCTGATGAGAGTTGGCATAAATATTGGGTAGATGAACGTTTAAATTGGTGGGCTGATCAAGGTGTCAAATCAGAGAAATTAAAATTACTCGAGGTAGAAAAAAATGATCTATCACATTACTCTAAGGCAACTTTTGATATTATGTATGACTTTCCACATGGCCTTGAGGAACTTGAGGGTATTGCAAATAGAACTGATTTTGATTTAGGATCACATTCTAAAAATCAAAAAGATTTTAATATTAAAGCTAAAGTTCAAGAAAATAAAAATTCTACAACAAAATTAGCTATTCAAGATTTAGAAAATAATGAATGGTTTATACCATACGTCATAGAGCCTTCAGCAGGTGTTGAAAGAGGTGTCTTGGCAGTTTTAAACGAAGCTTATACTTTAGAGGAAGAAAATAAGAGAACATTGTTAAAACTCAAACCTCATTTATCACCAATTAAAGCTGCAGTCATTCCTCTTAAGAGAAATAATTCTGACTTGGTCAATACAGCAAATAATGTCAAATCAGAGCTACAATCACTTGGTCTTGGCAGAGTTATGGTTGAAAATACAGGAAATATTGGAAAAAATTATCGTAGACATGATGAGATTGGGACACCTTTGTGTGTTACTATTGATTTTGAAACTTTAGAAAATCAAACAGTTACGGTGCGAGATAGAGATACTATGAAACAAGAAAAAGTATCTCTCTCTGAAATATCAAATTATTACTCTGGATACTTTAAGTAATTTTTTTATTAACTCTAGGCTCCTTAAGTATGTAATAATTATTTATTTGTAATAATATTTCTGAATTATTTGGGAGTTTTTGAGGTTTTTTCTCAAAAACTTTAATTGTAAGTTTTTTTTTATTTAGTTGTCGATGTTTAATCCTTGAAACTACCTCTTGACCTACAAAGCATCCTTTCGAATAGTCTACTAATTCATCATTTACTTCAGATGGAAGTAGAGAGGACTGTTTAAGGAGGTTTGAGTCAATTATTCCAGTTGAAAGTTGATCTAAAATATAATTTTTATCAAATTCTCTTTTATTAACTTTTTCAATACTGAGTATTACGTCAGATAACAAGGCATATTTATTCAAGAATGAAGCCAAATCATGTTGATCATTCGAACAAACTAATTCATATGACTCGTCTGATTTAGTAATTATTATTTCATATAGAATCTTGCCTTGTGGAGATAGTATATAGCTCTTTAACTCTTTCTTTAATTTAGTTAAGTCATTGGTAATTATATTTTGTAGGAAATCAAATCTTTCTTCCCCAAATACTCTAATTTTTATTGGATTAAGTGTTTCAATTTGCATGTAATATATTATCTATATGTATATATATGCATTTACTATTTATTTCTTCAAATAGAATAGGTGACTCCTTAATTAACCTCCAAGTTTTAAATAAATACATCAGAAAATATAAGAAAAATATCGAGGTAACATTAGTTTCTGGTCCTTTACCAATGCCTATTTATGATGATTATTCTATGATTTCTAGAAGGATTAATCTTACTAAACAAAAATATAATCTACATTGGTTAAAACTCTATAAAGAACTTTCGCCACTTAAATTCGATGAAATAGTAGATTTTAGATCCTCGATCATTGGTTATTTCTTGAGAGTAAAAAAAAGAAACATATTTAAAATGAAAAAGGGTAAAAATATTTATGAACAAATCCATTATAGATTTGACACTGATCTAAAAAAAGATTTTAAAATATTGATCGATAGAGTTCGTAATATTTTTCCAAATTCAAATTATGTGTGTTTAGCCCCATTTACAAATTGGCCACCAAAAGAATGGCCCTCAGAGCAATTTATTAAAATAGCAAAATATCTAATTGAAAAAGGCATTGATAAAATATTTATTTTAGGATCAGAAAATGAAAGTTCAAAATTTCATCATTTTGAGTCAGAACTAGGCGATAAAGTAATTAATAGATGTGGCAAGCAACATATTCTCAACGATTATGGTTTACTTCAAAAATCAAGGTTATTCATTGGAAATGACTCATCCATGATGCATATGGCTTCATTGAGTAAAACTCCAACTATTGGTCTTTTTGGTCCCACAAATGATAATATTTATTTTCCTAAAATCTTTGATCATTGTCATCTTGTTAGGTCATCAGAGTCATATGAAAGCCTTGTTAGTAAAACTCAAAACTATACTTTAAATAATTGTTTAATGAATGATGTGTCTTATAATCAAGTAATTGGTAAAATAGATAATATTTTAAATGCTCAAAATTTTTAAGCCTTGCGATTTTCATGTTCATCTAAGAGAGGGCCAACTTTTAAAAAATGTATTAAAAGAAAATAATAAAAATTTTCAAAAAATTTTAGTTATGCCTAATTTAACAAAGCCAATTACTAATAAAAAAATTTTATCAAAGTATAGATCCTTCGTTTTAAATAATAATAACAATACTGAAATTCTTTTTACAATCTATTTAAACCAAGACTGCTCTATTATTGATTTAAAAAATATGGTTAAAGAAAAATTATTTTTTGCAGCTAAATTATATCCTCTTCATGCCACTACTAATTCTTCATCAGGAGTAAAAGACATCAAAAAAATGTCTAAATATTTCGAATTTTTAGAAAATAATAAAATACCATTATGCTTACACGGTGAGCACATTCATGAAAATGATGATCCTTATGAGCGTGAAAAAAGATTTCTTGATTTTGAGTTATCTTGGTTAGTAAAAAAGTTCAAAGGTTTAAAGATAACTTTAGAACATATAACAACTAAAGACTCTGTAGATTTTGTAAAATCGCACAATAACATTGCAGCTACTATAACAACACATCATTTACTTGAAAATACAAATACTTTTCTTGGAAATTTTTTAAGACCAGAAATATTTTGTAAACCTTTAATTAAAAATGTAAATCACCAAAAATCATTATTAAATGCTGCTCTTTCTGGCAATTCAAAATTTTTCTTTGGTTCTGACTCAGCTCCACATCTTAAAAATCGCAAATTTAATGAGTTTTGTTGTGCTGGTGTATATTCCACTAAATATTCTGTCTCAAATATATTGGAGCTCTTTTACACCTCAAAAAAGTCAAATAATTTAAATAAATTTTTGACAATTAATGGATGTAAACATTATAACCTTAAGTTTGATAACACTCTAATTTCATATTCTAGAAAAAAAGATTTCATATTTAAAAAATACTCTAAATTCAAAAACGACAGTTTAATTAACTATAATCACTTTAAAAATTACTGGTCTAAAAACTAGATTAGAACTTTTGTAAAATGGCCCATTTTTCTGCCAGTTTTTGACTCTTTTTTGTGATAATCATGAAAATATTCATTTTCTTTGAATGATTTCTCACGATAGATATAAATATCGTCCCCAAGAATATTTATCATTTCAGATTTAGATTTTAGGGAGGGTTCTACCTTTTCAAGATCACACACAGATCTGATATGAGATTCAAATTGACTAACATTGTATGACTCAATAGTTAAATGCCCTGAGTTGTGCACTCTAGGAGCTATTTCATTTAATAATAATTTTTTTTCTTCAGTTATAAAAAACTCTAAACAAAAAGTTCCAACATAACTTATTTTTTCTGCAAAGTTATATGCATGTTTTGTTGCTTCTTTAATAATCGATGTATCTGAGTTAGCTGGAGAAAATGATTTGAAAAGAATTTGATTTTTATGAATATTTTCAATTGGTTGATAGGTAAAAATAGTACCATCTATATACCGGACAGCAATGATAGAAATTTCTTGTTGTAAATTAATTTTCTTTTCCAAAATATACTCATTATTTGGTATGTCAGATATGTCTTTATTACTATTAATTATTATTTGGCCTTTACCATCATATCCAAGTTTGCGAGTCTTCAATATTGCAGGAAAAAATTTAGGATCAACTGATTTTAAATCTGATGTATTGTTAATTTCCATATAGGGAACAGTAGGGATATTAATCTTATTTACATAATTTTTTTCAGTTAATCGATCTTGAATAATTTTATTAATTTCAGAACTAGGTGAAATTTTAATCTTTTGTTCAATATATGATAAAGTTTTAAAAGGGATATTTTCAAACTCATAAGTCACAAAATCACATTTTTTAATAAAATTATCTATTTCGTGAAAATCATCATACCTTTTTATTAAGAAGTGATTTGCATATTTAATTGCTGGGGAGTCATCATTATCAGAGTATATAAAAGTTTGAATATTTAATTTATTAGCCACTTGGCATAACATCATACCTAGTTGACCTCCACCTAATATACCGATGATCATTATCTAGGTGTCTTTTTAACTTTTTTTGTTTGAGCCAGTCTCCATTTTACTAAACTTCTTTCAATATTGGGGTCATAATTACTAATAATTGAAGCTGCATATAAAGCAGCATTTTTGGCTCCATTATCACCAATAGCCACAGTTCCAACTGGAATGCCAAAAGGCATCTGAGCTATTGAAAGTAAACTATCTAAGCCTTTTAGTGTTTTTGACTCAATTGGTACCCCAATTACTGGAATATGTGTTATAGCTGCTATCATGCCTGGTAAATGAGCAGACCCACCAGCTCCAGCAATAATAATCTTAATACCTCTTTCATAAGCTTGTTCAGCATACTCATAGAGTCTTTTGGGAGTTCTGTGAGCTGAAACTATTTTTTTTTCATGGACAATCTTTAATTCTTTTAGAATTTTACCCGTATGCATAAGTGTGGACCAATCGCTTTGGCTTCCCATTACTATTGAGATTTTAGGGATAGATATTTTCATTTTTTTGAAAACTTTTTTTCAGTGATTTTAAAGTAAAGTTTATAAGGCAATACTTTACCAAATTTCATTATAGAATTAAAAGGAAAAGGGAAGGATATTTCGAAACCTTTTTTATATATTTTACTATAAATAATCCTAGCTGCCTCTTTAGGTGACATTAAATATGGCATTTTAAATGAATTTACTTTTGTAGCAGGAGTTTCTACAAAACCTGGACAGATAAGTTTTACATTGAGATTATCATGCATTTCAGATTTTATAGCCTCGGCTAAATTAATTAAAGCCGCTTTTGAAGGTCCGTATAAAATAGACTTTGGGAGACCCTTATATCCAGCTGTGGAGGACATTATTGCCAAGGTATAATTTGAATTTAGCTCGAAATTTTTTTTTATTAGCTCTATTGATAAATAAATACTTAAAACATTGGTATCAAAAGTTGCCTTTGCATTTTCAAAGTTAAAATCATTTAGACTATCGGGGATATAAATACCTGCATTTAAAATAAATGTACTAATACTCGCATTTTTTTTAAATACCTCATCTATAATTAGCCTACTTGAGTCAAAATTTGATAAATCTGTTTTTACAAACTCAAATTTTGAATTATCAATTGTTTCATTCGGTATTTTGGTATCATCTCTCGCTAAGCCTATCACATTCCAGCCTTGTCTGAGATACTCTTCACATAGTGCGTAGCCAATCCCACTACTAGCACCTGTTATAAAAACTACTCTATCTTGTGTATTCTTTGATGAATTTTTTTGCATTAGATATATGAGTACTAATTTTAGACTTGTCCATTTTATTTACAGTATAGTACATCATAGAGAGTCTCTGATTAGTTTTAAAATAATTTTTATTTTTATATATAAAATTCCAATATAAACCATCTAGTGTTTGTGTCCAATCCCCACGACTATAATTACTCATCTTTAGTAAGTAATTTGAACCACATAAATATGGTTTTGTTGCAAAAATACCTCCATCGCTAAACATCCCCATTCCATAGACATTTGGTGTCATAACCCAATCAGATGAGTCAATAAATGTCTCCATAAACCATTTATAAACTTCAGATGGCTTTAATCCAGCTAAGTTCATTATATTACTAATTATCATCAATCTTGGGATATGGTGAACATATCCACTTTTTTTTAAATTTAATATCATGTCATTTAAAATAGGAATGTTTGTTGTACCCTCATACCAATGTTTTGTTAATTTTCTGTCATTTCCAAAAAAGTTACCTTTATTAAAATCTTTATAATAATGAATATTTAAGTATCTCATAAATTCTCTCCAACCAAAGACTTGTCTAATAAACCCTTCATAATTATTGATGCCAACTTTAGAATAAGAAAAAGAGCTCAGTTTATTGAGCACTTGTTCTGGGGTTATTAAACCTATATTTAACGGTGCACTAATTAAGCTATGATTAATGTATGGATCACTGGTGCTCACAAAATCCTCGTAATGTCCAAAGTTTTCAAGTTTGCTGCTAATAAAATTATCAAGAACTCTAGATGAGTCTTTAAAATTCATTGGAAATATAATTTTCTTTTCTAAATTTCCAAAGTGTTTTGAAAAAAATTTATCAATTAATTTTTTTATTTCCTCAAAATATTTTGACTCAAATGTATAAGATTTAGGACTTTGATAACCTTTAGGAACTCTTTTCCTATTATCCTCATCGAAACTCCACTTATCTCCAATAGGTTTATTGTCCTTTACAAATATTTGAAAACTTTTCCGCACATTGCTATAAAAATTAGCAAGTTGAGGTTTTTTTGTAGTAACCATTTCTTTATAATCGGTTCTACTAACAAGGAACATAGGAGATCTATGAAAAATTAGTTTAATTTTGCTATTTTTACAAAATTGCTCAAATTTAATTCTAAATTCTAAGTCTTCTATTTCGAATATATTAATTTTAGAAATATTTTTTTTACTTAAGAAACTTTTTAGACCAGCAAAATAGTCCTTGAAATTAGAAATATTTTTATCAAGAGAAATATAATTTACTTTAAAATTATTTTTTTTTAGATAGTCACCGTATTCCCTCATTGATGCCAAAAAATAATAAATTTTTTGTTTGTGGTGTTTAAAATAACTACAAAGTCCCATATCCTCTTGTATAAAAAAATCACATGAGTTTTTGAATTCTGTTAAGTACTTCTTATCAAATAGTTGATTTCCAAGAACTACAAAGCATTCCTTCATTTTTTTTTATTACTTTGTGATTAAAGTTGATCTTCCACCGTCTAGTTGGAAGTTTTGTCCTGTAATCCATGATGATTTTTTAGATACCAAGAAAGAAGCCAAATTACCTATGTCATCACCTGTTCCAAGTCTTGACATAGGGTGAAGTTTTCCAATTCCTTCAGCAATCTTTTCATTAGAAACCATAAAATTTGACATTTTGGAAAAAGATAGGCTAGGAGATATTGTATTAAATCTTATCTTCGGAGCATAGTCTGCAGCTAAAGAATTTGATAAACCAATTAATGCACTTTTTGCAGAGGAAATTGCTGTATGATTTTTAAAACCTCTAACAGCTGCAATTGATGAAAAAAATACTACTGAAGATGAATCCGACATTTTAGTTATGCAATGATTAAGGAAATGAACTATGTTATAAAAATTTTCATCCATAATTTTTTTAAAATCATCAACAGAGGTGCTTGAAAAAGGTTTTAAGTTTATCGAGCCAATGGAAAAAATTATGCCAGATATTTCATAGTTAATAGATTGTATAAAACTTTCTGTATTCGTGTAATCATTAATATCTAAAACATTTTTTTCAAAATTACCTTCAACATCACTATCAAACTCACTTCTTGATATTAGAACTAAATCATTATCATCTTTTAGGTTGTTAACACATGATTTGCCAACAGAACCATTTGCACCAATAACTAGAATTTTACCCATAAAGTTTATACAAAATGTAACCCTAATTAGATTTAATTCTTAAGTATTTGAAGGCTATAACAAGTAGCTGATACAAACAATAAAGTGCCTATTATTTGATGGATAGAACCTAAAGAGACTTGAACATTGCTCAAAACAACAAAAACACCAATAAATAACTGAATTAAAACTAGAAATAGTACAATCAGGAAATGGATTTTTTGATATTTATTTTCAATTCCCTTAAAATGTCTAAAGCACATATAAAGAATTGCTAAAAATGATAAATAAGCTAAGGCTCTATGAAAAAAATGTATGAAGACACTGTTATCAAAAAAACCAAAAAGTCTATCCTCAATAAAAATTAAATTCTCAGGAATGTAATTATCTCCCATTTTGGGCCAAGTATTAAATGATTTTCCTGCATCTAAGCCAGCCATAAATGCACCGTAAATTACCGTAAAAAAAATTATTATATTAAAAAAAATAAAAAAAATTTTATGTGAACTAAAATTATTTTTATAAATTCCAATATCAAGCCTTTTTAAGAAAAGATAAGCAATTAAAGAGAGAATTATTTGAGCTATAATTAAGTGAACGGCAAGTCTTAAATGGCTAACGTATGGATTAACATCTAATCCACTTCTTACCATCCACCATCCTACAATACCTTGTGCCCCTCCAAGAAAAAGAAGAAATGAATATGAGTATAGTTCCTCATTAGAAAAGTATTTTTTCAAAGCAAAGTAAATAAAAGGGATGATAAAAATAATTCCTATTAGTCTTCCCAATACTCTATGTCCATATTCCCACCAAAAGATGTATTTAAACTCTGATAGTGTCATGTTTATGTTTTTTATTTGATATTCAGGATATTGCTTATAGTCTTCAAATACTTTTAACCAATCTCCATGAGATATAGGGGGTATTGTTCCCATAAATAATCTCCAATCAACCATGGACAAACCAGACTCAGTTAATCTTGTCAAACCACCAACAATGATCATCAGCAATAAAATTGACATGAGACTTACAAGCCAAAGACTTATCTGAAAATTCTCGGATTTATACATTTAATCTAAATTTATAATTTTTTAGAATATATTTAGTATATTAATTTTAGTCGCATTAAGCCTGTCTAACTGATAGATCTTATAGTCTAAATATTTAAAAATTTCAAAATGACATATCATATTAACGTTATAGATCATGAGGGTTCACCTCATAAAATTGAAGCAACAATTGGTTTTTCAATAATGGAGATTATTAGAGACGCTGGATTAGATATTGAGGCTATATGCGGTGGTTGTTGCGCTTGTGCTACCTGCCATTGTTATGTCGATGAAAATTGGTTAGAAAAAATATCAAAGGCTGATGACGATGAGGAATCTATGCTTGACCAAGCTATGGATATAAAAAAAAATTCAAGACTCTCATGTCAAATTCCATTTACAGAAGAGCTCAATGGTATTACTCTAACATTAGCACCTAAATTTTGACTGATTATAACTCATACAAATCCTGGCCATTTAATGAAGCAAAAAAAATTGTAAAACGCTTTGAAAAAAATAATCCCAAAGACAAAATAATCTTTGAAACTGGGTACGGCCCATCCGGCTTACCGCATATAGGTACTTTTGGGGAAGTGCTAAGGACAAATATGGTAAGATTTTGCTATGAAAAATTGACTGGAAAAGAGACAGACCTCATAGCATTTTCTGATGATATGGATGGCTTTAGAAAAGTCCCTGATAACATCCCAAACAAAGAAAAATTATCTGACTACCTTGATTACCCTTTGACATCCGTCCCAGATCCATTTGAGTTGTTTAATAGTTTTGGTGAACATAATAATTCAAAACTTAAAGATTTTTTAAATAGATTTAATTTGCCTTTTTCTTTTCAAAGTTCAACAGATGCTTATAAATCAGGATTGTTTAATGAAACAATAAAGAAAATTATAAAAAATTATGACGAAATTATTAATGTAGTTCTTCCGACACTTGGTGAAGAAAGAAGAAAATCTTATAGTCCATTTTTTCCAATCAGTGAAATAACTGGTAAAATATTGCAAGTTCCAATTGAAGAAATTAATAATGAAGAATTTTATGTTTCATATTATGAGGACGATGTATTGAAGTCTAAATCAGTTTTAGATGGCAATTGTAAACTTCAGTGGAAAGTTGATTGGGCAATGAGGTGGGCTGCTTTCGGTGTGGACTATGAAATGTGTGGCAAGGATTTAACAGAGAGCTATACCCTATCATCAAAGATATGTAAGATAATCGGCTCTAAGCCTCCTGAAAATTTAATTTATGAGCTATTTCTCGATGAAAATGCAGAAAAAATTAGTAAGTCAAAAGGCAATGGTATAAGCATCGATGATTGGCTCAAATATTCTATTGAAGAGAGTTTGGCCATGTTTATGTACCAGAGACCAACAACTGCAAAGAAACTTTATTTTGATGTAATTCCTAAAAATACCGATGAATACTTATCGCATGTTAACAAATTAGAGTCCGACGATCTTAACCCAGATAACCCTGCTTGGCATATTCATAAAGCTGAAAACCCATCATATAAATCTAAAATTAATTATAGTTTAATTCTAAATATTATATCAGTTTGCAAGTCTGAGGACTCTAATGTGATTTTTGGTTTAATAAAAAATTATCAATCTGATTTTAGTAAAGCGGAAACTGATCTTATTAATAGAATGATTGATTGTGGTATTAATTATTTTAGGGACTTTATACAACCAAATTTAAACTTTAAAATTCCAAATTCTGAAGAATTAATTATACTTAAAGAAGTTGTGTCTAAATTAAAAGATGTAGAGCCTTCGGCTGATGCAGATGAATTTCAAACTGCAATTTTTAGTGTCGGAAAAAATTCTGTCTATAGAGAGAATATTAAAGAATTTTTTAAACTTATTTATCAAGTTGTTTTTGGTCAAGAGAATGGGCCAAGATTGGGCTCATTTACTAAAATTTATACAAAAGATAAAACTCTGGAGTTGTTCAACTCGAAGCTAAATGTATAATTTAGCTCATCGTATTCTCAAAAAGCTAGATCCAGAATTATCACATAATATATCTATAAAAGCTCTCAAATTAGGCATTTATCCAAAAATTATTTGTAAAAATACAGAAATCCTTGAACAAACAATATGGGGAAGAACTTTCAAAACTCCTATAGGGTTATCGGCAGGTTTTGATAAAAATGCAGAGGTTATAAATCCAATATTAAATTTAGGATTTAGTTTTACTGAGTTGGGAACAGTGACTCCTTTGCCGCAAAGAGGCAACCCAAAACCTAGAATTCATAGGTTCCCTGAACAAAAAGCATTAATAAATTCTTTAGGGTTTAATAATAAAGGCATGGATGTATTTGAAAGAAATATTAATAACTCAAATCTAAAAGAAAACTTCCAAGATAAAATCATTGGCATAAACATCGGTAATAATAAGGATACCGTAGAAATTTTAGATGATCTCAAAAAGCTTTTCGATAGACTGTATAGACTTGGCGATTACATTGTGATCAATTTATCTTCACCAAATACACCTGGATTGAGAGATAATCTTAAATCTCAAAATTTTGAAAAGATCGTTACAAATATCCATAGATTAAGAGATGAGAATAACTCAAAAATCCCTATTTTATTCAAAATATCACCAGATATTTCTGATCAGGATAAAAAGGATATTTCATTGATTTCACTGGCGAATGATGTTGATGGGCTAATACTGACTAACACAACAATTAATAAATCGATGGTTAATGAAAAGTTAGAGGGAGGGGTAAGTGGTAGACCATTATTCCTTAAGTCAAATGAATTAATAAGAGATTTTTATACTCTGACATCAGGAAAAATTAAAATTATAGGAGTAGGAGGTATTTTTGATGCTAATGATATCTTAACAAAAATGAAATTAGGAGCCTCATTAATTCAGATTTATAGTAGCTTTACATTTGAAGGTCCTTACCATGTAAAAAAAATGACTTATGATTTGATGAATTTAATTCAACAACAAGGATTTAGAAGTATCTCCGAGGTAATTGGACAGTACTCTTGAAAAATATTTCATCTCTTAAAAATGTAGTTAGTAAATATGACTATTTTTTATTTGATCAGTGGGGGGTTCTTCATAATGGTCATAAAAAATTTATAGAAGCAGAAAAATGTTTAGAGTATCTTAAATTAGAAAATAAAAAAATTATTCTTATTTCTAATTCAGCTAGCCCCACTATTCAATCAGAGGCAAATTTAAAAAGATTAGGTTTTAGTGAAAAACTATTTGATTACTGTATTACTAGTGGACAAATAGCATTAAATAACATCAAAAAAGATATTTATAAAAAGTTTGGTAGAAAATGTTACCCTTTAGAGTTATCAAAGCAAAAAATTAAGTATTTCAATCTGGATTGCACTAAAAAAGTTGAAACTGCAAATTTTGCTATGATTGCAGATCTAAAAGATGGATTATCTATTTTAGATTTTGCTGAACATCTAGATAAAATTATGAAGTATAAACTTCCACTACTATGTGCAAACCCAGATTACTTAGTCCATAATAAAAATACTCTTTCTATGAGTGGTGGTACAGTAGCAGAGTTATACTCTGATTTAGGAGGTACTGTCTTTAGATATGGAAAACCTTACGAACCAATATATCAGGATATTTTTAAAAAAATGAGGATTTCAAATCTTAGTAAGGTATTAGTTATTGGTGACTCATTGTGGCATGACATTGCAGGAGGTAAAAAAATGAAATTAGACTCGCTCTGGATTAAAAATGGAATTCATAAATCTAAATTGAAAAAAAAAGATGAGATTAACCCACTTTTAGAGAAGTACAGACCAAAATATGCAATAAGTCATCTAAAACTCTAAGAAACTATTACTTATTGTAAAAAAGGGACTTTTGTATTATAAACTCATTTCATGTCTAGATCTTGCGATATTACTGGAAAAAAACACCAAACTGGTCATAACGTCAGCCATTCTAATATTAAGTCTAAAAGGCGTTTTATGGTTAATTTAAACAGTGTCACTCTATTTAGCGAGTCTTTACAAAGAAAATTTAGACTAAAAATAGCCTCATCTACACTTAGAACCATAGATAAACATGGTGGTTTAGATCAATATTTAAATAAAACCAGCTCACGATCTTTAACTGATAAAGCCTTAAAAATCAAAAAACAAATCGAAAAAAACGTTAGCAAAAAAGCTAGCTAAATGTTTCAAGAATTATTTTTAAATTTATCAAATAACTTAAATAACTCCTCAGTTGTTATTATCTGGTTATTTCAAATCATATTTTGTTATCTTTCAATTTTACTCTCACTTAAGTTCTTCGGAAAGACAGGTATTTATGTTTATGTAGCGATTGCAATCATATTAGCTAATATTCAAGTTCTTAAAGTTGTAGACTTTCCTTTCTTTCCTGAACCTATGGCCCTAGGAACTGTTTTGTTTATTTCTATATTTCTTTGTACTGACATATTGAATGAGTATTTTGATAAAAAATCTGCAACTAAATGTATATACCTAGGTATCGCAGCATACTTATTTTCAACGGTACTTATGTTTTTAACAATATCTATGGCTCCAATTAATCCTGATGAGCATCCTGCATGGTCTTGGAGTTATGGTATGCATGAGTCAATTATGACTATCTTCCTTCCACAGTTTCCAATAATAGTTGGAAGTATTTGTGCTTTTTTTATAAGTCAAAAAATTGATATTTTTATATTTTCTTATTTAAAAAATAAAAATACTAACCTTTGGTTTAGAAATAATGCATCAACAATTGTATCGCAATTTATTGATAATATTATATTTAGTGTTCTTGCATTTAATGTCTTATCTTCTAACCCAGTGCCTTTATTTGACCTAATTATTTCTTATGGAATAGGTATTTATTTACTTAGAATTCTATTAAGTCTATTTGACACAATATTTATTTATTTAGCGAAGATCTTTTTGCCATCTAAACTTGACTAATTTTTTTCAAGTAAAAAAAAAGTCAAAATTATCAAATGCTCGACTTGGATTAATTAATACATCACATGGTAAAATCAATACACCTTCATTTATTTTTTGTGGTACTAAGGCCACTGTCAAATCTGTACTCCCCTCACAATTAAAATTAGCAAGAACACAAATTATTCTTTCAAACACATACCATTTAATGCTTCAACCGGGTCCAGAGATCATATCAAAAAAAGGGGGTTTACAGAGTTTTACTGATTGGAATGGACCTATGATGACTGATAGTGGGGGATATCAGATATTTTCACTAGGATATGGATCAGTTTCAGAGGAAATTAAAGGAAAAAACAATAATGCAAAGAGAAAATCTCTCATAAAAATAACTGAGGATGGTGCATCATTTAGAAATTATATAAATGGAGATAAAGTATTCTTATCACCTGAGAGATCAATTGAATTACAACGTGACTTTGGCGCTGATCTGATTTTTGTCTTAGATGAATGTACGCCCTTTAATGTCTCAAAAAAATATACAGAAAAGTCTTTGTATATGAGTCATCGCTGGGCAGAAAGATGTATAAATTCTTTCGACTCAAAATTTAAAAAGTATAACTCAACCTTTGGTTCCTCAGGAAAACAGTCGCTGTATGGTATAATACAAGGTGGTGTTTATGAGGATTTAAGAAAGATTGCTTGTGAAGAAACATGCTCAAAAAATTTTGATGGACTTGCAATAGGTGGCTCTTTGGGGAGTACAAAAAATCAGATGTACGATATCTTTTCTATCTGTGAAAATTATATAGATAAATCCAAACCTATTCATATTCTAGGAATTGGAGGACTAGATGATATTTTGCATGGTGTAAGTTCTGGATATGACACATTTGATTGTGTATCACCTACAAGGATTGCTAGACATGGTATTATGATGTCAAAACTTAGTAGTAAAGGAATTAATTTAAACAACTCAAAATTTAAAGACGATCATTCTAGTATTGATGAAGGATGTGAATTACAGGAAATAAATAAATTTTCAAAATCTTATATACATCATTTGTTTAAAGCTAATGAGATGCTCGGTATGACCATTCTATCAATATACAATATATGGTTTATGAATAAGTTTTTTGAAGAAATAAGATCATCTATAAATGATGATAGATTTGAAGAGTATAAGAATAAAATTTTGTCTAATTTAGTCGAATAATGACTCTATTTTTTCAAACATAATTCCACCTAACTCTTCTACATCATGAATGGTAATTGCTTTACTGTAATACTGACCTACGTTATGACCTATACCGATTGCTAATAGTTCAATGTTTGATTTCTCTTCAATCGCAAGAATAGTACTTTTTAGGTGTTTTTCTAAATAATTACTATTGTTTACAGACAGTGTTGAGTCATCTACGGGGGCGCCATCAGATATAACAATTAGTATTTTTCTACCTTCAGGCCTTTTTGAAATTCTAGAACTAGCCCAAAGAAGTGCTTCGCCATCAATATTTTCTTTTAAAAGACCCTCTTTTAACATTAGGCCTAAATTTATTTTAGATTTTTTTGAGTTTTGGTCAGCAGATTTATAAATAATATGTCTTAGGTCATTAAGTCTTCCAGGATTTTTCTGCTTTCCATTTTTAAGCCAATGCTCTCGAGTTTTTCCACCTTTCCATGCTTTTGTTGTAAAACCAAGAATTTCAACTTTGATTTTACATTTTTCTAAAGTAGCGGCTATCATATCAGTTGTTAAAGCAGCTATCATAATAGGTTTTCCTCTCATTGATCCTGAATTATCAATTAACAAAGTTACGGTTGTATCTTCAAATTTAATTTCTTTTTCTTTTTTAAAAGAGAGAGAACTATTTGAATTAGTTATAACCCTGGTAAGTTTTGAAGTATCTAGAACACCCTCATCTAAATCAAAATTCCATGACCTATTTTGTTTTGATTGAAGTTTTCGATATAATTTATTTGCTAATCTTGATATTTGCTTTTGATATAAATCACATTTTTCATCGAGTTGCCTTCTTAGGGCCACTAACTCTTCATGATCACATAGTTTAATTGCTTCTATAATTTCGTCATATTGATTTGTAGCTGCTTTATAATTTTGATTAAGGTTCCTATAACTATCAATTGACTTAAATATATCTTCAATTTGTTGGTCTGAGATTTCAATATCAATTTCTTCTCCTTGAACACTAGATTGACTATTATCTGAGTCATTTTCTGGAGTATGCATATTTTCTTCTAATTGGCTTTCTTCAGGTTTTTGGGCTTGATTTTCTTCTTGGTTTTGTTGTTGATTGAAATCCTCTTCATCATTTCCCTCATCGAGATCTTTATCATCTGGTTGGCTTTCATTCTCAACCGATGGAAAAATAATTCTAAGTAAATCTACTGATAAGTTTAAATATTCTTTTTGGTCTTGAATATTCAAAGATAATTTTTGAAGTGCGTTATAAAATTCTGATATGTTGTCTTTAGAAGTTATATTCTTTAAATGATTATTATTTGATTTCCACATTTTACTGTTTACTAAATCAATGAAAAAATGCGTTAAGGTAAAATAAAATAAATCTTTAGAATCTTTTTGTTTTTTTAATTTTAATACCTCTAATCTTTTAAACCATTTATTCTCAATATTTTTTATTATACCTTTGAAGGGTTTTGAGCCATATGTCTCATATCGTAAACGCTCTAAGAAAATAATTTCTTCTCTAATATCTATATTTTTAGATGTTATTTGGTTTAACAGTTTTTCATCATGGTATTTTTTCTTAAGAGCGAATGAGTCTGCTGCACCACGCATGTCCTCGTAATTGAAAATATTTGAGACTGATGGAAGGTTTAAAGTATTATCTTTCTCTAAAACGATATTTGAATTTACATTTATTTTTAATTCTTTGTTTTCTGATAAAGTTTTATTAACAGAATTGAGTGTATTTGAAATTTGCTTGGGAGTATTTAGTTGTTTCTCGGACAATTAAATATCAATTGCAAAGGTTCTTTGAAAATACTCTTTATAAATATCTATCTCACTTTCGTCACATTTGTTTAAAAAAGTAAACTTCAAAGAATTTTTAATATCTTTAATAATTTTATAATTTTCTGCCCACATAATTACAGTTCTAGGGCTCATGACAATAGATATATCTTTTTGTTCAAAACCTTTTCTTGTTAAATTTGCCATTTGAACCATAGAACCTATTATTTTCTTCTCTTCATTATTTGCAGAAACTTTTTTTGAAATAATTTCTATTTCTTTATCCTCATCAAGGTAGTTTAATTTTGCAACTATATTCCATCTATCCATTTGACCTTGATTGATCTGATTTGTTCCATGATAAATCCCAGAGGTATCCCCAAGACCTACTGTGTTAGCAGTAGCGAATAGCCTAAAATATGGATGAGGTGAGAGCACCTTACTTTGGTCAAGAAGTGTTAACTTTCCTTCAGCTTCAAGTATTCTTTGAATAACAAACATTACATCTGGTCGACCAGCATCGTATTCGTCAAAAACTAAAGAAATGTTATTTTGAAATGCCCAAGGAAGAATACCTTCCTGAAATTCTGTTACTTGTTTGTTATCTTTTAAAACTATTGCATCTTTTCCAATAAGATCAATTCTTGATACATGACTATCTAAATTAACTCTTATGCATGGCCAGTTTAATCTCGCACAAACTTGTTCAATATGAGAAGACTTCCCAGTTCCATGCAAGCCTTGTAAGAAAACTCGTTTATTGAATTTTAGACCAAGCAAAATAGCAATTGTTGTACTCTCGTCAAATACATAGTTTGTATCTAATTTAGGGCAATATTCACTTACTTCATTAAATTTTGGAACTTTTATATCTGTTTGAATGCCAAAGACTTCCTTGGATGATACTTCAGAAATTTGTAAATTATCCTTTTTTTTAAGAGCCTCGATTTTATTCATTTTTTGTATCTTTCAATTAAGTAGTTATATGCTTCTACTATTTCTCTAAATTTATCAATAACTTTTTTACTATCACCCTTTACATCTGGATGATGCTCTTTAACTAGTTCTTTGTACCTCTTCTTTATCAATTTTAAGTCTGTATTTATATCTAATTTTAAAATACTGAGGGATTTTAACAATTTATTTGATTGAGGTTGAAATCCAGCAGTGTTATCAAATGTGCCCATATCCTCTCCATTGATTGTAAAATTATAAAATTTTCTCCCCGATCCAAAAGAGCTTGTCGGTCTTCTCCAGATGGTGTCAAAACGAATATCATTTTCAATTTCATTTGCGTCCATTTTCTTATGGTAATTCCACTTTTTATTAAACTCTTTAATATGTTCAATACAAAACCACTGATAATTAACTAAATTATCATAGTCTAAAGGTGCTTTATAAACACCTTTCTCTTTACAATTTGGATGATTGCATAAATTTTCTATTTTATTTTTTTTATTCATTTAAGATTTAATTATGAATTTAAATAATATTGAAATACTTTTACAAGATATTAATGAATTTGAAATTTTAGAAATTATTGATAACAGTGACAAACATATGGGACATGTTGGTGTTGAAAATACGTACAACATGTTAACTCATGTTGAACTCAGAATATTGAATAAAAATAATCTGAATAAAATAGATATTCATAGAAAAATACATAAAAAATTAGAACCGGTTTTTAAATCTGGCCTACACTCTCTAGAAATAAAAATATCAAATAGATAACTTAACTTTATTAATTTTATTAATTGATCTAGAGATTATTTGCAATTTCACATCTTCAATAAAGAAAACCTTTCCAACTTTAGGGATTTCTTTTGCTAAATCATGAATTAAGCCTGATAATGTTACAAATTGATCAGGTAAATTAATATCTAGACTTCTATTAATTTCTCTTAAACTAGCGTTTCCATTAAATAAATAATTATTAGAGTCAATTTTCTCTAGATATGTTTCATCAGTGTCAGTTTCATCAAAAATTTCTCCAATTATTTCTTCAATAATATCCTCTAATGTAATTAAGCCTTGTATTTCTCCATATTCATCTACTATTAAAGCCATATGTTCTCTAGAAGATTTAAAATCAATAAGTTGTTTCATTGCAAGTTTGTTTTGGGGAATAAAAACGGGTTGAAAAGTATTTTTTTCAATACTTTCATTTGACTCCTCAAAAGAGGAGTCTTTTAAAAAATCTCTTATATCTATAATACCAATCAGATTATTAAAATTTCCCTTAATAACTGGTATTCTTGTGAATGTTGATGAACTTATTGCTTTAAAATTTTGTTTATAGGGATCATCTAAATTAATGAATAGAATTTCATTTCTGTGAGTCATTAACTCATCAACTTTTAATTTTTTTAACTCAAGAATATTGCTCATATAGTCAGCTTCATATTCACCTTCTTTTGAGTATTGCTTTCGCAGTTGTACAGCTCCTTCAAACTCCTCTTCTATAATTTTTGATTGGTCGGCATTTAAATTTAATCCAATTAATTTAATAATTTTGTTAGAAATTTTATTAATAAGATTTAAAATTGGTTTAATTAATTTTGTGTAAAAGTAAAAAAACTTAGAAACTTTTAGTGCAAAAGTCATCGGTTTGTTGATTGCAAAAATTTTAGGAGTAACTTCAGAAAATATAACAATCATTAATGTCATAAAAATTGTAGCAACGGAAACTCCTAAACCACCAAATTCTGAAACAAGTAATTCTGTCATTAAAGCTGTAGCTAAAATATTAAATAGGTTATTTGCAAGTAAGATTCCCGTAATAAATTCATCTTTGAATTCTTTAATTTTTAAAATGAAATTTGCATTTTTAGCCCCTTTATCTTTTTGTCTATGAGCTCGCTGTTTTGATACTGCAGTTAAAGCAGTTTCTGAACCAGAGGAAAGTGCTGATAATAAGAGTAAGATAATTATCGCTAAAATTTTTATAATAACAATTAAAGTCATTATTTTATTTGATTTAGAATAGATTTAAGATCTCTAATTGAAATCTTTTTAATAAAACCACCATTTTTTCCAATGAGAACAA
>CABZPR010000011.1 GCA_902527545.1 uncultured Alphaproteobacteria bacterium
AAGCAGTGTCGAGAGTGGCTAGACAAAGCTATTGAACTTGTTAAACCTGGGGTTTCTACAGATAAAATTGCATCAGTATGGCCGAAGGCTGAGGAATTTGGTTTTGCAAATGAAATGTCAGCATTCGCATTACAGTTTGGACATGGCTTAGGTTTGGCAATTCATGAAAGGCCAATAATCAGTAGATTGGTTTCAATGGACTCACCCGATGAAATTAAAGAAGGAATGGTTTTTGCCCTTGAAACTTATTGTCCTGCAAAAGATGGTTATTCTGCTGCAAGAATTGAAGAAGAATTGATTGTTACTGATAAAGGATGCCAAGTAATTTCCTTGTTCCCTGCTGAAGATCTACCTATTGCTAATAAATATTAATGGTAGATAAATTAAATGACGATATAGGAGAAGAGAAAAGACTTCGATTATGGGAAATGATGCTGAAATTAAGGTTAGTCGAAAAAAAAGCATATGATCTTTTTCTTCAAAATCTTATCAAAGGTACTAGCCATTTAGCTCTGGGTCAGGAAGCTATTGCAGGTGCCTTTGGAGTCGCCTTGAAACAAGGCGATTATACATTTTGCACATACCGTGGGCACGCACATACACTCGCAAGAGGATCCTCAATCGAAGGAGTTTTAGGAGAATTAATGGGTAGACAGTGTGGCTTGATGAAAGGTAAAGGAGGATCCATGCACCTTACAGATGTAGATAAAGGAGTTATGGGTTCATATGCTATTATAGGTGCTCATTTAACTATAGCCAATGGAACTGCTTTAGCATCAAAATATAATAAAACAAATGAGGTAAGCGTTTGCTTTTTTGGAGACGGTACTACGAATATCGGAGCATTCCATGAGGCATTGAACATGGCAAAAATATGGAATTTACCCATAGTGTTTGTTTGTGAAAATAATTTATACATGGAATATACACCAATTCATGAAGTTACTGCTGTTGAGCACCCAGCTGCTGATAGAGCAGGTGCATACAATTTAGATAAAATTATTGTGGACGGAAATGATGCTGATGAAATGCTTAGAACAGCAGAAAAAGCTATTTCAAAAGCAAGAGAGGGTAAAGGTCCAAGTTTAATTGAAGCAAAGACTTATCGACATAGTGGGCATTCAAGAGCTGACCCAGGTAAGTACAGACCTGATGAGGAAGTAAAAGACTGGATGGAAAACAAAGACCCAATAAAAAATTACAGAGCAAAGTTATTAGATTTTAATATCAATGAAAAAATAATTTCTGAAATTGAGGAGAAAATTAAAGATCAAGTTGAAAAAGCAACTGAAATTTCCATGGCTTCTCCAATTCCAGAAATTAAAGAAATATATACTGATGTATGGGCTAATGGAGGTTCTGAGTGGCACAATTAACATACAGAGCAAGTGTTTCACTCGCTATAGCTCAATCCATGAGAAAGGATCAAAAAGTTTTCTTTATTGGTGAAGACGTAGGTGCTGCGGGTGGAGTATTTAAAGCGACGGTTGGTCTTTTAGAGGAGTTTGGTAAAGAGAGAGTCATGGATGCACCAATTTCAGAACAGGCGATTTTAGGTGCAGCTATGGGCGCAGCAATGACAGGCTTAAGACCAATAGCAGAAATAATGTTTTCAGATTTTTTAGCTGTTTGTTGGGATATTGTGGCAAATCAAATTGCTAAAACTAGATATATGTCAGATGGCCAAATCAACATTCCATTGGTCATTAGGACTGCAAATGGTGGAGGATCAAAATTTGGTGCACAACATTCTCAAAGTTTAGAGAATTGGTCTATGATGATACCAGGTTTAAAAGTAGTCGCACCAAGCTGCCCTAGTGACGTGTTGGGTTTGATGGATAGTGCTGTAAAGGACCCTGATCCCGTTATATTTTATGAACATAAATCACTTTATGCATTTAAAGAAGAAATTGAACAAACTGATATATCCATTCCTATCGGGGAAGCTAATATGCTTCACGAGGGAAAAGATATTACTATTATTGGTTTAGCTTTAATGGCACAAAGAGCAAAAGAGGCTGCATTAATTTTGAAAGACAAACACGATATTAATGCAAAGGTAATCGATCTGAGATCTCTAGTGCCCCTAGATTTACAAACAATAAAAAAATCTGTAATCGAGACTGGTCATGTTTTGACAGTAGAAGAAAATCCAAGACTTTGTGGATGGGGAGCGGAAATATCATCTTTAATCTCAGAACATTGTTTTAAAAATTTAAAAGGTCCTGTCACTAGAGTAACTACACCACATGTACCATTACCAAGTGCCGACATACTCGAAGATAATACAATTCCATCAGTGGAACTAATTGTAAATGAGGTTATAAAAAAACTAAAAGGAGAATAATTATGGAAATAATAATGCCATCCCTTGGAGAAACTGTTGACGAGGGAAAAGTAGTAAAGTGGCTTAAAAAAGTCGGAGATGAAATTAAAGAGGGAGATATCCTTTGCGAGGTTGAGACTGATAAGACAGCTGCTGAGATACCTTCAACAGTTAATGGAAAATTAACAGAGATAATTGCACAAGAGGGAGATACGATCCCTGTAGGTGGTAAAATTGCCACTGTAGAATAAGAATTAAAACTGTTATAAATATTTATGGAAATTAAAGACTCAAAATTTTATAGAGATAAGTGCTTCATTAACGGTGAATGGGTTGATGCCGACTCAGGTGAGACAATATCTGTTAACAATCCAGCTAACTTGAAAGAGATCGGCACTGTCCCTAAGTGCGGAACATCTGAAACTAGAAATGCTATAGAAGCTGCAAATAATGCTTGGCCTGAATGGAGGGCAAAATCTGCACGTCAAAGATCAGAAATACTCAGAAAATGGTTTGATTTAATGATTGAAAATAAAGAGGAATTAGCTCAAATCATGACAGTTGAACAAGGAAAACCAATAAATGAGTCACGTGGAGAAATAGGCTATGGAGCCTCTTTTGTAGAATGGTTCTCCGAAGAAGCCAAGAGGGTTTATGGAGATACAATTCCAGATCCCATGACCGATCGAAGAATTGTTGTTTTGAAGCAACCAGTTGGTGTAGTGGCATCCATTACCCCATGGAATTTCCCTAATGCTATGATTACAAGAAAATGTGCACCAGCTTTAGCTGTTGGGTGCCCAGTTGTAATTAAACCAGCAAGTCAAACTCCTTATTCTGCACTTGCACTAGCTGTTTTGGCTGAGGAGGCAGGCTTCCCAAAAGGTACTTTAAATGTAATTACAGGAAAGGCCTCTGAAATCGGAGAGGAATTAGCCACAAATCCAATTGTTAGAAAATTATCTTTTACAGGTTCAACAGAAATTGGAAAAATACTTTTACAGAAATGCTCTGGAACTGTAAAGAAAGTCTCAATGGAACTTGGTGGTCACGCACCCTTCATTGTATTTAATGATGCAAATATTGATGATGCAGTTGCCGGTGCAATCCAAAGCAAATTTAGAAATACGGGACAAACTTGTGTTTGTGCAAATAGAATTTATGTCCAAGAAAAAGTTCACGATGAGTTCTGTTCAAAATTTGTTGATGCTGTTTCTAAAATAAAAGTAGGAGATGGTTTAAATGAGGAAAATGCCTCTGGACCCATGATTGATGAGCACTCTTTAAGTAAAGTAGAGGAGCACGTCCAAGATGCATTACAATATGGGGCAAAAGTTGCAATTGGTGGATCTAAGCATTCTTTGGGAATGAACTTTTATCAGCCTACAATCCTAACTGAAGTCGCACCAGAAGCGAAAATTACAACTGAAGAAACATTTGGACCAGTGGCTCCAATTTACAAATTTAAAGATGAAAAAGAAGTAATTAAACTTGCAAATAACTCACCATATGGACTTGCATCCTATTTTTATTCTAGAGATATCGGAAGAATATGGAGAGTTGCTGAGGCACTTGAATACGGTATGGTTGGAGTCAATACTGGATTAACTTCAAAAGCAGAGGCACCATTTGG
The DNA here is from genome assembly GCA_902527545.1 of uncultured Alphaproteobacteria bacterium. Classification (GTDB taxonomy): domain Bacteria; phylum Pseudomonadota; class Alphaproteobacteria; order HIMB59; family HIMB59; genus HIMB59. The sequence goes on from CABZPR010000011.1 coordinate 3,960, forward strand.
AGGAATAAAAGAGTCTGGTCTTGGCAGAGAAGGCTCAAAGTATGGAATTGATGATTTTATTGAAATAAAATACATCAATATGTGCGGCCTAGACAAATAATTCATATTTATGAACAAAGTCTTTAATGTTGGCTTAATAGGATGTGGTCATATTTCTGAAACATATTTTAGAGGGCATGATTATTTTAATAATTTTCGCATAATTAAATGTGCTGATATTAATCATGAAAATTCTAAAAAATGTGCCGAAACTTATAATATAAACTCTTGTTCTGTTGATGAAATATTAAATGATAGTGAAGTTGATATTATTTTAAATTTAACTATTCCAAAGGCTCATTACGAGGTAGCAAAAAATTCGCTGGAGAGCGGTAAACATGTTTATAGTGAGAAACCAATGGCTGTAAATTTTTTAGATGGTGAAAATCTCTTAAAATTATCTAAAAGTAAAAACTTATACATTGGTAATGCTCCTGATACTTTTTTAGGTGGTGGAATTCAAAAATCTATTGAATTAATAAACGATAATAAAATTGGAAATATTCGGCTTGGAAATGCTATTTTTGCTTATCCAGGAGTTCAATCTTATCATCCCAATCCTGAACCGTGGTTTGCAAATAATGAAGGTGGCCCAGTTATAGATATGGGACCATACTATTTAACAGCTTTAGTAAATTTACTTGGCCCTGCTAAAAGTGTTCATGGTATTTCTACCAAAGTTTTCGATAAAAGAGTGATAGGCATAGGCCCAAAAAAAGATCAGGAGTTTGATGTGGAATGTCAAACTAGCTATTTAGTTAATTTAGAATTTCATAATGGGGCTTTAATTCAAATAACTTTATCGTTTGATGTTGTAGCTCACCAACGTAATCACATAGAGCTTTACGGCGATAAAGGTTCTATGATTGTGCCTGATCCAAATATGTTTGGAGGCTCAGTATACACAAGTACTGATGATAGTGGTGTTTGGCAAGAGCACAAAACTAATGATATGCCCCTTGGTAAAATTAATATTACATCTCATAGCGGTAGGGCTAATGAGTCGCCAACTAATGCGAACTACCGTGGTGTCGGATTAGCTGAAATGGCATACTGTATTGATAATGAACTTGAACACAGATGTAGCGGAGAATTATCGTTACACGTTTTGGATATTATTCAATCAACAATGAAGGCAGCAGACACCAAAACACCCCAAGAGATAAAGACTACTTTTAAGAAGGCAGATTATTTTTCACTAGAGGAAATACAAAAAATTCTTAAGTAATTACAATAATTCCTCTAGACTTAATTTTCATTAAATGAAATTTGATAATACAAAAAAAATTCTTGTAATAGGGAGAGCAGGATTAGATATTTATCCAGAGCCACCCGGTACAAAAATCTCCGATGTAAATAACTTTTCTTCTCATTTAGGGGGCTCGGCGGCAAATACTTGTGTTGCTCTATCGAACTTGGGTGTCAGCACTGATTTACTTACTTGTATATCTGACGATGCAATCGGAGAATACATAATTAACAAACTTAATGAATTCAAAGTTGGTGTAGAACACTGCAGAAAAGTCAATAAATCATTTCAAACACAAATAGCTGTTGTTGAAACTATTTTAAAAAATAACCAATCTATTCTTTACAGAAGTAATCCTTGTGATCTGCAACTTAATAATGATGATATTAATAAAATTAATTTCAATAATTACTCTGCTGTATTCATCTCTGGAACTGCACTCTCTGGTGAACCTTCAAGGAATGCTGTTTTTGTTGCCTCAAAACTAACTTCAGATCTCAAAATACCATTAATAATCGATCTTGATTATCGGCCTTACAACTGGGAGTCTGATACAATCAAATCTGATGTTTACAAGGAAATTATGAATGAAATGGATATTATCATTGGAAACGACTTAGAATTTAATGTGGCTGATAATTCCACAAATGGACTTGAATTAGCAAAAGTGTATATTAAAAAAAAACCATCAGTGATTATCTATAAAATGGGCGAAGAGGGATCCAAAGTATTTACTAAAGAAAATGAGAGCCAACACGGGACATTTAATGTCGAAGCTATTAAACCTACCGGTGCAGGCGACGCATTCAATGGAGGTTTTATAAGCTCCCTATACAATGGCCTTAGTTTAGAGGATGCAGTAATTCGGGGTTCCGCAAATGCTGCAATAGTTGTAACAAGAGTAGGATGTTCCTCAGCTATGCCCAATAATCAGGAATTAGAAAAATTTATTAACCAAAATCAAAAGGAGTTATAGATGCACATCCCTTATTCAGATAATAAAAATCAAGCTTTATTTGGAGAAACAAATAAAACAGTACCTTTAGTTTATTTTAATATTATCAATTTAAAAAAAGGTGAGTCCTATGAATACCAACTATCAAAACATGAAAGTAGCGTAGTTCCAGCAACAGGTATCGTCGAGATTACCGTGGAGGATAATAAGTTAGGACATATTGGAAAAAGAACAACTGACGTATGGGATGGTGAACCTGAGGGTAGTTATATTCCTACAAATTCAAAATGTAAAATTACTTGTTTATCTGACTCCTCTGAGTGTTTCATAGCTGGTGGAATTTATGAAAAAAAATTAGAGCCATTTCTCGTTTTAAAAGAAGAACTAGATGTTGTTCAATACGGCTCAGACGATACTAAAACTCACAGAAAAATTAAACATATCTTAGGTGCGAAACATCATGATCAAGTTGGTCGATTATTAGTAAATGAATTATATACTGTTGGCGCTGGAGGGTGGTCAGGCTTCCCTCCTCACAAACACGACACAGATGATCTCCCTCAAGAAACTCGTCATGATGAAGTTTATAATTATCGATTTAAACCAGGACATGGTTTTGGTGTTCAAATTATGCAATCAGAAGATGAAAAAGAGGGTCACGGTTATCAACTTTTTAATGGCTCTACTATTGCAATTAATAAAGGATATCATCCATGTGTGGTTGCCCCAGGATATGAGATGTATTATTTTACAATCCTAGTAGGTCTTTCTCAAAGATCACTTATTCAATCTTTCCAAAAAACTCATGCTTACCAATTAGAAACAATCCCAGGTATTAAGGATATGATAGCAAAATATAAATGACGATAGCTAGCCTCTCAGAAGTTTTACAAGAAGCAAAAAAAAATAATTATGCCGTTGCAGGATTAGTAGTATTAGGTTGGGAAGATGCAAGATGTTATGCAGAAACAGCCGAAGAGCTCAAGGTACCTGTCATTCTTCAAGCAGGACCAGGCTGTAGAGCAAATACACCTCTACCAGTTTTAGGTAAAATGTTTAGATACTTGGCTGAGCAGTCATCTAGTCCAATAGTTTGTCATTTAGATCATGGCTATACGAAAGAAGAGTGTTTACAGGCAATTGACAACGGATTCACATCTGTAATGTTTGATGGATCCAAGCTTTCACTTAATGAAAACGTTGATAAAACAAGTGAAATCGTTGAATTAGCTCATAAACAAAATATTTCCGTTGAGGGAGAAATTGGATTTGTTGGTTACAATGATGGTGCTAAGTCACAAAGCACAGATCCAGAAGAAGCGAAGACATTTGCTGAATTAACCAAATGTGATGCAATGGCCATCAGTGCTGGAAACGTACACTTACAGACAAACAAATCCTCCTCTATTGATATGCAAGTCATAAAGAAGATAGAAACCTTAACCGAAGTACCATTGGTGCTTCACGGAAGTAGCGGTATCGACGATACACTTAAAAGAACGATAGCAAATACAACGAATGTTTGTAAGTTTAATATCGGCACTGAACTCAGAAAAACTTTCGGCGATACTTTAAGAGAGGAAATTGCAAAAGATCCAAATACTTATGACCGTATTAAATTAATCAATTCAACTATTCCAAGATTAAAAGAAGTAACAAAAAAAGTTTTAGAGAATATTTCAAAAATTTAATCATTAATGATTAAATCACACACAATTGAAAATAAGTTTTTAAGAGTTAAGACTCTCAATATTGGTGCAACATTATTTGAAGTTTTTTATAAAAAGAAAAAAATCAATTTAATTCTAAATTTAGGAAATATCTCATCATATAAAAATAATAAAAATTACTTAGGCGCAACATGTGGCAGGTATGCAAATAGAATAAAAAAAGCTCAATTTCAGATCAAAGGAGTAAAATACAAATTAACTAAAAATGAGGGAAAAAATATACTACATGGTGGTAAAAAAGGGTTTGACTCAAAAATTTGGCAAGTTAAGAGCCTCTCCAAATCTCATATTAGCTATTATTGTATATCACCAGATAAAGATCAGGGTTTCCCAGGAGAATTATATTCCAGTTGTGATTACTCAATTGCAAATTCGACTCTCAAAATCAATATAAGTGCACAAACATCAAAAACTACTCACGTTAATTTGGTAAATCACGCCTATTGGAATTTAGATAAAATTAAAAAAGATATTTTTGATCACCACGTCCAAATCAATTCAAATCAGTACTTAGAAAATGACTCTGAAAATATACCTACCGGTAGGGTAATGAATGTAAAAGGAACACGTTTTGATTTTAAAAAATCAACTAGGATACGCGATAAATTTACTTATAAATTCAAGGGATTTGATGAAAATTTCATTATAAAAAAGAATTCTAAGTTTGTAGCTAAAATACAATCACCAAAAAGCAATATATCCCTAAAAATTTTTTCAAATCAACCTGGTGTTCAATTTTATACTGGTCAGCATTTAAAATATTCCAGTAATCGTATTAAAATTAAAAAATATCAAGGTATGTGTTTTGAAACTCAGGGTTTTCCAAACGCACCCAATAATCGAAAATTTCCTTCAACGCAATTAAATCCATTACAAATTTATAAACATCAAATGAAGTTTGAAATTGGAGAAATTAAATAATTATTCGGTTTTTTCTCTTAATTTTATATTCAATGTATCAAAAAATATTTGAGGAACGCTAAAAGCAAAATTATATAAAAAAGCAATCGAACTAACTTGTATTTGATTTCCATCTAGCAATGGATCTATAAACTTTGATATTTGAACTTTGTCATCGACATAATTCCAATCAAAAGTAGCATGAACACCTTTACCCTCTATATCATAAAAATTTACAAATATTACAGTTCCATTATTGAGTGTAAACCTAGTTTTTAAGTCCGGAGAGTTAGGTAATTCTGACTTAAGTATAAAGCCATTATGTTGAAGATCAGTTAATATATTTTGAGCATCAATAATTTTATCATTATCAATTTCATTAAATTGAGAGGTTAAATTTGTGTGTTCTAGTTCTCCTTCTTTCATACTTAAATTAATCATATTCTGATTATAAATTTGAATTGATTTGATTTGAGATTTACCAATATTTATTAAATCGGTGGGTACCCAATAGAAATCAGATACATCAGCAGTTAAGTTAGTAGATACTAAATAAGATTGATTGGAGTCAGTAGCTTTTATGTAAGATCCTGGGATATTGTAATTATAAATACCGATATCTAGTGAATATAAGACCTCATCGTCTTTTGATTTTAAAATTAATTGAATTTTATTTTCATCATCTAGACCCAATTTGTATAAAAGATCTTCGCGATTAGTTTTAGCATCTAAAATATTTGCTTCACGAAGTTGAATAAAAAACCTACTTAAAAGCTCAGTATTTGCGGGAAAATTATTTGAGCTTGAAATAAGCCATTGATTATCAATGATTTCAATAACAGATCTTCCATTTTGATTAGAAAATTCAATGTATGCAATTTCTGGTAAAACTTCATCAAAACTAGGAAACAATACTTCAGATGATGAATTATTAGAGATATTTTTGCCATCAAAATACATACCAAGAGCAATAATTAAAAATCCAAAAGATAGTAAAACCAAGATTTTTAAATTTTTAATATACATTTATCTGCTTTTTCTTTTTCTGATACCGAGTTGTCTTGGAATAAAAAACATTAGTAGAATTAAAAGTACAGGGATTAAAAAAGTATTTAATATGTTTATTTGATTTGCTAATCGATCTATGTCTTTACTTAAATTTCTTCTAACTTCTCTTAGTTGTTTACGAGTATTTTCTACTTGTAATTGAAAATTTGCTAATTCCATTAATTGTTTGTCAGATAAATTGACACTTTCTACATCTCTACCGCCTGATAAATTTTGAATTTGATTTAATGTATTATCAAGCTGAGCTTGTAATTGCTGTTCCTGTCCTAGATACATCTGCTCAGCTTCTGCTTGAAGTTTTTGAACTACAACAAACGGTCTAAATGGAGCCTCTTTGTTTCTCAGATCAATAAATTCGTCATAACCTGTCATTGAGTCAAATACATTTGTAACTAAACTTCCATTATCAGATGTTGCCTCTATTACATTGGTATCTAAAAACTTTTGAATTCTTGCCCAAAAGGCATTTCTTATAAAATCAGCGTCACTGAAAACTACCACATTTATATTTTTTGAGGATGTTTCTAAATGATTATCATTTTTAAATTCGAAATCATTAAAATTACTTTTTGCGATACCATTTAATTTTACTCCAAAGTCATAGCTAATTCCTGTTGGCTGAAAATTATTAATGAGCTTAATTGGATCATGTACCTCTTTCATAGGTAGATCCATTGTTACCTCACTGGAGGACATAATAGGAGTGTAAGAAATTTCACTTTCATCATTTAATGGGGAAAGACCACCTGGAGACACAAGTCTAATTAAAGATAAACCGTCTCCAATTTCTTCAGCTTGATTAATGAACTGTCCTCTGACTTCAGGCCAATTCAATTTCAACATAGTTTGCAAAGATGTATTTTCAGTTATGTTTTGTTGTGTTTGCAGTCTTGTGGCTTGAGCACCATCTAAAATAACATTGCTATTATAGTTAATATTGAGGGTTTTTAAGACATTTTCTAAATTTGATGATTTATTTGAATGGTCATTTTTCTCAAAAAATGGATCAACAAAAATAACTGATTTTCCCCCATTCAAGATAAATTGTTCAACTGCATATTCAGTTTTGTCACTAATGTCAGAGGGGTGATAAACTATTAATAAGTCTATACCTTCAAAACTCTCTACGTCTGTGTCTAAAAACTCAAAATCATAAAAATAACTAAGCTCCTCAAGTATCGTATATTCTCCTTGTCCAAGCTGATTATTTGGCATCATTGGTGGTGTAGTGTCCACCCATGATAAAAAACCAATCATTGGTTTTTTTGATCTATTAAGTTTGTATACAATGTCAGTCAATTGTTTTTCTAATGTGCCAGCTTTTGAGGGATCAAAAAAGGGAACAGTTTCTATGTCATCTGTTGTATTTGAAGCAATTAATCCAAAATATACTTTGGACCCTTCTTGATCTATAGGAAAACCCTGCACACCATATCTATTTACATAATCTTCATCATCTGAATAAGGTTCTGGTTCAATAAAGTTTAATTCAATTTTACCTGAAGCTAGATCTGAATATCTGTTTAATAGACCTTGAACTTGATTAGCGTAATTTTGAATAATAGGAATATTTTTAGACAAGTCTCTGCTATATACAAAATTAATTTTTATTGGCTCTTCTATTTCGTCTATAACTCTCTTAGTACCACTTGAAAGAGTAAAAGTTTTGGTAGAGGTAAAATCAACTCCCAAATTAAAATTGATTTTTTGGATTATAAAATTAAAGGACAAAAATAAAATAACAGTGCTTAGTATAGATACTATAAGATAGTTTTTTTGTAAAAATTTATTCATTAGTCTCGATTTAAAAATTTTATAATTGTTAAATAATTCCAAAGAGCAATAAAGGATAAAAAGAAAAACAATCCTTTAATTGAGAAAAAACCTGTTTGGATACTTGAGAAGTGAGTCAAAAAGCTAAAACTAGAAATGAGTTCCACTATTTCAATAGGTAAAATCCCAGTTATAAAATTAATCATAAGAGGAAATCCACTTATGGTGAAAAGGAATGAGACTAAAATAGATAAAATAAAGGCAATTATTTGATTGTTAGTTAACGAAGAAAAGAAAATTCCAAGAGAGACATAAGCACCTGCCATGATAATAACCCCAAGATATTGGCCAATAATTACAAGGTTATCAGGGTTTCCAAGATAATTTACTGTTATCCAAATAGGAAAGGTTAAAACAACAGAGAATACAACAAAAGCCCAAGTTGCAAAAAATTTACTCAACACTATCTTCCACAAAGGAATTGGCAAAGTCATTAATAATTCAATAGTACCGAGTCTTTTCTCCTCGGACCAACTCTTCATAGTAACTGCAGAGACAAAGAAAATAAAAACCCATGGAATAAAACTAAAAAAAACAGTTAAGTCTGCAACTCCTGAGGAGAAAAATGAGCCAAAATAAAATGTTAAGGACATAGAGGTCAAAATAAATATTGCAGTAAAAATATAGGCGACAGGAGTAATAAAATATAATTTAAGTTCTCTTTTAATTAATGCCAACATTAGCTTACTAACTTTCTAAATTTTTCATCTAGGGATTTACCAATTTTTTTCTTAAGCTGTGATGGAGTTCCCTCAAAGACTTTTTGTCCATCATTAATAATAAGACACTTATTGCAAACCTCAGGAACTTCATCAAGTATGTGTGTAGAAATTATAATTGCTTTTGTTTTAGATAATTTTTTAATTAATTTTCTTACTTCAAACTTTTGAAGGGGGTCCAATCCATCAGTTGGCTCATCTAAGATCAGTAATTTGGGATTATGAATAAGAGCCTGTGCTATTCCAACACGTCTTTTAAAACCTTTTGATAAAGTTTCAATAGGAACATCTTTTACTTCTTCTAGTTGCAGATCATTAATTACTTTTTTGATTGCTGCTTTTGAATTTTTTATATTTCTTACCTGGCAAACGTAGTCTAGGTAAAGATATGGTGAAAAGTCCAAATAAAGTGGAACACCTTCAGGTAAGTAGCCAATCATTGACTTTGTGTGAATGGGATCTATTTCAATGTCCTTATTGTTTATGATAACGTTTCCACTGTCAGATTTAAGATAACCTGTTATTACCCTCATGGAAGTTGTTTTGCCAGCACCATTAGGTCCAAGGAACCCCATCACATCACCAACTTTGACCTCAAAAGAGAGTTTATTAATGGCAGTAAAATCGCCAAAATTTTTAGAAATATCTATTACACTTAACATTTTTTCATATTATTTAGTTTAAATTCTTAATAATTCAAGATGATAAATTTACCATCTCTTATCAGATGAAGTTTTTACCATGCAGACCTATAAATATCAAAAGCATCTTTTTCAGATATTTCTCTTGGGTTATTGATTAGTAATCGGGTTTGTTTCATAGCATCTCTAGCCATTGTTTCACATGCAGTTTCAGGGATGTCGAGATCTCTTAATCTTTGTTCTAAACCTAATTCACTTGATAGATCTGACAACTTTTCAATGAATTTTGAAGAAATATCTTGAGTGCTGGTGCTCATATCAATATCTGGAAAAACAATTGGGGCTATTTCACTGTAAAGTTTTGATGCATTTTGATCAGATATATTAAATCTTAACACATATGGCAGGACAAGTGCGTTGGAAAGACCGTGAGGGACATGATAAGTGCCTCCAATCGGATATGCTAAAGCATGAACGCCAGCAACTGGAGAGTTTCCAAAGGAGACACCTGCTAACATAGAGCCAACAAGCATATTTGATCTTGCTTCAATATCCTTTCCGTTAATGACAGCTTGTCTTATAGAACTACCTAAAAGCTTCAATGCTTCCTTTGCAAGTGTTTGGGAGATCAAATTATTGTTCACACTTTTTGAAGCATAAGACTCTATCGCGTGGACCATTGCATCAATACCGGTAGCAGCAGTAATGTGAGGGGGAAGACCGAGTGTTAATGAAGGATCAAGAATTGCAAGGTCTGGAAGTATAATAGGAGAGGAAACTCCTTTTTTTTCTAAATCTTCTTGTGTGATAATAGAAATTGGAGTTACTTCAGAACCAGTACCAGAAGTTGTTGGGTAAAGTGCAAGAGGGAGCCTAGGCCCTTTAGCATTAGCCACTCCCCAAGCTTCATGAATATTTTCGTTTGAGCCAATCAAAAGTGCAGTTAATTTCGATACGTCCATTGATGATCCACCACCAAATCCAATTACACCTGTTGCATCAAAATCTCTTCCCTGTTGTACACAACTCATAAGTGTTTTTATAGATGGGTCAGCTTCAACATTATCAAAAATTAAAATTTCAGAGTATTTTTGAAGCTCAGTAATTGTTTTTTCGTGTAACCCAATTTTTACTAAACCCGGATCAGTTACAAATAGTATTTTGTTACCAAGTTTTTTAGAAACTTCCTCTGCTGTGCCTACTGAATAGTCACTTCCAAATCTTATTCCAGGAGTAGTGTTGAATTGAAACGCTTTCACGATAGCAATATAGATGATATGAGGTTTATTTCCTATATAATTTTACCAATCCTATTCTAAGCACCTATCAACCCACAACTTTTTTTTAATAAGGCTTTCTTAAGAGTTTTTTATTTTTATACTTGAATTGTGTCTAAGGTTATTACCATCGCTCAACAAAAAGGAGGCTCTGGAAAAACCACTATAGCTGCAAATTTAGCTGCTGTTTATTCTTTAAAAAATAATTTATCCACGACATTACTCGACACAGACCCTCAAGGCAGTTTAGGTAAGTGGTTTCTTACCAGAAATGAAAAACTTAAAAATAAAAATATGATTCAGTTTAAAACAGCAAGCCTCTGGGGCGCACAGTATGAGGCTAAAACGCTTAAAGAAAAATCTGATTTAGTAATAATTGACACTCCTCCCAAAATTGACGCTGATGGAAGACCAGCAATTGAAATAGCTGACCTTGTCATTATACCGATATCTCCCTCTCAAGTGGATTTTTGGGCCACGGAGTCCATAATTGAATTAGCGAAAAGAGAAAAAAGAGAGATATTAATACTCATTAATAGAGCAAATGCAAAATCTAAACTTATTCAAGAAGCACATAAATTTGTTAATAAAATGAATGTTAAAAAAGCAAAAACGATTTTGGGTAATAGACAAATATTTGTATCAACTATGGGATTAGGGTTAACAGTAGTAGAAAAACAAAGAACTGGAAAAGGGTGTTTAGAAATGTTGGCTCTAGCAAAAGAGATACAGTCATTCTTGAAATTTTAAATTTTAATAAATTATATGAATGAAGAAATAGATAATGAACAACTCCATGACATATGCTCAAGATTATTGAAAGGTTTTATTAATTGGATTGAAATAAATGACAGCAAAGAAAAAGCATCAATTCTCGATAATGCATTCCAATTTAAAACATCTATCCTAGAACAAGATAAATCAACACTTCAAAAAAAATACTTTATATCACCACAGAATTTATCAAAAAAAGAAGCTGATGTTCTCTTACTACAGTGGAAAGATACTTTTTCCACATTAGTTAATTCAAATGTCGATAGACTATCAAAGGACTCTTTTAAGATATGGTTTTTAAGCTTAGCATCATATTCGATCCCAGAATTAGAAAAGGATGCAAACGAACTATGGTCAAAACTTTTAGAGGGTGTTGAATATTGTCATAAATTTTCTATCAAAGATGTTCCATATCCGCTCAACACTATTTCAAAGAACTAAATCAATGTTAAAATTCCTTATGTTTAAGACATTATTTACGGTAAGCATGTTTTTTTGTTTGAATGCACAATCAATTGAGCTTTTTGGTTATAAATTGTACGAGGACATTCTTAGGTATGAAAATGATGGTAGAATAAAATTAAAGAAAGGTAATATTGAGAGCATTTCTATTAAAGAGGACAACGTCTTGATAGCAAACAAATATCTTACTGAATACACATTAAAATCAACAAAAACAGGAAATATTTACGAAATTCACGGCTCAAATAATCAATTGCAACTCAGTCCTGTTGAGTGCCTTGACATTCAAGATAGCTTTATTAATTCATTTCAAAAGAAAAACACCGAATTATTTCAAACTGAAGTTAAACAATTTCCAAATAAACTTAAAAGTAAAACAACCTGGGAAATTTATCTTAGCAATAAATCTAATAGTAGTGAGTTAATTTTCTCAGTTACTTGTGATTATAGCTTTAATAATAGGAGAATGGATATAATTTTAACTGATAGTGCTTATTTAAGTAATGAAAATTCGAACTATGAAAATTTACTTGATGAAAATAAAGAAAATATTTCAAAAGAAGAAATTGATACTAGTGGAATTTAGTAACTAGAGATAACATATTAATAATTATATAAGACTTTATTTCTGATTTCAGTTGATCATAAGTTTCAGGTAATTTATCACTAAGTTGGAAAGCAAAGTCTATAATTTCATAAGCTTCATCTTTACTCATATAAATCTCATTACATAGGTCATGGGCAAGTTTTTCTCTTATTAATATTAAAGAAGCTAATGATCTCTTTTGTTTTTTTTTCAAACTATTTTTTTGTTGGTTTCTTAAGTTTCATTCCGGTTCCTCCAAGTTGCATGCCACCAGAACCTTTACACAAACTTTTCTTTTCTTTGTCACACTTTTCTATCTTCTTATCTTTTTTCTCTTCTTTTTTGACAACCTCTTTTTCTTCTTTCTTTTCTTCTGATTTTACTTCCTGATTTACAATTTTTGTATCTGAGGAAGGCTCAACATTTTGAACTGTGTTGACAGATCCAACCTGAATATTAGAGAGCATTTCTAATATTTGATCTTGTTTTGATAGTTTATCTTTCTGTTTTGCCTTCCAAGATTTTGGTAGTTTTAAATCGATACAACTCTCAGAACCGCAAAAAAGGACATCCCCAGTTTCATTATCAAATAAAAAACCACCGCAATTTTCAACACCTTTTTGAGTACAATTTGGGATGTGCATCTCATACTCTGCATTCAAATTCATCGACAATAATGGCAAACTTAGAAGAATTACAAAAATATATCTCATCAACTTATAATGTATCATTTGTAGAAAAAATTTTCTAAATCTTTTATTCATACTTAAAACTCTCTCCAGGTAAGGTTGATTTCATAAAATCATTCTTGGTAATATTTTCTAACCATTTTTTTAATTTAATATTATTGTCTCCCCAAGCATCAGTAAATCTAAAAGATGTATAGTCTAATGCACAGGCAACAGATATTTGATCAATCGTTAACCTGTCAGTCACGAACTCATCATATTTTTTTTCAATCCAATCAATGGATCTTAAAATTTTTTTCTCATATCGCTCTATAGATTTATGTCTTTGCTCTAATTCTGGTATAGCTGACATTTCTATATAACGATTAACTGCATTTTCCATAATTCCATTTGAAACACTTATCATTGTCATACTTTCCCAATAACGATCTTTTGGATATATAGAGTCTTTTTTTGAAATACTATCAAAGTACAAACAAATATTATCGCTGTCTGTGATCGTTTTATCACCAACTATTAAAGTAGGAACTTGTCTTAATGGATTAAATTCATCTAGAAATCTTGATTTATAGATATTTATCTTTTCTTCTTTATGAGCAACATCTAATACAAGAGCAGATACTTTACATTTTCTTCCAAAAGGAGAAGTAGGCCCATTATATAAAAGTGGAGTATCTGTCATTTAATCAATGATTATAGCAACAGTACCAGGGCTTACACCCTCTTGGTCGTTCCTAATGTTAACTTGAGTTATCGTTCCACTAACTGGAGCGTTATGATTGACCTCTGATTTCATAACTTCCATAATAAATAATATATCCCCCTCACTTACTTCATCACCAACTTCTACTAAAACTTTCCATATGTTACCTGGAACTGACGTTAAAACTTCTGTAGACATATATTATATGACACTTCCCATTGAGCAGATGGAGGTTTGTTCAGATCTCATTTCCTGTGCCTCTTGCACACTTATTTCTTTAAACTTAAATTTTTCATTTGGTTTAGCTTGACCTAATTTCCAAAAAGAGGCTGATGGAACAGTAAAAGGTACAATAAACCCACCCATGCTAGGCCCATCATTTACAAGTATTATTGGCGTTTGACCCGCCAAATTAATACCACCAATTGGGTAGCCCTGATCTATTATATTTGAGGGTTCATAGCCATGTTCAGGAGATTTATTTGTAGCTTTTTCGGTAAAACTTAAAGTGGGTCCATCCAACCTAAATCCAGTACGATCACTTCTTGCTTGCAGTTTCCACTCTGCTTTTAGAAAAGTGTCATATCCTTCATCGTCAAGCCAATCATCATTTGGACCACGTACAACCTCAATTTCCCAAATACCACTATTGCTAATCTCTGGAATTGAGTCAGTTCTAATTTTTCTGCCGATCTTCCCATTTGCTTGACCTAAAGGAATTCTTTGACCGTCTTTCAAAGCATGACCATCAATGCCACCAACGCCTGCTTTGTGAAAAGTTGATTGAGAGTTTAGCCATTTTTCTGACTCAATGCCACCAGCAAAAGACACATAAGATCTTGCACCAGATACTGTAAAACCCATTTCAAGAGTTTGTCCAGATTTTATTAAAACGCTCTCCCACATAGGAATAGAATTACCATTTATTTTGGGTTGCATATCCGCACCACAGACTGCAATGACGTGATCTTTTTCAAATTTTAAAGTTGGACCAGTGTACTGACACTCGAGTGCTGCAAAACTCTCCTCATTACCTACAAGTAAATTGGCAAGTCGAAAAGACCAACTATCCATTGGCCCTGAGGGAGGAAACCCTTGGTTAAGATAACCGACTCTCCCAGGATAATCTTGCACTGATGTTTCTAGTCCTTGTTTAATAACTTCAAACATTAAAACTTCTTATTGTAATCTAGTTTAGACAACCAGTTTTTATATTTTTTGATAGAAAATTTATGCTCTTCAATTAAATCATATCGATATGATTTATCTTCAACTTTTTTTTCAATCATTTCAAACTCATCATAATCACAAGGCACAAATTTAATTCTATCTCCTGGCCTAAATAGACAAATACTATCTTTGAAAACATCAAAATTTTTGTAAGGATCCCAAATGGGAACAGGGGTTCTTCCAAAAATCTGATAACCTCCAGGTAGTCTATCAGGATAAATAGCTGTGGACGATCCCCCCATACCCACAGTTCCTTTTGGTGTCCATGTTCTAGGTGGGTTATACTTTGGAGCGGTTAATTTACACCTAGGGTCAAGCGGCATTGTAAATGGTAAACCAGGCCAAAAACCGAGCGAAGCCACCCAATACTCAGTTCCAGAGTGAACTCTGACAAAATGATTAACATCATCTAATTGATTTAACTCTGTAATGAACTCAGGATCTGGCTTTTTCATTGTGATTTTAGCTATATAGTCTTCAATTGCTTCTTTAGTCCATTTGTCAAGATAGACAGTCGGGAAATGAAAAAGTCTGCTATTTACAACTGTATCATCATTATCTTTCATATCTTTTAGCAATGACTTCAATTCATTAATTAAATCTTGAAAGCCTATATCATCTGGATTGTAGTGAACTATCATTGAGGCAAAACATGGGAGTGTTTCGTAAACTCCCTTAATATTTGCTGTCTTAATTAAATTTGATAGTCCCTGCGCTTTAAAGTTCAATTCTAAATTCATAACATTACCAAATTCTATTAATAAATACTTATCACCACCTGGTAAAAACTTTGGCTCAGGGTAAATTCCTTGAAATATCTCTGAGGTTTTATCTTTTGTATTCTTTGAATCTAAATTGGGATAAGAGCCATCCTCGTTTATATGTTTTTTTACAGAGAGTTTACTAACATTTAATTTAGGTTGAGAGATATTATGAGGATACATATTTTTGAAACTAGCATAATCGTCAACATCGAGTTGAGAGAATAAAATATCATCAAGTTTTTTCGATTTGTCTTGAGATAAATGGCTCTCTAAATTTTCAAATTTTGAAATCTCGTGATTTAAATAATTAAATTCAATATTATTATTTTCTTTTTGCGAGGAACCTATCTTGTTTTTTTTTAATAACTCATCTTTAGGATTGGATAAATCTATTTTATCAAATAAATCTAAATCTGTATTTTTATATTCTTGAACCATTGAGTTTAAAAATATTTAACTTTAATCTTTTCTTTGCTCTTAGGTTTATCTGTAAAATCCACTACTTTAACATTTGTAGGTACTGTTGGTTTAATTATTTTATTTTGAATTTCTGCATTACTATTAGAATTATGATTTGAATTTTTTGCGTTTGATAAATTATTATCATTAGATTTCTTTTGAGTATGACCAAACATTCCCTCAAGGATAGTATTTGGATTGATATCCTCTTTTTCAAATGTCTCAAATATACTCCCATCCCTAAAAACTAAAACTCGATGACATAGTCCTATGAATTCCTCGAGTTCACTTGATAGAAATATCGCTGTACCACCTTCATTTACAAAATTTCTTAAGTGCTTATATAAGTCTCGTTTTGCACCAACATCAATACCTCGCGCTGGATCGTTAAGTATCAGTATCTTTGGAGTTGTTGTGAAAGCTCTGGCAATCATGACTTTTTGCTGATTTCCTCCACTCAATGAGGTAATTAGATTATTTTTTGGACCTGTCTTAATACTTAATCTTTCTACTTCCCAATCAAAAATACCGTTTAATTCCATCCATTTAATAAAACCAATAAATCCACCTGATGTTTTAGCTTGTTTTCCTTTATATAAGGGTATCACCATATTTTCATATATGCTCATGTTAGGAAAAATACCCTCTTTTTTTCTATCTCCAGAAACGTATCCAACTCCACTTTTCTTGGCATCTAACAAGCTATTTACAGTTGTGTAATCTTTCTTGGTTCTTTCTCGTTCCTCATCAGACTGTTTAACAATTACTTCTCCGCTAAGTGGTTGATCAATACCTGCCAGAGCCTTAACAAAATTATCTTGTCCTTGTCCATCAAGTCCTGTGACTCCAAGTATCTCACCTTTTGGTAGGTCAAAGTTAATAACATCTCCATTGTCCCAAACTTTTAAATCTTTAGCAGACAAAACTATTTCATCTAAGATTGAGTCTGGAGGTGTAGCTTTTATTTCTGATGCTGTAGAAAATTTTTTATCACCTGTCATAAGTCCGAGAAGATTTTTTTCAGTAATTTCCTCTCCTGCTAAAACTCCAACATCAACCCCATCTCTCATAACCGTTGCTCTATCGCTTATTCTAACTAGCTCTGCAATTCTGTGAGTTACTATAAATATTGCTGCACCTTGATCTCTTAATGTTCTCATTTTTGCAAAAAGTCTTTCTGTAGAGTCAAAATCGAGTGCAGCTGATGATTCATCTAAAATTAGTACTTTAGGATTTCTTAAAAATGCTCTACCAATTGTTATCCAAGCTTTCATACCAAGCGATAATTGACTTGCTATTGTATATGGATCGACAAATTCACCGGATAGCTCTAACATTATAGAGGCAGCTTTTTCGACCCTATCTCGATGTGCTAATTTTTTTCCAAAAAAAGAGTCATATCCAATAAATAAATTTTCATAAACAGTAGCCTCTTCAGCTATCATTACTTCTTGAAAAACTGTAGCAATGCCAACTCTTTGGGCTTCAATTGGGGAATTGGGTGAATGACCCATAATAGAGACCTTTCCTTTGTCCAAAGGTAAAACTCCTGAAATAACCTTTGCCAATGTACTCTTACCACATCCATTACCACCAACAATGGCGTGGATTTCACCAAAGTTAGCTTTAAAATTTACACCGTTTAGAGCTTTTGTAACACCAAAGGATTTTGATGCATCTTGAACATAAATATCCCCTCCAACTTTAGAGGAGTTAGACTGTGCCCCATTCCCGTTTGGGGCACTGTCCAAAGTTTTTTCTTCATTCATTAATTACTTAAATTAAAGTAATGCTTCTCCACGATCGAAGAAATTATTTAGATATTCATCACTTGCCCAGTTTTCAATTCCAACAGTTCTAAACTCACTTGAGTTTCTGTCACAATCTTCAGGAACAAAAGACTGAATAGTCTCAACATCTTCTTCATATGGAGGAACTAAAATAGACTGGATTTTAAGGCCCTGACCATACATAGTTCTTAAAAGAACATTCATCGCAAACTCTGCATCATCGCCAGGAGGCCATGCATAGACCGCTCTGTCGATAAAGTCTGGATTATTTCTCCAATAGCAGAATGCACCAATTTCTCCACCCAAAGCCATAGGCACCATTGGTCTTCCAGATGATTCTAGAGCGTTAAGTGCTCCGGACTCTCCTGAAGACTGAACAGCAAATCCGTCAACTTGAGTTGTGTTAGCTGATAACCATTTTTGAAGTTCAGCTTGAGCAATTTGTGGTGTCCACATGTGTGCAATTTCAGCAACAACAGTTATGTCTGGATATTCTGCAAATCCATCTAGCATACCTTGGTGCTGTGAGTCAGATGCTGATGTTCCAGGAATTCCTTCCATAATAACAACATTACCTTCACCACCAATAGTTTCTGCTAACCATTGTGCAATATAATATCCGGTTAATTTGTAGTTAACAGATGTACTGATAGCATATTCTGAAGTTAAGTATCCTGTCATTGAAGCAGTAGGAACACCTTTTCCGTATGCATACTCAATAGTTGGATTTAATGCAACAGGATTTGAGCAACAGACTATTAATCCATCAACTCCTTGATCAGTTAACTGTCTCATTTGTTGAATTTGAACCGCGTCTTTTAGATTAGATTGTGTAACAACGATATCGTTAAGAATACCTGCTGCTTTCATTTTTGGTAAATAGTCACCATACAATCTTTCCATCACACCTTTTCTCCATAGATTACCTGCGTAAGAACTTGCATAACCGATAGTCCAAGGAAGTGGTCTATCACTTTTCCAATTTCTGTATACACTTTCACCAAGCGGTTGGTTAGGATCCATAAAGTCAGGATTATAAACGAAGTCTCTAATATCAGCTGGAATTTCGTCTAAAATGTCAGCATTTAAGTTACCTGCGACACCGACAAAACTAACAGCTAAAATAGCTATGAACTTTTTAAGCAATGTCATAGTTTTATCCTCCTTACTTATATATAAGTATTTATAATAATACCTATATTCTGAAAAATATAAGCAAAATTGTTCCAACATGTGGAAAAGATTTTCACATAAAAGCCTGATTTTCTGTAAATTATAAATGAGAGGAATTTGTTATTCATGGTCGATTTGAATTGCGATATGGGTGAGGGTTTTGGTATTTACTCCTTCGCAGATGACGAAGAAATAATGCCTTATATAGATGCTGCTAATGTAGCCTGTGGGTTTCACGCCTCAGACCCAAACACAATGAGGAAAACTGTCGAGCTTGCAAAAAAATATGATGTGAAAGTTGGATCGCACCCTGCCTATCCTGACTTAGTAGGATTTGGAAGAAGGCCGATGAAAATGAAACGTGATGAAATCAAAAATCTTGTGATGTATCAAACTGGTGCCATCAAAGCCTTTCTTGATGAGTATGGAATGCCATTAAACCATATCAAACCTCATGGATCTTTATATGGTGTCTCCGCGAAAGAGGAAGATGTGGCTCATGGAATTGCTGACGCAGCTGAAATTTTTAATGTTGGTATTTTCGGAATGGTTAATACTTTTCACGAAAAAGTATACAAAGAAAGAGGAATAAAATTTTACGGAGAATTTTACTCTGACTTGGAATATGATGAAACAGGTTATTTGGTTATAGCCAAGGGTCGAAATAAATATTATCCAACTGATAGAGCTGTGGAGCGTTGTTTAAGAGCAATGAATGAAAATAAAGTTAAAACTGTTCAAGGAAACGATGTAGTTGTAGGATGTGAAACAATTTGTGTCCACTCTGACACTCCTAATGCTGTAGAAATCTTAAAGGCTCTGAGAGAAAAAATTTCCTCTGATAAAAAAATTCCACAAAAAACTTCAAACGGCAATCATACCAAAATGCCTTATATCGTTGATAAGAAATGAAAAAAATTTTAATTGCTAATCGCGGTGAAATAGCAAATAGAATTATAAAAAGTTGTAAAATATTAGGTCACAAATCTGTAGCTGTTTATTCAGATGCAGATAAGAATTCAAAGCATGTAAGATTATCTGACGAGTCTTATTATATAGGACCTAGTAAAGCTCAGGAAAGTTATCTTTCTTACAATAAGATTTTAGAAATAGCTACAAAATCAAATGTGGATGCTATTCATCCTGGTTTTGGTTTTTTATCGGAAAACGACACTTTTGCTCAAGAGGTTATAGACAGAGGTATCACATGGATTGGTCCAAAACCAAAATCAATAAAATCAATGGGAAATAAGGATATTGCTCGTGAATTGGCTTTAAATTCCAATATTCCTATTTGTCCAGGCATAAATAATGTTCACAAATTAAGTGATGAACAACTTAAGACAAAATGTGAAGAGATTGGCTACCCTTTACTTGTAAA
The DNA here is from genome assembly GCA_902527545.1 of uncultured Alphaproteobacteria bacterium. Lineage (GTDB taxonomy): Bacteria > Pseudomonadota > Alphaproteobacteria > HIMB59 > HIMB59 > HIMB59. The sequence continues at coordinate 24,382 of CABZPR010000011.1, forward strand.
ATCAAGTGCTGGCGGTGGGGGGATAGGCATGAGCGTCGTCCAAAATTTCAAAGACCTAGCCAATTCAATTGAAAAAACTAGTAATCTTGCTGCAAAATCTTTTGGTAATGGAGATATTTTTATTGAGAAATTTATCACCAACGCTCGACATATAGAGATACAAGTTTTTGGATTTGGTGCAAAAGGATCTGTGCATCTGTTCGAAAGAGATTGCTCTATGCAAAGAAGATATCAAAAGATAATTGAGGAGTCTCCGGCACCAGAGGTAGATAGAGAATTAATAAATAATATGGCAAAAGCCGCTGTAAAATTATCTTCTGATGTAAATTACGAAGGAGCCGGAACTGTAGAGTTCATATATGATGTTCAAGAAATGAAATATTATTTTCTTGAGATGAATACAAGAATTCAAGTTGAACATCCTGTTACAGAGTTAGTGACAAATAATGATTTAATTTCTATGCAAATAAATTTTGCTTTTAATAGAAAAAATAAATTTTTAAATCAAAATAAAATTAAAACTTATGGACATTCAATTGAATGCAGAGTCTATGCAGAGGATCCATCTCAAAATTTCTTACCATCTCCAGGAAAAATAACTAAATTAAAGTTTCCTAAAATACCAAATGGCATAAGACTAGATTGGGGATACGATGAAAGAGATGAAGTAAGTTTCTATTATGATCCGATGATAGGAAAAATTATATCTCACGACTTAATTCGAGACGATGCTATATCCAAATTAATAAAATTTTTAGAAGGCACTCAGATTGAGGGCATTAAGACAAACATCCCTTTTTTAATTTGTCTTCTCAAAGACAAAAACTTCATAGATGGTAAACACAACACTAAATATATCGAAAATAATTTAAACACTCTTATTAGTAAGATATCTTTTAAAAATGGCTTTACTAAAAATATTGATTTGGACTCAAAGAGAATTAAAATTGTTGAAACAGACAAACTTAAAGTAGGTCATAGAAGATCGCAGTCTGACAGAGGGGGTATCAAAGTCGTTTATTTTGACTAATTATAATGGTTAATCAACTTGTAGCAGCAATAAAACCCTCTCAAATTCCAGGTTCTGATCCCCAGTCAACAAAATACTTAATCGTTCCAATATTTATATTTTTTGCCCTAATGATTTTTGCAATGATTAGAGGACCACAAATAATTTCAGGCTCGGGTATTGGAACTGCAATTATGGTTTCAACACCTCTTATTCTTGCTACTTATGCTCTTACTGCGTTGGCTTTAGCCGGCAGAGTGACAGTCGATTTATCAATAGGACCACTTATTGGTTTTATTAATGTAACGACAATACAACTTTATGCTGCAGGTTACATTCAATCGCCAGTTGCGTATTTCATATGTGCTCTTGCAATAGGAGTAATTTACCAATTTCTTTATGCCTTAATCGTAATTTTTATTAGAGTTCAACCAATAATAGTTGCCTTAAGTATGTTTCTTGCTTTCTCTGGTATCAATTTAGTTATTTTACCAAGACCAGGAGGTAGAGCACCTGATTGGATGTTATCTTGGAGCGCTGGAACTGAGGTAGTACAACCCACACTGATACTTTTGATTTTCTCGACACTTATTTGGTATGCACTAACTCATACTGCTTACTGGCAACATTTAAAATTAATGGGTTCAGATGAAAAGTCTGCTTATACAAGTGGAGTGAGAATTTACATTGTAAGAATTGGTGCTCATATTATCGGTGGAGTTTACGCTGCACTCGCAGCTATTGCTTTTACAGGTTTGATTGGTTCTGGAGACCCAACTCAAGGTACTACTTATACATTGATGGCAGTTACAGCACTTGTATTAGGTGGGTCAAGTTTAATTGGTGGAAGAGGCGGTGCGTTTGGAGCTATTCTAGGTTCAGTTAACATTTATTTGATAAATTTTATTCTATCAACTTTTAGGTTTGAAAGATTTCAAAGTTTTGTAACAGACTTATCATATGGTGCGGTATTGGTGGCTTCTCTTTTAATACTTATTGCGCTTCCTTATATTCAAAAAGCATTCAAAAATTTATCAGTTTTTGTATTTTTTATTATTGGAACATTAAGTGCTGCTGCTGTTCAAATTCATATGAAATTTGATCAAGTAACCAGAGGGACTGTGGGAGGTTTTGGAGGTAAATCTAAAGATGCTGAAATTTTTGAAAAAGCTCTTGAGTCCGGGAGTGATTGTTTAATCACAGGTAAGGCATGCGCAGAGGGTGGAAATTCTACAGTGTGGATGTTTATTGCTATCGGAATAGCAGCCTTGATTTATCTCGTCTATTTGCTTGTTAAACATAGAGATGGCCCAACAGTGTCTTTTATTATTGCAGCAATTGTTATTTTCTTCGGTTGTGTTTGGAGTGGCACGAGAGAGGCTTATTTTGTTAACGCTGATTTGGGTACCAACTTACAATATATTTTAAATTATGCTCCTCAGTATTTTACATCTGAATATCTAAGAGTTGGTGCGGGATTGCCTGATTTTTCATCTTCCTCGAGTGCTTTGGTTGGCCTCGCTTACGCTGTCGCAACTTTAGGAGGAATAGTTTTCTTTACATCTGCGATAGTAATAATTGCTATGCCAAGATTTAGAAAAGAAATCAAAACACAAACATTGGTATTATTTGCAATAGCAATTTCATTTATTGTATTTGCTGCAATATCTTATTACGGAATTGAGTCAAATAGACAGAGTTTCTTCGGCATAGATGGATACGCTGTAATACTAATTTTATTTTTACTTTTTTTACTCACGGCACCAACTCTTTTTTCGAATATCAATTTGAATAATGTTTTCATTATTTTCCTCGGTGTATTAGCAATACTCGCTGTATACTTTTTAGCCTCACCATCTGGAACAATTATTACTGATGATGGAAGTAAGTTTTACTCTCCAATTATTACAGAATTAATTGTTGGCGATACATCATCAATCAACTATACAAGACCTATACGAGGAGAATTTATCACAAGTGATGTTACTTGGCTTAAAGAAGCAGCTCTAATTATATTCGCAATATTTGTATTTCAATTTTTTACATATTTAACAATGGGAGCAAAAATATCATTTGCTAGATTCAGACCTTACATTGCTATTTTAAGTATAGCTGCATTAACATGGTCTGCGATGTTCTTCGCAATTGGTTATCCTTATTGGAAAATGATTTTAATTACTGCAATTGGAATAGCTATTTCGCCTCTGATATGGCAAGCGTTTGGTGTTTATAAAATAAAATTAAAATCTCAAGAAGGACTTGAAAAATGGGGAGGTCTATCAGAAGATAGAAAAGTTTAGTAAATGGAGAAAAGAACTCATAATTTTTTAAAAGGACTTGGAATTCTTTTTGCTGTTGCTGCTGGGATAGGTACTGCAGTTCTTGGTTATGTAGATAGAACTGATTGGATACAGGTTGCATTTTACTCTGTAGCTGTTGTCGCCATTATTCTTTGGGGCTGGCATTTTTTCTTAGTTAGATGGTCTTATCGATCTTTAGTAAAGGAAGATGGATCTAAACCTCCTGAAACTACTGAAACCACAAGTAAAAGAAGCCTTTTTTGGGACCTCATTGCAAAGAACTGGATAGCTGTTACGGGATTTTTACTTCTTTTAGGCCTTTTTATATTACTATGTTTTTTGGTACCCGGGTTCTTCTCAGGTAGAACAGTCGTATCAGCAATCATATTATTAGGTTTTTTAATCTTAGCATTTCTTGCTTACAAATTTTTAAACATTAACAAAAGCGTAATTATAGGAGTCGCCGTACTAGTTGGTCTTTTTATAATAGGATCAGTTTCTATTGATGGCTTCTTATCATTACAGAATATTAAATCTATGTTAGTTTTTGCTTCTTTCTTAGGAATTGCAACAATTGGACAGACATTAGTTGTGATGTTAGGCGGCCTCGATTTATCAATACCATTTTTAATCGGAGCGACTAATTTAGGATTAATGTCACTTATTTCACTTGGAGTTCCTCCTTGGCTTGCGTTTATAGTTATTCTTGCATTTGGCACGATCGTCGGGCTTTTTAATGGGTTGATAAGTTTTAACCTCCAAGGTCAATCACTAATAGTCACGCTTGGAGTTGGCTTCATGGTAGTAGGTGGAGTACAGATATTGGTATCACTTCCTACTGTTACAGGTGGAACTGTTTTTGGTGTTGTTCCAGATTGGTTAAAAAATTTGGCCTCATTAAATGGAAAATTTTTTGGTCTTCCAATACCTCCAGTTATTTTAATTTGGATATTGATTTCAATTTTATTAATTGTTGGACTTAGACACACTAAGTGGGGAAGGAATTTATATGCTGTTGGTGGAAAAAGGTTATCTGCTGACAGATTGTCAATTTCTGAGAGAGCATATTGGGTTGGAGTTTATGTCATTAGTGGATTTACCTCTGCAGCAACCGGAGCAATGTTACTGGGTTGGAGCGGTGGAGGGTTCATTGGTGTAGGTGATCAATATTTATTTTTAACAGTGGCAGCTGTGGCTGTAGGAGGAACTTCCTTATTAGGTGGATATGGAGGATACGGCTTTACAGTAATCGGTGTTCTTGCACTGCAAGTAATTAGTACATTTTTGGCAGGTCTAGGCTTAAGTTTTGAGGGTCAGCAATTTATATTTGGTCTTCTTATTTTACCTCTTGTTGCTCTTTACTCCAGAGCACCCCATATTAGGGAGCAAATATAAAAAAATGTCTTTAATCAACAGATTTTGTTGTTTTTACAATGAATATTTATTTCAAAATATGAAACAAAAATTATTATTAGTTAAAGAGGACGGGTAATATGTACTTAAGAGGAATAAGTTTTAATGAATAAAATGCTTCTCCCTTACGACATTGTAGGGGGGTCTTTCTGGTTAATTTCTGTTGGCATGATTGGTGCCACATTGTTTTTCTTTTTTGAGCGTAGCAAAGTAAGCACAAGATTTCATACACCGATGACAATGATAGCTGTTGTATGCTTGATGTCCTCTATACATTATTTTTTCGTAAAAAATCTCTGGGTAGTCAGCGGCACCGCCCCGACTTTATTAAGATATATAGATTGGTTTCTTAACTTTCCAATGCTTGTGCTTATTTTTTATGCAATGCTTATGTCAGTTGTCAAAGTTAAACAAGGCATGTTCTGGAGATTATTGGTTGGAACTTTAGTTTTTGTTGTAGCAGGTTTCTTAGGTGCAGCTGGTTATATGAGCAAGACATTAGGTTTCATTGTTTGGTTAGCTGGATGGTTGTACATCCTCGGTGAGCTATATGTTGGAGAGGCCGGAAGAGCAAATGCTAGATGCGGAAACGAAAATGTACAAATGGTTTTCTTCTCGAACAGACTTATTATTACAATTGGATGGGCTATATATCCAATGGGATATTTCATAGAGCATTTGGGCGGGGGCATTGACCCCAATAGTGTTAATGTGATTTATAATTTAGCAGACTTTTTAAATAAAATAGTTTTTGGTTTAATAATTTACAAAGCAGCAATACAAGACATGAGAGTTAATGGACAATAACATCAACTTAGGAGGTGATAAATAGGTATGAACATTACTAGTGGTGCAGATATTATTGCAATAATAATCTTAATAGCGTTAGCAATAGCAATTATAGTTTACTTGCTACATTGGCTGTACAGGCGTTCCTCAAAGGAAATAGCGTTTGTTAGAACTGGTATGGGAGGTGAACAAGTTGTGATCAGCGGAGGTGCCTTCGTTTTGCCTATTATTCATAACATTACCTCAGTGGGTATGAAAACTCTTTGTATAGAGGTTCAACGAAACGGAAGTAAATCTTTTATCACAAAAAATAGAATGAGGGCTGAAGTAACCGCTGAATTCTACGTTAGAGTAGCGCCTACAACTGAAGCTGTCTCAATAGCCGCGCAAACATTGGGAAATAGAACACTAGAGCCTGATCATTTAAAAGAACTTGTTCAAGGTCGTTTTGTTGATGGATTAGGTGTTGTTGCCGCAAAAATGAGCCTTGATGAAATTCAAGAGAATAGATCTGAGTACATTAAAAATGTTGCATCTCATGTTGAAGAAGCAATTAAGCACACTGGTTTGGAGTTAGAGACCGTGTCTTTGACATCTCTTAACCAAGCTCCCGTGGGTGTATTCGACCCTTCAAATACATTTGATGCTGAGGGTTTAACTCAAATTACAGAATTTACTCAGTCACGTAAAAAGAAAAGAAATGATATTGAGAAAGATACAGAGGTAAGTATTCGAAATAAAAACCTCCAATCTATCAAGCAAACTCTTGAAATTGAAAAAGAGGAAGAATTTTCAAAGTATCAACAAAAACGTGAAATTGAACAACAAAGAGCTATCGAAAATACTGAGACAGTAAAAACAAAAGCTGAGAAAGACAAAGAGTCTGAGCTGGCTGAAATTTCCTCAGAAAAAGATATTGAGATAGCTAAGATTAGCAAGAAAGACTTTGTTGAGATGGAAAAAAGTTTACAAGAAACTAAACTTATCCAAGAAATTGAGAAAAGAAGAAAAGAACAAAATGAGTTTAAACAACAAACTTCTATCGAGATTAAACAGAAAGATATTGAGACAGAAAAAACTATTCTTGAATTGGAAAGAGATGTTGAATTCAGTCGTCTAGAAAAACAAAGATCAGTTGATATTAAACTTGCTGAGGAAAAAGCTCAAACAGCAAAAGAAGAGGCTAGAAAAAGATATGAGTCTGAAGAGGCTTATATTATGGCTGAGGAGCAAATTAAAAATGCAAAAACTGCTCAACAGAAAAATGTTGATGCGTTCAAAATTGCCGCTGAGCAAGAGACAAGAGTCTTAGATATTGAAAAGGCAAAAAGAATAGAAATTGAAGAAAAGCAAAAACAAATGGAAGTCCTAGAAAAATCTAAGTCAGTCTTAAAAACTAAAATGGAAGAAGAAAATGCTCGCGCTAAGGCTGTAGAAGCTGAGGAAAAAGTCAACACCATTAGAGATGTTGAACAAGCTGAGAAGACAAAAGCTCTTGGAGTAATAGACGCTAGTAAAAATGCTGAGAGAGAAAAGTTAGCATCGATGGCTGCGAAAATTAGATATGAAATTGAAGCAGCTGGCAAAAAAGCCCTAAATGAAGCGGAAAATGCTAGAAGTGATGCAAGTAGAAGAAGTGCACTTAGACAAAAACTCGCTGAAAAAATTGAGGGTATTATTAGAGAATGGGTTAGACCAATGCAAAACATTGACTCAATTAAAGTTGTCGATGTAAATGGATTACCTGGATTTAGTCAAGGAGGAGGAGCTGAAGGAAGCGGCAAAGCTGATAACCCCTCTGCGTCCTCAGGTGGATATTCCAAAAAAGGATCTTTAGCAGATAATGTTGTGAATTCTGCTCTTCGATATAGAGCACAACAGCCGTTCTTAGATAGTCTTTTAAAAGAAATTGGTATGTCGCCCGGTGAGGCAAGTAATATCAGGAATATTTTAGGTGACTACGATGATCCTAAGAAGGACAAGCATATGAGATTTGATGAACAAGCCACAAAGACACCCAGGAAAAAGAAATAGGTATAAAACATGAGTATAGATGTAAAATCCTGGGCAAAAAAATATAAAGAGCTTACTGAAAAAGATGAAACCATAAAAGCGATGGCTAAATATTATACTTGTTCATTTCTTTTCGACATGGGTAGTGTGAAAGTAATTATCGAGATGCATGATGGAAAGGTAAAAAATATTAATACCAACCCTGGTGGTTTAGATCCATATGACTTTGCATTAAGGGCATCAGAGCAAACATGGAGAGAGTTTGCAAAGCCTGTTCCAAAACCTATGTTTCATGGTATCTATGCAGCCTCATTTAGAGAAGACCTTAAAATCGAGGGCAATCATTTAGTCTTAATGCAAAATCTTAGAAACTTTACTGTTCAATTTGAATTGCTAAGACAATCAGGAGTCCCAGTATGATCAAGAGAATTGAAAGGAAAAATTTATGGCAGTAAAACATCATGACCCAATAGGTAGATACGTTACCATCGAGGTAGATGGTCAACAGTATAAAGTCTTTTATCTTTCAAATGGAAAAGGCACTCCATTAGTATGTCAGCATACTGCTGGATGCCACAATCATCAGTGGAGAGGATTACTGGAAGATGAAGAAATTACTCAAAATTATCAAGTTATCGCTTACGACCTTCCAAGACATGGTAAATCAGATCCACCTCATAATACAGAATGGTGGAAAGAGGAATACAAATTAACAGCAGAGCATTACTGTAATTTTATTGTAGAACTTTGTAAGGCCTTAGACCTTGAAAACCCTATATTTATGGGTTCTTCTTTTGGAGGAAACGTGGCTCTTCAATTAGCTCTGAAGTATCCTAATAAATTTAAAGCTGTGATCCCTGTCGAGGCTGCGCATTATTCCCCTGGCTTTTATATTGATTGGTGGAGGCATCCTCATGCCAATGCAGCTCAAGTGTGTGGTAGTGGTGTTTGGGATTTAATGGCCCCACAATCTCCAGATATGGATAGATGGTTAACTTGGCATTATTACACTCAAGGATCAGAGGCTTTTAAAGGAGACCTTCATTTTTATTCAGTTGATCATGATTTAAGAGATGAGCTACAAAATATCGATGGTCACAAGTGCCCTGTTATCATGCTGACTGGTACTTATGACTACCTAACCCCTCCCGAAGCAACAGAAGATACTGCCAGACAAATAAAAGGAGGAGTTTATATTGAAATGAGAGATATTGGTCATTTCCCGATGAGTGAAAACCATGAAGTCTTTAGAGTATATTTATTAGAGGCACTCAGAATTATTAAGGAAAAGACTGATTACAACTCTTAATTCAAGTTTGAGTTATGGTCGCTAATCTTTATTGGTTTTTTTTCTTTCTTGTCCTTTATATAAGCTTTTGTCTTTTTTGGGGAGCTAGAACTCTTAGAAAAAATAAAACCCCTGAGGCTTACTATTTAGCAGATAGAAGTGTATCTCCTTGGGTATTCTTTTTCTCTGCAACAGTAACTACATTTGCAGGCATAACTATCATTTCTTTTCCATCATTAATTTATGCAGATGGATACTCTTTTCTAGCTACTGCTGCAATTGTAATAACAATTCCTCTTGGAAGTATATTATTTTTTAAAAGGCAGTGGATGTTAAGTAGAAAATTTAATTTTATCACTCCAGGAGAGATGTATTATAAATATTATCAAAGTAATACTCTTAGAATTGTAGTACTAATAATCGGATTATTTTTTGCTGTTCCATTTCTTGGTATAATTATTGGATCAACAGGTAATGTTGTAGAGTTTATTAGCGGAGGTGAAATAACCAGAGACTCTGCAATGTGGGCACTAACTGCTGTTGTCTTATTTTATATAGTATCTGGTGGATTTAAACCCATGGTGAGTGTAAGCGTTGTTCAATCATGGTTATTTTTTGTTTTTTTCTTAGCACTTGGTGTTGGTGTATTTAATTACTTAGGAGGTTTAAGTTTTTTTGAAGACCTATCTATGGCGAACAGTTTTATGTCGTTTGGAGCTTGGGGAACTACTGGAGGTTACGGAGGCGGTGATATTTCAGGATATTTCAACGTTCCTGGTGTAATTCAGTGGGTTGCAGGTATTGGAAAAAATAACCCGTTAGGAGGCCCTTGGACAGCAGTTATGATTTTATCCTTTACTCTCTCTTATATGGGTATTGTGCTTTCTCCTACATTTTCGATGTGGAGCTATTCAGTAAAATCACCGAGGTCATTTTATTTTTACCAAGTTTGGGGTTCAGGTGCTGTTGTTGGAATATTTTTATTTATATTCGCCCCTTTATTAGGTGTTGGAGCACATCTTCTTGGAGCTAATAGTATTGTTAATTCAAATGGTTTTGCCATTAACCAAATATTCCCTGAGTTAAGTTTACAAAATATATCATCTTTAATTTATGTGTTTGTTGAAAGCTTTAGCAATCTCTCACCAATTATTGTTGGATTTTTAGCAATATCCATAATTGCTGCGCTGCAATCTACATTATCTGCTTTTTTAATGACTTCAGGCAGCATGGTGGCAAGAGATCTCTATAGACCATATATCGATAGTAACCCTACATGGAAAAGGGAGTTATTAGTTGCTAGGTTAGCGATGTTGTTATTAAGCCTAGCGGCATTGTATCTTGCAACTTTTTTTGAAACTTCTCTAATATTACTTGGTGGATTAGCAATCGCTTTTGGTTTCCAATTATTTCCTGTTTTACTTGGAATGCTTTGGTTTAAATGGATCACAAGAGGTGGGGCAATTCTAGGACTCATCACCGGATTAGGTTTTGTAACTTTAGCTGAAACTTTTGGTCATAAGCTAACAGGAAATTCTCTTCCTTGGGGGCGATGGCCACTAACAATCTACTCTGGTTTATGGGGTTTATTCTTTAATGTGATTGTATGTTTTTTATCCTCTATATTTGCAAGTAACGATACAGATAAAGAACATCGAGCATCATTCCACAATTTTTTAAATGAACATATGGGTATTCACCCATCAAGAAAAAAAATAAAATCTCTCGCCTATGTCTTTTTTTTAATTTGGGCATTCTTTTCTATTGGTCCAGGTTTAATTTTTGGAAACTTAATATTTGGTAGCGCGGATCAAAGTTATGATAATTGGGTGATGGGAGTCCCTTCACTATGGGCTTACCAAATAATTTGGTGGGTAGCAGGTATATTTCTAATTTGGTTTTTAGCTAATAAGATGGACTTATCGACTTTGCCAAAAAAACCTATACTAAATGGTGATGAATATTTGGCACCTGACGATGTTGAGGAACAAGGAAACTATATTGATAGAATGGGAGGCGGATATGGTTGGCCACTTATATTAATAGGAATGGCTGTGGCAACTGTAATACTTTCCGTTTATGCATTATGATGATAAAGTACTTAAAATTGAGGAGGAATAAGAATTTTTCGTATTGTGTTTCATTATTTGGAACAAAAAACTGTGCGAAAGGTTAACTATATTTAAAATATAATTATGTCTGATTACAGCTACAAGCATCCCTCAAACGTCCAATTAAATAAAGGACATAAACACACTGATGATTTTATTACCAAAAAATACATTTTAAAAATGTTGAGAGATCCTCAAAAATTAAAATCTTTAATTGAAGAACACAGAGCAACTCCAGTTGGAAGGGCTGCTACTCGAGACCATGGTGTCATTCAGCATAGCCAAGATCTCCAAACATTATTAGATAAGTTAAGAAGAGGAAGTAAAGAAAATGGTTTTGTAACTGTTTGTTTAAGAAGGCATGAAGATTATAGAGTTGGAATAACAACAGGAGTTAGAGGTGAGCCAGTTGAAATAACTGAAGACTCTTATTCATCTGAAGAGGCATGTGAACATGCAATATTTTTAAAAAGAATTAACAGACTTCTTGAGGAGTATAGTGGGGAAGAGTAATGTTAAAAATAACAGGTTATAGCGATAAGTACTCAGCTCATCCAGGTGAAGAAGTTAAATTTTATATTAATGCAGAATACAATGATAGTTATGAAGTTCAATTAGTCCGTCTTATACACGGTGATACAAATCCTGAAGGCCCTGGGTATAAAGAAGCTGAAATAGATGCCAGTTGTAATGGAGCTTATCAAGGGAAAAACCAGAGAATACATGGTGGATCGTACATCATCATGCCTCAGCATGATAATTTAAATTTAGAGAGCTTTACTATGCAAGCTTATATTTTTCCTACAACGCCAGATAAAGGTAGACAAGGAATTTTCACTAAATTTAATGAAGAAGAAAAAAAAGGCTATGGTCTCTTCATTAATGATGAGGGATGTTTATCTGTAGAAATAGGAGATGGATCTCAGGTTGTTACTGTCTCCTCAGAAAAAAAACTTTTAAGAAAAGTTTGGTATCTGGTAATTGCAACATTTGATGCACAATCAAGAAGGCTTACCCTTCACCAAGAACCTAGGGTTACATCCACAAATGGTGGTTTAGGTATGGCTATTTTGAATCCAATTGAAGAAACCTCAGCTATTATTGAGACCACTAGTTCAGTTTTACCTGCCGCTAATGATGCTCCATTGTTAATTGCAGCTACTACATTAAATAATAGATCTGGTAGGCACATTTCCGGAGGTCATTTTAAAGAAGTACCTCATCCCATTGAATTACCTGAGCAAACCAAGACTTTTAATGGCAAGATAGACAGACCTAGATTATCTAATATCGCGCTATCGAAGGCTGAGATCGAAACACTTGCATCAAGCTATGATGAGTGTAATACCACTGTCAGGTCAACAGTCGTAGGCGCTTGGGACTTTCATGCGAATATTGGCAAAAACATTGCTTCAACAAAGATTGTTGATACTTCTCCAAATAATCACCACGGATTTATTATTAATATGCCAAACAGAGGTATGACAGGACATAACTGGACAGCGGATGAAATGGTTTTCCATCACAAACCTGAAGAGTACGGAGCTATCCATTTCCATGATGATGATATCGATGATGCAAGATGGGATGTTGATTTTACATTAAAAATCCCAGAGGGTCTGAAAAGTGGTGTGTATGCTGCTCGACTTAGAGTTGATGGAAGAGAAGAGTCAGAAAATGAAGATTATATTCCTTTTTGTGTAAAACCTCCAAGAGGGAAAGCCACAGCTAAAATTTTATTTCTCTTACCCACAAACAGTTATATGGCTTACTCCAATGATAATCTTGGAACTAATTCTGTCGTAGCTCAATTACTCGCAGGTAAAGTTCCTGTGCTAGAACCTGCAGATTTATATTTAAATGAACACAGAGAATATGGTTTATCAACTTACTCACTTCACTCTGATGGACATGGTGTATCTATTTCATCAAGACTTAGACCAATCCTTAATATGAGACCTAAATACAGACACTGGCTTTCTCCATCATTATGGCAACTAAATGCCGACTTACATTTAACAGACTGGCTTGAGGAAAAGGGCTTTGAGTTTGATGTTCTTACAGATGAAGATTTGGAACATGAAGGTATAAATTTATTAAATCGTTATAAAGTCGTGATGACTGGAAGTCACCCTGAGTATTCATCTGAGAAATATATGGACGCCTTAGAGTCCTATCAAATGCAAGGTGGTAGATGTTTTTATTTAGGTTCGGATGGATTTTACTGGATTAGTGAATATCATCCAGACAACTCCAATATTACTGAAGTACGAAAAGGTGAGGCTGGCACAAGAGCATGGACATCTAACCCAGGTGAATACAATAATGCCTTTGATGGTAAATATGGAGGTATGTGGAGAGCTCGAGGAAGAATACCTTCTAAAGTTTGTGGTTTAACTTTTACATCATATGGATTTGACGTTTCTTCATACTACAAAAGAGAAGAAGATAGCTTTAAACCTGAATGTTCATGGATCTTTGAAGGGATTGGAGCAGATGAGGTTATTGGTGACTTTGGTTTAGTTGGTGGAGGAGCTGCTGGTTTAGAATTAGATAGGTACGACTTAGAGTTTGGAACTCCACATAATGCATATTATTTGGCTCGTTCACAAGATCACTCTAATATGATGTTGCAAGTTAACGAGGAAATACACTTTGCTGTTCGCGGCTACTATGGCGGTGGTCATGAAAATCCAATGGTAAGAGCTGATATGATTTACTATAAAACACCTAATAACGGAGCTATGTTTGCACCAGGGTCTTTGGCTTGGTGCGGTAGTCTTTCACATAATAATTATAATAATAATGTCTCTAGAATTATGGAAAACACTCTTAAAGGTTTTTTAAAGGACGGGCCTTTACCTTAAATTATGAAAAAACAAAATATGCAGGAGATTCCATGGGGAAAAGAAACACTTGGAGCTCTTGATACTCCTTTAAATGAACTAGAAAAAAAAGCACTTCAAAATTTAGACATAGATAAATTAAATGATATGGCAGAGTGCCTTTTTGCTTTAAATAACAGGCATTATGGTCCTATACCTGGAACATATATGGTCATGTGTGTTGAACCCGGTAAGACCTGGTGTGTTGGACAGCTCAGTGCTGATAGAGCAAAACCTTTTGTTCTTTTTCCTGAACTTGTTTTCGACTCAGTTGAAAAAGCAACAAAAGCTGCCGAAGCTCTAAAGGCTGAAAAAGCTGAGGGCGTACCCTGTAGAAATATCTAACGACATGGCTAAAGCCAATGTCATGATAGATAATCAAAAAACCAGAGTTACAGAGTGGTCTTTTGAAGTTGGGGACTCAACTGGTCAGCATATCCATGAATACGATTATGTGGTAGTACCCTTGCTAGATGGGGAACTAAAAATTGTTAATCATGATGGCGAGGAAACAATTTCAAAACTAGCAAAAGGTGGATCTTACTTTAGAGAAAAGGGAGTTAACCACAATGTATTTAATAACAATGATTTTATTTACAAATTTATTGAGATAGAATTTAAATAGATGGAAAAAAAATTGAGCGTAAGTTACAAAAAATCTGATTTGGATCAATTTGATAAAATTATTACTAATAAACAGACGGATCAAAAAGTTAAAGAATATTCCATAAAAGAAGCAATTGAAAAGTCAAAAAAAGAATATAGTCACTTGACGAACTCACAAGTTTCTACTGATATGAGACTCTATATGTTTCAGACCGGCACACTAAAAACAAAAATGAAATATATAAAAATGAACCAATCTAATGAGGATTTTGAGATACCTGTTCCATGGTTTTTGATAAGACACCCAAAAGGGGATGTGGTAATTGACGGAGGCAATGCAAAAGAGGTTAGTGAAGATAAACATGCTCATTGGGGTTCTGTTGTTGCTGCTTATGATCCAATTATGGGAAAAACTGAAAATTGTATTGATCAACTTAACTCTATTGGGGTTAATCCAGCAGGTATAAGATACGTCTTACATTCTCATCTTCACCTCGATCACTCAGGTGGTGTTGGAAGGTTTCCTAATGCAACACACCTAGTTCAACAAAAGGAATATGATTATGCTTTTAATCCTGATTGGTTCTCAAAGCCTGCTTATATTAGAAAAGACTTTGATAAACCTGGAATTAATTGGAAATTTTTAAGAGATAAAAATGATGACTTTTATGACTTATATGGCGACGGATCAATAATTGTAATTTTTACTCCGGGGCATGCACCGGGCCATCAGTCTTTTTTAGTTAATTTACCAAATTCAGGTTATGTATTGCTTACTATAGATGCAGCTTACACAATGGATCATTGGAACAATTTAACACTACCAGGTCTTGTTTGCTCTGCTGTTGACGTTGTTGACTCTGTAAAAAAACTCAAAAAAATTGCAAAAGACAAAAATGCTACAGTAGTCACAGGGCACGACCCGCATGCTTGGGAAGAATTTAAAAAAGCCCCAATGTTTTATTACGACTAATTTATGTCTGATTATTTCAAAGATATACCTACAATTAAATATGAAGGTAGAGACTCTACAAATCCACTTTCATTTAAATTTTATGATGCTAATAAAAAAATTCTAGGAAAAACATTAGAGGAACATCTGAGAATGGCAGTATGTTACTGGCACACTTTTAATTGGCCAGGGGGTGACCCTTTTGGAGGACAGACATTTTTAAGACCATGGATGGAAGCAGGAGATAAAATAGAACAAGCAAAAGATAAGCTCAATAATGCATTCGAATTTTTTGAAAAATTAGGAATACCATATTTCTGTTTTCATGATGTAGATGTTGCTCCAGAGGGTGAAAGTTTTTCAGAGACAGAAAAAATTCAAAAAACTATTATTGATGAAATTTCAAAAAAACTTGAAACAAGTAAAGTAAAACTTCTTTGGGGAACAGCAAATTTATTCAGCCATCGCAGATACATGTCTGGTGCTGCTACTAACCCTGATCCTGATGTTTTTCAATATGCAGCTGCTCAAGTGAAGATGTGTATGGAAAACACAATGTTTTTAGGTGGACAAAATTATGTTTTATGGGGAGGCAGAGAGGGTTACGAAACAATTCTAAATACTAATATGAAACAAGAATATGATCAGCTTGGTAGATTTTTGAACATGGTAGCTGAGCATAAGCACAAAATTGGTTTTAAGGGTCTACTCCTCATTGAGCCGAAACCCCATGAGCCAACGAAACATCAATATGATTTTGACTCTGCTAATGTTTTCGCATTTCTTCAAAAATATGGTTTAGAAAAAGAATTCAAGCTAAATATCGAGCAAAATCACGCTATTTTAGCAAAACATTCATTCGAGCACGAGATTGCATATGCACTTTCCAATGACATCTTTGGGAGTATTGATATTAACAGAGGAGACTACTTAGTAGGATGGGATACAGACCAATTCCCTAACAATGTAGAAGAATTAGTTTTGCCTTTTTACTATATTTTTAAAAATGGAGGTTTTTCCTCAGGAGGTCTTAACATGGATGCTAAGATTAGAAGGCAATCAATAGATCCTGAGGATCTATTCTATGCACATATTGGCTCTATGGATACTTGTGCTAGAACTCTTATTGCTGTTGAAAAAATGATTAACGATGGTGGTTATGAGAATTTTTTAAAACAAAGATATGAACAGTGGGC
>CABZPR010000012.1 GCA_902527545.1 uncultured Alphaproteobacteria bacterium
AGCTGAGTGATAACTTTTTATATTTTTGTGATAATCAAGGTGATCGGACTCTAAATTAGTTAAAATACAATAATTGTACATTAAATTTCCAATTCTTCCCTCGCAATATCCAATACTAGAAACCTCCAAAAAAACAAATTTTACGTAATTTTCATTTGCAATTTTAAGTAAATTAAGAATTTCAAAAAATGAAGGTGTTGTATTATTTAATTTTTTTATTTTTTTTGAATTTATAAAGAAACCTAATGTACCAATGTAACTAGACTTTATACCATTAATATTAAATAATTTATTTGCTCCATAGGCAATAGAAGTTTTACCATTAGTCCCAGTTACAAAAACAATTTTAAGTTTCTTCAAATCGTAAAAAATTTTGGCTATATTATTTAAATCTTTTTGATTTTTATAAAAAAAAAATTTAATAGAGTTTTGTTTTACATTCTTTTTAAATTTAATATCACATATTACGTATTTACATTTTTTTTTTAAAGCTAAGTTTTTATAAATAATAAATTTTTTATAATTTTTATTATCAAAAAGAAAAATAGATTTTTTATTACAGTCTTGCCAATTAGAAATAATTTTAAAACCTTTATCCTTTAATTGATTTAAGTCCATTAAATATCTGTACTTTTAGGATTGATTATAGATAAGTCCAGATATATATAAATCTCTTTCAAAAGATTATAAAAAGATGGCTTTACAGTATTTCCAGCAGTCATAAATTTACCATATGACTCTTTTGGATTTTGCATAAATATTAAATTCAAATATTTTGGATTATTGTAGGGGAAAAAACTTATATATGTAACATTTTGAATTTTTTCATTGCTAGACACTGTTTGATCTGCAGTACCAGTTTTTCCAGCAACTAAAAAATTTTTGTATAGATCGTTATTTGTTTCATTTGCATAAAATAGTAATTTATTAATAGTATTAGAAATTTGATTGTATTTATTTTTGTTTTGTTTTTCCTGTTTTTCGAAAGAAGCCATAAAGTTGTCTCTTCCAGTTATTATTTTTCCATAAGCATTAACGAGTTGAATTGGTGAAACTGACAAGCCATAACCAAAAGGAATATTATCACAATATCTACCTCTAAAATTATTGACTGTTGGTTCTACAGATTTCATGCCAAATCCAATCTTAGTCGATTTTAAAAGACCAATTTCTTCCAAATCAACTTGAAACTCACTTTCACAGTCTAAATTTCTTCTTATTAAAATTGCTCCTCTATTAGAGGATTTTTTAAGTATATCTCCGACTTGCATTGGTATATTGCTATTATAAGGATAATCATTAATAATTTTGTTTCCGATGTAAACAGGTTGGTCAACATCAAAATATTCGTTGATACCAATTTTTTGATTTTTTATTGCTGAATAAACAGTGAATGTTTTAAAGACTGATCCAAAGTCAAATTTAAGATCTTTTAAAGGTAATAAGGTTTGATCAAATTTGTTAAGTTTATCTCTGTTATCTAAAAATACACTACTAATGATCTCCTCGCTACTTAAGTCAACTAAAACATTCATTGCATAATCTGGCTTCAAATTTAAAGTATCCTGATACAAAGAGTCGTATATTTTCTTTTGGATGTGGATATCTAAAGATAATTCAATATCATTATGATTTTGATCTATAAATTTTTCAATTAATGATACACCTTGGTGTTCAATATTTGTATGACCAATCAAATTATTTGTAATAGCACTATAAGGATATTTTCTAGTGAGAATTTTTTCAAATTTTATGTAAGGATCACCTTTATAAATTGACTCTAAAATTTCAGAAAGAGGAACATCTCTATTTAAATATCTAACTTTATTCTTAATATTTTTAACTGAGTAATTGTAATCAGAGTAAGCTAGAGTATTTTTATGTAAATCATAAATTGTAGGTAATGGTTTAAAAGATGTACCTGCAACTCTATTTGAAGAACTTGTGTTATTATCTAAACTTAAAATTATAAGTCGAGCAAAAATAGCCAAAAATAAAAAAAGAATAGTTAAAATAAAAAAGTTATAATAACCTTTCGTCTCAGATAATAGTTTATAATCTGTTTCATTACTAAGGTTGAACATCATTGACCTTTATTATTGTAAAGTCATCAAATTCATTCCTATCAAATTTAATAATTTTTTTATTATTAGTATACTCATAATTATTAAATTCATTAATTTGCAATTGATTTATTTGTTTTGTAAGAAGAATTTCTCTATTAATATATTTTTGATGATCTTCAATATAATTCTTTTTTAAATATGATAAATCATTATCAAGTATCTTAATTTGGTTTTTAAAACTTAAAAAAAGAATAATAAATATAAATAATAAAAAAAATTTAGATATATAATTTATCAATTTATAAATTTCCCTACTCTCAATTTTGCTGATCTAGATCTGTTATTTTCTAAAACTTCAATCCTTGATGCTGTTAATGGTTTTTTTGTAAGAATTTCAAAGCCCCAAAATCTATTATTTTCTAAATTTTTATTTTTATTTATTTTATTGTCTCTAAAGTAACTCTTAACTATTCGGTCTTCTAAACTATGAAATGAAATTATTGCTAGATAAGCATTTATTTCCAAAAAATTATGTACTTTTTTTAAGAAAATTTCTAAATTATTTAATTCATTGTTTGTCTCTATTCTTAATGCTTGAAATGCTTGCGTAGCAAAGTGTATTTTTTTAGATCTAAAGTTAACACCACTATCTCTCAAAACCTCAATAAATTCAAAATTTGTCGTAATCTTTTTTGAAGATCTTTGGTTAATGATGTATTTTGCTAATTTTTCAGCTTGATTTATCTGACCGTACAAATAAAAAACTCTTTGGAGATCATCTTGATTATAATGGTTAATAATTTCGTACGCATTTAAATTACCTCCTAAATAATTCATATTTAATTTTGAATTAGTTTTAAAAGATAATCCTATATCTTTGTCATCTAGTTGAAGAGATGAAAACCCCAAATCTAATAAAATAAAATTAAATTTTTTTTGATCTAGTTTTATTATGTCTAGATTTTTAAAATTTGTTTCATAAAAAATTATATTTTTATATTTTTGTTTTAATATTTCAGCTATTCTAAATGAATTCTTATCTTGATCAAACGCAGTTACATGATGACCAAGTTCTAAAAATTTTTTGGAGTGACCTCCTCCACCAAATGTACAATCTAGAATTGATAAATTTTTTTTATTATGAATAAATGACAGAATTTCATTAGACATAATTGGTATGTGTTGATTTTTTATCATTTAAATTTTGCTCTAGAGATTTTTTTATGAGTTTCTCCTAACTTTTTTTCCCAAATTTCAAAATGATTTCCTTTTCCTATAAATATTATTTCTTTTGATAATTTTGAAAATTTTTGAAGTTGTTCTTTTAATGTAAATCGACCCTCTTTATCTATAGTGATTTCTTCTAGATCTGAAAGAATAGCCGTTTTAAAATGATCATTTTTTTTGGAAAAGAAATCCTTCTCATCAAAATTTTTTACTAACGAATTAATCTTAGAGGATAGATGTATCTCTAAGCACTCATATTTTAGACTCTTAAATATAAATATTTTTTCTCGGGTACTATTTATAACTGACCTGAAAGAAGATGGTATTGCAACCCTATTTTTAGTATCAATTATTCCATAAAAAGATGATAAAAACATTAACATGGTATTTTATGGGATTATATGGGATTTTAAACTAATAGCAAATAGTATTGGGTAGCTATAAGCTGAGTTCTGTATTTAAAAATTGCAGTCATTTATCTAGATTAACTATTACTAGATAATTCTAGCGATCAACCCAGGCCAGTTGTAGAAATAACTTCGGCCTCTATTTGATCTTACTCGTGATAGGGTTTACATATTGCGATACTTTTTAAATATCCGGTGAGCTCTTACCTCACCTTTTCACCCTTACCTTACGGTGGTATATTTCTGTTGCACTTTCCCTAAGGTTACCCTCGACGGATGTTATCCGTTATCACTTTCTACGCGAGCTCAGACTTTCCTCTTTGTAAAACAAAGCGACTGCGCGCTACCCATTATTAATATATATAAAATTAATTAAATAATAAATTATAAAAATCATAATAAAATTTTTTTGATTGAGAGGGATTTATTTTTGAATAATTTAATGATCGCTTTACAGACATTATGCAAAATTTTTTATATTGCTTAATATATGACTTATGGAAACCATATAGGTTTAACATTTTATTAATAGTATAATTATTTTTACCTTTTTTTTTGTAATCGAACCTAGATATACCAATTTTTTTTATAAAAAATTTTTCTCCTGGGTCTTTTTTTCTATTCGGTGCAATATCTGAGTGAAAAATAATATTTCTATCTGAGATAGAGAAATTTCTTTTCAAAAAAAATATCAATTTTTTGAGGGATTCATATTGTTTATTAGAATAGTTTGTATAACCAAAATTGTGACCTTTGTTTTCAAGCTCAATTCCAATAGAATAATCATTTATATTAATTTCATTTCTCCATTTAGATTTACCAGCATGCCAAGCTTTATATTTTGGACATAACAAATTTAAAATGATACCCTTTCTGCTTATCAAATAGTGCGCACTAACATTTGAGCCTATATCAGATAATTTCCTATAAGCTAGTTTTAGTGTTTTCATTCCTGTATAATGGATGACAATATATTTGACTATTTTATTTTTTTTTCTAACGCTATAATTCATCTGTGAAAAATTCGATTCTTTTATTAATATTTTTTTTTACAATATCCTGTTCTTCTAATGATAAAGATGTATATAAAAATGATAAAAGTCTATATGAAAATAATTTACTTAAGGATTATGAATTATTTAATTTAGCCAATGATTACATTAATACAAATCAATTTAAATTAGCTTTAATTGAATTGGACAAAATAGAGGTGCTTTATCCTAGTAGTTCATATGCTAAAAAAAGTATGCTTTTAACTGGTTACATTTATTTTCTTGAGAAGGATTATGAAAAAACTAGAGCTATTGCTGAAATGTATCAGAGATACTACCCTGGAAACAACGATATCGTTTATGCTAATTATTTAGAAGCCATGACTTATTATGTTTTGATGAAAAAACATGATTATAGTCAAGAAAATACATATAAAGCATTAGAAAAGTTTAACTTTATTTTAAATGCTTATCCAAACAGTAAATATGAAATTGATATTCTTACAAAAGTTAAGTTAATAAATAATAACTTAGCAGCAGAAAAATTAGATGTAGCTAAATTTTATTTGAATAAAAATAATACGAATGGTGCATTAGTTTATTTAAAGGATATCTATACGAATCATAGTTCAAGTCTCTCAATTGAAGAAACACTTTTTTTAATAACTAAAATATACTATTCATTAGACGAAAATGAATTATCAAAAAAATATGCATCTATTTTAGCTTACAATTTTCCCAATAGTATTTGGTATAAAAAATCATTTCAACTTATTAACAATTTAAACGATATAGGTGAAAATCAAAAATGGTATGAAAAATTTAATCCTACAAAAATATTTAGAAATGACGATCAAAATAACTCTAATAATACAATAATACAATCTATAGAATAAACATATGTTAGTTTCATTGGAAATTAAAAATTTTCTTTTGATTAAAAAAATATCAATCAATTTTATTAATGGATTTAATGCATTTACTGGAGAAACAGGTGCGGGTAAGTCTATTATTATAGAGGGACTTAAATTAGCACTTGGAGGAAAAAATCAAACTAGTCTTAATTTACAAGATGGTGAGATTTCATCGATAAAAGCAGTTTTTGAAATCAATAATTTAATTAAAAAAAATCTCGATGAACACAACATTAATATTGAAGACGATTATCTAATTGTAGAAAGACAGATAAACTCAAGTCAAAAATCAAAATTACTAATAAATGGCGAAGTAAAACCTTTAAATAACATAAAAGGGATTTTAAAAAATGTAATTGAATTTCAAGAAAATTTTGAACAACAAGAGCTTTTTGATAATAAATATTTTCTAAGATTTATAGATAATATAGGTAATATTGAAATGAATGATTTAAATTATAAATTTAAAAAATTTATAAATTCAAAAAACATTTATCAATCTCATTTAGACAATGAAAAAAATATAATTGAGAAATTAGAAATATTGAAAATCAAAAATAATAAAATTAAAACCTTAAATCCAACTGAAGATGAGTACGAAGAATTAGTAAACAAAAGAAACTTTTATAAAAATATAAAAAAATATAGTGAAATTTCTAACGAAATTAAGAATTTGACTTCAAAATTTAATTCAAATGATCTTTTAATTTCAATAGAAAAAAATTTAAATAAATTAAAGGAAATAAATGAAGAATACTCAGATATTACTGAGAAGTTTACTTCATCAATATTAGATATTAATGAATTAATTAGTGAATTAGAAAATAAATTTAATTCTGAGGATTATGTTGAAATTGATTTTGATGAAATTGATGAAAAGATTTATCAATATCAACAATTATCAAAATACTTTGAAGTAGAACCTAAGAATTTATTTTCAATTAAAGATAAAATATTAAATGAAATAGACTCTCTTGAAAATTTTGACAAAGAGAAAATAATTTTATGTAAAAATTATACTAATGATCTAAATATTTACAAAGAAGAAGCTCTTAAAGTTTCAAATTTAAGAAAGAAAGAGTCAAAAAAAATATCAGAAAATATTAATAAACAACTTCCAATTGTAAATATTGAACAAGGTGAACTTATTTTTAAGTTTTTAGAGAAAGATGAGAAAGATTATAACTCTCAAGGATATGATGAACTAGATGTCTTATTTAGAACTAATAAAAAATCTGAATTTAGTTCAATAAAAAAAGTAGCATCTGGGGGTGAGTTATCACGACTACTTCTAATAATTAAATCATTGTCAGCCAATAATGATAGTAATTTAACTCTTATCTTTGATGAAGTAGATAGTGGTTTAAGTGGGCAAATAGCATCTAATGTCTCTGAAAAAATAAATAACATCTCAAAAAAAAATCAAGTTATAGCCATAACACATTCGCCTCAAGTAGCTTCGAAAGCTCACAAACACTGGAAAATTAAGAAAATTATTAAAAATGATGAGATGACTAGTCAAATTGTTGAGTTAAATGATGATTCGAGAATTGATGAAATAGCAAGTTTAATAAGTGGAACTAAGATTACCGAGACTGCTAAAAAAGTTGCCTTAGATTTACTTAAAAATTAAAAAATGAAAACAAAAGATAGACTTATCAAACTTAAAGATAAGTTAAAAAGATATAATAAACAGTATTACAATTCTAATCCTACAATTAATGACTCTCAATATGATGATCTAAAGAGAGAGTATGATTATTTACTATTAAAAAACCCTGAATTGAAAAAATTTGATGATTTAGGTATAGGTACAACACCCTCTTCAAAATTTGAAAAATTCAAACACTATGAGCCAATGTTATCACTTTCAAATAGTTTTAATTTAAGTGACACAAAAGATTTTTTTGAAAAAGCTAGTAATTTTTTAAAAAAAGAAAATTCAAATTACACGTTTAATGTAGATTGTAAAATTGATGGGGTTTCTTTATCTCTTGTATATAAAGATAATAAGTTATTAAAAGCCATTACAAGAGGAGATGGCATAATAGGAGAAGATATCACACCAAATGTATTGGGTATTAAAGGTATACCCAAGGTTTTAAAAAGTTGTAAATCTAAACTAATAGAAATAAGAGGTGAAGTTTTTTTTATAAGAAAAGATTTTGAAAAGTTAAACAAACAATTTGAGAGAAAAAATCAATTTTCAAATCCTAGAAATGCTGCCTCAGGATCTCTTCGTCAAATTAATAGCAAAATCACCAGAGATAGACCTTTAAGATTCATACCACATGGATATGGTAAATTTTCTTATGAAGAAGAATTTTTAAACTTTGAAGATTTTTTAAGTTTTTGCAAGAATAATAATTTTGATAAAACTGGTTATGCTAAAAAATACAGTAGTTTAAAAAATATCTACGATTATATTTTAGAAATTGAGAAAAAAAGATCTTTAATTGATTTTGATATTGATGGAATGGTAATCAAAATTAGTGACTTAAATCTGCAAAGAATGTTGGGTAGCACTAATAAATTTCCCAGATGGGCAATAGCAGCTAAATTTAGTTCAGAGGAAGCTTTGACACAAATTGAAAAAATAGAACTACAAATTGGGAGAACTGGAGCAATTACACCTGTCGCTAGATTGAAGCCCATTAACATCGGAGGTGTGGTTGTATCAAATGCAACTCTACATAATTTTGATGAAGTTACTAGAAAAGATATAAGGATTGATGATTTTGTTTGGGTGAAAAGAGCTGGGGATGTAATTCCATATATTTCAAAGGTTGATTTAGAGAAAAGAAAAAAAACCAATAAAAAGTTTGATATACCAAATAAATGTTTATGTGGATCTAAAATTATAAAAATTGCGGATGAAGCAGTCCTAAGGTGCAGTGCAAAAAAAAATGAATGTAAATATCAAAAATTAGAAAATTTTAAGCACTTTGTATCTAAAAAAGCTATGAATATAGAGGGTCTCGGCGAGAAGTTAATAGAAAAATTTATTAATCTTAAATTAATATCAAACAAATATGATATTTATAGACTAGAAAATCATAAGGATAAAATTGTTATTCTTGAGGGTTTTGGTGAAAAATCTTTTTTTAATCTAATTGACTCAATTAATAAATCCAAGATCACCTCTCTGTCAAGATATTTATATTCTCTTGGTCTTAGGTATTTGGGTGAAAATAATTCAGAGCTTATTTCTTTATATTTTAAAAATAAAACAAGATTTAAAAATTTTATTAGATCAAAAAGTCTAAGGGAACAACTTGAAAATATTGATGGTTTAGGAGAAAAAGCTATAGCTTCTTTTATTAATTATTTTTCTGATAAAAGTAATCTTGAAGAGTCATTTGCAATACTTGACGTTATTAAAATTGATAGAATTGAGGATAATATAACCAGTCTTAATAAGAGTATATTATTTACTGGAACTCTTCAAAAAATGTCAAGAGATAGAGCAAAAGAATTAGCAAAAAAAAAGGGATATAAAATTGCCTCAAATGTCTCTAAAAATTTAGACATACTCGTATTTGGAGAAAAATCTGGCTCTAAATTAAAAAAAGCTAAAGAATTGAAAATTAATATTTTAAATGAGAAAGATTTTTTAAATCTTATTAATTAAATTTTTTAAAAAATAATTCTTATGTTCAATACTTAATCTTGGTTGTATAAATTCATAAATTTTCTCATGATATCTTTTAATATATTTCCTCTCAAAATTTGTCATTAAATTAAAATTAATTAAGTCTAAATCGTAGGGAACCAATGTAATATTTTTTAATTTTAAATTTTTATTTGAAATTTTTGTTACATATAAATTTTCAATTCTTAAACCAAATTGACCCTCAACGTAGTGCCCAGGTTCAATAGAAAATACATTATTATTAGTTAAAATATCCTCAGATCTTGTTGAAATAATGGGGTATTTTTCATGTACATCACCAAAATTTCCCACACCATGGCCAGTTCCATGACTATAAAATATTTTAAATTTAGATAGGTAATTTCTTATAAATAAATCTATTTCTGATGATCTTACATTTCTTGGAAAAATTTTATTTTCTATTTTAATTAAAGATTTAAGTAAATAAGTATAAAAATATTTTATTCTAGAAAAATTTTTTGATCCAACTTTAATTACTCTTGTTATATCTGTAGTTCCTTCTAAATATTGAGCACCAGAGTCAATTAATAGTATATTCCGATTTTTGGAGGAAAATGAATTCTTGGGAGGGGGTTTATAATGAATTATGGCAGCATTTGAGTCATATGCACTAATGTAATCAAATGAATTCCTAAAAAAGTTTATACCCTCTTTCCTTTTTTTATATAAATATCTTGAGACTTCATATTCATTTTTAGGTTTTATTTTTTTTTGTTTTAAATCAATAATAAATTTTATAACAGATAAACCATCTTCAATATGACAAGTTTCTATATTTTTAATTTCTTTAGATGTCTTAATACCTAAATACTTAGAAAAATTTATATTAGTCTCAGATAAATTCAAAAATTTAGATATTCGTAAATAAATATTTAAATTTAAAAATTCATAATGAGTTTCAATATCCTTAAGTTTTGATAGTTTTAGAAATTTTAGAAATTTTTCTTCTTTTAAGATATTAAAATTATTTTTTATTTTAGATATTTTACTTAAATTTGAGTTGTTTGTAATCAAGATAGGTTTAACATTTTTTTTCGAAATAAATAGACCTGCAAATGGTTTAGTTGAATTCCATAATTCAAATGATCTGATATTTAATAGATATGCTACATGTGCATTATTCCAAATTAATATGCCCTCTGTTTTGATATTATTTTTGATCTTTTTTAAATTATCATTAAATGGTCTTGGAATTAAATATTTAGGCATACTAAGCGGATAAGAAATATTGAAATTTGGATAATAATTCTTTTTAAAAAAGTTTCTAAATTGTGGATAAATATTTATTTTATTTTTTTCTAATTTTGAGTTTAACTCTCTAAATTCTTTAACTGAAATTAGCCTAGAATCTAAAATACCTGATAATTTCTTTTTTTGCATAATAAGGTAATCAACAATATTTACTTCACTTAAGTTATAAATTTCAAAATTTTTCTTGAAAAATTTTTTTGCTGCCAATGTGTAACGAGAGTCAGTAAAAAAAACAAATTTATTAATAAAGAATAGAATATATCCTCTTGTACAATCAAATTTAAATAATTTATATATATCTTTTAAATCTAAGTTTGGACTCTCATTAAGGTGCAAATCATTATTAGTAATAAGATAAAAATCCATTTTTTTATCTTTCAAAAATTTTTTTATTAGATAGTGTTTCATTTGCTATTTTTTTTTAAAAATTCAAGCATTCTTTTTTTTCCAGGACTTAATAGAGTATTATCAGATGTAATCTTTTTATTTAAATTAGATGAAGAATATTCTGCAATTGTGTTTGTTGAGTTTGTATCGACTTTTGAAATTTCATTTAAAAATCTCGATGGTAATGAATAATTATTTATGCCGTAAGTATATCTTGAAGTTGCGTAGCTTAAATTTAAATCAAATTTTGCCCTGGTAATTCCTACATACGCAAGTCGTCTCTCTTCCTCAAGTGATTTTGATGAATTTTGCTCTAATGCTCTTGAACTTGGAAAAATACCTTCTTCCCAACCAGGTAAGTAAACATGATCAAATTCTAATCCTTTAGCAGCATGTAATGTCATAAGTTTAATTGAATTAGTGTATGTTTTTTTTTGATTTTCGTTAACCAAACCTACGTGCTCTAAAAATTCATCCAAATTATCAAATTCTGAGAGAGCATTTACAAATTCTTTCAAGTTATCAATCCTTGACTCATTTTCTACTTTTTTTAATTTATTCTTTTCATTTTCTAACATTTTTAAATACCCTGACTCCTCAATTATAAAAATACCTATATCTTCCAAGTTTGTTTTTTTTATGAGATCAGATGTTTTCTTGATTATGTCAATAAATGGTTTCGTTTTTAATATAAGAGATCCAGATAATTTATTTTCAATAGACAACGACTCTAAAGACTCAAAAAATGACAATTTTTTTTTTCTAGCATTATCTATGATTAATTTTATTGATTGCTCACCTACTCCTCTTTTAGGTAGATTGATTACTCTCTCAAATGATAGATCGTCTTGGAAACTATTTGCGAGTTTTAAATATGCAAGAATATCTTTTATTTCTTTTCTTTCAAAAAATCTTGGGCCTCCTATAATTTCATAAGGCAATGCATATTTTATTAACTTGTCCTCAATACTTCGCATTTGAGCAGTTAACCTAACTAAAATGCCAATACTATTATTTTCTTGAAACTTTTTAGAAATGTTATCAGATATCCACAAAGACTCTTCCTCTTGGGAGTAAAATGAATTTAAATTTATTTTTTGTTCAGGTATGCTTTTATTAAAATTTACTAAGTCTTTACCTAGCCTATTCTTATTGTTACTTATTATAGAGGCTGCTGCTTCTAGAATAGAACTATTTGATCGATAGTTTTTTGTTAAGCGAACTACGGGAGAATTAAATTCTTTTGGAAAATTTATAATATTTTCTATATTTGCACCTCGCCAAGCGTAAATAGATTGGTCATCATCACCAACACAAAATAAATTTTTATTATTATTTAAAATTAATTTAATTAAATCGTATTGAATTAAATTTGTATCTTGAAATTCATCAATAAGAATATGTTCAATAAAATTTTGATAAGATTTTAATATGTCTGGATTATTAAATAGAATATAATAACTATGTAAAAGGATATCTCCAAAATCTACAGCATTTATTTCAATTAATCTTTGTTGATAATAAGAATAAATATCGTTTAATCTTTCTATAGATGAGTATTTAGATATTTTTTTATTTTCGTTAAAAAAAATCTTATTATCTTTAAGATTTTGAATTTCGTTATGATAAAGACTCTCACTTAAATCTTTTTCAATCTTGCAGTACTCTAAAACTTGTTTTATTAGTTTTTTTTGATCATCTATATCTAGTATTGTAAAATTAGGCTTTAAATTAACTATGCCTGAGTGATTCCTCAAAAACTTTGCAAAAATCGAATGGAAAGTACCTATCCAGGGACTATCAATGCTTTTTTGGAGTTCATTTTTAACTCTTTCTTTAATCTCATTAGCAGCCTTATTTGTAAAGGTCACAGCTATAATTTTATTAAAATCTACTTTTAAATTTTTCACAATAAAAACAAATCTAGAGGTTAAAACTCTAGTTTTTCCAGTCCCGGCACCTGAAAGCACCAAAAGAGGTCCATTTTTGTGCTCAACAGCAATCTTTTGTTCTTTATTTAATTTACTAAGATCCATAAATTGATTGTAGTATAATGAATCAAGATTTTACGTAATGAAAAGACATTTAAAAGTAATTCTTTTATTAATATCAGTCACTATTTTACAAAGTACTAATTTATATGCAAACGAGGAAGTATCTAAATCAGTAATTTCATATGATGAAATATACGATCCAATAGAGCCTATAAACAGAGCAGTTTTAAATTTTAATTTTTTTATAGATGATATTGCTATTAGGCCAATTGTGAAAACTTATAAATTTATTGCACCAGAACCAGTTGAGAAAGGGGTTTCTAATTTTTTTAGCAATTTAAAAGAGCCTATAAGGACAATATCCTTTGTCTTTCAAGGAGAGTTCTATAAATCTTTCAATTCAATTGGGCGATTTACTATTAATACATTTACTAGTTTAGGTACTTTTGACCTAGCCTCAAGAGTAGGAATGGAAAAAAATGAAACAGACTTTGGAATTACTCTTGCCAAAGGCGGTGTATCAAGTGGTCCATATATAGTAATACCAATTATAGGACCAAGCAATTTAAGAGACTTTAGTGGTGATGTCGTTGAATATTTTGTTGACCCAATATCAAATAATGTTCCTAACAGAGAGTATATAGCTATAGGCAATGGTTTGAATGAAAGAGTAGAGGTTGATGAGCAACTGGATAAGGTTAGAGATGCTTCCTCTGATAGGTATGAAATGATAAAATCAATTTATTATCAAAATAGAAATGCTCAACTTGAGGAGGAATACATACAAAACTTACCTGTTCCAAAAATTTATATTGAATAGTTTGTCAAACTATATTTACTTAACTCAATGAAATATCTTTTAATAATATTTGGCGTAGTTTTTTCGTTCTCAACAATCCAAGCTTCAGAGGTTTCAGAATGGTTTGAAAAAGAGTCAAGTCAATTTTTGGAAATAATTAACAATGATGAGGGTACGGAAAGTGACAATTATGAAAAATATAAATATTTTATTAACAAAAATTTTGCAATTAAATCAATTGCATATGGTCTTATTGGAGAAAATATTATTAATAGTAGTTCTAAGGAAGAATTATCTATATATCTAGATGTTTTTACAGACTATCTAATAAAAACTATATACAAGTTAGCTAATACAAATACTTCTAGTTCAATAACTCTCAAAGACGTAGATATCAAAGACAATATTTTTATAATTAAATCAGAAATTTCAGATAAAAAATCCTCAGCTAATCTTTATTGGAAAGTAATTGATACAGGGACTTCTTTTAAAATAATTGATGTTATAGTTGAAAATACATCTTATTTTGTAACTAAAAAATCTGAGTTTAATAAGATATTAAGAAAAAATAGGGGAAATTTAGAGGCTTTGATAAACGAAATTCAAAAAATATAATTGTATTTTTG
Organism: uncultured Alphaproteobacteria bacterium; assembly: GCA_902527545.1. Lineage (GTDB taxonomy): Bacteria > Pseudomonadota > Alphaproteobacteria > HIMB59 > HIMB59 > HIMB59. The sequence continues at coordinate 14,337 of CABZPR010000012.1, forward strand.
ATATTTCTGGTGGGCCCGGCAGGACTCGAACCTGCGACAACGGCGTTATGAGCACCGCGTTCTAACCAACTGAACTACAGGCCCATGATTAGAATTGTTACTATTATAATTTTATAAAAAAAAAACAAGAATTATAATTAGAGATACTTTTAGGAGTCCATAAAAGATTTAAGTTTCTTAGATCTAATAGGGTGTTTTAATTTTCTAAGAGCCTTAGCCTCAATTTGTCTAATTCTCTCTCTAGTTACACTAAACTGCTGACCTACCTCCTCAAGAGTATGATCAGATGACATTCCAATACCAAATCTCATCCTCAGGACTCTCTCCTCTCTTGGCGTTAAGGTTGATAGTATTTTTGTTGTAGTTTCTCTAAGATTTAATTGCATAACTGCATCTTCGGGTATCACAGCATTTTTATCCTCTATAAAATCTCCAAGAAAACTATCATCGTCATCACCTATTGGTGTTTCTAAACTTACTGGTTCTTTTGCTATTTTTAGAACTTTTCTAACTTTTTCGATAGGCATTTTTAATCTAACAGACAATTCTTCAGGAGTTGGCTCTCTACCTAACTCAAGAATTAGTTGTCTACTAGATCTAACTATTTTATTAATAGTTTCAATCATATGAACAGGAATACGAATAGTTCTTGCTTGATCAGCAATAGATCTTGTAATAGCTTGTCTGATCCACCAAGTTGCATATGTAGAAAATTTATATCCTCTTCTATACTCAAATTTATCCACAGCCTTCATCAAACCTATATTCCCTTCTTGAATGAGATCTAAAAATTGTAAGCCCCTATTAGTATATTTTTTTGCAATTGAGATGACTAAGCGTAAATTAGCTTCAATCATTTCTTTTTTTGCTTGGTTAGCAGTTCTTTGACCAGATTGGATCTCCCTGACTTTTTCCTTAAATTCTATCGTATTTTGATTAGCTATTTTAGATATACTAAGAACATCTTTATAAATTACCTTTAATTTATCTCTATTCTTTTGAAATAACACTTTGAATGACTCATCCATAGAAATCATATGTTTTTGGTATAGAGTATAAGTATCTTTTAAACTGTGATATTTTAAAAATTTATCTCTGCTTATTTTGTTTTGAGTGGCTAAAGTTAACAATGAAACCTCTTTTGATTGTATCTCTTTATTAATTGAATAAAGGTGTTTAATTATTTCTTCTAACTTATGAGGTTTAATTTTAATCTCATTAAAATAATTAAGGATTTCATCTTGATATTTATTTAGTTCCTTAAGTGATTTCAAATCAGAAATTTTGGAAATATTTTTATTTTTTTTAATTTTAGTAATGTTTTCTGACAAAACTAGTACCCGATCTAATTTTTTTAAAATTTCAGGTTTATAAAACTCTTCTATAATTGAAATTGAGAAACTCTCATTTTCAATATCTTCTTCGTTTGCAGTCTCTTTAAGTTTTTCTTTATCTATTTCTAAACCTTGTTCTTTCATCAATTGCTCTTTTTCTTTAAGTAGGGCTTTCTTTTTATCATTAATTATTTTTTGAATTTCTTTTCTTTTTGAAGAATTAGAATAAGGATCATTATCCTCATTAAAATATTCGTCAAAATCAACTATCTCTCTTAGGTTAATTTCATTATTTTTAACTTGATCGATCCACTTCTTTAAAATGTCAATTGAAGCAGGACATTCTAGAATTGAATTCATCATTCTATCTAATCCAGACTCTATTCTTTTTGCAATTGCTATCTCTCCTTCTCTAGATAGTAATTCAACATTACCCATTTCTTTGAGGTACATTCGAACAGGATCATCACTTTTTACCCCACTGGATTTATCCTCTTCTTCAGATTCTTCATTTGTAGAGGAGGTTTCTTGTTCAGTAGATGAAGAGTATGCATTAAAGAGTTTAAAAAGTTCTTCATCATGATTTTCGATATAATTTAAGAAATCATTTACAGTTATAATTGAGTCTTCAATTTTAGAGTAGGACTTGATGTATGTTTTTGCTTTTGAGGCTAGGTCTTTATCGAATTCTTTTGTGATGAGAGAAATAAGTTGATTTTCATTATCCTTAAAAATTAGTTCGAGTGAATTTGATGAAGTAGCAGATTTTTTGTTAATTTTATGAGATTTAGTCTTTTTTAAAGAGACAGTTTTTTTTTTTGTAATTTTCTTTTTTGTATTTTTTTTTGTGATTACTTTTTTGACCATTTTTAACTATTTATAAAACTAATTGTCTTTTCGATTTCATCATAAGGATCTTCTTTAAATTTAGGTGATACAAATCTGCACAGCCTTCGAACTTCATTAGAAAATAGTAAATTTTTTGTAAAATTCAATCCCTTAGAGTCTAATTCTTCATAAATCTCAAATGTTGTTGATTTGAAAAGAGTTTTTTTAATTATCAAATCACGAATTTCTCTAAATTTACCCTCAAATTTCGCTGTTGCTATCAAATCAAATACTCTTTCTCTATCAGATAGGTTTTCAATATAAAATATAATAAGTGCTGCTGAAAATTTTGACCTTAGATCAAATTTAAGTTCTAGATTTTGATTATTTAACTTTGAATTATTTTTCATAGTTGACTGATTAAAAGTTATTTTATTAAAATGATTAACTAAAATCTTTTTTAAATCTAAGTTTGATACATTATTCATTAAACTTTTTAAAACTTTAGACCCTTTGAATTGACTATCTACATCATTGCTTTTACTAAACTTTTCTAAATATTTTTCAATTAACTCCTCGATTGATAATGGTTGATCTATGAGTTTATTAAATTTATCAGACATATTTGATTCAATTAATTGATCTGGATCAAAATTTTTTGGCAAAAGTACAAATTTTATCCCAAGTTCAAAATTTTGATCAGCAAGTAAATTATTCATTAGTCTTATAGTTGCATTTCTTCCAGCGATATCTCCATCAAGGCACACTATTATTTCAAATCCTTTTTTCGTAATTTCAATTAACTTTTGATGATTTATTGATGTGCCAAGAGGTGCTAAACAGTTTGAAAAACCACTTTGTTCTAATTTAATAACATCAAAATAACCCTCTACTAAAATTATTTTTTTATTATTTTGTTTATTTAGTATTTTTTCATTAAATAGTATTTGTTTTTTTTTAAAAATTTTAGTTTCAGCTGTATTAATATATTTTGGCAAGTTATCGTCAATTACTCTACCTCCGAATCCCAAGGTTTTATTTTGCAAATTAATTATTGGAACCATGATTCTATTAGAAAAAAATAGATTAGAGTTTTTGTTTCTACTTAAAATTCCTGCTGCTACTAAATCGTTGTCTTTAAAATTATTTAAGAGTTTTTTTTGTATTTCAAACGAATTTACTGATGAACCTAGTTCAAATTTATGAATCGTATCCATGTTGAAATTTCTTTTTTTTTGTAAATAGTCTAAATGTTTTTTTGAATTTAATAAATTTTTATGAAATAAGTCTTTTGTAAACAAGTTAATTTCATAGATTATATTGTTTAGTTTTGATGATTTATAACTTAACTCGACTCCGGCCTTATCTGCTAGCTCATATAATGCATCTTTAAAGCTATATCCTTTAACTTTAATCAAAAAATCAATCACATTTCCATGTTCTCCAGTACTAAAACAATGAAATATTTTTTTTTCTTCATTTACTGAAAAAGAAGGCGTTTTTTCCTTTTTAAAAGGACTTAAACCAAAATAATTACTGCCTTTTTTCTTTAAAGGTACAGATGAGTTTATAATCTCAACAATAGAAGTTCTGTTAATAACTTCTTTAATATTATCATCTGTCATTCCTTAAAAATATTTTTAATAATTTTTGAAGCTAAATTCATATCAATTTTATCGCTATAATTTTGTTTTAAAAAACCCATTATTTTTCCAAAGTCTTTATTTTCTAAATTATTTTCATTTATATGTTGTGATATAATATTGATTGTATTTTTCTCATCCATCATGATTGGGAGAAAATCATTAAGATATTTTATATCAAATTCTAAATCCTCTATTCTATCTTGATCCTTAGCTTTTAATGCAAAATCTAAAGACTCTTTTTTTTGTTTAATTTGAGTCCTAACAATTTTGATTATATTTTCGTCAGATAATTTAAATATGTCTCTTTCTAGATTCTCTTTAATTTGAAAGTTTTTTAACTCAGAATAGACATACCTTGCTATTGAAAGTTTTTTCTTATCTCCGCCTTTTAGAGCACTTTTAACGTCATCAGAAATTTTTTTTGCCAAACTCATTTGAATTTCCTTTTATATAATATACTAATACACATGATTTAATATGTCCGTATTAGATAATAAAACTAAACTTGATTATCAAAACGGATATTTAATTTATAACAAAAAATATATTTTCAAAGGCAAGTTTCTATCAAAAGATCAATTTAAGATTGCAGAAATCTGCTTCAATACGAGTATGACTGGATATCAGGAGATTTTGACAGACCCTTCATATAAATCTCAGTTTATAAATTTTACCTTTCCATTAATTGGCATTGTTGGATGTAATAATGAAGATTACGAATCATGGAAAATACATGCATCTGGCTTAATATGTAATGAATTGTTTGAATTAAGTTCAAATTGGAGAGCACAAACAAATTTTTCAAATTGGATTATTAGTCAAAATTCTTGTGCTTTTTTTGATTTAGATACAAGGTCTTTAACTAAAATTATAAGAAATTTTGGACCAAAAAATATAATGCTATGTTCTGAGGAATACTTTGAAAATAAAGGAATAGAAAAAATTTGTAATCAAATAGACCAAAGTCTCTCTCTAGAAGAAAATGATGTTATTAAAGATTTTACATCAGAGCTGAATATAGAAAAAGAAGAAATAGGTAAGAAAAAGTATTCAATAGCTTTTTTAAATTTTGGAGCAAAAGACAATATTAAGAAAAACTTAAAATCTAGAAATTGTAAGATTGAAGAATTTGATATGAATTTTAAAGCTGAGGAAATAATTAATAAAAATTTTGACGGTTTTTTTTTGAGCAATGGTCCAGGTGATCCAAAAAAAGTTTATGAAAATATAAAACAAGAATTAGACAAATTACTAAACAAAAAAGTACCTACCTTTGGCATATGTCTTGGTCATCAAATATTGTGTTTAGCATTTAATGCCTCTACTGCTCGAATGGAAAAAGGTCATCGAGGCGGAAATCATCCAGTAAAAAACTTGGAAACAAACAAAGTTGAAATTACATCTCAAAATCATGGATTTGTTGTTTTAGATAAAAATTTTCCCTCTAATCTTCAAATAACACATAAATCGTTGTTCGATAAAACTATTGATGGAATGAAAGCAAATGATCAACCTTTATTTTCTGTTCAATATCATCCTGAGTCTAGCCCTGGACCACATGATAGTAGATATCTGTTTGATGAATTTATAGATTTAATGAAAAAGAATGCCAGCTAGAAAAGATATATCTAAAATATTGGTTATTGGCTCAGGTCCTATTATTATAGGTCAGGCTTGTGAATTTGATTACTCTGGCAGTCAAGCATGTAAGGCGCTTAAAAAAGAAGGTTATGAAGTTGTTTTAATTAATTCTAATCCAGCAACCATAATGACAGATCCAGAATTTGCGGATAAAACTTATATTGAACCTATTGATAAAGAAATTGTAAAAAAAATAATTGATAAAGAGAAACCTGATGCAATTTTACCAACAATGGGTGGTCAAACAGCTTTAAATATTATCAGAGAATTAAACAAAGAGGATTATTTCAAATATAGTTCAATCAAAATTTTAGGTGCTAGTCCAAAGTCTATCGACGTAGCCGAAGATAGAAAGTTATTTGCCGAAGCAATGTCTGAAATTGGACTCGAGACACCATTCAGCATAATAGTTGATGACAAGTCTGATCTTCATAAAATAATCAACGAAGTCAGTTTCCCTTTAATTTTAAGACCTTTTTATACCTTAGGGGGCACTGGTGGTGGAATTGTATACGACAAAGATGAATTTATCTCAAAGGTCAAAAACGCCATTGATTTAAGTCCTGTATCAAAAACACTAGTTGAAGAATCATTAATTGGATGGAAAGAATTTGAATTTGAGGTAGTTAGAGATAATTTAGATAATTCAATTATAGTTTGCTCAATAGAAAATTTAGATCCTATGGGAGTACATACTGGGGATAGTATTACAATAGCTCCAGCACTTACTTTAACTGACAAAGAATATCAAAAATTAAGAAATCAAAGTATTGCCATTCTGAGAAAAATAGGAGTAGAGACTGGTGGTTCAAATGTTCAATTTGCAGTAAATCCAGAAAATGGAAGGATTTTGATTATTGAAATGAATCCTCGAGTAAGTAGATCGTCTGCATTAGCATCTAAGGCTACAGGTTTCCCTATCGCTAAAATAGCAGCTCTTTTAGCAGTTGGTTATACTTTAGATGAATTAGATAATGATATTACCAAAGTAACTCCAGCAAGTTTTGAACCTGTAATTGACTATATTGTAACCAAAATTCCAAAATTTAATTTTGAAAAATTTCAAGGAACCCCTAGCGAACTAAATACTGCTATGAAATCTGTTGGCGAAATAATGTCTATAGGCAGAACTTTTAAAGAGTCACTTTTAAAAGCTTTCTACTCGATAGAGTCAGATAACTTTGGTTTAGATATAAGTCATGAATTATTAAATACAAAAGATGAAAATTTAAAAAATTTACTCACAAAGCAAAGACCTGATAGATTGCTAATAGTTGCAGAAGCTATAAGACGTAAGATACCTTTGACTGAAATAAGTGAATTAACATATATTGATTTGTTTTTTTTGAGAGAAATAAATGAGATTATCAAAATTGAGCAACAGTTAATTAAAACAGGTAATCGTTTAGAAAAAAATTTATTTATTTCTGCCAAAAAAAATGGGTTTTCCAATCATCATATTAGCAATTTAACAAAAATTGGTATAAATGAAATTTACGATCTTCAGGATAAAAATAACTTAAAAACAGTGTTTAAAAGAGTTGACACATGCGGAAATGAATTTGACTCCTCTACTGCTTATCTTTATTCAACATTTACCTCTGAAGCAAATGAGTTTAGTTGTGAGTCTAGACCAACGAATAAGAAAAAGATAATTATTCTTGGCTCTGGTCCTAATAGAATAGGTCAAGGTATAGAATTTGATTATTGTTGTGTGCAAGCTGTAAAGTCTTTTCAGAAACTTGGTTTTGAAACAATTATGATTAATTGTAACCCTGAGACAGTTTCAACTGATTATGATACATCAGATAAACTATATTTTGAGCCTCTAGACTTTGAGTATGTCAAAAATATAATTGATAAAGAAAACGAGAAAGGTGTTGTTGAAGGTGTTATTGTCCAATTTGGTGGACAGACACCTTTGAGAATAGCTAATAAACTTAAAGAATATGGATATAAGATATTAGGCACATCTTTTGAAGCAATAGATATATCTGAAGACAGAGAGAGATTTCAAAAATTAATTAAAAAAGTAGGTTTAAAACAACCAAAGAGTGATATCTCTATAGGAACAAAAGAACTTGTCACTAAATCCTCTAAGCTTAAGTTTCCTATTTTGTTAAGGCCCTCATATGTCCTAGGAGGCAGAATGATGGAAAAAATGGCTAATATAGATGATGTGCAAGATTATATTGATCAAAACTATTGGGCACTAGAAAATAATGTAATTCTAATTGATGAGTTTCTTCAAAACGCAAAAGAGGTAGATGTTGATGTATTAAGAGATAATCAGGGTAATACCATGATAGCTGGAATTATGGAACATATTGAAGAAGCTGGTATTCACTCAGGTGATAGTGCTTGTAGCATACCTCCCTTTTCTCTTAGTGATAAGATCATATCGGATATAAAAAAATTTAGTATATCTCTTGTGAGTGAATTAAAAACACTTGGTTTGATGAATATTCAATTTGCTATAAAAGATGAAGAAATTTTTATACTTGAGGCAAACCCAAGAGCTAGTAGAACCATTCCTTTTTTGGCTAAAGCAATAGGAATACCATTTATTAAAATTGCAGCTGAATTAATTATAGGTAAAACACTAACTGAAGAGTATCAGAATTTTGATAATAGTACTTTACCTTACTTTGCGATTAAAGAGGCTGTGTTTCCATTTAATAAATTCCCAAATACTGATGTGATACTCGGCCCAGAGATGAAAAGCACTGGTGAAGTTATGGGTATTGACGAGGATTTTTATTTAGCCTATTTCAAAAGTCAAATCGGTGCAGGACAAAAACTTAATGATTTAAAAAATATATTCATCTCAGTTAAAAATGAAGATAAGCAAAGTATATCTAAAATAGCTAAGTCTTTTAAAGACAATGGTTATAATCTATATACAACCAAAGGAACTCATGACTTTTTGTTGAAAGAGGGAATTTCTTCAAATTTGGTTAATAAAGTCGCTGAAGGATCTCCACATGTAGTAGAATATATTAAGCAAAATAAGATTGATTTAGTTATAAATACCACCGAAAAAAAACAGGCAATAATTGATAGTTTTACTATAAGAAGAACATCAGTTGACCTTAATGTTCCATATTACACCAATCTAAGAAGTGCAGAAATTCTTACTAAATCACTAATTACATTGAAAAATAAGCCTATTTCCGTAAAAGCTATACAAATTCATCATTCATTTAATTGAAATTTCATTTGTAATAACACATAAAATTCAATAATTTCTACAACTTAATTAAAATAGAAAAAAAAATGGATAAGATACCTATGACAGAAGAGGGGCAAAAAAAACTCCTCGATGAACTTAAACATCTAAAAACAGTTGAAAGGCCAATTATTATTAAAGCCATAGCTGACGCCAGAAGTAATGGTGATCTATCTGAGAACGCTGAGTATCATGCAGCTAGAGAAAAACAAAGTTTCATTGAAGGCAGAGTAGCTGAGATTGAAAGTATTATTGCACAAGCAGAACTGATAGATGTGTCAAAATTATCAGGAACGGTCGTAAAATTTGGAGCAACAGTTTCAATTATAAACTTAGATAACGATAAAGAGTCTAAATATCAGTTAGTTGGAGAAGTGGAAGCTGACATTGAGCAGAAAAAAATATCTGTAACAAGCCCAATAGCAAGAGCTTTAATTGGAAAAAAAAAGGGTGATTACATTGAAGTATCAACACCAAAAGGGATAACTTCATACGAAATTAAGTCAGTAAGATTTAAATAATAAAATTTGAATACATACAAAGTTATTACCATCAGCGAAGGCGCTGCTGGTATGAGAAGTCAAATAGAGGGATTAGCTAGTCTAATATCTGACTCCTACGAAAATTTTGATTTAAAACTTAAATCTATTTTCAAAAATTTACCTATTGAGTTGATACCTACCAGTAGTTTTTCTTATAGTAATTTATCTTCATTAAAGATTGAAAAAAATACAATTCTTATTAGTTGTGGTAAGAAAAGTGTCAAAGCGTCTGTTTATTTAAAAAAAAAATTTAAGGATTTAATTTTTAATATACACATACAAGACCCGAAAATTAATTATAAGTTTTTTGATCTTATAGTTTGCCCAGAACATGATAATTTGAATTTTAATAATTGTATTTCAACCTTATTAGCCATACATAATATTAAATTCAAAAAAAATATTAGAAATAAAAATACAATTAATTTTATTATTGGCGGACCAAACAAATATTTTAAATTTCAACAGCAAACACAAGAAAAAATTGTGAATGAAATAAAATTTTTAAGTAATAAGTTCAAAGTCAATGTAATACCATCACGAAGAACACCAAGAAGGCTCATAGAAGAATTATCAAAAATTGATAATAAAAATGTAGTTACCTTCAATGATTTATTTAATCCAAGAAAGTACGGTGAGCTTCTCTCTGAGGGTAATTTACAAGTTGTAACATGGGACTCAATATCCATGATATCTGAAGCTATATCTTCTGAAGCTGGTACTTTTTTATTTAAGTTTGAAGAGAAATTTTGTCCAAAAAGATATCTTAAGTTTTTTGATAAAATTACAGAACTTAATTTCGCACAATTTTATAATCAAAATTTAAAACCTTATGAGATCTCTATTGATGAGTATAACAAAAATCTTAAAACTAAGATCTTGAATAAGATACAATCTAATTTAAGGTTTAAATCTATTAATGCTTAAGGAATCAATATTAAATCGTTGTAAAACATACTCAGACCCTTTCCCTCATTGGGAGCTAGACTCCCCTTTTACAGAAGGCCTTATAAAAGAACTTAATAATGTAGATATATCTGATGCACCTCGGTCTTTTGACGGAACAAGAGCCGCTGACGCAGGTGGAGATGGTATAGATGGCAAACTTAGAGTTTTTTTAGAAAGCGATAATTCAAAAAACTTATCAAATGGTATGGGTTTAATTGATGATTTGAGGGATAAGGATGTTATTGAGTCAATACAAGAGAAAATCAAAAAAAATTTATCAAATAGTTTTATTAGAATTGAGTACATATCAGATCGTAAAGGTTTTTGGCTAAAACCACATTTGGATATCAAAGAGAAATTAATGACAATGATGCTATTTATTAACACCTACAATGAATCAGAAAAACTAGGAACAGATTTTTATGACACAGATATGAATCTTGTTAAAACAGTACCATACAAACATAACTCTGGTTATTTTTTTGCCTCTGGAAATAATACTTGGCACGGTCTTGAAAAAAAAGAAATTAAGGTTGAGAGGAGATGCATGCAGATAAATTATGTAACCTTCCCCACTAGCTGGCCAATAAATGGCTGATATTAATAATGTTATTATTATAGGTTCAGGACCTGCTGGATATACTGCTGCAATATATGCTGCTAGAGCTAATTTAAAGCCTATTTTAGTAAGTGGTTTTCAGCCTGGTGGTCAACTCACAATAACTACAGATGTAGAAAACTATCCAGGGTACGAAGATCCTATCCAAGGTCCTTGGTTAATGGAACAAATGCAAAAGCAAGCCGCACACGTTGGTACAGAAATAATCAATTCACAAGTAACAGAAGTTTTTTTAAATGAAAAAATTAAAAAATTAAATTTAGATAACGGCACTACTCTAAATACCAAAACTGTTATAATTAGTACAGGAGCTCAAGCAAGATGGCTTGGTTTAGAAAATGAGGATAAATTTCAAGGTCACGGGCTATCAGCTTGTGCAACTTGTGATGGTTTTTTCTTTAAAGATAAAGAGGTTGCTGTGATTGGTGGTGGAAATAGTGCAGCTGAGGAAGCATTATTTTTAACCAAGTTTGCATCAAAAGTTTATCTAGTACACAGAAGAGATAAATTAAGAGCTGAAAAAATTTTACAAGATCGATTAAAACAAAATTCTAAAATAGAGTTTATTTGGAATAGTGAAGTATCCAAGTTTAATGGAAATGATGATTTAGAGTCAATAGATTTAACGAATAAAAAAGATAGTAAAATTTCAAATCTCAAAATAGACGGTGTTTTTATTGCTATAGGTCATGATCCAGCAACACAATTATTTAAAGGTCAACTAAAAATGGATGAGGGTGGTTACATTATTACAGATCCAGATAGTACCAAAACCTCAATTGAAGGAGTTTTTGCTGCAGGAGATGTTAAAGATAAGATTTATAGACAAGCTGTAACCGCCGCTGGTATGGGATGCATGGCAGCGTTAGAAGTTGAGAAGTATCTAGATTGATTTTAGCCTTGTCTGGCTTTCATCCTTGGGTTGGTTTTATTGATTACATATAACCTACCCTTTCTTCTAACCAGTTGATTATTTTTATCTCTGGTTTTAGCTGTTTTAAGAGAACTTTTAATTTTCATAATTTAATTTATTAGTTATAAATAATAAGGCAAAAATCTATGTTAATTCATGAAAAAATCAACAAAATTAAAGAGGATTTCTCTTTTTTTGATAATTGGGAAGATAAATATCAATACCTTATAGATTTAGGAAAAAAACTCCCAGATCTTCAAGATATCTATAAAACTGAGGAATATCGTGTTCAAGGATGTACATCAAATCTATGGATGGTTACAAAATTCATTGATGGAAAAATTAATCTTAGTGGTTCAAGTGAATCTGTAATTGTAAAAGGTTTGTTTTATTTAGTTTATTTTGCTTATAATGAAGAAACTCCTGAAACAATAATAAATAATCCCTTATCTTTTTTTGAAGAAATTGGTCTTTCTAACCATCTAGGTCAATCAAGATCTAATGGCCTAAATTCGCTTAGAAAAAAGATAAAATCAATAGCGACAGAATTATCAAATAAATAAATTCTATTGACTGCAAACTATGTTAATTTCATTTAATGAGTTTGATTAAATTACTATTTTCAATTTCATTTTTACTATTTTCTAGCAATTTATATTCCAAGGAGGATGTTATTAATTTACAACTTAAAGACGGAATCGTCAAAATAAAGACCTTTGAAGATAAGGCTCCTAAACACGTTAAACAAATAACTGATCTAGTTGCCAAAGGCAGTTACGATGGGGTAGTTTTTCACAGAGTAATAGATGGTTTTATGGCCCAAACAGGAGATGTTCAGTTTGGAAATTCAAATTCAGATAATTATGATTTAAGAAGAGCTGGTACAGGTGGTTCTGGTAATAATATTGAAGCAGAATTTAATAACATGCCACATAAAAGAGGAACTTTAAGTATGGCACGTGCGCAAGATCCAAATAGTGCTGATAGTCAGTTTTTCATTTGTTTCGGTGATACTCCACATTTAGATGGACAATATACTGTTTGGGGTGAAGTAATCGAAGGAATGGAATTTGTTGATAAAATCAAAAAAGGTGATCCTATAAAAAATGGTCTAGTAGATGACCCAGATAGTATTATCAAAATGTGGATTGAATAAATTTACTTTTGAGTAATTTTTAATTCAATTCTTCGATTTTCTTTGAGATCTTCTCTGGTATCTCCTAAGTTAATAGGTTGATATTCACCGTAACCGTTTGCTGATAATTTGTTGGCAGGGATGCCTTGTTGAATAAGAAATTTTACGACCTCAAGTGCTCTAGCATGAGATAGTTCCCAATTTGATGGAAATTGAGAGGTTGAAATAGGTATCTTATCAGTGTGACCGTCTATTTGTAAAATCCAATTTAAATCAGATGGTATTGACTCTGCAACTTCTATAATTGTTTTCGTAATAAGAGATAGGGCAATCCTACCTTCTTCTTGAATATTTGCACTTCCAGAGTCAAATAAGATCTCAGATTGAAAAATAAATCTATCTCCTTTAATTTGGATATCGTCTCTATCAGCTAAAGCTTCAGATAACTTGCCAAAAAATTCTGATTTATACTTTTGTAATTTGAATAATTCACTTGTAAGTACTCTATTTAATCTATCTCCTAACTCTCCAAGTTCTATCTCATTTTGAGCTATTTCAGCCTCTTTAGACTCTAGTAAATTATTTAAGAGATTAATTTCATTACTAAGTATCTCAATATCCAAGGCTAAATTAGATATCAAATTTAGAGCCTCATTTAAGTCACTTGATTGTATTGCTGATTCCTCCTCTAAAGTAGATAATTTGTTTTGTAATTCTTGATTTATATTTTCAGAGGAACTTAGTGATTCTAGAAGATTTTCGATTCTATTTTGTGACTTACCAATTTGTCCAACTAGCTCACTGTTTTCTCCACCAAGTTTTATTAAATCTGATTTGAGTATTTCTTGTTGTTTATTTAAATCAGAAAGGTTTTGCTGAAGAGTTTCTCTATCAGCCAAAGATAAAGATAGTTCATCAGTAATTTTAGCAATTATCGTATTTAGTTTATCTATATCAAGTGCTTGGTCTTGAATAATCGTATCTTGGGCTAAAATTTGAGATTGTTTAATAGATATCTCTTCATCAAGTTTTTCAATTAAATTTTGTCTGTCAATTAATTCAATCTCTTTATCTGTAAGTGTTACATCTTGTTCCACAATAGTTTCATCTTGTATATCAATTGTCTTTTCTAAACTTTGTATTTGTTCATTTTTTCCAACTACAAGATCACCCAAGTAAACTTGAGCAACTGTGAATAGTAAGACTATAAAAATTATTACCATCAATGTAGATGCCAATACATCTACAAATCCTGGCCAGATTATATTTCCATTATCTGAACTTTGGGTTTTAGAGAGATAGCTCACTTTTTATCTAAGTCTTTGATAGACTTGCTTACAGACTTAAGTTCTGTAATAACTTCTTTCCTTAAATCGTCATTAGAATTTTTCATACCTTCAACCAAATCATCAAGCTTAGAAACAATATTTTGAGAGAAGTTTGTGCTATCTGAATTCTGAGTCAGTTTATTTGTATTAGGGCTAGATCTATAAAAAAGCCTAATTTGATTTTCACAGAATTCATAGTAATTCTGCTTGATGCCTCTAGTAATGATTTCATAAAGTCCTAAAATCAAGGAAGTCACTAAACCAAATAACGATGAACTAAAGGCAATTGTCATTCCAGACAAAGGTGACTTTAATCCCTCTTTTAGATTGTTAAAAAATACTCCAAAGTCTTGCTCTTCAATTGATAGATTGTCAATGACATTTGAAACACTTCCTATTGTTAAAAGCAATCCATAAAAAGTTCCAATTAATCCTAGAAACACAGCTAGGTTTATAAGATATTTTGATATGTCACTCCCACTTTCAATAGTAGATAAAAGATCATCTAGAATCTCATCAAGTGTTTTGGTTATACTTTTGTTACTAGTTGTTATACCTAGATTATTTGCGATAGATTTTGTTATTGGATAATTATTTAAAGATGAGTCATTTAACTTTAATTTTCCAAATGCTACAGAGTTCATAAATCTAAACTCAGAACTTAAACTGAAAATTTTAAAAGAATATAGAAGAAAACCAATTACTAAAGTTAATAGTATTATTCCATTTATGTAAGGATTAGCATCAAAATAATATTTGATTTCCTCATATCCAATGACAAGTATTATTACTATTAAAATTGAGAATATTAAATAAGCTAAAAAATTTTTAGTCATTCAGCATAAAAATAAACGAATTTTATAAATTAACAATTGGATATTTATTAATAAATTCAGAAATTTCTATTGTAAATTAAGTAAAAATTATTTGTACCTGGATTTACTGAGTCTAAACCCGCATTAGAAATGTGATGTGATCCTAAACCAAACCTAGATTCTTTAGATATACTATAAAATAAATTAACCTCCGATTTAAATTGAAGCGCATTTCCTAGATCTTTGCCATCGCCATTACTATAGATACCAGCTGATGATGAAAGGTTTACATAAATTGAGTCTTCACCGATATTTGTTTCAAACCCTCCATAAAACATTGAGGCTTTTTTTGCTGTAATAAATCCTCCAATTAATGGGTTAATTGTTAAAATTTCAATCAAATCTATCTCATTATTAGATATATGATAATTTAGACCAAATAAATCTGTAGTATTATCATCATCATAATCGTAAGTACCACCATAAATAGAATAACTATTTGCATTTATAGTGATATTTGATGAAATCACAAAAATTAATAAACTGATTAAATATTTTTTCATAAAAGTTAATAATACATTATGAAGTCAAAAAGTAAATGGTGGGCGTGACAGGATTCGAACCTGTGACCCCTTGCGTGTCGAGCAAGTACTCTAACCAACTGAGCTACACGCCCATAAAATAGGGAATAATATTTTTAAATTATATTAGAAATTAGTAAATAAAATTCCTAATTAAATTTTTTTAATTGTAAAATGAGTTTTATTTCATTCAATTTTAGCAAATTTAATATTAAAAAATATATTATCAAACCAATGAATATTTGAATAAGTAAATTTAAATAGATGTTTAGGTTTAAAACTTTTTCTACAAATAATATTGAAATAATCATGATAAATGTGCTAAATAAAATTTTTTGTAGTTTTTTATAGTCAAGTATTAATAATTTTTTATAGAAACTTGTAAAATTTTTTCTTAAGTAAAAAATTTGGATAAATAGATTTAACCATATACTTACAGCGCCTGACGTGGCTAAACCAAGAACACCTAGTGGTCTATATAGAATAAAACATAAAATAAGATTACATAAAAAAGAAGGTACAGCAGCCTTAACAGGATACTCAACTTTTTCATATGAATAAAAAACCTGATTAAAAATTCTAGCTAACATATAGCCAGGCAATGAAAAAGAGTAGATTAATAAAATCTTAGATGTTATTAAAACATCCTCATTATCAAATTCACCCCTGCCAAATAAAGCTTTAATAATATCTTCACTCAAGATAAAAATAGCGAATGCACTAGGTATTGCAAAGAGAAAACAAAAAATTACTGTCTCGTTAAATGCTTTTGAATTTTTATTCTCATCAGTAATATTTTTACTTAAATAAGGCAAAAGTGTAAAAGACATAGCAACAGCAATAAGGGCAAATGGTAAATCAATTATTCTATCTGCATAGTATATTTGGCTTATAGAGCCACCTCCCACTAAAGATGCAAATAACATAGAGATAAAAATATTCAATTGAACAATACCAGAACCTAGTAAAGAAAATAAAAATCTTTTGAAGAATTTTTTTAACTGTATAGATAAGACTTTAATACTCTTTAATCCAATACTCCAAAATATTTTTATAGTGCCTAAATTTATAAATAAAATTATTAATTGAGTGAAGCCAGCAATTATCATTGACCAAGCTAGTGCAAAATGAGAGTTCGATTTAAAAAAAACTAAAGCTATGATCATAAAAATATTAAGAATGACGGATAAAAATGATGGTAAAAAAAATTTTCCTTTTACATTTAAAACTGAACTTAATACTGAAGACAAGGTCACAAATACTAAAAAAGGAAAAGTTATACTTAATAACTGATTTGCAAATAGAAATTGACTATCGTTTAATAAAAAACCTGGTGCTAATATTGATATGACTTGTTCACTGAAAAAAAATATAAAAAGAGTTATAATTAAAGTAATTACAAAAAAAAAGTTAAAAATAATCCAAATGAAGTCATTTGCAGTCTTTGAGTCTAAATTTTCTTGATTTATGTACAATGGAATAAATACGCTATTCATAGATCCCTCAGCAAAAATTCTTCTAAATAAATTCGGTAACTTATAAGCAAATAAAAAAGCATCCGACATTAAATTTGCACCTAAATAATTTGCAAAGAGTATGTCTCTTATAAAACCAGTAACTCGTGATCCAAATATATTGGACGAAATTTTTGAAAAATTACTAATTTTCATTGAGTTCAGGAAAATTCTTTTTCCAAAATCTCAGTAATTTTATTAGCATCGATAAAGCCTGGAATTATTTGATTTCCAATTATAGTTGCAGGTGTTCCAGTAAATTTAAATTCATCAACGTAACCTCTGTGAATAGATAGAAAATCTGATACCTCTTGTGAGTCCAAATCACTCTTTAGTGTGTCAAGATCAACACCTCTTAGAAATAAGTCAGCCAAAATATCCTCAATATCTAATTTTCTATCAGAAGAATATAAATAGTTATGAACAATTTCAAATTTACCTTGCAAGGAAGAAGCTAGTGCCAACTTAGTCAATTCCTCTGAAAAATTCCCTAAAATTGGCATCTGTATGATTACAAGTTTTAATGAATTATTGTTCATTACATTTATTAATTCTTGATGGAATTTTTGACAATAACCACAATTATAATCAACAAATTCATATATAACTTTTGTAGAATTTGAGTCTCCTAAGTACATAGGATGATATGCAAGATTTAAATTTTTTATACTTGAAATATTTTTTTGATCAGTTTTTTCTTGTTCTAATTTATTCTGTTCTAATTGATATTCCCTGAGAACACCTAAGATATAATCTGGATTATCCTCTATAAATTTTTTAATAGATTGATCGAATTCCTTTTTGGTAAAATACTCATCAAAATTTACATCTTCTTTTTTTATAAATGAGCTAAGATCTGGTTCGATAATTTGATTTGACTCTTCTTCAAACTGTGTATTTGCAATATTTGATAAATCAAAATTACTTTTTTCTGAAAAATTAAAAAAATATAAAGTTGTAAGAAACATAATTACAAATAGAAAAATCAAAAAAACTCTAAAAATATTAAATTTCTTTTTTTTTACGTAAATTCCCATGAGAAAAATATTTTATTTAACTATTACTGTAGTGTATATAATTTTAGCATTTAGACTAATCACTTTTACATATAGAGATAAATTTGCTATTTAAATTATCTTGTTTCATTAGGCTGATATTAGAATAATTCAAAGATTTGATTGAGTTATCAAATATTATCTCTTTTGTGATATCTGATACTGAGATATGGTGATTGCTAAATTCAAATAAATATGGATATCCCCATATTAAATAATATTCCATTTCTAGAGAAGTTAAATTACTGAAACGATTAAGATCTTTTTGAACTTCTTGTTGGTTGAGAGTTTTTCTATATAAATCAAAAAATCTCATTATATCATTGCATAGAAAATTAAATTTTTCATTAGATTCCATTTCTAGAGCAAAAACATTTCTAATTTTCTTTAAGCCTAAAACATTAAATGCCTCTTTATAAGATTTATTCTGATTAGATAAGAAATACTCTTGAAATGAATTAATAAGTTCCTCTTCATTATAAAGATGGCTTAAATAAAAAGGAGCTTTGACAGTATAATGAAAGCCATACTTAGATATTTCAAAGTTATCAAATTTTAAATTATTTTTTGAAAGTAATTTCTCAACTTGATCAATAAATAATTCATCGGGTATTAGATAAATTGAGTAGCGAGGAAATTGAATATAATTATCCATCTGTAATTTTACTCAATATAAATTTTTGCATTTTTGTTTCTAATAAAACTTTCATTATAAGAATTATAATAACGGTATAAATAAATCTAAAAAATAAAATACCAGAAATATGACTACCTAATAACAAAATTAATATTGTATCTTCAATTATGCTATGACATAAACTTAAAAAAGACAAAGACAGTAAAATATCTTTTTTTGAAATATTATTTTTTCTAGACTCTTCTATTAAAAAGCCTCCTCCAAAAGAGATTCCTAATGTTAAGCCTATCAAAATTATATTAGCTACTTTCTCTGACATGCCCAAATAGGACAAAGGAATTTTCAAAGTATTAATTATAAATTTCCAAATACCTATTGCTTTAAGGATATTAATTGTCGATATAATAAAAAATATTATTAAAAAAATTATGAAAAAATTTTGGATTTGTGAAATAGCCCACTCTATATTTGAGACATCTTTAATTGGAACCTGTAAGATTGAATTGTTAGGTTCATTAAATAAATTATAATTAGTAAAAATTAAATTTAATATTTTTCCCGCAATTACAGCATTTACAAATCTAAAAGTTAAATTAAATACCCATGAAATTCTTGATTTTTGTGCAATAGTTACTTCAATTGGTAAACTATGTGCTATAAGTATAATTAATCCTAATATTGTAGTTTCAGCTATTGTGTAATCAAATATCGCCTGAAGCGATGCAAAAGCAGCCAAGCCTGCATAAATGTTTACTAATATGGCAGCCATCCAGACTAGCCCTAATGAACCATCAATGCCAATAAAACTTGTTAACGGCTCTAAGAATTTAGCTAAAAAAGGTATAGCTCCGATAAGCTCAAGAATTCTGATAATTATGACAACGGGCAAAATAACTTTGAATAAAATCCAAAAAATTTTACTAGTTTCTTGAAATATATTTACTAGTATTTTTTTAGATTTTTCCATTATGATAACAAACTATTAATTTTATTCTTTATAAAGAAATAAATGGCAAGGACAAATAGTTTTACAATAAAAGCATCACTAACAACTTTATTGGTTTTAATAAGCTTTTTTTGCTTTTATATAAGCTATTCTGATTTTGTAAAAATAAACAATGAATATGCTTATATTTATGATGATGTAGATATTAACTATTTTGATAAAAAAAAATTTCAAAAATATTATGATATTATAAGCATTGAAAGTCTAGATGACCCAATATTTGACAAAGAAAAATCAAAAAATTATTTTGAAAATATAACACTTGAAAATTTATCAAATATTTTTGATAAAGACTTAACTAAAAAAGAAAATAAAATTAATCTAAAAACACCAAATGACACCATACCAATTGAAAATAAGACAGATGATGAATTAAATGATAATTTCGATGAAATCATAGTGTCCAAGGGAGATAGTTTTGCAAAAGTTTTAAAAAAAGGAGGTCTAAAAGGTAGAGATATAGACTTAGTAATACTCAATGGAAAAGAATATTATGATTTTTCTAAATTATATATTGGGGATACTGTAAAAATATTAAGCGAATATGATGCTGAAGGTTTAAAAACTTTTGATCTCATTTATAAATATTCAGATACAAAAGAATTAATCATATCTTACCTAAATGATAATTTTATTTATGAAATTAATGAAATTCCGTTGAGTTCCGAAGAAATTTTTGTGGCTGGGAAAATTAAATCAAGTTTATACAAAGCTATGAAAGATCTGGGTTTATCTGAAATAGTAATTAATGAAATTATCAGGATTTACAGTTTTGATGTTGATTTTCAGAGAGATATTTATGAGGGTGATAATTTTGAAATGCTATTTGTCAAAAAGGTAAATAAAGACGGTAAGACAATTCAAATTGAAGATCCAAAATACCTAATGCTTTCATCAAGAGGCACTCCATTAATTTACTATCTTTATGATAATGGAGAATTTAGTGAATATTTTGATGAGAAGGGTAAAGGAATGACAAAAAGCCTTATGAAAACTCCAATTAACGGTGCAAGGCTTAGTTCCAGCTATGGTATGAGAAAACATCCTATATCTGGTTATAATAAAATGCATAAAGGAGTAGATTTTGCTGCTCCAACAGGAACTCCAATTTTTGCTGCTGGAAATGGTATTGTAGAGTACGTAGGTAGAAATGGAGGATATGGAAAATATATTAGAATTCGTCACGATAGTACTTATAAAACAGCTTACGCACATCTTAATGGTTATAAAAAAGGAATATCAAGTGGTGTAAGAGTTAAGCAAGGTGATGTTATTGGTTATGTAGGCTCAACAGGAAAATCAACTGGACCTCATTTACATTATGAAATTATTGTTAATGGAAAACAAATAAACCCAGCTACACTTAAATTACCTTCAGGAAGGAAGCTTAACGAACAACAACTAAATGAATTTCAAATATTAGTTTCTAAAATAGATGAAGAAGTTAATATTTATAAAAATAAAATAAATTAAGCTAACTGACTAGCTAAGTCATCAAAATCAGAGGTTGAGCTACGTTCTGACTTATTGTCTTTGTTCAAATCGCTGTCGTTATTTTCAGTTTTGTCTTTACTAATAATTTTTCTAGCAACAAAACCTCTATTTGAATTATCTGTTTGTCTAAAATAGTGTTCAGCGTGTTGAAGGTAAAACTGCTCTAATACGTCGTCACCTTGTCCCTTAGCATCTTTTGCTTTGTTAAGATAATCGTTATATTGATCTTTTGGGTTTTTGCCGTTTCTTTTAAATCCGTTGGAGTTTCCATTAGCTTGCAGATATGGAGAGTCAGCAACACCAGATCTAGAAGAGTTTATTTTCCTTTGACCGCCGTAAGGCTTTCTTTTTACAAAATTTTTCATTAATTTTTTATCGATTATCTCTAAAAAAGCCCATCAATTAAATAGTAGGGAATTTTAACTTTATCAGTCTGTCTAAATTAAGATAATCAGTTTTTTTATAAACTATTTTTACACCTTTTTCTAATAGTAATTTATACATTTTTTTAGTGATAATTGGATCAATTTCAAAATAAACAACCCCTTTAAACTTTACACTAATTAAAAAATTAATAATTTTAACGTAATAATCCATGCCTAATTTTCCACCATCAAGTGAAATTCTTGGATCATGTAAAGTCTCATTATTTAAATTTAAATAATTTCTTGTTGGTATATATGGTGGGTTACAAACAATAAAATCAATATATTTCAGTCTATTTATTGGATAATTTTCAAATAAATTTGAGTGGAATATTTTTGTTTTTTGTTGCAGTTTAAATTTTATTATATTTTTTTTGCAAGCAGTAAGAGCATGTTTGGAAACATCAATAAAATCACAAAATGCATTATCTAGCTCATCTATAATAGAAATTCCGAGGCACCCAGTCCCACAACACAAATCAAGTAACTTCAAGTGTTTTTGATTTTTATTTTTTTTACAATCAATTAATAATTGTTCAACTAATATTTCTGAGTCAGCTCTTGGATCTAAAGTGTAATCATCTGTATAGAAAATTTTTTTCCAAAAACCTTTTTCGTTGATTATTTTTGCTAATGGCTTTCCTTTTACTCTTTCATTTAGGATCTTATTAATTAATTCTTGATCAACTTCACTATTATTAATATCTAAATTATTTTCACTATTATTAGATGAATAAGAAATCATTATTTGGGACTCTTGCTCAGCTTGAGATCCAGAAATTGATTTTAAATTTTTAAGTAATATTTTTTTTATATCTAATTTACTTAAATAATTATTAATTAGCATTAAGTTGACTTAATTTTTCGGCTTGCTCACTGGCTGACAAAGCTGATATCATTTCATCTAATGCCTCGCCAGTTAAAAACTGGTCTAATTTATAGAGCGTTAAGTTAATTCTATGATCTGATACTCTGCCCTGTGGAAAATTATATGTTCTAATTCTTTCAGATCTATCTCCTGAACCAACTTGATTTTTTCTATTGGATGAAACCTCTTCTTGTTTCTTAATTCTTTCAACTTCATATAATCTAGATCGTAGAATTTTTAGTGCTTTAGCTTTATTTTTATGTTGAGATCTTTCGTCTTGTTGAGTTACTACTATGTTTGTAGGTAAATGTGTAATTCTTACAGCGCTATCTGTTGTATTTACTGATTGGCCTCCCGCCCCTCCTGATCTATAAACGTCTATTCTTAAATCAGTATCTTTTATCTCTAAGTCAACGTCCTCAGCTTCTGGCAAAACAGCAACAGTTGCAGCCGAGGTGTGAATCCTTCCCCCAGACTCAGTTTCTGGTATGCGTTGAACTCTGTGGACACCAGACTCATTTTTTAAAAATTTAAATACACCATCTCCTTTAATTTCTATTATTGCTTCTTTTATACCCTTCAATCCTGTCTCGCTCTTCTCCATTGGCTGAAACTTCCAACTTTTTAATGAGGAATATCGCTCATACATTCTATATAAATCTCCAGCAAATAATGCAGCCTCATCTCCTCCGGTACCAGCCCTTATTTCTAATATTACATTTTTATCATCAGCCTCATCTTTAGGCAGTAGAGCAATTAGTAATTCTTTATTTTTAATTTCTAAATCTTTTTCATACAAAGGTAATTCTTGTTTTGCTAAATTTCGGAGCTCTTCATCGCTTTCATTTTCAAGTATTTCTTTATAGCCTTTGATTTCCTTATCTAAATTTTTAATGTTGTCAGATAGAGCAATAATTGGCTCCAATTTTGATAAATCTTTATTTATTTGAATAATTTCCTCATTTTTTAAGTTTTGAGAATTTAAAAGTTTCTCATTTAATTGATTAAATTTGTTTTTTAAATCAATAATTTGTTTATCTAATTTCATTTTTAAGCTCAAATTTGGAAATTTCAAAAGATTTTTGATTTTTATTTTTTAAATCTTTTAAAATAATTTTTTTATTTTTGATCTCTTCTTCACCAATAAGAAGAATAAAATTGAAATTGTTTTTATCTGCATAACTAAAAAGTTTTTTTATATTTTTACTAACTCTAACTTCATGATTATATCTTAAACTGTAAATTTGTTTTAAAATTTTATTATTATTTAAATAAGACTCATCTTGGACAGCAAATAATATCTTTTTATCTAATTCTGACTTTTCATCTTTTATAGATATCAAATCCATTAATCTTTCTATACCAGCTGCCCAGCCAACTCCTGGTATATCTCTAGAAGAAATCATGCTAATTAAATTGTCATACCTACCGCCAGCTAATATTGCATTTTGTCTTTTATCTTCATTTGTTTGAAACTCAAAAGCCGTATGTGAATAATAATCTAATCCTCTAACTAATTTTGGGTCCTCAAAAAATTTAATTTTATTATCGTTTAAAAGTTTTTTAACTTGATTGAAATAATTTTTACTCTCTTCAGATAAGTGTTCACTAATTTTTGGAGCATTTACTAATATTTCAGAGTCTTTTGGATCTTTACTATCCAAAATTCTAAGTGGATTTTTATCCAATCTAGATTGTGAGATTTCTGATAACTGTTTTTTAAATTCAGTTAAATATTTTTTTAATTCAAAAGCATATTTGATTTGATCCTCTTTTGACCCTAAAGAATTAATTAATAACCTATGTTTATTTTCTTTAATTCCAAGGTCATCAAATAATAACTTCGCGATTAGAATTAATTCAAAATCTACATAAGGACTTTTTTCACCAATAGACTCAATATTTATTTGATGAAACTGTCTATATCTGCCTTTTTGGGGTCTTTCTCTTCTAAACATTGGGCCGTGAGTAATTAATTTAAGTAAGCCCGATTGGTAGTTTGAAGCAGCAAACCTAGCTAGACTGCTTGTGGCCTCAGGTCTTAAACAAATATACGCTTCTCCTTTATCTAGAAATGAATACATCTCTTTAGAGACAATATCGGTTTGCTCGCCTACGGTCCTAGAGAATAAATCTTGTTGTTCCAAAATAGGAGTTTGTATAGATTTAAAATTGAAATTCCTACAGATTGAATAAAATTTTTCAATAATAAATTCAAACTTCTCCATTTCAGCTCCATGAATATCATGTGTGCCTTTTACTAAACTAATATTTCTTTTCATTTTAAATGATGAATCTGATCAACTTTATTTTCTATAGTTTTAACTAAGTACTCAACTAAATCTTCGTTTTGAATTCGATGGCTTTTTTCTCCGTCGACATAAACCATATGTGTATTATTTCCACCACCAGTTATACCTATGTTAGTCATTGTAGCTTCTCCTGGTCCATTGACAACACATCCGATAATAGAGACTGTAATAGGTTTCTTAATATGAGAAAGTTTTTTCTCAACATTTTTAACTGTCTCAATAACATCAAATTGCTGTCTTGCGCAAGATGGGCAAGATATTATTGTTACACCATAATCTCTTAAATTTAATGATTTTAACATCTCAAACCCTACCTTAACCTCTTGAGTTGGATGGTCTGAAAGTGAAACTCTCACTGTATCACCAATACCATCATAAAGAAGTAATCCTAGACCTATCGATGATTTTATTGAACCACTAAAATAACTTCCTGCCTCAGTAATACCTAAATGAAGAGGATAGTCACAAAAATTAGATAACATTCTATATGACTCTACTGCTGTAAAAACATTTGAAGCTTTCACGCTTATTTTAAAATTATCAAAATTTAGATCCTCTAAAAGTTTTATATTTAGCTTAGCACTTTCAAATAATGCCTCAGAGGTTGGGCTTTTATATTTTTCTAATATTGGTTTTTCTAAACTTCCAGCATTAACACCTATTCTTATAGGTATATTATTCTGCTTAGCAGCTTCAACAACCTCTTTTACTTTTTCCCTAGAGCCAATATTACCTGGATTTATTCGAAGACAATGTGCTCCATTTTCTGCAGCCTCAAGTGCTCTTTTATAATGAAAGTGAATATCAGCGACTAAGGGAATCTTAATTTCAGGAATTATTTTTTTTAATGCTTTCGATGATTTCTCGTCAGGAACTGAAACTCTAACTATATCGCATCCCTCCTGTTCAATGAGAGATATCTGCTCAAGTGTTGCATCAATGTCGTGGGTAAGGGTATTTGTCATTGTCTGAACAGTAATTGGAGAGTCTCCACCAACAAAAATATTTCCAATTCGAATTTTTTTTGTTTTTTTTCTCTTTATTGAATGAGAATATTTCATAATAAAGTCT
>CABZPR010000013.1 GCA_902527545.1 uncultured Alphaproteobacteria bacterium
GGGAATAAAGATAAGCGCTCAAATCAAAGATATAAATAAAAAGATTTACCCTAAGAATGATGACGAGTTGATTAAAATTTTAAAATTAAAATCTACTAAAGAATTAAATGATAAAATAGATAATAAACTCAATGAGGATATGAATTATCTTCAAAAAGAGTTTTTTATTGAAGATCTGCTTAAAGTCCTATCACAAAAGAAAAAGATTGAAATCAATGAAGAGGTTGTAAATCTTGAGCTCAAAAGAAAATATCAAATAGATTTATCTAAAATGAAAGATGAGCACAAAGAAAGAATTGATAGTTTAAAAAAACTCACAAGTGAAAATATTCAAAAAGATGTATTATTTTCTGAATTAGTAAAATTCTTAAATGTAAAAGTTGAGCAGAAAGAACTCCAAGAGTATATTCAAAAATATTATGGTGAAAAAATTGACCAAAGAACAGCAGAGACAGCTTATGGCACTCTTCTCAGAAATAAAATAGCAGATGAGTCTATGAAAACTTTTAAAATTAAAGAAACTAAGTTAAGTTTAGAAGAATTAATGAAAAAAGGATCTCAGAATAATGAATCTAGTACCAATAGTAATTGAACAATCTGGTAAAGGG
Source organism: uncultured Alphaproteobacteria bacterium (assembly GCA_902527545.1). Classification (GTDB taxonomy): domain Bacteria; phylum Pseudomonadota; class Alphaproteobacteria; order HIMB59; family HIMB59; genus HIMB59. Next base: position 609 of record CABZPR010000013.1, read on the forward strand.
GAGAGGTCATTTGACATTTTCTCCAGACTGCTCAGAGAAAGAATTATTTTTTTGACAGGCGCCATCAATGATGAGACTGCCTCTTTAATATGCGCTCAACTTTTATTTTTGGAGTCTGAAAATCCGGAAGAACCTATTAATCTTTATATTAATTCACCTGGAGGCTTAGTTACGGCGGGTTTGGCAATGTATGACACTATGCAGTATATCAAATGCCCCGTTCATACTGTTTGTATTGGTCAAGCTGCCTCTGCAGGCTCATTAATACTGGCTGCAGGAAAAGAGGGCAACAGATATGCTTTACCACACTCTAAAATAATGATTCATCAACCATCTGGTGGTTTTTCAGGACAAGCAAGTGATATTAAAATTCATGCTGAGGAGATATTAAAGACAAAAAAAAGACTCAACGAAATCTATCAAAAGCATACCAAAATAAGCATTGGTGAAATAGAAAAGGCAATGGAAAGAGATAGATTCTTTGACCCTGAAGAGGCGCAAAAATTTGGTTTGATTGATAAAGTTATCACTACTAGAATTGGAAATAAAAATGTCTGATGAAAAAATAATCTCTGCTAATAGTTCTGATAAAAAAATATCATGTTCTTTTTGTGGTAAAAGCCAAGAAGAGGTTAAAAAATTAATTGCTGGACCAAATGTTTATATTTGTAATGAGTGTGTGGTTTTATGTAAGGATATACTTGTTGAGGATGATAAAATTGACACAAAGAAAAAATTTGAGATACCAAAGCCAAGTGAGATCTATAATTATCTTGACGATCATATAATAGGTCAAGATCATGCAAAAAAAATATTATCTGTATCTGTTTACAATCATTACAAGAGAGTCCAAAACGCCTCAAAAGATATAGAAATATCTAAGTCAAACATATTGCTTATTGGACCGACAGGTTGTGGTAAAACACTTTTAGCACAAACCCTAGCAAAATTTTTAAATGTACCTTTTACAATTGCTGATGCTACTACGTTAACGGAGGCTGGATATGTAGGTGAAGATGTAGAAAATATTATTTTAAGACTACTCCAACAATGTGACTATGATGTCGCTTTGGCTCAAAAAGGCATCGTATATATTGATGAAATTGATAAAGTAGGTAGAAAAAGTGAAAATCCATCAATAACAAGAGACGTATCAGGTGAGGGAGTTCAACAAGCTTTACTTAAAATAATTGAAGGTACAACTGCTAGTGTGCCCCCTCAAGGTGGAAGAAAACATCCCCAACAAGAGTTCCTTCAAGTTGATACCAAAAATATATTGTTTGTTTGCGGGGGTGCTTTTGAGGGAATTGATAAAATCATAAAAAATCGTGTCAATAAAAAGTCCATAGGTTTTAATAAATCAATTAATCAGGACCAACCAATGACATCACAACTTGAGAATGACGATTTGATTAAATTTGGATTAATACCTGAATTAGTAGGAAGACTTCCTGTAAGCGCTAGTCTGAATGAATTATCTTTAGAGGATTTAAAAGAGATAATTACAAGACCAAAAAATGCAATATCAAAACAATACAAAGCTCTTTTTTCTTTTGAAGGAGTTGAATTCGAGATAACTGAAGATGGTCGGGAGCAAATTGCTCAATTAGCTGTTGAAAAAAAAATTGGAGCACGAGGCTTAAGATCAATAATGGAAAAACTACTTTTAGATTGCATGTATGATATTCCTGATAAGGATTCTGTGGATAAGGTAGTTTTGAGTAAAGAGTCAGTAATCTCAAATAGACCAATAATCGTATATAAAGAAAAGGCAAAAATAAAAAAAAAAGTGGGTGAAAATTAAAAATTCCTCACTATCTTAATAGTATGGAAAATCAAATAATCGGACCCATTTTACCTTTAAGGGATTTAGTTGTTTATCCCTTTATTACTTCACCTTTGTTTGTTGGCCGAGCTAAATCTATTGATGCAATTAATTTTGCGATGAATAACAACAATAAGATTATTTATTTATTTACGCAAAAAGAACCTACTACTGATGATCCACAAGTTAACGATGTATATTCTTATGGAGTAAAATCAAAAATTATTCAGTTTCTTAAGTTGCCGGATAATACATATAAAGTTCTTACTGAAGGTTTAGAAATCGTGAAGATAAAGTCTGCCGTTAAGGCAAGCAATAACTTTCTTACAGCCAAGCTTGAACCAGTAGCAATTAACAAAAAAAATTCAGTTGAATTAAAAGCTTCTATAAGAGTTTTAAAAAATGAATTTCAAAATTATATTCAAAACATAGGGAGTAATAATGATATCTTCGAGGGCCTTCTAAATATTGAGGATCCTTATCAATTCATTGATAACATTTATTACAACTTAAATATTGGAATTGAGGACAAACAAAAAAATTTAGAAATTACTGACATTAATAAAAAAATTCAAAATTTACTAAATTTCTTTTCAAAAGAACTTAACTTCTCTGCTCTTGAGAAAAAAATAAAAAATAGAGTTAAAAGACAAATGGAAAAAACTCAAAGAGAGTACTACCTAAATGAACAAATGAAAGCCATTCAAAAAGAACTTGGCGATGGTGAGGATGGTTCTAACGAGTATTCTGAAATAGAAAAAAAGATTAATGAGGTAAAATTATCAAAAGAAGCAAAAGAAAAAGCCTTAAACGAATTTAAAAAGTTAAAATCTATGAGTCCAATGTCTGCTGAAGCATCAGTTATTCGTAATTACCTTGAATGGATATTAGATATACCATGGGAAAAATTCTCAAAAGAAGTCATAGACATAAAAGGTTCTGAAAAAATATTAAATGATGATCACTATGGTCTCGAAAAAGTAAAAGAGAGAATACTTGAATTTTTAGCAGTTAAAAAAAGATCTAAAAAAGCATCTGGCACAATTCTTTGTTTTGTAGGACCTCCAGGTGTAGGGAAAACTTCATTGGGCAAATCTATTGCTAGGGCCACTGGCAGAGAATTCGCTAAGATCTCTCTTGGTGGAATTAGGGACGAGGCTGAAATTAGAGGGCATAGAAGAACATATATTGGCTCAATGCCTGGACGATTTATTCAGGCTATGAAGAAAACAAAAACATCTAACCCAATTATTTTATTAGATGAAATAGATAAGGTAGGTAGTGACTGGAGAGGAGACCCATCCTCTGCATTATTAGAAGTTTTAGACCCTGAGCAAAATAATCAATTTAATGATCATTATCTTGAGGTTGATTATGATTTATCAAATGTGATGTTCATTTGCACCGGTAATACTTACAATATACCAGGCCCATTACTTGACAGATTAGAGGTCATTGAAGTATCTGGTTATACAGAAAAAGAAAAAGTTGAAATTGCCAAAAAATACTTAATACCAAGAAAAATGAATAAAAATATTTTAAAAAATAATGAATTTAAACTTGATAAGTCATCTATTACAAAAATAGTAAGACACTATACCAGAGAGTCAGGTGTCAGAGGGCTCGAAAAAGTTTTTGATAAGCTTTTTAGAAAACTCGTTTTTCAATTAGAAAAAAATAAATCAAGGTCAAAAAAACCATTTGTTTTTGATGACAAAGCTATAAAAAATTTTTTAGGACCAGAAAAATTCAAGGATAGTGTTTTAGAAAAGAAAAATTTAGTGGGCATCACCAACGGGCTTGCATGGACTCAGGTTGGTGGAGATATCTTAAATATCGAAGTTAATTTATCTTCAGGTAAGGGAATGATTAATGCAACAGGTAAACTTGGAGACGTGATGAAAGAGTCTATTACTGCTGCTTTAGGTTACATTAAATCCAATTCCGTTGAGTTTGGAGTAAATCCAAAGGTTTTCGATAAAATAGATATTCATTTACATGTACCCGAAGGGGCTATACCTAAAGATGGCCCAAGTGCTGGTATTACAATATTTACCTCATTAATTTCATCTCTTACTGATATTAAAATAAAAAGAGACATTGCAATGACTGGGGAAATTACATTAAAAGGAAGAGTTCTTCCAATTGGGGGATTAAAAGAGAAATTATTGGCTGCGATAAGGTATGGTATTAAAACTGTTATAATCCCAAAAGAAAATGAAAAGGACTTAGTTGAAATACAAAAAGACATTCAAAACAAGTTGATAATTAAGAAAGTCGAGTTTGCAAAAGAGGTATTGGACTTAGCTCTCGATGGAAAAATAAGTAAAATCAACAAAAAATTGGACTGGAGACACTTAGTTTCAGAGTCTATGAAGCCAAAAAACCAGCAAAATCAAGAAAAAACATTCGTCAACTAGTATATTGTTGTTGATTTTCTTACCTTTTTCTTACTACAATTAACTAATAGAATCACTAAGGAGGTTCGGTATGAACAAAAATGAACTCATTGCTGAATATAGTACGAAAAATGGTGTTGGAAAATCAGATGCAACTAAGGCTGTAGAAAGTTTATTTGATATTATCACATCTACTTTGAAAGCAGGAGGGGATGTTAAGATAGCCGGTTTTGGTACTTTTAAGGTAGCTAACACAAAAGCTAAGACTGGAAGAAACCCAAGAACGGGAGAGTCAATCCAAATTCCTGCATCAAAAAAGCCAAAATTTCTTGCTGGAAAACAGTTAAAAGAACTAATAAAGTCCACAGTCTAATTTTTTGCAAATTAGATAGGGCGATTAGCTCAGTTGGTAGAGCATCTCGTTTACACCGAGAGGGTCGGCGGTTCGAGTCCGTCATCGCCCACCATTCGACAATTGTCGGGGGTGTAGTTCAGTTTGGTTAGAACGCCTGCCTGTCACGCAGGAGGTCGCGGGTTCGAGTCCCGTCGCTCCCGCCACAATAAGATAATCTTGGGTTATATATTTCCTAACTTTTTCAATACTTATCTGTTCAACAAAAATTAATTGAATCAATAAACCATGTCGTCTAATTCCATAAAATTTCTTTCTAGTGGTGAACATATGGTGAGCAAAACCCCCCATGTACTTTTAGACAATAACAATGGTAGTGATTTCAATGCAGAACAGATTTCCTTATGGAATTTGATCCCTAAATCAAAGGATATTTTTCCAACTCATAAGATGTTGAATCCAATTAGTAACCATACGAAAGGATACAACACAATGACTAAGATAAGATTTAATAAAACTAATATTGAAAGCCTTAAACCTAAGGAAAAAAGATACAGAGTTTATTCTGATGAAGTTAAAGGTTTATATGTGGAAGTATTAACCTCTGGTCGTAAAGCGTTCAGAGTTTTGTACAAGGTCAACTATATAAGCTATACCCACCAATTAGGGGTGTACCCCGTTATGACTCCGACCTATGCAGTCAAACGAGCTATGGAAGTTTTAACTTCTGTTTCTAAAGGAAACAATCCACAGTTAGACAAAATTAAGAAAAGAGAAGAACTTACTTTCAAAGAATATTTTATTGAAAGGTTTTTACCTCTTCAGTTAGATAGGCGTTTCAGTAAAGAAGAGTTTACTATTAATGATGAAGGTAGGATTAAATGGCGTAAAGGCGTTCAGAAAAAGATCTATAATCTTACTGACGGATACAATGCTCACTTCAGGTTCGCTAAGTTTATCAATAAAAAAGTATCTGATATTACTGAAGAAGATGTAATTATTTTCTCTAAACAGATAACTAAAAGCCATATCCACAATAGATTAATGAAAGAACTTAGTAGGTTTTTCAATACTACTTCGTTGAATGTTAATCCTGTCAGAAGAGCGTTAGCTACTGATATTCAGTTAAGACCAACCAAAGCAAGAACAGTTAAAGCTAAACCTGAAGAAGTTAAGGCTATTGGTAAGGCATTAGAGCTAATCAAAAGTGGTTATATGCAAAACAATGGCTTTTATTACCAACCACAACCACAACAAGTAAACATTATAAAAATTCTTTTATTTGAAGGGTTAAGACCTAACGAAGTTTACAAAATGGAGTGGTCAATGGTCAATGAATCGGGGGTATATGACACCGATACTAAAACGGGTGATAAAACTATTCCATTAACTAAACAATCTTTGAATATTCTTTCTACTATTGAAAAGAAATCAAAGTTTGTCTTTCCGTCGCCCACGAACAACGATCAACACATCAAGAGCATTAGAAAGATATGGACTAAGGTCTTAGAACTATCTGGAGTTAATCCTGAACTTAGAATTTATGATTTAAGAAATACATTTAGTTCAAAAGCCTCAATGATGTTTGGAACTTGGGTATCATCTAAGTTAACTAATCACACAAACTCTAGAACAGTTGAGAAGCATTATTCTGATTTAGATAGTGGGGAAAGAGTATCTAGAAAGAATGAAGTAGCAGAAACATTTGAAAACCTTTTGCAAGGTGGGGGGAAGGTTGTCCAGATCAAATAAGTATTTACATAAATTATTTGAGGAACATTGGAATAAAAACCAAATAAATCCCAAGGATTTTAAGCCTAGGAAAGACGGAAGCGTTCCACCTACGACTTACATCATGAATGGTCAGTTGACTATTAACTATGGTCAAATGAGAAACTCCCACAAAGAAGTTACGATAAGACAGATAAAAAAATACAACATCAAATCAGCTTCAGAACTAATTGCTAAAGCTAGTATTGGTATTCCTGAACATGTTCCAAAGGTTGGTATGAACCTAACAAAGAAACAAGAAAAGGAATTATTTAGATTACAAGGCGTTGATGAAGCAGAAAAAGAATTAAATTTAAGTGGTGCTTTGCAAGAGAGTGAGTGGAAACTCTATAAGTCTTTGCTTCCATTACATACTAAAGGTATGAACTATGTCGTTTACCAAATTAGGGTGTATGGGGTAAATAAAAAAAACCAATCCAAGTTTGATAAACTCTATAAAGATGTTGCGTCTTTCTTTCTATTGATTGAAGGTCATCACAGAAGATACTTCAAAGAAGATCTTGATAAACTATCCAATGAATACCTAAGAGCTAAAACACATTTAGCAAAAGCAATAGAAGTTATAGAAGATAATAAGTCCAAGAGTGCTGTTTATAGCATGAAATATGGAGTGGGTAGAGGTCGTATCTTTTCAATTAGAGTTATTTCTGAATTGTATAGACAGATAGCAGTTATGGATAAGTTAGTTAAACTGAATGATGAAGAGAAAACAATTAAGTCCAGAGTTCCTAATGAAACAGAGGATCTACAATATTTTTATTATCTATGTTGGAAAATGTATCAGTTGGTTGATGATAGTAAGTTCAAAACACCTAAATACAATAACCAAAAACTATTTGCAGAGTTCGTGTATCATATTCAAAGCAGATTTACTTCAGTTGGTTCGCTAAGTAAAACATCAGAGTCTATAAGAAAGAAACCAAAGTTTAAGAAGATGAAATTTCTAAACTTACAATCAATTAAAACAGAAGTTACTTACAATAAAATATTCAAACAATTGTTTGGAAACTAATCCTGAACTCATAGGATATTTTTCCATTTCTAGTTATTCCATATTATCTGTATGGAAACACAAACTACACAAAGCGAAACATCAGAGTTACTAACTACTGATCAAGTAGCAAATCTCTATAAGCAATTTTCAGCTAATGCTCTACGCATACAGCGTTATAGAGGTGAGTCGCCTTTTCCCTACATCAAGCTAGGAAAGAAGGTTTTTTACAACAAAGCAGACATAGAAAGAGTATTGAACAATCACACAATTGACGAGTATGAAACCTATACTGATCAACGCTGAACGCTTCGTTTCAATGTATTTTCCAGACCATAAAATCAAGGAAAACGCCAAAGAAATCAGAATAGGAAACAAAGGTTCTAAGGTTGTTATGAAAGACGGATCGGGGTTCTTTGACCACGAAGAAGGTAACTATACTTCCATGTTTAATGAGATCATGAGAAGAGAAAACTTTTCTTATCCTGAAGCATGTACTTATTGCAAAGATAACAACCTATTTATTTCTGATCATGCTTTTAGATACTACAAAAAACCAATAAAAACTTTGAAGAAAGAAATCTTTGAAAAGAGTTTAATTCCTTTTGGGTTTACTAATGGTCATGAGTATCTGAAGAGAAGAGGTATTATTGATAGTGCCTACCCAGAGAATACATTGTATTGGAACGACTCAGAAAAATATCTTGCTCATAAGTTAGTAGATATAAACCTACAAACTATTGGTTATCAGAGGATATTTGTCAGTTCTGATTTTAAAAAGATACCACCCCCAAAGATCTATGGAACTTCTAAAGGTGGTAAGACTGTTATCAATATTCACGATTATGAAATGATTACTTTAGTTGAAGGACTAGAGGACGGACTAACACTTCACCAATCATACTTACTAAACAATGTTAAAAGAACTGTTTGGGTAATGACAGGAACATCTAATTTTCTAAATGTAGAAATACCTGAAAGCACGAAGAGAGTTATTATTGCTTTAGATAATGATGAAGCTGGTGAGAAGATGTTTGAAAAATGTAAAGAGCGTTTCAGTAATCTCAACAAAGCAGTATCCAGACTTCGACCAAAGCCTGAATACAAAGATTTTAATGATGAATTAAGAGGTATTAAATTTAATGCAAACTAATGGAAAAGCAATAGATCTTCCAACGGAAGAGATAGTAATTAAACAGAAAACATTCCCAAGTTGTACACTTGGTGAATTAGCAAAGATGAACATTGAACCACGAAAACCGATTATTGATCCGTTGATCATGGAAGGTTCTTCAATGGAAATAAATGGTGGAACAGGAATTGGAAAAACTTGGTTCACTCTTGAAATGTTATGTTCAATTGCAACGGGTGAAAGTTTCCTAGGAAAGTATGAAGTAAAAAATCCTAGACCTGTCTATTACATTGACGGGGAAATGCCTTTCGACTCAATTAGAGATAGAGTTAATATGATTATGGGTAGGTATATTTATAAATACAAAGTTTCTGAAATACCTTTGCATTTTAGTAACCCACTTCTATTTGATAACAATTATATCCCTAAGATTAACGATCCGAAGGTCACTCAATCACTAATCAAAGATCAAATAAAACGAATGTCAGACATACATGGAAGCCCGATATTTATATGTTTTGACAACCTTTCTTGCCTTACAGATTACAAAGAAAACGATAATGATGATTGGACTTCAATGTTGGATATGTACACAGAATTAAAACATGAAAAGCATTCTATCTGTCATGTACACCATGTTGGTAAGGGTGGTCATCAAAGAGGAGCTAGTAGGAAGCATGACGCTTTGGACTGTGTTATTCACTTGAAACGACCAGAGGACTATGACGCTTCTGAAGGTGCAGTATTCAATGTTAGGTTTGATAAGCATAGACACTTCGCGGGTGAGGACGCTAGAAGTTTCAAATGCTCTATAAAAGTTGATCAAGATTTAAACCAAGTAAAATGGGATATATCAAAATATAAAGATCTTGCTCATGAAGAATTACTAACTGCCTACTGTAATGGACTACCTGATATTACATACACCAAGTTAGAAGGTGAGTTTGGAATATCTAAGAGTGCTATTGCAAGGACTATTAAACAATGTGTCACCAATGGTCTTTACATATCTAAAATGGAAGAGATCTATGGTGATGAATGGGAAAACTACGATAAGCTAATCAACAAAAAGAAAAAGAAAGGAGTAGCATTATCACAAAACGAGGAAGAAAGAGGGATCAGTCCAGAAATACCATTTTAACATTTCCCAATCCCACACCCTTAAGCTATGGGAAATGGGAAAAGCCTAAGAAGGTTATCTGTATTGCTTCAGAGATAAGGAAGTCACTTCAAGAGAGTGATGACAGAGAATTAGAACAATTATTTTGGAAGAGAGTATAAAATGGATCGTTACTTATCGGACTATGAAAAACTTCTTCATGAATACGAAAGGATTGAGTCAAAACTTAATAGCCTTTTTATTCAGACTGATCTATCAGAGTCAGCTAGAAAGAAGTTAGAAATAAGTTTGAAGAGAAGATTAAAAACACTACTACCTGAACTAAGAAAAAAAGAAATAGAAGTTTAATATCGTTTCTAGTTCATTCGTGTCGTTACTTAAATTCTTCCAAATTTGATGAATTTAATGCGAAATTAATCGAAATACTTCCCTATACAAATAAAATGCTCTCTCTACGAGGGGGTTATTAGGGTTATTTTGTTAATGTTTTCAATTGTTGATACGGAGTTCTTAGTAGTTTTTCCGTATTTCTCGCACAGAACTCTCGTAGGTAATGTAACCTTTTGTTACCCTGAAATGTTTACTTTTGTTAACTTTGAAAGCTACGCATAGGGGGGGGTTCAAAATTACTAAAGGTACACTTTAATACATGTTTAACACGCATTTTTGAATCGTAGGGTACGAAGTAAATGCTACCCCCGTAACAAGTTAACATGAGGCTAACACCATGCTCTATGATTCCTAAAACAGCGTTTCGCGGTGCATGATCCATGGTCAAATATCAATGGATATTCTGTTCACCAATATTGGAATATTTGAATCATTATTTCGTAAAATGTGGTAGTGTTTCACTAGAAAGGTGAACACTTGGTGAGCAACTCTTATGGGTGTTTAAAAAGGCTTGGTAATATAGGCTTAAAACAACCTAGGATTCCTTACTGTCACGCAGGAGGTCGCGGGTTCGAGTCCCGTCGCTCCCGCCACTCAAGAACATTTATTTTATTTTTTTTAACTTTTTCATTATTTTCATGCTCTTTATATAAATCAAAAGATGTTTATGGATTAAAGACTCTTGGTATGAGTTTTAGCGATACGACAATTAAAGGATTTAAAATTGACCCAGGTTGGAATTTTAGTTCAAAAGAGGAAATAAAAAAATATCAAAGAAAAAAAAACTTGGTACTTTTTCAACTTCAGAGAGAGAAAACAAGATACGGAGATACTGCTTTTTTTATCCAAGCACCAGGAGATGAGTGTTATAACAAATTAAAAGATTGCTCACGACCAAATGGCGAAAAACAAAAAAGAGTAGAGGCAGGAACCGATTATGGTTTTCAAGGAGAAATATGGTTATCTTATTCTTTTTTAATCACTGAAAATTATGAATTAAATAATGATAGCGCTATGAATAAATCAATATTGCAATTTCATAGCACAGAGAGTTTTTTTGGTCCTATGTTTATGCTTCAGATAGACAAGAAGAGAGGTTTGCTTTGGAGACATGAATCTAGTGAAGGAGTTATTATTATTGAAGAAGGGAATGATGATTGCTCACCTGGTGCTGGAGGCCCAGAAGATACTGATAAAAGAATTTTTTGTGAATCTAGGCATGATTGGTATCAAATAATCTCTGCTAAAAATTTACAAAGAAATAAATGGTATGATTTAGTCTTCAATATTAATTTTAATAAAAAGGATATTTCAAAAGCTTTCCATAAAATTTGGTTAAATGGAAAGTTATTGCATTACAGAAAAAACCAAACACTTTGGAAAGATCAAAAAGGCGTAAAAAACTCAGATAATTTGGCAAATTTTAAATTTGGTATTTATGGTTCAAGATTGGATGGCTCTTATCAATCTATGTATGCTGATGAAATTCACTTTGGAACTGAATGTGAGGACCTTTTAATAGAAAATATTGGCTACTATTGTAGTAATCTAAAAAAACAAGCAATAAATGAAACATTTCCAATCTTAACAGAAGATAGAGTTGCTTATTACTCTAAAGAATAAGAAATTTTTTCAACTTTTTTACACTCAAATATTTAAAAATCATGTGTAAGACTAATGCGTCATTTTTATCGTCACTAAATACATTTTGTTTCTTATAATGTATTGCGTTACGGAAAATCAAAACTTTTAATGTATAACCTAGATTATATTTTCATATTGATATTCATTTTTATTGGGGCAGGAATGGCAATCGCTATGTATTTGCTCTCAAAAATATTATCACCAAGCTCACCTGATACTGAAAAACTATCTGCATATGAATGTGGTTTTGAGGCGTTTGACGACGCTCGATCAAAATTTGATGTTAAGTTTTATTTAGTATCAATACTATTTATTATATTTGATTTAGAGATTGCGTTTTTATTTCCTTGGGCAGTGAGTCTTAGCAATATCGGAGCTCTTGGTTTTTATTCAATGATGTTTTTTTTATTTATTCTCACAGTGGGATTTATTTATGAATGGAGAAATGGAGCATTAGATTGGGAGTAGTATTAGAAAAAGACAAATCATTAAATATTGATGAGTTATTTGAAAAAAAAGGGTTTGTAACAGCTTCATTTGAAAATTTAATTAATTGGGCGAGGTCAGGATCTTTATGGCCTATGACTTTCGGCTTAGCATGTTGTGGGGTTGAGATGATGCACTCCTATATGAGTAGATACGATCTAGATCGTTTAGGTGTAATTCCTAGAGGCTCTCCAAGACAATCTGATGTAATGATTGTTGCGGGAACTCTTACAAACAAAATGGCATCTGCTTTGAGAAAAGTTTACGATCAAATGCCTGAACCAAGATGGGTAATCTCTATGGGTTCTTGTGCAAACGGAGGAGGATATTATCATTACTCTTACTCAGTTGTTCGAGGATGCGATAGGATAGTGCCTGTAGATATTTATGTTCCTGGATGCCCACCTACTGCGGAAGCTCTTTTGTACGGCATTATGCAACTTCAAGATAAAATTAAAAAGAAAAAAAAGATTTATAGGTAAATTTCTTGTCTCCAAATATTTTACAGAAATATTCAACTGGTAACTTCCATTTTCCCATAAAATCTGGAATAGACAATATTTTAGTTAACAAAGACTCCATACTAGAAGTAACACAAAAAATTAAAGAAGACGAAGATCTACTCTATGACCAGTTAATTGATATTACTGTAACTGATAATATGCTATCTAAATCAAGTTATTCAAACGAACGATTTACTCTAATCTACTCCTTTCTTAGTTTAAAATTTAATAAAAGATTATTTATTTTCACTAACATTTCTGAAGATAATCTAGATATCAATTCAATAACTCAAATTTTTGAGTCTGCTGATTGGTTTGAAAGAGAATGTTACGATCTTTTTGGTATAAACTTTGTTAACCACCCAAATCTTCAAAGAATAATGAATGACTATAACTTTCAAGGTCACCCGCTAAGAAAAGATTTTCCTCTGACGGGTTATGAAGAGGTTCGTTACGATGAAAACTTAAAAAAGGTTGTTTATGAACCAGTGACTTTAAAACAGGAGTTTCGAGATTTTGACAATGAAAGTCCTTGGGAGGGAATGAAAGAAACAATCAAAGAGGAGCTCGAAAAAAAGTAATGTCAGAGAATTTTAAACCTGTAACTCTTAACTTTGGACCCCAACATCCTGCTGCTCATGGAGTTCTTAGACTACTTGTACAATTAGAAGGGGAGGTAGTTAATAAAGCCGAACCTCACATTGGACTTTTACATAGAGGAACTGAAAAATTAATTGAACAAAAAACATATACTCAAGCTATTCCATATTTTGATCGTCTTGATTATGTTTCTCCAATGTGTCAAGAACATGCCTTTGCTTTAGCTGTTGAGAATTTATTAAATATCGAAGCACCTAAACGAGCTCAATATATCAGAGTTATGTTTGCAGAAGTTACTAGGATACTAAATCATTTATTAAATATTCCTGCATTTGCAATGGATATAGGAGCTGCTACTCCAATGCTGTGGGCTTTCGAAGAAAGAGAAAAAATGTTGGAATTCCATGAAGCTGTATCTGGTGCCAGATTTCATGCAGCTTACTTTCGTCCTGGTGGAGTTCACCAAGACTTGCCTGAAAATTTGCTAGAAAAAATGAAAAACTATTTTACTAATTTTCCAAAATTTATAGATACGCTTGAAGAACTACTTACTGAGAATAGAATATTCAAACAACGATCTGTTGATATAGGTATTTTAAAAAAGGATGATGCAATAAGACTAAGTTGCAGTGGCCCTGTTCTTCGTGCTAGTGGTGTGGCTTGGGATTTAAGAAAATCTCAACCTTATGATGTTTATGAGGATTTAGATTTCGACATACCAGTCGGAAAAACTGGTGACACCTATGATAGATATTTGGTTAGAATGGAAGAGATGAGAGAGTCAGTTAAGATAATCTTACAGTGTATTGAAAATATTCCAGAAGGACCCGTAATGGTTGAGAATAATAAAATTACTCCACCTAAAAGATCAGAAATGAAAAATTCAATGGAAGCTATTATTCATCATTTTAAATTATTTACCGAGGGTTATAGGGTTCCTGAAGGTATTACATACAAAAGCGTAGAGGCACCAAAAGGAGAATTTGGTGTTGTATTAGTTTCAGATGGAAGTTCCAAACCATATCGATGCAAGCTGAGAGCACCCGGCTTTGTTCATTTACAGGCATTACATTATTTATCAAAGGGCCACCAACTAGCTGACGTACCATCAATTTTAGGAAGCCTAGATATTGTATTTGGAGAGGTAGACAGATGAGTAGTAATCATCCAGGTTTATCTAATAATTTTTCTAGATCAGGCGAAAAATTCTCTTGGTCAAAAGATAACTTAAGATCAATTAAAAATATAATTTCTAAATACCCTAAAGGTAGAGAACAAAGTGCAGTTATGCCTCTTCTTTATTTGGCTCAAGAACAAAACAATAATTGGATAAGTATCGAATGTATAGAAACAATCGCTGAAACTTTAAATATGCCTAAAATAAGAGTCACAGAAGTGGCCTCATTTTATTCAATGTATAATACAAGACCTGTTGGAGAAAATCTTGTTCAGATTTGTAGAACCTCTCCTTGTTGGCTTAGAGGTTCAAATAAGATCACGAAAACTATTTGCAAAGAAACAAAATGTGAAATTAACGATACCAGTGACGATAATAAATTTACAGTTGTTGAAGTAGAGTGCCTTGGTGCTTGCTCAAATGGACCTATGATTCAAATCAATAATGATTTCTTTGAGGATTTAGATGAAGAGTCTACAAAAAAAATTATAGACAATATTAAAGAGGGAAAACCAAATGTCATTGGTTCACAAAAAGGCAGGAGAAGTTCAGAGAATGCTTAATGAAAAAGATAAAGTTTTTCAAAACCTTCATGGTTTTCAAGAACCCTTTATAGAGGGAGCTTTAAAAAGAGGTTCCTGGTCAAACACAAAAGAAATTTTGTCTAAAGATCAAAATGATATTATCGAATTAGTTAAATCCAGTCAGTTAAGAGGAAGAGGTGGAGCTGGATTTTCTACAGGTCTTAAATGGTCATTTATGCCAAAGAATACTGGTAAACAGCATTATTTGGTTGTGAATGCTGATGAGTCAGAACCTGGTACTTGCAAAGATAGAGAAATTATTAGAAATGACCCGCATACTCTTGTAGAAGGGTGCTTGATAGCTTCGTACGCAATTCAAGCAACTAAATGCTACATATATATAAGGGGAGAATACCATCACGAATATGTCCAATTAGAAAAGGCAATTGAAGAGGCATATGAACGAGGCTTTATTGGAAAAAATTCTTGTGGTAGCGGATTTGATTTTGATCTTTATGTTCATAGAGGTGCTGGAGCTTACATATGTGGAGAAGAGACAGCTCTTTTAGAGAGTTTAGAAGGAAAAAAAGGACAACCAAGATTAAAACCTCCTTTTCCTGCTGGTGTAGGTTTGTATGGCATGCCGACAACTATTAACAATGTGGAGTCAATCGCAGTAGTTCCAACTATTTTAAGAAAAGGCCCAGATTGGTTTAAGTCAATTGGCGCTGAAAATAATACAGGCACAAAAATTTTTTGCATATCTGGTAACGTTAATAAACCATGCACAATAGAAGAGGAAATGGGAATACCACTTAAAGAATTAGTTGAAAAGCATTGTGATGGAGTTGAGGGAGGATGGGATAATTTAAAGGCGATAGTACCAGGAGGTTCTAGTACCCCAATGCTTCCAAAAAATATTTGTGAGTCAGTTCTGATGAATTTTGATGATCTAAAAGCTAATGGCTCAGGTTTAGGTACAGCAGGAGTGATTGTTGTTAACAAGAATAATGATATTGCTGAGGTAATTGAGAGATTTGCTCACTTTTACAAGCATGAAAGTTGTGGTCAATGTACACCTTGTAGAGAAGGAACAGGCTGGATGCATAGAATGATGCAGAGATTAGTTAGAGGAGAGATTTCTCCTGAACAAATAGAGCTTTTAGAAAATGTTACAAAGCAAGTAGAGGGTCATACTATCTGCGCTTTAGGAGATGCAGCAGCTTGGCCTATACAAGGACTCATTAAAAATTTTAAATCAGAGTTAATAAGTAAATACAATAAAAAGTTAAAAGCTTCATGAGTGACGATCTAATAAATATTAAAGTTAATCAAAAAGAAATTCAGGTAGATAAAAATCTGACTGTGATGCAAGCCTGTGAAATTGCTGGTGAAGAAATTCCAAGATTTTGCTATCACGACAAACTCTCTATAGCTGGTAACTGTAGAATGTGTTTAGTAGAAATTGAAAAAGCTCCAAAATTAGTGTCTTCCTGCACTATGCCTCTAATGGATGGCATGTCGATAATCACCAATTCTGAAAAAGTAAATGCAGGTAGAAAAGGTGTAATGGAGTTTTTGTTAATTAATCACCCCTTAGATTGCCCAATATGTGATCAAGGTGGAGAATGCGATTTACAGGATCAGGCAATGTACTACGGTTTCGACAAATCAAGATATAAAGAGAATAAAAGGGCTGTTGATAATAAAAATATGGGACCTCTGGTAAACACTATAATGACTAGATGCATCCATTGCACTAGGTGTGTGAGATTTGCCACTGAAGTAGCAGGAGTTCCAGAATTAGGTATGTTAGGTAGGGGAGAGAATGCAGAAATTACCACTTACCTTGAACAATCAATCACTTCAGAGCTTTCAGGTAACGTAATTGATTTATGCCCTGTAGGAGCACTTACGAGTAAGCCATATCAATTTAAAGCGCGTCCTTGGGAGTTAAAACGTACAGACTCAATCGATATCTTCGATAGTGTTGGTTCTAATATCAGAGTCGATAGTAGAGCGGAGGAGATTTTAAGAGTTACACCAAGAACAAATGAATACATAAATGAAGAGTGGATATCAGATAAAGTTCGATTTAACTATGATGGTTATTACCAACAAAGAATTGACACACCCTATATTAAAGAAGACCAAAAATTATCAATATCAAATTGGGATGAGTCATTAAAAGTTTTAAAAGATAAATTAAAAACTTTAAAACCATTAGCTTTGATTGGTGAGCACGTAGATTTAGAAACCGGATATGCAATCAAAAAATTTATGTCAAATTATGGTAAAGACAATGTGGAGTGCCGAACTGATAATCATACTATCCTAGAAAGTTTAGATAGTTATCGTTTTAACACACCTTTGAACGATATAGAAAATTCAGATTTAATTATACTTGTAGGAACAAACCCAAAAATAGAAACACCAATTATAAATCATAAGATATTTAAAGCTTACAATAATGATGCAAAAGTATTTAACATTGGTGAAAATATATCTTTGAACTATAAAACAGAGTATCTAGGAGAGAGTTTATCAAGTTTAAATAATGAAAATCTAATCAAAGCATTAAAAAAATCTAGTAACCCTCTTATGATTATTGGCTCTGCTTTTTTAAATAAAATTAAAAATATTAAAACTTTAAAATCTATTTTTTCATATGCTGATAAATACAAAGTTATTACAAAAGAAAAAAATAATCTAAATTTTTTAAATCCATATGCCTCACGTGTCGGCCAATTGATTATAGGCAATACTACTAATAACCTTTGTGAGCCGTTTTCTAATTTAAAAAAAGATAATTTTAAATTAGTTCTTTCTTTTGGTTCAGAACATATTGCCAACCAGCAATTCAATAACTGTTTTAAAGTTTATTTTGGCCATCATGGTGATGATGGAGCGATGGGGTCTGATATTGTTTTGCCAACCCCTCTTTATACAGAGAAAAATGGTACTTTTGTAAATATTGAAGGCAGACCTCAAGAAGCAAAAAAATGCCACAATCCAATTGGATCCGCCAAAGAAGAGTGGTCGATACTAAAAAAACTATCAGATGAATTATCTTTTGAATTTATCCCAAATACATTTGATCAATTAAGATCTGAGTTATTTGACAAATACCCAGTCCTGTCTGATTATCATGAAATTATTACTGTTGAAAATTCAACTTCAATTACACCAGATATTGAATTTGAAGATTGTAAGGCAGAATATCCTGTAAGTAATTTTTATATGTCAGATGTGATTTCAAAAAATTCTGTCACTATGGCCAAATGTGTTGAGGAAATAATCTCAACCCCATCTCTTTTGGAGAAATCAGCATAATGACAAGTTTATCCCTTGAGTTAACAATTGGTATTTTAAAAATATTTAGTTTCGTTGTTCCTGTCTTAGTTTCTGTTGCGTTATTAGTGTACTTAGAAAGAAAAGTGCTTGGTGCTGTTCAATTAAGAAAAGGCCCTAACGTTGTTGGACCATTTGGAATACTCCAGAGTTTTGCTGATGTCTTAAAATTACTTACTAAGGAGAATTTACTTCCCTCTAGCTCAAACAAGTTCCTCTTTATCTTTGCACCTATGCTTACTTTAATATTAAGTTTAATAGCTTGGGCTGTTATCCCAATTAGCTCTACTTATGTTATAGCAAATATAAATATAGGTATTCTATATTTGTTCGCTGTGTCATCTTTTGGTGTTTATGGGGTCATTATTGCTGGTTGGGCTAGTAATTCT
Organism: uncultured Alphaproteobacteria bacterium; assembly: GCA_902527545.1. Taxonomy (GTDB): domain Bacteria; phylum Pseudomonadota; class Alphaproteobacteria; order HIMB59; family HIMB59; genus HIMB59. The sequence continues at coordinate 19,283 of CABZPR010000013.1, forward strand.
AAGTATCCATTTTTAGGGGCATTGAGATCAGCTGCTCAGATGATTTCTTATGAAGTATCAATAGGTTTTGTAATCATAACAGTTTTAATTTGTGTCGGCTCATTAAATTTAATTGATATTGTAGAGAGTCAAAAGAATATGTGGTTTGCCATACCACTGTTACCTATGTTTGTTATATTTATAATTTCAGCATTAGCTGAAACAAATAGACTCCCATTTGATTTGCCTGAAGATGAAGCCACATTAGTTGCAGGTTTTTTTACCGAATACTCATCAATATCATTTGGATTATTTTTTTTAGCAGAATACGCCAACATGATTTTAATGAGTTCCCTAACTGTAATTTTATTTTTAGGAGGTTGGTACCCTCCAATAGATATCTTCCCTTTAAATGCAATACCTGGAATATTTTGGTTTGTAATTAAAGTATTTTTAATTCTTTTTGTGTTTTTATGGGTCAGAGCAACTTTTCCTAGATATAGGTATGACCAACTTATGCGACTTGGCTGGAAAATCTTTCTACCTTTTACTTTGATTTGGGTAGTTATTACATCTGCATTTTTATTTTACTTTGGATTATTACCTAACTAACAATGACAACACTAATTAAATACATAAAATCCTTTACTCTCTTCGAATTAATGAAAGGTTTGAAACTAACGATCACCTATTTTTTTAAGCCAAAAGTTACTCTTAATTACCCTAATCAAAAAGGCCCTATTAGTCCACGTTTTAGGGGAGAACATGCTTTGAGAAGATACCCCAATGGTGAGGAAAGATGTATAGCATGTAAGTTATGTGAAGCAGTTTGCCCTGCGCAAGCTATAACCATCGAAGCAGAACCAAAACCTGACGGAAGTAGAAGAACTACACGATATGACATTGACATGACCAAGTGTATTTATTGTGGTTTATGCGAAGAGGCATGTCCAGTAGATGCAATTGTTGAAGGACCCAATTTTGAGTATGCTACTGAAACAAGAGAAGAATTACTTTATGATAAGGAAAAGCTTTTACGAAACGGTGATATATGGGAAAAACAAATTAGTGAAAATCTTAAAAGGGACAGCAAATATAGATAATGTTTCTTGTTGGCTCTTTTTTTTTGTTCGCAGCATTTTTGATCACCACATGTATATTTGTTATATTTTCAAAAAACCCAGTTAACTCTGTACTCTTTCTTGTATTAGCTTTTCTTAATTCTACATTTCTTTTTATTCTTATTGGTGCAGAGTTCGTTGGTATTATTCTTGCGATCGTATATATAGGAGCAGTAGCTATACTATTTCTTTTTGTTGTGATGATGCTTGATATTCAAATCACAACTTTAATGTTTAATATTAAAAGATATATACCTCTTGCATTACTTTTTGCTGGTATAATTTTAGCTGAAATAATCTATTTAACTGTATTTAAAACTTCAAAAGATAATTTAGACACTTTTATTATATCCAAAAATAATACTGAGCAAATTGGAGATGTACTTTATACAGAGTATTTTATTGATTTTCAGTTAAGCGGTATAGTTTTGCTACTTGCTATGATTGGCGCAATTGTTTTAACACATGTGTATAGACCAACTATCAAAAGACAAAACATAGAAAGTCAAAACTCAACTACAGCCGAAGATAGAGTAAAACTAGTAAAAATTAAGTCTGGTGAAGGTATTAAAGATGACTAGCCTTACGTATAATCATTTCTTCATACTTTCTTTAATTGTTTTTATTATTGGGTGCTTTGGATTATTTTTAAACAGAAGAAATATGATCCTAATTTTAATGTGTATTGAAATTATATTATTGGCTGCAAATATTAATTTTGTATCAGCTTCGGTTTTTTTAAATGATATTAATGGTCAGGTATTCTCCATTTTTATTTTAACCATTGCCGCTGCAGAAGCAGCGATTGGCCTTGCTATATTAGTAATTTATTTCAGAAATAAGGGAGAGATTGATATTACTCAAATCAACCAACTAAAAGATTAATGTTAAGTTATAAATTACTTTTTTTTCTTCCTCTAATTTCAACTATTTTCACATATCCTTTTGGAGTGTTATTAGGTGAAAAAACTGCTCAATATTTCTCATCTACTCTAATATCTATAGCAGCTGTTTTAAGTTGGTTCTTATTTATCAGTTTTTCTAGTTCATCATCATCAGAAATTATAATTCCTGTCCTAGAGTGGTTTTTTGTTTCTGGTCAATTCTTTAATTGGGGAATTTCTGTAAATTCTCTCACTCTTTTGATGTTAACACTTGTTCTCACAGTTTCTGCATTGGTTCATATTTATTCAATTGAGTACATGTCTCATGATAATTCAAAAGTGAGGTTCATGACTTATTTGAGTCTATTTACATTTTGTATGGTTGCCTTAGTTGTAAGTGATAATTTAATTCAGTTATTTTTTGGTTGGGAGGGAGTTGGTTTAGCCTCTTATTTATTAATAGGTTTCTGGCATCATAAGAAGTCCGCAAATTTAGCTGCAATGAAAGCTTTTTTAGTAAACAGAGTTGCAGATTTTGGATTTCTTATTGGTATTGCAACTCTCTATATATTTTTAGATACATTGTCTATTAATGAAATAATTGCAGGGAAAGAAAAATTATTAAGTTATAAAATTAATTTTTTAGGATTTGAAATTAATGCATTAGTTTTTTCTTGTTTTTTTCTTTTCATAGGTGCTATGGGTAAATCTGCTCAGTTTGGCTTTCATACGTGGTTACCTGATGCTATGGAGGGACCCACACCTGTCTCAGCTTTAATTCATGCAGCAACAATGGTAACAGCTGGTGTTTTCTTGACTGTAAGATTTTCTGAACTAATGGTCATGTCTGACCACATAATGACTTTTGTTTTAGTAATAGGTCTATTAACAGCATTCTTCGCTGCATCAGTTGGCTTTTTTCAAAAAGATATAAAAAAGGTAATAGCTTATTCTACTTGTAGTCAATTGGGTTTTATGTTCGTGGCTTGTGGTTTAGGTGCATTTAATATTGCAATTTTTCATTTAATAACACATGGTTATTTTAAGGCATTACTCTTTTTATCTTCAGGGTCTGTTATTCATGGTGTTCACGATGAACAAGATATGGATAAGATGGGAAATCTTTTTTCAAAGATGAAAATCACTGCAGTAATGATGTGGATAGGTACCCTGGCTATAATAGGTTTTCCATATTCATCAGGTTACTTTTCAAAGGACCTAATTTTAAGTTCATCATTTAATTTAATTAGTTTAGGCCCATTGGTTTATGTAATTTTAGCTATAGTCTCTGCCATGACCGCATTTTACTCTTTCAGACTCATATTTAAGGTTTTTCATGGCAATTATAATGGATCATATGATTATGAAAAAATTCATGAATCCGGTCCTTTTATTTTAGTACCGTTATTATTACTTTCTGCAGGAGCGATACTAGCAGGCTACTTTCTAAACGATTTATTAGCTGGGTATGACTCAAAAAATTTTTGGAACGGAATAATTTTTTTGACTCAAGATAAGCAATATTACTCCTCTTTTTATCCAATTTTATCAAAAACTTTAGTTGCTTTTGGAGTAGGTTTGGCAGTTTATTATTATGGATATAATTTAAATAAACTTACTGACTTAAAAAAACGTTTTCACTCAATCTATAATTTTATTTTGAACAAATGGTATTTTGATGAACTTTATAACAAAATTTTTGTTTTACCACTTTACAATTTAGGTAAGTTTTTATGGACTAAAATAGACCAAGGTATAATTGATAAGTATTTACCGAATGGAAGTGCTTCAATAGTTTCTACAATTTCAAAAGCATTTAAAAGGATTCAAACTGGGTATATTTTTGATTACACTTTTATAATAATTTCTGGTTTCACACTCTTTATAACTATCATTTTTTATATATCCATAACCTAATATGAGCTTCCCAATATTATCAATGTTAATTTTAACACCCATAATAGGTGCTTTAACGCTTTCATTATCAAGTAGTGCACAACTTAAAAACAAAACTATTTTTCTATCAGGATTATGGATAACTATAGGTGAATTTCTTCTTAGTTTATTATTACCAATTTTTTATGATAAATCCAAAAATGGTTATCAATTTACAGAGTTTCATACCTGGTTTGATAAATTTGATATAAATTACTATGTTGGAGTTGATGGTGTTTCAATACCACTTATATTACTAACCACATTCTTAATACCTATTTGTTTATTGTGCTCTATAAACTCTATTCAAAATAGAGCCAAAGAATTTGTTATTTATTTTTTATTGCTTGAGAGTTTTATTATAGGTGTATTTGTTAGTATCGATCTTGTAATCTTTTATGTCTTTTTTGAGGCGGTTTTAATCCCAATGTTTTTAATAATTGGAATTTGGGGAGGAGAAAATAGACTTTATGCTACTTTCAAGTTCTTTCTATACACACTTGCAGGATCTGTTTTAATGTTACTTGCAATTATTTATATCATTTCTAATGTGAAATCAGGTAATATTGAGTTAATTTCAGATTTTACATTTGATCAACAGATTGAGTTAATTCTTTTTTTATGTTTCTTCGCCTCTTTTGCAGTAAAAGTACCAATGTTTCCTTTTCATACATGGTTACCTGATGCTCATGTTCAAGCACCTACAAGTGGATCAGTAATTTTAGCTGGTGTGCTTCTTAAGTTAGGTGCGTACGGTTTTATTAGACTATCTTTACCTTTTTTTGAGTATGCCTCAATTTATTTTCAACCAATGATTTTTGCACTAAGTTGCGTGGCTATTGTTTACACCTCAATTGTAGCTCTTAGACAATTAGATATGAAAAAAATGATTGCCTATTCCTCAGTTGCTCATATGGGATTTGTAACCATTGGAATTTTCACTTTAACTCAAGATGGAATTAACGGTGCATATTTTCAAATGATAAGTCATGGAATAGTTTCTGCAGCATTATTTTTAATAGTTGGTGTGGTATACGAAAGACATCACACCAGAATGATATCTGATTATAGTGGTGTAACAAATGTTATGCCTAAATATTCATTCTTTTTTATGATTTTTATGCTTTCATCTGTGGGCCTTCCTGGGACTAGTGGCTTTGTTGGAGAGTTCTTGGTTATTATGTCAACTATAAGTGTAAGTGTTTATCTTACTTTTTTTACTGCTATTGGAGTAATCTTAGGAGCGTCATACATGCTCTTATTGTACAAAAATATTAATTTTGGAGATTTAAAATCAGATATTAAGCAATTAACTGATTTAACAAAGATTGAAATTTTCTATTTCTCTTGTTTAGCATTTCTCACAATGCTTTTAGGAATTTATCCAAAACTTTTATTTGAGATGATAAACAAGAGTATTTCCTTAAGTATAATATAATGATTAATTTATATCAATTCATACCAGAAATTTTTATTCTATCTTTGATTTTAATAACTTTATGTTTTGGATTATTTAACAAGGATAGAGCTATATCTTTAAATACTTTAGGTTTCTTTTTGTTAAGTATATTGCTTTTAAATTTTGGAAAAGATTTTTATAGTTCCACAAAATTGTCATTTAATACGATCAATTTATTTGTTTTATCAAAGATTATTTTATCTATTGGCTCAATCGTTTTTATTTTGTTGTTAAAAAGACCTTTGAAGAATGAAAATTTATACAGATATGAATATGTGTTATTTATACTTTTTGCTATTCTTGGCTCATTTGTTCTTATTTCTAGTAATAATTTTTTAACTGCTTTTATTGGTTTAGAACTTCAATCACTCTCCTTGTATTTGATGGCTGCTTTTAATACTAAAAATTTATCTTCAAATGAAGCAGGTATAAAGTATTTTTCCCTTGGCGCTTTATCATCAGGATTTCTGCTATTTGGTATTTCAATGATTTATTATGATACAGGGTCTTTTAATATCCAAAACCTCAATAACTTCACTGCAATAAGTGAAATAGGGTTATCATTAGTTCTTATCTCTTTATTTTTCAAAGTTTCCGCTGCTCCATTTCATATTTGGACACCTGATGTTTACGAAGGATCTCCAACTATATCCACACTCTTTTTTGCAACTTTACCTAAATTTGCTTCATTAATATTTTTATTCAGGGTTTATCAAGAACTTAACATCTCTGATATCAAATCTCTTAATTATATTTTTCAAATGGTATGCGCCATTTCTTTGTTAGTAGGAGTCTATGGAGCCATTACACAAAAAGTTATTAAAAGACTTTTAGCCTTTAGCTCTATCAACCACATTGGTTTTATGCTTCTTGGAATAATGAGTTACCAATTTATGTCTGAAGGCACATTATTTTTTTACTTGATTATTTATATGATTACCACATTTGGTATTTTTGCTGTCTTACTAAACTTGAGAAATGTAGATGGAGAATTTACAAAAATATCTCAGCTCAATGGTTTAAGATACACCTCAAATTCAAAATCAATAACCTTGTTGGTATTTTTCTTTTCTCTTGCAGGAATACCACCTTTTGCAGGCTTCTTTGCAAAGTTTTTCATACTTTCAGCTTCTATAAATGATGGATTTATTTTTTTATCAATTATTGCTGTTTTAAGTTCAGTAATTGCTGCATTCTATTACTTAACAATAATTAAGAATATGTTTTTCAATAAGTCAGAAATAGAGTTACTAGATGATAATAACAAAATAAGTAAAGTTATCTTTATAGCATCCGGATTAATTATAACTCTATTTTTCATCTATCCAGATCCTTTAATTAATTTAGTAGATAATCTTTTCAAATAAAAATTGTATAAAGTTATTTTCGACTCAATTACTTCTACACAAGATGAAATTATAAACTTTAGTAATTATACAAAAATTTTAAAAAATGATAATTTTTATATTCAATCTTTTAGACAAATTAAAGGCACTGGAAGGGGTAAAAAAAAATGGTTAAGCCCCAAAGGTAATATTTATTTAACAATCAATCAAAAATTGAAAGTTTCATATGCCTTAAGAAATAACTTTTATATTTGTTACATAATTCACAAATTTTTTAAATTTAATTATAATATTAATTTAGACTACAAATGGCCAAATGATTTGTTTTTTAATAATAAAAAAATAATTGGCGTTGTTGTCAAAACAACAATCTTGGGTAAAAAAACTTATCTGAAAACTGGAATAGGAATAAATATAAATAATTCTCCAATAGTCGACTCAACTTCTTTATTTTACATTATTAATAAAAAAACTAATATTCTTGATTTATCAAATGCAATTATTGATTTTATTGAAAATAACTTAACAAATAAAATATCTAATAATAAGTTAGTGAGATATCTTAATAAAAATATGCTAAGGGACTTTAAGTTAAATCATCCAAATTTTGGAAAAAAAATTATTGAAATATTAACAGTAAATGAAGATTTATCATTAAAGATTAAAATAGATGATGTTACAAAAAATATTTTTTTTGGAGAACTAATTTGAATTTATTAGTTGATATTGGAAATACATCAATAAAATTTTCATCATTTGTTGATAACAGTTTAAAAAAAATTTCTCAAATTAAATACTCAAAGAAAGATTTGAAATCAGTTACTCTCTTTTTTAAGAATAAACTTAAAACTCATTCTAAAATTTATATTTGTTCTGTTGTCTCAAATGTTGATAAGGCTATAATTAAAAATTTAAAATCCCATAGGAAACAGATATTTTTCATTAGTAAAAAAAAATTATCTTATTTAGTTCATAAAACAGTTAATTTGCGACAGCTAGGTAATGATAGAATTATTAATGTTTTATCGGCAATAAATATTTATCCAAAATCTAAATTTTTTATCATAGTCGATTTAGGCACGGCCACTACATTAGATACTATTATAAATAATAAATATTACGGAGGTGTAATATTACCCGGTCTCACGACATCATATGAAAATCTAATTTCTTTAGCTTCTGGTATAAAGAACATGAAATTTTCTAATAAATCTAACATCATAGGTAAAAATACCAATCAAGCATTAATGTCTGGTTTTAATGTAGGTTACAAAATAATGATAGAGTCTTACATAAAATTAATTAAATCTACCTATAAAAGGAATTTTAAAGTGATTTTTACTGGTGGATATGCTACCTCTATCGATTATAAAAAAACTAATTTTATTTATAGAGAAGATTTAACTCTTTTAGGTATTTTTTTTTATCATAATTTTTTAAATGAAAAACATAGAATTATTAAACAACAAAAATAATAATTATTTTTTACCCATTGGAGGGATAGGTGAAATAGGGGGTAATAACTATTTATACTCTTTTAAAGGAGAACAAATAATAGTTGATGGTGGTATTTCATTTGCAGACGATAGTCTACCAGGTGTAGATATAACTATTCCTGATCCATATATTTTTCTTAATACATCTATTAAACCCAAAGCAATGATACTTACTCACGCACATGAAGATCATGTTGGAGGATTAGAATATTACTTTGATAAGATTGATTTTCCAATATATTGCAATCAATTTACTTTTTCTTATATAAAACATAAGTTTAATAAAAAAAATGATTTTGAAAAAAAATTTATAATAGTTAAAGACTTTCAAGAAGTAGAGTTCGAGAACTTTTCATTTCAATTAATTCCAACAACTCACTCTATACCCGACCCCACTGGTATTTTTTTTAAAACATTAGAAGGAAATATTTATCATACAGGTGATTGGAAAATAGATAAAAATCCAGTTACTGGTTCACCTTTTGATTACAAAAATTATCAGTTATTAAAGGATGAAAATATCGACTTACTTATAGGTGACTCAACTAACGCTGGTGTAAACGAGATATCACGCTCAGAGTCTGAGTTAGATCCATCATTTTATAATTTATTTAATAAACTTGAAGGTAGAGTAATAATTACTTGTTTTTCCTCGAATATTGCAAGACTTAAGACCATTATTTTAAATGCAATTAAGCATGATAAAAAAATATTCGTTGTAGGAAGAAGTATAAAAAGGGCTATTAATACTGCTATTGAAGAAAAGTTAATTGAAAATTTTGAAATACTTAACGAAAAAAAATTTCAAGATTATAATAAAGATAAAGTTCTTTTAATTTGCACAGGAAGCCAAGGTGAAAAAAACTCTGCTCTTTGGAAAATTGCAAATAATACACATAATCAAATTAAATTAAGTGCAAAAGATAATATAATTTTTTCATCAAAAGAAATTCCTGGTAACGAAAAATCAATTTCATATTTAAAAAATTCTTTTAGTTACTTAGGCTTAAATATCATCTCTGATGAAGAAGAATTTGTTCATGTTTCAGGACATCCAGGAAAAAATGAAATAAAAGAATTTTACTCTTTCATTCAACCTAAGTCTTTAATCCCCATGCATGGAGAATACCTTCATTTAAAAAAACATTTAGAAATAGCTAAAAGCTTAAAAATTGAAAAAACTAATCTTCTTTTAAGTGGAGACTTGTGCCAATTGGATTTAGTAAATAAAAATCATAAGTTAATTGATCAATTTGTTATAAAAAAACTACCTATTGTTCAAAACCTAATCATTGAAGAGGATAGCTTTATAAATGAAAGGGGAAAAATTCTTTATAATGGTGTGGTTAGTATTAATTTAATTCTAAACAAACAATTTGATATTATTAAATTTCAAATATCTGATAAGGGCTTCCCTTTTTCCTACAATAAAGTATTAATCCAAGATGAAATTAAAGATATCTTACTAAATAAAATTTTGTTTATTAAGGATGAGATAGATGAAAACTCACTAAGCGGATTAGTAGAGGAAGTTTCAAGAAAAACGTTTAATAGAAATTTTTCATTAAAACCTGAATTTTTAATTCATATATCTCTAATATGAAGTTTTTATTCTTACTTTTTATTATTTGGTGGGTTATTTTTATGACAATATTACCTATTAAAAGATCTGATTTTGAGGAGGGTATGCCAAGAAAGTCTTATTTAGGAATAAAATTTTTAGTTTCATTTACCCTATCAATGATCGTCTCTTTTTTTATAATAAAATATGAGAACAATATATTCGAATACTTTAAATGAAACTTTCAAACCTTTTATTTAACTCATTAAAAGAGTCACCAAAAGAAGCTAAAATTATTTCCCATCAATTAATGTTGCGTTCATCGATGATTAGGCAACACACCTCGGGAATATATACATGGTTGCCATTAGGTTTTAAAGTCCTTAAAAATATTGAAAATATAATTCGAGATAATCAAGACGAAATAGGATGTAATGAAATGTTAATGTCTACTATTCAATCTTCAGAATTATGGAAAAAAAGTGGCAGATATGCAGACTATGGAAAAGAGATGTTAAGGATTACTGACAGACATGATAACGATTTACTATATGGACCAACTAATGAAGAGGTCATAACAGATTTATTTTCAGATTATGTTAATTCTTATAAAGGACTTCCTAAATATCTTTACCATATTCAATGGAAATTTAGAGATGAAATTAGACCTCGGTTTGGCGTAATGCGAGGTAGAGAATTCTTAATGAAAGATGCCTATAGTTTTGATTTAACCGAAGAAGCTGCTTTTGAAACTTATAAAAAATTTTTTAGAAGTTATTTAAAAACTTTTCTAGATCTTGGATTACAACCGATTCCTGTTAAAGCTGCGACTGGTGCTATTGGTGGAGATTTGTCTCATGAGTTTCAAATATTAGCAAATACTGGTGAAAGTGAACTTGCTTACGACTCTAAATTAGTTGACTCCAATTTATATGAAAAAAGTTATGAAGAAATTACAGCAATGTATTCTGCATCTGACGAAATGATCGATAAATCAAAATCTGATGTGATAATTGGAAGAGGTATTGAAGTAGGTCACATATTTAATTTTGGCACAAAATATACAAAGCCATTGGAATGCTTCGTGTTAAATCAAGATGGAAAAAGAATATCACCATATATGGGATCCTATGGAATAGGTGTTTCCAGATTAACAGCAGCGATAATAGAGGCATTCCACGATGATAAAGGTATCAAATGGCCTATTAGTATTTCACCATTTAAGATAAACATCATAATGCAATCAAACTCTGACTATATTAAAGATGTTGAGAGCATTTATAATCTGCTTATAACTAAATATGATAATGTTTGTTTAGATGACAGAGATTTAAGTATAGGAAGAAAAATTAAAGACTCTGAATTGATTGGTATACCTTGGACATTGATTATCGGGAATAATTTTAAAGAAAAAGGTCAAATTGAACTGATCAGTAGATCTAACAGTGATAAGATATTCTTAAGTAAACAAGAAATTGAGAATTTTGAATTTGAACAATACACTCCATAAACTATCTTTCTCCTACATATTTAATTTTAAAAAAGATAAAGCATTTTCAGTATCAACTATTTTATCGTCACTAGCATTAATACTAGGTATTTCTATTTTAATAACAGTAATGTCCGTGATGAATGGTTTTAGAGAACAATTAGTTGAGTCATTGAGTGGTGTGAATGGAGATATCACTATTTATAGTGTAAATAAAGATATAATCAAAAAAATACAAGAAAAAAATCCTTCTATATCTTTTGTTGAAAATATTCAAACTAGAGTAATTACAAGTAATGAAAATGGTGTTGAGGGTTTGTTAATGAAATCTCTTAATAAAGAAGATATTTATAAGATACCTAAAATTAATCAAAATATATTTGAAATTGAAAAAGATATCGAAAATTGGGTTTTTATTGGAGTTGAACTAGCAAGATCTTTAAATTTAAAAGTAGGAATGCCCCTTCAAATTAATATTCCTGGAAATTCTATGACAATTTTAGGTCCTATTTTAAATTCAAGACAATTAATCATTAAAGGAATATTTAATACAGGAGTATACGACTTTGATAAATATTTTATCTTTAGCAATATCGACCAGTTTGAAAATAACATGAACAATAAAGTGATAGATGTTTATTTGAGTCATAAAAACTTTGATTATAGCGATTTAAATGGCCTAAACTACTCAACTTGGGAGGACCAAAATCAAACTTTAGCTCAAGCATTATCTACTGAAAAAAATGTTATGTTTGTAATTCTCTTTTTTATTATTGTAATTTCGTCCTTTACAATAATTTCAAATCAAATTTTTTTTATTAAAGAAAAATATAAAGATATTGTTTTGTTAAAAGCATTGGGTATAAAACAATCAAAGATTTGTTTTTTATTTTTTTTAAATTCTTTTTTCATATCATTTTTCTCTATTTTCATAGGAACTTGTTTAGGATTACTGCTATCGACAAATATTGACTCTGTTGAAAACTTTTTATCGTACTTATTAAATTTTGAACTTTGGAATAATGAAATAAGATATTTAGCATCTATGCCCTATAGTATTAAATTAAACGACATTGTGTTTATTGTATGTATTTCTCTTTTTTCAAGTTTAATTGCCTCTTACATTCCAATATTGAGAATATTTAGAATTAAACCAAATTTAATATTAAGATGAGTTTACTAGAACTTAAAAATATTTCTAAATCCTACTTATCTAAGGTAGGAAACTTTCAAGTAATTAATAAATTAAACTTATCAGTAGATCATAATCAAAATATTTTTTTATTTGGTCCATCAGGTTGTGGTAAGTCTACTTTATTAAATTTGATTTCAGGATTAGATAACTCAGACTCTGGAGATATTTATTTTGATGGTAAATTAGTTAAAAATCATTTTGACCTTTTGAAAGATGATATAGGTATTATATTTCAGGATCACTATTTAATATCTGAATTAAACATTTTCGATAATATTAAATTAAAAAGTAATGATACTAAGAAAATTGAAAAAATTTTATCCTATTTTAATATGAGCCGTTTTAAATATAAATACCCCAATCAGTTATCAAATGGACAAAAACAAAGAGTTTGTGTTGCAAGATCTCTAGTTAATAGCCCTAAACTTTTGATAGCTGATGAACCAACAAGTTATTTAGATAAGGAAAATGCAAAGTTGGTAATAGATCTTATATTAAATAGTTCTAAAAAATTCAATTTATCAACAATAATAGCCAGTCATGATATTTCATTTCGTCCACTTTTTGATAAGTCTTATACAATTGAAGATAAATCAATAAAAGAATGCTGATACCTTTAAGAAATTATTCAAATTATTCTATTTGCGAGTCTAATATAAAAATTGATGATCTTGTAAATTTTGCCGAAAAAAAAAAATTACCTGCAATGGCATTAACAGATTACAAGTTGTTATCAGGTGTTCTTGAATTTTCAATAAAATGTAAAAATAAAGGTATTCAACCAATCATAGGATTAGATTTTGATTATATCTCTAAATTAAAACACAAATCGCGACTTACCTTTCTATCCAAAAATGATATTGGTTTTAAAAATCTCAATATATTATCTACTAAAATAAATACTGAAAATGA
>CABZPR010000014.1 GCA_902527545.1 uncultured Alphaproteobacteria bacterium
CAACCTTTTGTCGGTGTAGTAACCACATGGAATGAGTCTGCCCCTTGCAATATTTCACTTTCTCGCCAAGCTCAATCAGCTAAAAAAGGTGTGTGGGATGCAAAAGGTACACCAAGAGAATTTACCACCATTACTGTTACTGATGGTATTGCTATGGGTCATGAGGGAATGAAATCTTCTTTAACTAGTAGGGAGATTATAGCTGACTCAACTGAACTTTCTGTAAGAGGACACTGTTATGATGCCTTAGTTGGTTTAGCTGGGTGTGATAAATCTTTGCCAGGTTTAATGATGGCAATGCTAAGACTTAATGTGCCATCTGTATTTATGTACGGTGGATCTATATTACCAGGTGTTTATAAGGATAAGGACGTAACAATAGTAGATGTTTTTGAAGCTGTTGGAAAACATTCAACAGGAAAGATTTCAGACCAAGAACTCCATGACATTGAGTGTGTTGCCTGTCCATCTGCTGGATCCTGTGGCGGACAGTTTACCGCAAATACCATGGCATGCGTTTCAGAGACTATTGGTTTAGCTCTTCCGGGTTCTGCTATGACACCAGCTCCTTATGAAAGTAGAGATAAATATGCTTATGAAAGTGGAAAAGTAGTTATGGAATTAATTGAAAAAAACTTGAGACCTAGGGATATTGTTACAAAACAATCACTAATAAATGCGGCTGTGGTTGTTTCAGCATCAGGTGGATCAACCAACGCAGGTTTACATCTACCTGCTATGGCTCATGAAGCTGGTATTGAATTTACTTTGGAAGATGTCTGTAATATTTTCCAATCAACACCTTATATAGGTAATTTAGCCCCGGGGGGGAAATATGTAGCTAAAGATCTATATGAAGTTGGTGGCGTTCCTGTTCTAATTAAAGCACTCATTGATGGCGGGTTGATTGATGGATCATGCATGACTGTTACTGGAAAAACGTTAGCTGAAAATGTAAAAGATGTGGAGTTACCAAAAAATCAAGATGTTGTTTATCCTGTCAGTAGCCCAATTACTAAAACAGGTGGCGTGGTAGGTTTGAAAGGTTCACTTGCTCCTGATGGTGCGATCGTAAAAATAGCTGGACTTAAAAAATTACAGTTCAAAGGAAAGGCAATTTGCTTTGATAGAGAAGAACATGCTCTAGACGCTGTCTTAAATGGTAAAATTAAACCTGGTCATGTTGTGATTATAAGATACGAGGGCCCAAAAGGAGGGCCAGGTATGAGAGAAATGCTATCTACCACTAGTGCCCTTTATGGACAAGATCTTGGCGAAGAGGTAGCTTTAATCACTGACGGAAGGTTCTCTGGAGGTACACGAGGTTTTTGTATCGGCCATGTAGGTCCAGAGGCTTATGATTGCGGACCTATTGCGTTAGTTGAAGATGGTGATGAAATAGAAATTGATGCAGAGAAAAATTTATTAAATTTGAATGTAGACGAAAAAACGTTATCCGATAGAAAAACTAAATGGGTAAATAAAGAACCAGAGTTTATGTCAGGCACTTTATGGAAATATATGAAAACAGTTGGACCTGCAAACCTAGGAGCAGTTACACACCCTGGTGGTAAATTAGAAAAAAAGACTTATTCAGATATTTAAATCTATAAGAATAGGGCAATGATCAGAGGGTCTATCCATATCGCGGTATTCTTTTAACACTTTCAGTTTCATTATTTTACTTTTCAAAAATGGAGATAAAAGAAAGAAGTCTATTCTTATTCCTTCCTCTTTTCCAAATTTGTAAGTTTTATAATCAAAAAAAGTATAACTTTGTTTTTTTGGAGTAGTCTTGAACACATCAATTAGATCTAGATTTATTAATTTATAGAATTCTTTTCTAGATTGGGGTTGTGCTAGAGCATCATTTTTATATTTTTTTATATCATGAGCATCTTCATCATCTGGAATAACATTAAAATCTCCCATTAATAAAACTTCATATTCTTTTTTAAGTATTTCTATTTCTTTATAAAGTAATTTCATCCATTCAAGCTTATTTGTAAATTTATCTGTATCTATAGGATTTCCATTAGGGAAATAACAATTGAGGATTGCTAAATTTTTATCTTTTATAATAACTGTATTGTTTCTTGCTTGTGTAATATTTAACTTCTTTAAGGTATTTTCACTTAAAACAATTTCTCTTTTACAAGAAACACTTACCCCATTATAACTTTTTTGAGTTTCAGCCATTGTTTTCAATGAAAATTGATTAAAAAAATTTTCTACGTATTCTTTATCTAATATCTTCAGTTCTTGTAAGCAAATTATATCTGGATCTTCTGTTTTTATTATTTTTTCTATAAGTGGTTCTCGCGCTCTTAAAGAATTTACATTCCAACTAATGATTTTCACAATTAAACGCTAAAAGATGTGCCACAGCCGCAAGAATTTTTAGCATTAGGATTTGAAATTGAGAAACTAGAACCTATCAGTTCATCTTTATAATCTAATTCAGACTCATTTATGAAAGTCATAGAATTCTTATCAATCAAAATTTGTAAATTTTTAAAATTAAATACATGATCTTTTGTTTCATTAATTACATTTTCACTTTTAAATACGTATTGAAAGCCAGAACATCCGCCACCTTTGACTCTGATTCTAAAATATTTCATATTTTGATCTTTTAGAACTTCTTGAATTTTACTTATGGCTTTATCTGTTATATTAATATTTCCCATATGTTTAGTAATTTATCAGTTTTACCAGAAAATTCAAAAGGAAGACTTTACGACGAAATAAATGACCATCGTTCACTCTATGAAAGAGATAGAGACAGAATTTATCATTCAACAGCTTTTAGAAAACTAAAAGATAAAACACAAGTATTTATGTTTGAAAAAGGTGACTATTATAGAAATAGATTAACACATACTCTTGAGGTATCTCAAATAGCAAGGTCAATTAGTAGAAAATTATCTTTAAATGAGGATCTCACAGAATGTATAGCGTTATCTCATGATTTAGGTCATAGTCCATTTGGACATGTGGGCGAAGAAATAATTTCTCAAGAATTAGATGCAAATTTTAATCATAATTATCAATCTTTTAGACAAATTACATTATTAGAGAAGAGATATATAAATTTTGATGGTTTAAATTTAACTTGGGAAACAATAGATGGCTTAATAAAACATAATGGAAAAATTGAAGAAACTAATAGAATTTACGACTTATCAAAAAATTTTAAATTTGATTTGAATAAGAATCCTTCATTAGAGGCTCAAATCGCATCCTTGTCTGATGATATAGCTTACATAGCTCATGATTTCGATGATGCTTTAAGATCAGGTATTCTGAAAATATCGAATTTAGCTGAAAATAAGGAACAATTTAATTTTATAGATTTTTCGTACATTGCAAACTTAGATAAAAGTATTGCAAGAAATTACTTTACAAGGTCCATTATGAATTACCTTATTTTAGATCTTCTAAACGAAACTGAAAATACTCTTTCAAATAACTCACGAATAAGATCAATTGAAGATGTTATAAAAAACACAAATTTTTTGGTTAAATTTAGTCCTACTGTATTAGATAAAGTAAAATATCTTAAAAATTTTTTATTCGAATTTTTTTACACATCTGATTTTGTATACAAAAATAGAACACAAGCTGAAAAAATTTTAGTTTCAATAATAAAATTATTAAATAATGATACCTCTATGCTTTCATCTAAATGGAAAGAAAAAATACAATATGATACAGATAAGAAACAATTTATAGTCGATTATGTATGTGGCATGACAGATCAGTATGCTATAAATTTCTATAAAAAATATGTTACATAATTTAAAAAAATCTCTCTTTGAAACATTAATTAAAATTGATAACAATATCAGCATTAATCTTGAAGATATTGAAGTAGAAACACTCTTTGACAATAAAGGTGATTTTACAACTAACGCTGCTCTTAAATTTTCAAAAATATTTGGGAAAAATCCAAATCAATTAGCAGATATTATTTTAAAAGGTATTAACTTAAATAACTTTGAAAAAGTAGAAATTGCCGGACCCGGTTTTATAAATTTTTTTCTAAAGGATGAAAGTTTTAACCCACAATTATTCAATAATAAAAAAGAATTTACTGAAAATGAAAAGGTAAATATTGAATTCGTATCTGCAAATCCAACAGGCCCATTACATCTAGCACATGGAAGAGGTGCAGTTGTTGGAGATATTTTATCTAATTTATTTGAGTATTTTGGACATCCTGTAACTCGTGAATATTACGTAAATAATACAGGAAATCAAATTGATGAATTTCTATCTTCAATACTTTATTCGATTTCTCATACAAATAATTTAAATCTTAATGAAAAACAATTTTACAAAGGTGATTACATTAATGAAATAGCAAAAAACTGTTATGAAAAATTTAAACCACTATTTGTAAATAAACTAAATTCTGATGAAAAAAAAAACATAGTAAATTATGCTATAGAAAATCTTGTTGATCAGACTCTTCATACACTCGGCACTGCAGGGATTAAATTTGATCAAATTTCTTACGAAACAACCATTATGGACAGGGATCATCTTCCATTAATTCTTGATAAATTAAAACAAAAAGATCTAATATATGAAGGTCAATTAAGTGCACCTAAAGATTTTGAGGGTACTTTAAAGGAAAACCAACTAACAATTTTTAAATCAACTCTTTTTGAGGATGATGAAGATAGAGCATTAACTAAAAATGATGGATCTCCCACATATTTTGCAAATGATATAGCTTATCATGAAGATAAATTCCAAAGAGGATTTAATAAATTAATAAATATATGGGGTGCAGACCATCTAGGATATCTCAAAAGGTTATCATCAGCGATAACTTCTTTACATCCAAAAATTGATTTTTCAGTTGTTTTTTGTCAAATAGTCAATTTAAAACGCGATAATAAAATACAAAAACTCTCAAAAAGAGAGGGTAACATTTTTGAACTTAAAAAATTAATTGATGAAATAGGAATTGATAACTTTAGATATTTTATGTCCTACAGAAAAAATGATACTCACATGGATTTAGACATAGATTTAATTAAGAGAGAGAATAAGGAAAATCCTATTTATTATATTCAGTATTCTTATGCCAGAACACAATCTATTCTAAATAAGGTAAATAAAGTTGTTGATACACCCGTAACAGTTACTTCTGAATTAAAAAACTTATATAAAAAATTATTGGAGTGGGATAACGTAGTGAAGTCTGCATATGTGAAAAAAGAAGTTCATTTAATAGCACACTACTTAGAAAGTTTGTCTTCATATTTTCATACATTATGGTCCTCTTCAAAAAATAAACCGTCAATTAAATTTTTAGATAATGAAAATAATATCTCTTCTAATGTAATAAAGTTATTACATAGTTATCAAAATGTCTTAGACGAAGGATTAAAGATTTTAGGCATAAAGCCTAAATTACAAATGTGAAAAATCTAAAAATAGTAATATTAATTTTTTTTCTAATACTTACTCTATTATTTAGTTATTTATTCTTTGATAATTACTTGAAGTATATCTTTTTTGATAATTTTATAACTATTACTGCCGATGAATTTGATTTTATAAAATGAATTTTCCAATAATTATATCCATTAAAAGCACTTCTTTGTCTAAACAAGAAAAAAATTTTATTTTAAAGATAAAACCTTTTGGAGTAATAATTTTTACTAGAAATATCAGTAATATTCCTCAAATTTCAAAGTTAAATCAATCAATTAAATCATTAAGTAAAAATACATTAATATTTATTGATCAAGAGGGTGGCATTGTAAACAGATTTAAAAAATTTAAAGAATTTAATTTTTTAGATAATTTTGAGTTATATAAGATTTATTTAAGGTACCCCTCTTTATCAAAACAGTTAGTTTTTTTAAAATCTTTCATAACATCATATTATCTAAAAAAACTAAATTTTGATGTTAACACAGTTCCAGTTCTAGATTTACCAATAAAAAATACAATCCTTATGATTAAAAAAAGAACTTTTGGGCCAAATTTTAATATAAATATAATTTTGCAGAAAATATTATTATATAATTTAAATTACTTTGGATTAATTCCAATAATGAAACACATACCAGGACATGGTGTAACAAATAAAGACTCTCATTTGACGATGCCAATATCAAAATTAGATAAAGTATCTCTTCAAGACCACATCAAAGTATTTAAATATTTTAATAATATACCTTTAGCAATGACTGCACATATTAAATATTTATCATGGGATAAAAATAACATCGCTACTTTTTCAAATTATATTATTGATAATATAATTAGAAAAAAAATTGGATTCAAAGGTTTGCTGATATCTGATGATCTAAAAATGAATGCTAATATTTATAATATTAAAGATGCTGTTCGTTTATCTAATTTTTCTAATTTAGATGTTATTTTAGATTGTAGTTGCGACTTACATAAATACAGTCAAATTATTAACTCGTTTAATTTTTCAAAAAATTACATTAATACCTATAAATCCAATAAACTTCAGGAATATAAGAAAAAACTAGACTTTAAATCTATTAATATTAATCACTATCATCAATTGTATAATCAATTATTAAAAATCAATGGATTCTAATCTAAACATAGATATAAAAGACTTCAATGGACCTTTAGATGTTCTTTTAGAACTTGTTCACAGAAATAAATTTGATTTAAAAAACCTAGAAATACTTAGTCTTTGTAATCAATATATTGCTTATATCGTAGATTTAAAAAAGGTCAGCATAGAGATAGCATCTGAATACTTACTAATGGCTGCTATTATGGTCTTTTTAAAATCTAAATACCTTGTAAATAAAGATAAAGAGGAAGATGTTAAAAAAATAACAAGATTTCTTACAAATCGATTAACGATACTAGAACTTGTGAATAAAAATAGTATTAAGTTATTTGAACTTCCTAAATTTAAACAAGAATTTTTTCCAAATACACAAAAACATAAATTAAAAATCGAAAAAAATTTTGTAATTAAAGACAAACTTATTGATCTTTTAAAAGCTTACGCAAATATTCATAAAAGAAATCAACAATATACTTTAAAGTTCAGCTCTACTAAATTATTTACAATCAAGGATGGTCAAAATGTTATTCACAAGGAAATTCTATCTAACCAAGATTGGTTTACATTAAAGAGTCTATTACCTGATAATTTAAAATCGGATATCTTGAATAAATCATTTTTTTCTAGCACATTTAATGCAAGCCTTCACATGGCAAAAGAAGATAAAAATGAAGAAAAAAAAATAGTAATTAAGCAATCTCTGCCATTTTCTGATATATATTTAAAAAAAGATGAGTGAGACTTCACAAAAAATAGAAGCTTTAATATTTGCGTCAAGTAAGCCAGTTTCAGAAAATGAAATCAAAAAAAGACTAGATATACATGAGGATATTTCTGAAGTCATGTCTAACTTAGAGGCCGCTTATCAACATAGAGGTATAAATCTAAAAAAAATATCTAATAAGTGGATTTTCTTAACAAATACTGAAGTAAGTGAGATCTTTCATGAAAAAAAAGAAATTCAAAAAAGACTCTCAAAACAAGCAATAGAGACATTGGCTATAGTTGTTTATCATCAACCTATAACAAAATCAGAAATCGAGAGTATTAGAGGAGTTGTTATAGGCCAAGGAATATTTGATCAATTAATGGAGTTTGGCTGGATAGCTCCAGGAGGTCGAAAAGAAGTCCCAGGAAGACCTATATTATGGGGCACTACCGAGGACTTTCTTTTACATTTTGGTTTAGGTACTTTAGATAATCTCCCTGGAATTGAAGAAATGAAAAACTCGGGAATATTGGATGAAAATTTTGCTTCAATGAATATCCAAGAGGTATCAGATGAATTAAATAAGGACGAAGCCTTCATAGATGATGATGAAGTAGAAAATCTAAATGAGTTCTCAAAAAGTCAATTGACTCAGAATAATGATACTTGATGTTAGAGATCTTCACCACTCTTTTGGTGAGGTGAAAGCTATAAATAAACTAAGTTTTTCAATAGAGCACAATTCAATTGTTTCTATTTTGGGTCCCTCCGGTTGTGGAAAAACAACTTTAATTCGATTAATAGCTGGTTTGGAAGAAATTCAAAAGGGACAAATTTCTTTTGAAGGTAAATTAGTTGCAAATGAAAAATTTAATACACCTCCAGAGCAAAGATCAATCTCTTACGTTTTTCAAGATTTTGCATTATTTCCTCATATGAACGTAAAGGAAAATATTAGTTTTGCAGCAAGTTCTAAAGTAAACAAAAAACAACTAATTGATCAAGTAATACAATTAGCAAAAGTCGAAAATTTTCTTGATAAATATCCTCACGCACTCAGTGGAGGAGAACAACAAAGAGTAGCATTAGCAAGGTCAATAGCGGTTCAACCAAGACTATTACTTTTAGATGAACCATTTTCTGATTTGGATACAAATTTAAAACGGGAAATCATCGATGATACATTGCACTTAATCAATAGCTTGGACTCTTCTGCTATTGTTGTAACACACAATGCCGAAGAGGCTATGTTTCTAAGTAATGTTATAGTTGTTATGGAAAATGGAAGAATAGTTCAGATAGGAAAACCTTATGAAATATATTTTAACCCTTCTAATGTTTATGTAGCCTCTTTGTTTGGAGAGGTTAATATTTTTAAGACTATAGTTCAAAAAAATAAATGTGAAACACCATTAGGTTTATTAGAGGCAAAAAACTTTAAAGATAACCAAAAGGTCAATGTAGTAGTTAGACCTGAGGCAATTAAATTGAATGCAGAGAAATCTCCTGTGGCAAGTCCTAACTCAGGAGTTGTAGTTGACTCAAAATTTTTAGGAAATAGCGCCATAATTCATATGACTGTTAATGATAATAATAATAAAAAACACCACATACATAGCAAGTTAATTGGAGAGTTTTTACCAGCTCCAGCTAGTTCAGTTTCTTTTTCCCTGGATCTAAACCATGTATTTATTTTTCCTAGATAAGACACCAATAATGTAGTAGATTACAAAAATGGGTACATTTAGCATATGGCATTGGATAATTGTTTTAATTATCGTTCTATTATTATTTGGAAAAGGTAAAATACCATCTTTAATGGCAGATATGGCAAAGGGAATTAAATCTTTCAAGAGTAACATGGCTGAGGATGAAAAACCTGCTAACCCAGATCAAGACAATAAAGACAATCAAAATAAGGACCAGTAATGTTTTCTTTAGGTTGGATGGAGATATCCATCATCCTAATAATAACTGTAATAGTCGTAGGTCCTAAGGAAATACCAACTGTTATTAAATTTATTAAAGGAATTACTTCAGGCTTAGGAAAAATTTCTAGAGAGTTTAAATCTACTGTAAATGAGATATCTCATTTAGAAGAGGTGAAAGATATTAAAAAGGATATTTTAGATACAAAAGAGTCAATTGTTAAAGAAGGAAAAGAATTAGACGAATTTATTGAAAAAAGTAATGATGAAATAATGAAAGATGAAAAAAATGACCGAAGTTGAAAGTTCAATGAATTTCTTCGACCACATAAAAGAATTAAGACAAAAACTAATTTATGTCATAATTTTTTTCATTATTGCATTTATAGTTTCTTTTTATTTTTCTCAATCAATATTTGAATTCCTTGCTAAACCGTTAACTTCAATTTTAGGAGATGGCAATGGATTGATTTATACAGCTCTTCAAGAGGCTTTTTTAACAAACGTTAAAGTTGCTTTTTTCACTGCTGCTTTTATTTCATTTCCTTTTTTATCCATTCAAATTTGGTCTTTTGTATCGCCAGGATTACTTAAAAAAGAGAAACAAATATCATTACCAACTTTAATTGCTATACCATTTTTGTTCGTTTTAGGTGCTGCTGTTGTTTATTACGTGATATCACCCATAGCCTGGAAGTTTTTTTTAAGTTTTCAAACCTCTCAAGCAGACGGTATCAATATTACTCTTCAAGCAAAAATGAATGAATATTTGTCACTTATGATGACATTTATTTTTGCTTTTGGACTTGCTTTTCAATTACCTGTTATTTTACTTTTACTTGTTAAATTTGGTGTGCTCACTATAAGTCAATTAATTTCATTTAGAAAATATGCAATTGTTTTGTCATTTGTATTTGCTGCAATAGTAACACCACCTGATCCATTTTCACAAATTTCTCTAGCGTTACCTATAATAATTTTGTATGAAATATCTATCCTTGTATCTAAATTTATGGCTAAGCGACAGATTAATAAGGGTGAGAATAATTAATAGAAATTGTCATGCATGATATTACCTTTATAAGAGAAAATCCTGATTTATTTGATGAATTGTTAAAAAAGAGATTTATTGATCCAAAATCAAATCAAATTATCTCTCTTGATAAAAAAAAAAGAGACATATTAACTAAATCTCAAGAATTAAGAGCAGAGAGAAAGAATTTATCATCTTCTTTTGCAAATCTTAACGACGGTGAGAAAGTAGATTTACAAAAAAAGGTACAATCAATTAAAAACAAGATTGAAGAACTAGAAAACGAAATTTCAATTATTGATGAGCAATTAAAAAATAATTTATCTAGTCTGCCAAACCTCCCACATAAAGATGTACCTGTGGGAAAAGATGAAACCTCAAACAAATTAATTAAACAAGTTGGAAAAATTCCTTCATTTAGTTTTATGCCGAAATCTCACTATGAACTTGGAGAGAATTTAGAAATGATTGATTTTGAGCAAGCTGGGAAAGTATCAGGTACAAGGTTTGTATATTTAAAGAAAAAAATAGCTCAATTAGAAAGAGCTATCGCTAATTTTATGTTGGATAAACACACAAATGAATTTAATTATACAGAAATAAATCCACCTAACTTAGTTAGAGATGCTGCAGCTTATGGAACTGGGCAATTGCCAAAATTTTCAGAAGATTTATTTAAAACTAACACAAATCATTGGTTGATACCAACTGCAGAGGTACCTTTGACTAATTTAGTATTAGATACAATCGTATCTGATAAAAATCTGCCCCTGAGGTACACAGCCTGTACACCATGTTATAGATCTGAAGCTGGAGCCGCTGGAAGAGATACAAGGGGAATGATAAGACAGCATCAATTTTCTAAAGTCGAATTAGTTAGCATAACTAAAGAGGATGAATCAGAAAAAGAGTTGGAAAGGATGTTAAATTGTGCAACTTCTATATTAGATGATTTAAAAATTCCTTATCAAATAATTTTATTATCCTCTGGTGATATGGGCTTTTCTGCAGAAAAAACTTTTGATATTGAAGTGTGGTTACCTAGTGAGGGAAAATATAGAGAGATATCCTCTTGCAGTAATTGTAATTCTTTTCAAGCTAGGAGAATGAATGCAAGATATAAAGATACAGATCAAAACAAATTTGTTCATACCTTAAATGGATCTGGTCTAGCGGTAGGGAGAACATTAATTGCAATTTTGGAAAACTATCAAAATGAGGATGGCAGTATTAGTATTCCACAAGTCTTAAAACCATATATGGGGAATTTAGATAAAATCTCTAAATAATTATATTCTTACTAGAACAATAATATTTAAAAAATTGGTAAGCAGACCTACCTGTTCTATTACCTCTTGAAAAGATCCATTTGAGTGCACTATTTTCAACCTCATTATCAAATTCTATTTTATAAAATTTACAATAATTTTTAATTATTAAGATAAATTCTCTCTTACTTAAGTTATGAAAACTAATCCATAATCCAAATCGATCAGATAAAGATAATTTTTCTTCAATCCCCTCATCTTGAGATATTGCAGATGATCTCTCATTATCTAACATATCTCTCTTCATTAAATGCCTTCTGTTACTTGTGACATATACTAGAAATTCGTAGTTTGAGTTGTAAAAAGATCCTTCAAGAAACGATTTAAATTGAATATATCTTCTATCATTTTGTTCAAAAGATAGATCGTCAATAAAAATTATAATTTTTTTATCGAACTTATAATTTAAAAAAATATTTGGTAAATCTGATAAATCTTCACTATTAATTTCTAATGTTTCAAATTCATCATATTTGTGTGCATAATTTTTTAATATACCTCTTATAATACTACTTTTGCCACTTCCACGTACACCCCATAAAAGACCATGATTAAAAGATAAACCCTCTAAAAAGTTTTTTGTGTTTTCTTCTATTTTTTTTATCTGTTGATCAACACCATACAAAAGCTTTAAATCTAGGACTTTATTGAAAGGTATTTTATCTAAAGAATTTTTTGACTTATTCCAGCAAAGTAAATATTTATTTTTCAATTTTATGTTGACTTCATTGATGATTGTGAGATTTTAGTGCTTATTTTATTAATTTAAAGGATTTAAATCATGGATCAACTTGCAGGAATTTTACCACTAATACTAATTTTTGTGGTTTTCTACTTTTTACTCATTAGACCCCAACAAAAGAAATTAAAAGATCACAAAAATATGATCGCAAATTTAAAAAAAGGCGACCGAGTTGTTACACAAGGCGGTATTATTGGCAACATACATTATGTAAATGATGATGGTACTCTTTCTGTAGAAATAGCAGATAAAGTACAAGTCAAAGTAGCAAAAGGTATGATTGCTGATATAGCAGCTAAATAACTTATTACGTTAAGTTAATATAATGATTATTCTTAAACAGTGGAGATTATGGGTATCTTTATTACTGTTGATAGTAAGCTATATATTTATTAAACCTAATTTTGAAAGTCAAACATCTGATAGCAAAATAAATTTTGGATTAGATATTCAGGGAGGGTTTTCGTATTTACTGGAATTGAATGAGGAAGAATATCTAAACAATCTTTTAGTTAAAACATCTCAATATATTGAAAATACTTATTCTATTTCATCCGATATAGATAATGGAGAAATAGTAATATCTAAAAACCAAAATTTAGATGCTCTTACAAATATTGTTATACAAAATTTAGGTTTAGAAATTAATGAAAAATCAGATAAAGAAAATAGTTATATTTTTTCTAAACAAAGTTTTAATAAATCATTGTCAGATATGACTTTAAATGCAGTCGAAATTGTAAGGTCAAGAGTTGATTTTCTCGGTAATAAAGAATTATCTATACAAAAAGTAGGATTAAATAAAATTTTATTAGAAATACCTGGTGATTTGGATAATAACGTTAAAGAAGTAATCTCTAAAACGGCTAAATTAACATTGCACCTGGAAAAAAATAATATAGTTGGTTCTAAGACTTTTATAAATGAAGAAACTGGTGAACAAGTTAGAGTTCAAGAAATTCCAAATATAACTGGTGACTTTATTCAAGATGCATCACTTCAATATAATCAAAATGAACCAGTTGTTGCTTTTTCTTTTAATAAAGAAGGTTCAGATCTATTTGCAAAAATGACTTCTGAAAATGTGGGTTCTAGATTTGCAATAGTTCTTGATGGCTCATTAATTACCGCTCCCGTTATAAGAGAGTCAATTACTGGCGGCAGTGGTCAAATATCTGGAGGTTTTACAAATGAAACTGCTAATAATCTTGCAATCATTTTAAAGTCTGGATCTTTACCAACTCAAATAAAGATAATTCAAGAAAAACAAATAGGCCCAACTCTTGGACAAGAGGGTGTAGAGAAAGGAGTTATAGCATCAATAATAGCTCTTATAGCTATCACTCTTTTTATGATTATTTATTATAAAATTTCAGGATTTTTTACAGTTATCACAATTATTAGTTGTCTGTCTTTACTTTTTGCAATGATGTCCTTATTAAATACAACATTAACTCTGCCCGGTGTTATTGGAATAGTATTAACAATAGGAATGTGTGTAGATGCAAATGTTTTAATATTTGAAAGAATTCGAGAAAATTTTAAACATAATATTGAAGATCCTAAAAATCATGGTTTCAATTCTGCCTATGTAACTATTCTTGACTCTAATTTAACAACATTATTCGCGGCTATTTTTTTATTTGCTTTTGGTTTTGGACCTATTAGAGGTTTTTCAATTTCATTAATTATTGGAATTATATCCTCTCTAATAGTTACTTACATAATACTAAAATTATTTATCAATATAACTTCAATAAAATACCTTGGACTTCAAAGATGATTAATTTTTACTCTTTTAAAAATAAATCTTATTTAGTCTCCCTTACTCTTATAATTTTAACAATTATAATTATTTTTTTTAAAGGATTAAATTTAGGAATTGATTTCAAAGGTGGATTGAACTTTGAGGTAAAATCAAACTTAACAACTAATCAACTTAATGAATACTTTAATTTTATAGAATCTGACAGAGAAGTTTTAATTAAAAGAGAGGTTGGCAGTGATGTTTTCAGCATCAGAATAGAGTCAGGTGATAATAATCCTGTTTTTATTGAAGAAATAAAAAATATAATTGATCAAAACCCAGATATTGAAATATTACTCTCTGAGTACATAGAACCAACTTTTAGTGAAGAACTTATAAAAAATTCTATTTATGCTTTAGCATCTTCTTTATTGGTAATAGCTGTTTATGTTTGGATAAGATTTGATTGGCAGTTTGCAGCATCAGGTATATTCGCATTATTACATGACGTTTTTGTAGCTATAGGCTTTATGTCATTATTCAATATCGAATTTAATTTAACAATGATTGCAGCTTTATTACTAATTGCGGGTTACAGTATAAACGATACTATAGTTTTATTTGATCGGCTTAGAAGTTTAACTTCAAATGAGGAAAATAAAGATAATTTTGAAACTAATGTTAACAACTCAATTAAATTAAATCTTCGAAGAACTATATTGACAAGTTTCACAACTATATTGGCATTATTATGTTTAGTTTTTCTTGCACCTGTCAATTTAACTGAAATGCCAATAGTTTTTATTTTTGGGGTTTTGATTGGAACTTTTTCCTCTTTATTTCTGGTGCTTGGAATAGTGGGAGATTTGAATTATGAAGCGGTGCTTAAAGCTAGAGACTCTTGATATTTTTTTAAATAAATACCTGTTTGATTATTTTTATTCTTAATTAGATCCTTTGGTTTACCTTCAAATAAAATATTCCCACCTTTTTCTCCTCCTTCAGGTCCTAGATCTATAATCCAATCACTCGTGTTAATAACATCTAAGTTGTGTTCTATTACAATCACAGTATTTCCGTAAGACACTAATTTATGCAGTATTTCTAAAAGTTTCTTTATATCATCAAAGTGAAGTCCAGTCGTGGGTTCGTCTAAAATATAAAGTGTTTTACCAGTTTGACGTTTCGATAATTCTTTAGAGAGTTTAATCCTTTGAGCTTCTCCACCGGATAGAGTTGTTGCTGATTGACCAATAGAAATATACCCTAGACCAACATCTTTTAGTGTTTTAAGCTTTGAATACACTTGTGGATTATTAATAAAAAATTCTTCAGCATCATCTACTGTCATTGATAAAATATCATTAATATTTTTTTTATTGTATTGAATACTTAACGTTTCCTTATTATATCTTTTTCCATTACAAACTTCACATTTAACATATACAGGAGCTAAAAAATGCATTTCAATTTTTTTTAATCCATCACCCTCACAACTCTCACATCTACCTCCTTTAACATTAAATGAAAATCTGCCAGGTTTAAAACCTTTAACTTTAGCCTCAGGTAAATTTGCAAACCATTCTCTGATTGGTGTAAAAAGCCCAACATAAGTGGCTGGGTTTGATCTAGGTGTTCTTCCAATCGGTGATTGATCAATATTTATAACTTTATCAATATTTTCTATACCTTTGATGTCCTCATAAGGGAGAGTTTTTATAATTTTTTCATAAATTCTGTTATTAGTAGCTCCATACAAAGTCTCATTAATTAATGTTGACTTTCCACTTCCAGATACACCAGTAATAGTTATAAACTTACTTAAAGGAAATTTTACACTCACATCTTTTAAATTATTGCCATTTGCCTTTTTAATTTCAATAAATTGTTTTGATGCAATTTTATTAAGAGTGGGTGGATACCTACCAATTAAACCCCTTATATAGTTACTAGTTAAACTATCTTTACTATTTAGTATTTTGTTGAATTCTCCGTTAGCTACAATAGATCCACCATTGATACCCGCATGCTTACCGATATCAACTACATAATCTGCCTCTCTTATAATATCCTCATCATGCTCAACGACTATTATTGTGTTACCTAAATCTCTTAGACTCTTAAGAGTATTTATAAGTTTTTGATTATCTCTTTGATGAAGTCCTATTGAAGGTTCATCTAATACATATGTAACCCCAGTTAAACCAGACCCAATTTGACTTGCTAATCTAATTCTTTGAGACTCTCCACCAGATAGTGTAGAACTTTTTCTCGATAAACTTAGGTAATTCAAACCAACTTCATTTAAAAAATTTAATCTAGAAAATATTTCTTTTTTTAATGGAGCTGCTATTAGTTTTTCCTGATCATTTAATTTTTTTTCAAATTCATTAATCCACTTTAAAGAATTAGCTATGCTTAGAGAAGTAAAGTCAGAAATGGTTATGTTATTAATTTTAACACATAGTGCTTTTTCATTCAGTCTTTTTCCATTACAGTCATTACAAGTTTTTGAGTTTCTAAATTTTTCAAGCTCCCATTGCCTCCACCAACTTGAAGAACCATCGTAGATATCATCCATAATATTTATTAAACCATCAAATTGTTTTCCACCAAAAAGAACCTCATTTTGAAAAGACTTAGGTATTTTAGACCAAATCACATTTTCTAATTTTTTTGCATTGAATATTTTTTTTAGCTTTGGAAATATTCGTGATTTCGATCTTTCTGACCAAAAATTTATTGCTCCATCATTAAATGATAAATTTTTATCTGGTATCAATATATCTTCATCAAATGTATCTATTTCACCAAGACCATCACATGTTTTACAAGCTCCATATGGATTATTAAAACTAAATAATCTGGGTTCTATTTCGTCAATACTAAATCCACTTACGGGGCACATGAATTTATCAGACAATGTAATTATTTCATTATCATCAATATTAAATACCTCTACACTTCCTTCACTTTCTTTTAAACTAATTTCAATACTATTTGCTAATCTATCTCTATTATCTTTTGAAGGTATGATTCTATCAATTACAACGCTAATAGAATGTTTAAAGTTTTTGCTTAATTCGGGTAGTTCTTCTTTTTGATAAAGTTTGTTATTAATAAAAAATCTTTCGTAACCTTTTTTAAAATATTCTTCAAAAAGTTTTTTATACTCTCCCTTTCTCCCTTTAATTAATGGAGACATAATCATTATTTTTTTTGTATTAAATTTTGAATTAACTTCATCTATCATTTCTGAACTAGTTAAGCCTTTAATTGGTTTTCCAGTTGCGGGTGAGAAGGGGACACCAACTCTTGAGAATAGAACCCTTAAATAATCATAAATTTCAGTGACTGTTCCTACTGTAGATCTAGGATTTTTTGAAGTTGTTTTTTGATCAATTGAAATCGCAGGAGATAAACCTTCTATTTTATCAACCTTGGGTTTATCCATCATATCTAAAAACTGACGAGCATAAGCGCTAAGTGATTCGATATACTTTCTCTGTCCTTCTGCATATATTGTGTCGAAAGCTAATGTTGATTTGCCAGACCCACTTACACCAGTTATTACAACGAGTTTATTTTTTGGTAAATTTAAATTTATATTTTTTAAATTATGTTCATGTGCGTTATGAACAATAATGTGAGTAAGTGGTGAATGTTTATCCATTAAATTAGATATCAATTAAAGACCTTTTAATATATATTAATACTACCTTTTAATAAAAATATTCATGGCTGGATCAGTAAATAAAGTAATTCTTCTAGGTAACTTGGGTAAAGATCCTGATATTAGAGCGACTACTGCTGGATCAAGACTTGCTAGTTTTTCAATAGCAACTTCGACGAAATATCGAAACAAAGATACCCAACAGTTAGAGGACAAGACAGAGTGGCACAGAGTTGTCGTTTTTAACGACAAGTTAGCTGATATTTGTGAAAAATATTTAAGGAAAGGTTCTAAAATATACATAGAAGGTCAACTTCAAACAAGGAAATGGACTGATAATAATGGTGTTGATAAATACACCACTGAAGTAGTTATTCCAAATTACTCTGGAGTATTAACGATGTTAGATACTCGTTCTCAATCATCTGTTAGTGAAGAAAATAATAGTAATCAATTAGACTCAGCAGCAGATGAAGCAATGGGTGGTTCAGAAACTTCTACAGCTGAACAACTCGATGATGATATTCCCTTTTAAAAAAATAATTGGCTAAAAAGAAAAAAACTAAAGTAAAACAGTTAGATGTATTGGATACTAAAATATATCCAAATATAGATATTACAGATGAATTAGAAAAAAGTTACTTAGATTATGCTATGAGTGTCATAGTCTCAAGAGCTTTACCCGACGTTAGAGATGGATTAAAACCAGTTCATAGAAGAATACTTTATTCTATGTACGAGTCTTCATACCATCACAACAAACCTTATAAAAAATCTGCAAGAATAGTTGGAGATGTAATGGGTAAATATCACCCTCATGGTGACTCTGCAATTTATGAGTCTATGGTAAGAATGGCACAAGATTTTACAATGCGTCTCCCCTTAATAGATGGCCAGGGAAATTATGGCTCTATGGACGGAGATCCTGCTGCAGCTATGCGTTATACCGAAGCTAGATTAGATAAAATATCATCATTTATGTTAGAAGAATTAGAGTATGAAACAGTTCAACTTAGAGCAAATTACGATGAGACATTAACAGAACCAAAAGTTTTACCATCAAGATTTCCAAATATTTTTGTAAATGGTGCAAGTGGTATTGCAGTAGGTATGGCAACAAACATTCCTCCTCATAACCTTGGTGAAATTATTGACGCCACTTTACTTCTAGTAGATGAACCCGACACAACTTCTAAGCAACTTCATAAGATTGTTAAAGGGCCAGATTTTCCAACTGGAGGAATTATATCTGGTACAACTGGTCTCAGCTCAATGTATGAAACAGGTAGGGGAAGCGTTACGGTTTTATCTAAACTGCATGAAGAAAAAATTAAAAGTAGAAATGCAATAATAATAACAGAAATTCCATACTTGCAAAACAAGTCAAAACTTCTAGAGCGCATTGCAGATGTAGTTAATAATAAAACAATAGAGGGTATTAATGATATTCGAGACGAGTCAAATAAGGAGGGTGTTAGAATTGTAGTAGAATTAAAATCATCTGCTGTGCCTGAAATAATAAAAAATCAACTATTCCAATATACTCCTTTAAAAACCTCATTCAGCAGTAATATGCTAGCTTTAAAAGAGACAAAACCTCTAACGCTAAATTTAAAAGACGGCCTCACTTATTTTATTAATTTTAGAAAAGATGTTATTACAAAAAGAACTGTCTATAAACTTAACAAAGCAAGAGAAAAAGCGAATATTTTAATTGGATTATCAATTGCTGTTAATAATATTGATGCAGTAATTAACCTTATTAAAAAATCTAAAACTCCGTCAGAGGCTAAGGAAAATTTATTATCAACAAAATGGACTGTAAAATCTAATGTTACTCAATACATTAAGATAATAAACCCTTCTTTTAAGTTATCAGGATCTAAGATTCTGTTAGATGAGGAACAAGCTAAAGCTATTCTAGAATTAAGACTCCAAAAGTTAACAGCCCTAGAAAGAGACGATTTATTTAACAATTTAAAATCACTTGTAGAAGATATTAATACTTATCTCAAAATATTAAATTCAGATAAGCAACTATTAAAAGTATTAAAAAGTGAATTAACAGAAATAAAAGATAATTTTTCTACAGATCGAAAAACAGAAATTCAAAAGCACGATATTGAAGATATAGATACGGAAGACCTAATAATCGAAGAAGATGTTGTAGTCACAGTTTCCCATCAAGGTTATATAAAAAGAGTTTTAAAATCCTCTTACAAAGTTCAAAAAAGAGGAGGTAAAGGTAAAAAAGCTATGACTACACGTGATGAAGATTTCCTTGAACAAGTATTTGCAGCCACAACTCGTGACACAATATTATTTTTCACATCAGTTGGAAAAGTTTATTCTATGAAAGCATATGAATTACCTGCTGGCACACCTACATCTAGGGGAAAAGCAATAGTTAATCTTATTCCAATAACAAAAAATGAAAAAATTTCTTCTATTCTGACATTACCAAAAGATATTGATGATTTTGAGAATTATAATTTAGTTTTTGCTACTAGCCTTGGAAACATTAGAAAAAATAAATTAAAAGATGTTGCTATGAGTGGTTCCAGAAAACTATCTAGAACAGGTAAGACTGCTATTAAACTTAAAACAGGAGATAGATTAATCGGTGTAATTTCTGTTATAGAAAATGATGATGTACAACTTGCAACAACAAATGGTAAATCAATCAGATTTGCCACAAAAGATTTAAGAGAGTTTTCAGGATTAGGCTCTGCTGGTGTAAGAGGAATTAAACTTGCAAAAGATGATAAAGTTGTATCGGTATGTAGTTTACTTCACAATAAAATATCTATTGATGTCAGGGAGTCTTATTTAAAAGCAAAAAATGAAGCTAAAAAAGATATATCAAAAATAAACAATAAATTTAAAGAACTGGCAAATACAGAAGAGTATCTCTTATCAATCACAGAAAATGGTTATGGTAAGTTAAGTTCTGCTTATGAATACAGAATTACTAATAGAGGTGGATCGGGAGTTACTAATATTACTGTTACCCCTAAAAATGGCAGAGTTATTCAATCATTAAAAGTAAATTTAGATGACAATATAGCTTTAATTTCAGATACTGGTAAATTATTAAGGTGCAATGTTGGAGATAATATTAGAGTTGTTGGAAGAGTTTCCCAAGGTGTCTCTGTATTTAAAGTAGATGCAAATGAAAAAATTGTCTCTGTAGCAAGGTTAGAAGATTAATATGTCAAAAATAGGTATATATCCTGGTTCATTCGATCCAATAACTTATGGGCATCTTGATATCATTCATAGGAGTTTAAGTGTAGTTGATGAATTAATTATATCTGTTTCAAATAATAAGTCTAAAAATCATTTAATATCTATTGATGATAGATTGAATTTAATAAATCAATCAATCTCATCTCTACCAGAAAAAGATTTAGCAAAAATTAAAGTAGAAAAATTTGATAATTTACTAGTACACTATGTAAAATCAAAAAATGCTTCTCTAATTATTCGAGGTTTAAGAGCTGTTTCAGATTTTGAATATGAATTCTTAATGACTGGTATGAATAGATCTATCGATAAAGATATTGAAACTATTTTTTTAATGTCTTCAGAAAAATATCATTTTATATCATCAAGATTTATAAAAGAAATTCACAAGTTGGGCGGGGATATTTCTAAAAGTGTACCAAAACCAGTCCTTGATTTCTTGTCAAAAATTTGAAATGTTCACAATTATTCTATACGGGCCCATAGCTCAGCCGGTAGAGCACCTGACTTTTAATCAGGGTGTCGCAGGTTCGAATCCTGCTGGGCTCACCACTTAGGAGTTTAAATTAATTTAATTAAACAAAATATATATTCCGTCATTACAATTTTTGCGTAATTGAAATGAATTATAAAATTAAATTAAAATTCATTTAGATACTAAAATTTAATTATAATCAGGTAAAATTAATTTTTTACATTTAAAAAAGTTATTTGTTTTTTTACCTAATTATGAAATGTTTAAATTAATGATTAGTAAACCTAGGACAGGAATTATTGATGAGCCTTTAGAAATCGATAATCTTGATCCAAGTAGATCTTCTGATCGTTTGGGTGTTGCAGATTATGCAAATGCTTTATCACAATTTATAAAAAGTACCGATACACCCATGACTATAGGTGTACAAGGAGAGTGGGGAAGTGGTAAAACATCTCTCTTAAAATCAATTGTTAAACTATTAGAAGGTGAAAAAAAGAACACAGAATTTGAATGTATATGGATTAATACATGGGAAAATTCACTCTTAAAAACACCTGAAGAAACATTAATGAGTATCGTTAATGAAATTACACAACAAGTATCTAATCTCAATCCTAAAAATACTTATTCAGAAAAAGTAATTAAAACTGGAAAAAAACTTTTAGCAGGTGCACTTAGAACTGCAGCTGCAGTGACTTTAGGTGAGGGTGGACAGGCTGTAGCCGAAGAGTTAATCCCACTTCGAGCTGAAAATTCAATTAAGAAACTAAGAAATGATTTAGTCCATTTCATAAAGGAGACCATTCAGGATGATAAAACTAAAGAAATTAGCAACATAAAGAAAATTATTTTTTTTATAGATGACTTAGATAGAATTGAACCAGCAGACGCTGTTAAAGTTCTAGAACTTCTTAAAAATATTTTCAGTTTAAAATATTGTGTTTTTGTTTTGGCTATTGACTATCAAGTAGTAATTAAGGGTTTAAAGCAAAAATTTGGTGAAAAAACAGAAGAGAATGAAAGAGAGTTTCGATCTTTCTTTGATAAATTAATACAACTTCCTTTTACAATGCCAATTCAACAATACAGTGTCAGTGATTATGTGCTCTCTCTTCTTATCGACATAGGTTTCATAAATAATGAAAAAGATTTTAATAAAGAAATTATTAACGAAATATTAGAAAACACAATCGGGTCTAACCCTAGGGCTATTATAAGACTTATAAATAATCTCTCATTAATTAGTATTTTAAATACAATCAAACAACAAAAAGATCAAAATAAAGTTAGTTACGATGAGAAACTCTTAGAGTTTGCTTTAGTTTGTTGTCAAGTTGCTTATCCTAAAATATACGAACTTATAGCTTTTAATCCAGATATTGATGAATGGGACGACGACTTTGCATTTAACATAACTCAAAAAAAAGAGGAACAAGATCCTATTTTTCAAAAACAATATAACTCAGCTATCTCTCAATCAGAGGATTTTGATGAAGACTGGGAGAAGTCACTTTATAGAATAACTTTTGCTTCAAGTGAATTAAGAAGATTTGCTCCAAAAATATCTCGCTTTTTAAGTTTATTAGTAGATAAAAAAATTAAATTTAATAATGATCAATTAATCGAAATTTTAAGTAATACCTCAGCAACCATAGTTACATCTAACGATGATAAAAATTTTAGAAAACCAGAGAAACGTCAACAATTGAATAACTATAATGAGTTTTTAAAAACGGCACAACTCTTTGCCTTGGAAAGAGGAATAAATAAAAATATTATAGATGAAAGAGCATCTTTTTTTGACAAAGTTCACAAATATTTAGTTTCCAAGCATGATGATAATGATCTATTCTCTTTAAAATTTTATAGGGAAAGTATTGGCTATTACACTAAAATTAATGGTAAAGAAAGAAGGTTTTCAGTGTGTTATCCTTTTCGCTTTAGAGCATCAGGTTCTTTACCTGCTAATAAGACTATGAGAATATGTTTTGTGAAAGATCCGCAAAAAGACTTTCGACTCCCTAATATTAAATCAATGAATGCAGAGCATTTGAGAAAATTTAATCCAAATCATGAAAAGTGGTTTTGGTGCAATCAATACGACATTTGTCTAACTGAAAAAGCCTTTGATGATCAAAAGATTAAAATTGAGGAATTATTCAATCGTTCTATGGAGATTATTAGTAATGGAGAAAAACAACTTAAACCTGTTGAACTTTCAAGTTTATCAGATAAAGAAATTGAGGATTTAGAAAAAAAATCACAAGAAGATTATACATATGATTTATAGATTGTTATAATTCATTAATAGGAAAAATTAATTATCATGGCTTCTTATAAAGTTTATTTTGTATTTGAATGTTCACCAGATACTCATTGGGGAGAACCTAATGATAAGGAAATTAATATTGATGGTTTTCAAAGTTATGCTGATGGTGAAGAGTGTTTTGATAGTGAAGGCAACAACTCTCAAATTAGTAGTTGGGAGAGTGCTGTTGATGACATTACTTGTCGTTGGGAAAATGACTCCTTAGATGAATTTGAATATATTGACTATAATAAAACTAATCCCTTCAAGAATGGTAAAAGTGAGTTTGAAGATGGTACGGGAGATGTAAATTTTGAAACTACAAAGGTTGAAATTTTTGAAGATGATAATTGGGAAAAACTAATTGAAACAAAAAATCTTTAAATAATTGGAAAATTTTTGAGTCATTGTTTTAATAGTAATTTTTTTTTTCCCTTTCAAAAAAACAATTAAGGTGTTCTTTTTTTAGTTCAGAATTAAAAAATTTTAAAAAACTTTTATTTTTTGGTATTATTAAATTTTTCCATTCTTTATCTTTTTTCCAAGGTTTTTTATTAAAGTAAGTAACATCACTAATATATAATCTTAAAGAATGAATAATTTGACTTTTAATACTCGGATATTTTTTCATATCTTCCATCTCTTTTAAAAATCTTTCAATTCCATCTTCATTAAAAGTTGCAGGTGTTTGTTTACTGGTATGTAGGCCTGGCGCATAAATTAAATCTTCTCTATAAGTGTTATAGATTTTTTTAATTGCTTTTTTAAACTTTTCATTTGAAAAATAACTTTTGCCAAGTTTTTTTGTTGCTAAATCACGAAAAAGATATTTTGCATAATCTTTGGTAAGTTGCATATAATAAGGAATTTTAAACACTATAAATTTTCTTCCAAAGTGATTCCTAGAAGGGTCACTTAACACCTCATTTTTTCTCCAGTCCGTTAAAATTTTAAAAGAAGATTGATAGTGATGGTTGCCATTAAATTCAAAAACTATATGTTTATTATCTATTTTAGCATACCAATCGCAACCAAATGGTTGGCCTAATTTTTTTCCATTTAAAATTTCATGAACTTTTAATTCTTTTTCTCTATTTCCACCTTGAAATTTTGTATCGAAAAAAATCTCTAAACATTTTTCTAACCCATGTTCTAAAGCACCATGATCTTTTATAAATTTTTTTGCAGATTTTACATTTATGACTTTGTGATAAGAATTATATCTCTCAACTATATTTGTTTTAGGATTACGTTTTAATTTCATTAGGTATTAAAATATTTTTTCCCAACCTTTTTTTATATTTTTTTTAATGTATTGATCTAAAGTCTTTTTTGCTAATTTAATATCATTAAATGGTCGAACATCGCGTTGTATAGGCATCTTTCTTTTTTCAGACATATCAAAAAAATAGAACAAATATTTTGGGTATTCAAATTTTTCTTTTTTTGTTTCAAGAATAACAAATTTTTTTACCGCTTTGCTATCTTTAGAATCTTTAACATAAACGTGTTTTTCATTAATGATTGATGACTCCATAGATGAGATTTGTTTTTTGGGATCAGTTTTTATATTATTAATATAAAACCCAGCACGCTCAAGTTGCTGGATACCACAATCATCCTCAATTGCTTTTTTATCACTTCTAATTTCATTATAATTTGCATTTAAAATAGTTACACTTGGAGTCAAATGAAGAGGATTTAACTTATTATTTTTCATAATAAAAGCCATATGCATGATAGGGTTTCCATCATTTTTCTCATTTTGAACATCTTTGACAGAAATACTTACAACTAATTTTGGAATTAAAAATTGGTAAATAGAACCATCTGATGAAGACATGCGGTATGGACTTGAACACACTAATTCTGATAATTCTTTGTATAGTATTTTTCTTTTTTCATTAGATCCCAAAGTACCAACAGATCCCACGTAAAGATATTGATCTCCTGGTAAACAAATACCCAAAGCAATAGAACGAATGGTATCTTTATCTTTCATCGTAAATCCCAAAACTACTAGATCAAGGTCAATATTTCGTTTCATCTTATAAATCCGTTTATCGTTACGAATTATTAAACCTTCATTTTGCTGATCAATAACAATGCTATTAAATAAACTCAATATTTTACTTTCATTTGTTTCAATTATTTCTACTGGATGAAAATAATTCTGACCCTCAAGTAATTTTGTAATATGCTCAATTTTCTTTGAGTAGGTATCCAAATCATCTACAGAACTTCTAACTATATCAAAAGCTGCGAAATGCATATTATTATCATTTGGTTTTGTTAGTGCAGAATGTACATCTGCGTGCCTTTCTCTTTTTTTATCTTTAGAAAAAACGTATAGTTCTCCTGCTAAAATAATTTCATTATTACATTTGATCTTTTGGAGTTCTTTACTAATTGCAGCATCGTTTGAAACAGAAGAACCATTTGGTAATAATAATTTCTTTTCTTTAGGACCAAGAACAACACAACAAAATAAACCATCATATTTTTTAGATGCAAATAAATTTCCTTTTGGAAGTTCACCTGTTTGCTCAGGTGTAATAAGTTTGTAACTACTTGCTATATATGATTTATATCTTTGAATAATTTGTAAATTGTTCACGGCAATTTAACTTCCATATTAGATAAATGCAAAAGTAGTTTATATTTTTCTCCTTTTGTTCTACCCTCTAAAAAACCTCTCATTGGAGTCCCATTAATCTGAAAAATTAATGGCTCAATTCCTTTTGCTCCAGCACCCACAAACATTAATTGATTTTTTTTATGAAGATCATTCGCCATATTAAATAAAAAATCATAAGTTAGGCCATTTGTGTGTTGAAGTTGTAAAGATCTTTGAAAAACAAACTTTCTAATAGCATCATTTTTATTAAAAAACTTTCCAGTCCATTTTATAGGTGGTGTATCATCTCTAATATTTGGTTCAATATCTTTTGGATTACCTCTACTTTTTTCTTCTCCCTTAGTATTGAATATGACTTCTTGTATCTTAGGCAAATAATTCATTGTTAAACCATCATGAGATAAATAAATTCTATTTGTTTGAGAAATTATTAAACCTGTTTTAATAAAATCAATATCTACATCGTCTTTTATAACTGCTTCAGTAAGTTTATCTCCATATTTCTTTTTTAAATTAGCATAAGTTTTTTCTTCTGATGTTTCGAGTATTCGAACATTAGTAATTTTTTTACCTTTATGACTTAATTCAGGATTTGGTGAACTTCTCAATGTAATTGCCATAACTGTGGCATCCCTACCTTTTTTATCAGCAAAATAAAAATATCTCATAACATTTCAAAATCTATGTCTATGTCATCTGGTGTCTCAAAACCCTCTGATATATTTTCTGATTTTTCTATCCAAGAATGAAAAATTTCTTTGCCGATTATTGCGAAATAACCATTATCATTTTTAAAGATAACTCCTTTTTCGACATTAAAGTCCTCGTAATAATTAAAATTAAAGTTAAATATATCGCCATTATCTAGTTTTTCTTGAAAATCGCTTTCTAAAATATCG
>CABZPR010000015.1 GCA_902527545.1 uncultured Alphaproteobacteria bacterium
AGTTCTGATATAGTACTAGCAAATTTATGATATTCCATTTCCTTAATGGCTATAAACGCCTTATGTAATTCTGGGCCTAAAGTTTGTTTTAAAAAAGAGGATTTCTTAGATAGCATAATTGATGAATTCCAGTCAGAAGGAATTTTGTATTTTTGATTATTTTTCTTTAAATAAGCATTTCCGGTTGTTTGTTTATCTGGAGAAATTTTATTTTGAATTCCTAATTCAATTGCTGAAATTATAGTTAAAGCTACTAAATATGGGTTTGCATCAACTCCTGAGACTCTATGTTCTATCCTTCTATTATTTTTATTACTACTTGGTATTCGAAAAGCAACTGATCTGTTATCTATTCCCCAATTTGGCTTTGTTGGTGCATAAGACCCTGAAACAAACCTCCTCCAACTATTAGCATTTGGTGCGAATATCAACATACTTTCACCCATGGTTTTTGAAAGACCCCCAAGTGCATAATTAAGATTTTTATTTATTTTTTCATTATTTCTTTCGGCAAAAATATTTTTTTCTTTTTGATCATAAAGTGAAATATGAAAATGCATTCCAGAACCAGAGATATTTTCCATAGGTTTTGCCATAAAGCATGCAGTGACTCCATGTTTTCTTGCTTGTGCTCTTATAATTCTTTTTAGCCTTAAAATATCATCAGCAGCATTTAGTAATGATTTTTGATGTTTTAATGTTAATTCGTATTGACCGGGTGCGTACTCTGAAATAATAGTTTCAGCATCTATTTTTGCAAGTTTTGTAGCTTCATAAATATCATCAATTAAAGGTAACATACCATGGAGATGATCTACTGAATATACATCTGTCTTTTTAATTGATGCTCTTTTTCCAAGTATAGATTTTGCTGGTTTGAGTTTTCCATACTCATCCAATTCATTTGAAACAAGAAAAAATTCTAGCTCAAATGCTGCATAGAAATTAATTCCTTTTTTTTTAAAATCTTGAATTTTATTTTCCAAAACATTTCTTGGATCTGTTAACAGTTTTTTTCCATCAATATCATACATGTTCATGAATAACTCACCTCTTGGTGGTTTGCTGTTATGCAATAACTTAAGTGATGATGGTATAGGCCAAGCTTTTATGTCACCATCACCTTGCTCTAAAATCAATCCTGTTTCAGGTGTATCCTCACCTGTAATATCCATTCCAAGTAATGAAAGAGGAAATTGCCTACCTGACTTATACAAATTTAATAACTCATTTCTTCTAATTATTTTTCCACGACCTACACCATTACAATCATGCATTACAATATCGAATGATTTTACTTGTGTATTTCTCTTCAGAAAATTTTGTGCTTCAGATAAATAATTTTTAGTTTTCATGACAAATATTTATAATATAAAAATATTAATATAAACTTTATGTCTAAACTACAGTTAATCTATTTCAATCTTAGAGCTTTATGTGAGGCACCAAGGATGATGCTACATACTGCGGGTATCGAATATTCATATGAAATGGCATGGAATTATTTTAAAAAACCATGGAGTGATATCAAAAAAGAGGTGATTTTTCATAAATTACCTTTGCTTGTTATAGATGAGAAAATTGAAATATGGCAAAGCA
Organism: uncultured Alphaproteobacteria bacterium; assembly: GCA_902527545.1. Classification (GTDB taxonomy): domain Bacteria; phylum Pseudomonadota; class Alphaproteobacteria; order HIMB59; family HIMB59; genus HIMB59. The sequence continues at coordinate 1,600 of CABZPR010000015.1, forward strand.
ATACTATCTCAAGATATATAGCTAAACTTACAAACAATATCCCCAATAATGAGGAAATGGTGGCATATGCTGACTCTATATTTGAGTCAGCCCATGATTTATTTTTTCCTTTAAATCCAACAATAAATGTTTGGGTTGGTGAAATACACTTAAAGAATAAAAAAAATCTTTTAGATGAAATTTTACCTAAAGCTTTTACAAATTTTGAAAAGTTACTAAGTAAATATGAAGGTAATTTTTTTTTAGGAGAAAGAGCATTTTATTGTGATTTTAATGTTTATCATCATGTTTCACTAGCATTGCTATTAGATGATAAAATTTTAGATAACTTTCCAAAGTTAAAAAAATTTATGAGCGATTTTGAAAAGATTCAAGGTATTTTAGATTATCTGGAGTCAAGACCCAAACTTATTGGAATTGGTACTTGGCCAAAAGTAGTAATTGATGGTATAGAATACACATCTGGCACTAATCCCGATTACAAATATCAATAAAAGTGTTATGCTAATTTTTATGGCCCGCTGGCAGATTGGTTATGCAGAGGACTGCAAATCCTTGTAGCTCGGTTCGATTCCGGGGTGGGCCTCCACTACTTCATTTCATCAATTATTTTTTTTAAGGTTCTTGATGTAAGATCTAGAATTCTTTTTCCTTTATCTGCAGAGGATTTTGTAGGATTGCCAATTATACCTGTCTTGGACAAATCTTTTGTATTCCAAGCTCTTTTAATTGTTCTTTCATAAGAAATTATTTTTTTAGATTTAAAATCAGATGAGAGTTTGTTTCTTTTAATTTTATTTAAATTTATTAATTCTGGATAAAGGTGGAGCATTATTGATGTTTCAAATTCACCTCCATGATATCCATAAAGTAATTCCTTTTTTGGAATAATTTTTTCAAAACCTTTAAATAAAAAATAATGTGCCTTAACAATATCGACAGCTTTATATCTACTTTTAATTTCTTTAGCAGCTATGTCTAAGTGACTAATTTGTCCACCATGACTATTTAAAAAGATAAATTTTTTATATCTACGAATACATAACTCACCAACTATGCTGATAATATAATCAATATAATTTGTAGAGTCCGAAGATAGAGTGCCCTCAAAGCTATTATGCTCACTCGCTGAACCTATAGAGATATTTGGTAGAATTAAATATTTATTAAGTTTGGGATATTTCTTAATAAAAGTATTTAAAATTCCATCTAATATCAATTTATCAGTACCTGATGGAAGGTGTTCTCCATGTTGTTCTACAGATGAAAATGGGAGAATAAGTATTTTATTTTTACCTAATTTACTAATATCTGCTGATGTTAAATCGGACCAAAACTTTGATAGCATAAGTGATATTTAACATTTATATAATTATTATGGAAACTTATTCTCTATGGCTTAAGAATGAAAATAAACCAATTATTAAGAAAAAAATACTAAGCTATAAAAAAAATTCTAAAACTGTTCTTGTAAAAACTCTTTATTCAGGAATTAGTAAGGGTACTGAGAGATTAGTAGCATCTGGTAATATTAGCAAAGATCAGTTCGATATAATGAAATCTCCTTTTCAAGAGGGATCTTTTTCTTTTCCAATTAAATACGGTTACATTAATGTTGGTAAAATAATTGAAGGCCCAAAAAAATATTTAAATAAAAATACATTCTGCCTTTACCCTCATCAGTCACTATTTAAGATTGATATAAATAATGTGAATATTTTAAAAGGTAATGGTGATATTCGAAAATATTTACTAACAGCAAATATGGAAACAGCTATTAATATCTTTTGGGATACTCAAGCAAAATTAAATAACAAAATATTGATAATAGGGATGGGCTCTGTTGGTATTTTAACTGCCTACTATTATAAATTACTAAAATTTAAAAATGTCTTTATTACTGACATAAATATTAAAAAAAAGAAATTTGCTAATATTTTAGGACTAAAATTTATTAATTTTAAAAAAATTAAAGACTTAGATGTTATAATTAATACAACATCTAATTATGATGTACTAAACCAATCACTAAAAAAATTAAATTTAGAGGGAAAATTTATTGAGGCTAGTTGGTATGGAAATAGAAAAGGACATATAAATTTAGGAGGTAATTTTCACTCAAAGAGATTAAAAATTATTGGTTCTCAAGTTTCAAATATTCCAGAATATTTATCAAAAAAATATGATTATAAAAAGAGATTGAATTTAGCGATTAATGCTTTATCTAATAACCAACTTCTTAAATTAATAAACACTGAAAGTGACTTTAAGGATCTAGAGAAAGATTATATTTCAATATTAAATAATCCAGAAAGCATAATGCATGCTATAAAGTACTAAAATGTATTCAATTACTGTTCGAAATAATATTTTAATTGCACATTCTCTCCCGGGTGAGGTTTTTGGACCAGCGCAGAATATGCATGGAGCGACCTACATAGTTGATGCTGAATTTTATGCAAAAGAGATTAATAAATATAACATTATTATGGATCTCGGGGTTGTAACAGAAATTCTCTCTGACGTATTAAAATTTTATAGTTATAAAAATTTAGACGAAGTTGAAGCATTTAATAATATAATTACCTCTACGGAATTTCTTGCTAAAGATATTTTTGATAGAATATGCGATAAATTACAAAAAGATTACATAGAAGATTTTAACAAGTTGCATAAAATTAAAATTATTTTAACTGAGTCAAATGTAGCTTGGGCTTCTTATGAACAAGAGATCAGTATTACACAATAAATCTTATTATTTTATTTATCCGGGTGATATTAATACAAAAACAGGCGGTTACATTTATGAAAAAAATATATTAAAAAGAGCAAAAAAAATTAAATTTAATTTAAATGCTATCAAACTTGCTAATAGCTTTCCCTTTCCTAAAGAAAATGACTTAAAAAATCTAAAAAAAACTTTAGAAAAATTACCTGATAATGCAGTACTAATTTTTGATGGATTAGTTTTTGAGTGTATTGATAGTATAATAAACTATTTAGATAGATTTGTAGTAATAGCTCTTATACACCACCCTCTTTATCTAGAATTTAATGGTAATCAAAGTCAATTTTTTCTTAAGAACGCTAAAAAATTATATAAGAAAACGAAAAAAATAATTGTCACTTCAAATGATACAAAACAACTAATTTTTGAAAAATTTAAAATTAATAAGAGAAAAATTCAAGTTGTAGAGCCTGGAATAGAAAAATTAAAAAAATATAAATTAAAAAGGGATAAAAATATAAATTTACTATCTGTAGGAAGTATTATTGAGAGAAAAAATTATCATTATCTTTTAAACGAATTAAGATACATGGATAAAATAAAATTAAATATTGTAGGAGATATAACTAGAGAGAGTAAGTACTATAATAGATTACTAAAAATTATAAGTAATTATAGATTAAGTAAAAAAGTTAAGTTTCATAGTAATGTATCGACTAATTTATTATCAAAACTATATGCTAGGTGTGACTTCTATGTCTCAGTAAGTAAATATGAAGGTTTTGGTATGTCACTTGCAAATGCCCTTCAACTAAAAAAAATGATTATTACATATAAAACTAAAACAATAATGAATACTCTAAAAAAGGATGGAATTATCTACTTAAATAATTTCAAAGAAAAAAGTTTATCAAAATTAATTACTAAAAATGCATTTAATTCAGATTTATCAAAAAAATTATCACAAAATAAAAGAAAATTTTTAACACCAATACAATCTGGGGATCTTTTTATCAAGATAATAAAAGATGCATAAATTTAATAATGATTGGCTATTTCTTCGAGAGAAAATTGATAAAGTTTCAAGAAATAAAAAAATTATAGAAAAAATTAATAAATATTTTCAAGACTACAAAATATTATCTATCGCTGATTTAGGTTGTGGAACAGGTTCAAACTATAGATATTTGTACCCCAAAATTAAAAAAAGGCAATCATGGGATATGATAGACATATCATTTGAGTCAATTAAAGAATTTAAGAAAAAAACAAATAATAAGAATAAAATTATAAATATAAATTATAAAAAATTTGACTTAATCAAAGAAATAAAAAGTTTTAAATTCGAAAAATACGATATTATTACAGGATCTGCGTATTTAGATATAATGCCAAAAAATTGGTATTTAGGATTTAAAAAACAAAATCTAAATACAAAAGTTATATATTTTTCGATTAATTATGATGGATTTTTTAAATTTCACCCAAAACATAAAGATGATCAATACGTTTTAAATCTATTTAATAAAGATCAGGAGTCAGATAAAGGAATTGGGCAAAAAGCAGTTGGTAAAAACTGTAGTCAAATAATTAATAAATTGTTTTCTAAGTCACACAAAACATTTATTTTTGACTCGAGTTGGGATGTATCAAAGAATAAAAAATTTCAAAATATGTTTTTAGATTTTTGTGAAAATGTACTTGAAAAAAATAAGATATCATTAGATAGCTGGTTAGATTTTAGAAGGGAAAATATTAAAAAAAATAAATCAAAATTATATTTAAGAAATAAAGATTTTTTAGCTTTAAAACTCTAAACTTACTATCATTTCTTCGCCAAATTTATAAATTTTATTTTTTGTTCTAATAACTTTTTTTAAATTTGTTATAGGTTTTATATTTATAGAATTAATACCAGAACCAATAATTGTAGGTGCTATTATAAATTGCATAATATCTAATAATTTATTCTCAAGAAATTTAGATATAGTTTTAGAACCACCTTCTACTAATACGAACTTAAAACCTAAATTATTTATATGTTTGTATATAAGATTTGTGAAATTTCTTTCAGGTAATTTATAAATTTGTGTATTATTTAAATTCTTTTTAATATTAGAGTGTGTAAATATGATATTTGAAAAACCATCTTTAAATATTTGATAGTTATTTGTTAATTTTAGAGATGGATCTATAATTATCCTTTGAGGATTTGAGCCCTTAATTGCTCTTGTAGTGAGCAAGGGATTATCTTTTTTTATTGTATTTACACCAACTATGACTGCATCACACACTGAACGAAGACTATGAAGGTATGAAATACTATTTTTATCATTAATGTAATGAGAATTACCGTTTAAAAGTGCAATTTTACCGTCTAAGCTTTGCCCAATTTGACCGATATAGAATTTTTTTTTTATCATCAATATTGGTAACAAAATTTGTGCTATTTCATTTATTTTTTTTTCAATCTTACAATTAAAATTAACGCCATTTTTATCAATTAAAATATGATTGGTTTTAGAATGTTGACTAAGTACAAACGATTTGTTAATTAAATCAATTCTTAAGATATTTGATTTTTTTTGTTTTTTTACAAATTCAAATAGTGAAGAAATATTATGCTTTGTTATCATTTTTCATCTGTATCAAGTACTATTGAGTATATATATAGTCTATGAGTTTAAAATCAAATTTTGGCACATTTATTGATAGAGCTATCAATGAGCTTAGAACCGGAAGACCAATAGTTATCAAAGAAAATAAAAATTATTGGATGTTCTTTAATATTGAACATTCGGACAATAAAATTTTAAATCAATTCAATCAATACCTACAAAAAGACAAATATCTTTTAATCACAAAACAAAAAGCAAAATCAATATTTGAAAATAAAGTATCAACAAATATTTATTTAAAAATAAACGAAAAAATATCAAACAAATCTTTATTAAGTTTATTCATTAACCCTTTATCTGATCAAAATAAAATATTATTTAAAGATGAGCCTTATATCAAAAGTAAAGACTTCCATAATGTCTGTTTAGATATAGCCAAAAATGCGAAGGTAATACCGTCACTTGTATTTAAAAAAATTAATCCTAAATACTATAAAAATATTGATAATCTAATATTACAACTTGGTCTATTAAGATTTAACCATAAAGAGTTAAAAAATCAGAATAAATTTATAACTAATAGTATCAGATTAGTTTCAAGTGCAAATGTGCCATTACCAAATGTTGCATCTACTACTTTTAATATTTTTAAGTCATATATTGGTGCTAGAAGACATATCGCGATCATAATTAAACCAAAAAATTTAAAACAACCAACAAACCTTAGAATTCACTCAGCTTGTTTTACTGGGGATATATTTCACTCTAGAAAATGCGATTGCGGAGAACAATTAAATAACTCTTTAAACTATATGGTTAAAAATAAAGGAGGTATTATCCTTTATTTAGATCAAGAAGGGAGAGGTATAGGACTAGCCAATAAAATGAGGGCATATTCTCTTCAGTCAAAAGGCTTGGATACTATTGATGCTGATCACAACATAGGTTTTTTAGATGATGAAAGAGATTTTAATATTGCCGCTAAGATACTAAAGTTATTAAAAGTAAATAAAGTCAATATTATAACAAATAATTTTACAAAAGTTTCTTCTCTTAAAAAAGCTGGTATTAAAATTGCCAAGCAAATAAATACAAAACCTACAATTAACAAATTTAATAAGAATTATTTTAAAACAAGAGTAAAAAAAACAGGTTACGGTTTTAAAAATTTAGACTAAAAATTTAGTCAAAGTCTCCTCGTTCTAATCTATCTTCGTATTCATTGGAGGACTCTGAAATAGTACTAAGCTGTTTTTTAGTCATAATTTTTAGAGTTTTTTTTATAGCAAGTTGGTAAGTATGTAACTTTTCAACAATATTTCTTTCGCTGGTGTTTCTCATCATTTGACTTAGGGCTCTATTTAACTCAGTAAGTCTGCCTAACAAAGTATTGTCGTCATCATTATCATCATCGTAATACATTAATCAATATTATAATAATTCTGGAGATCATAAATAAAATAATTAAATAAATAACTTAACGATTTATTTTTTTTTTCTATAAAATAATAATCCAATTATAATTATCCCAATACCTATAACCATCAAAAGTTCACCTGCATTCCAAAACCATATTAAGAATTCCATTAGATTATTTTTCTATATCTTCATCAAATATTTCATCTACTGGCACTTGTATACTATTGACCAGTTGATTTGTTTTTGCTGCAAGAGCTACAATATTTAAAAATTCTGAATGTTCGTCTTCAGTCATCCCAAGTTTTTTTGCTGCAGCTGTGTGTGAATGTGTGCAATACGAGCAATTATTTGTTATAGAGACTGCCATATAAATCATTTCTTTAGTTTTATTTGGAATTATGGTTTGTTTAACCATTAAATCTTTAACATCACTCCAAACATTTTTTAGTAATTGAGGGTCGAATGCTAAATATTTCCAAAAATTACCTATATAAGTTGTATTTCTTGATTGTTTAATATCATTATAGACTTCTTTTGTAATTGGATGATTATCATCATCAGTTCTTTTAATTGTGCTCACCAGTGGTCCCTTTCTTTATTATAATTGATATATAGTCATTAAATCATAATATCCCTCTTGTTTTGATTAATTTTATAAATAAAAATTCAAATTTATTAATATTTGGCTTTCTAATAGCATTCGCATCAGGATTTGGACAAACATTTTTTATCTCTCTTTTTAGTGAAGATTTTAGAGAAACATTTAACTTAAGTAATACTCAATTTGGCAGTCTGTATTCAATATCTACAATTTTAAGTGCGTTAACTATTATATGGGCTGGCAAACTTATAGATACGGTCTCTCTGAAAAAATATACTTTATCAATAGTATTAGGTCTTTCGATAACATGTTTTTTTGCAAGTATTGTGTTTAATGTAATTCTTCTTTTTTTTGTAATTTATTTTTTAAGACTTTTTGGACAAGGACTTATGGGACACACTTCAAGAACAACCATGGCAAGATACTTTAAAGCTAATAGAGGAAAAGCATTAGCTATATCTGGATTTGGTTTTTCTTTTGGTGAGATGATCTATCCATTTGTAGTAGTAATTTTAATATTAACTTTTGGCTGGAGAGTTACCTGGTTTAGTTCATCTGTATTTATAATAATATTTTTCGGAGTATTTTTATACTACCTATTAAATAAAAATAATTTTAAAAGTGAAACTGGGTTTGAGAATGAAGATATACAAAATTCATTTTCATGGAGAAGAAGAGATGTCTTAACAGATCTTAAATTTTATCTTTATTTACCTCTTACATTATTTATGTCATTTACAGTAACTGGTTTTTTATTTCATCAAGTTTTTATTGGGCAATTAAATAATTGGACAATGTTAGATATTGCACAAAGTTTTATTTTTTATGCAATCTGTGGAATTGGTGGTTCATTAGTTTCTGGTTTGTTAGTCGATAAATTTTCTGGTAGAAGTGTAATAACATTTCACTTAATTCCCATGGCTTTAATATTTATTGTGATGTTATTTTCAAATCATATATTTGTATTATATCTTTACATGGCAGGTCTTGGATTATCAAATGGCTTTACTGAAAATATGTCTAATTCTTTGTGGGCAGAAATGTATGGAGTCAAAAACCTAGGTGCAATAAGGTCCCTTTTAACATTTTTTGGTGTTTTGGCCTCAGCAGCCTCCCCTTTCTTATATGGATTGATATTGGATGAGACAAATTCGATAAACACCTTGATCTATATGAGCCTTGCCTTAATAATTATTTTTTCTTCTTTGAGTTTTATGGGTAATAAAATTAAATAAAATAACCTTTTTTAAAAGCCTCAATAGCTATCAAAGCACATCCTTTAGCATCTGATAATGCATCGTGATGATTTAATGGAATTCTTAAATTTTTACATACTGTATTTAGTTTATTGTTCTCAAATTCCCAATATTTTCTTGCTATTGCAACAGTATCTTTAAATTCTTGTTTAGGTAGGTCGATATTATAAAAATAACAACATGAGTGAAGGACAGATCGATCAAAAGGAGCATTATGTGCAAAAAAGTAATCAACAGCAGATAATTCACTCTTAATTTGGCGCCACACTTTATCAAATGTTTTAGCTTTCTTTAACATATCCCATGTTAAACCATGAATATCTGTAAAATGAACTTCAGGTTTAGGTGGTCTTATTAAATGGGAGACTTTTTTTATAATTATAGTTTTATTAAATATTACATATCCAATAGCACATGCTGATGTTCTCTCACTTGTGGCTGTTTCAAAATCTATGGCTGCAAATAATTGCATTAAAATAATTGATCAATTTGATTTTGATATTTTTTTTGTACTTCATGTCTCCTAACTTTCATTGTGGGAGTCATTAGGTTATTTTCAATACTAAAAGGCTCATCAATAAAGATAAACTTTTTTATTTTTTCTGGTTGAGTTAAGTCTTTATTTACTTCATCAATATATCTTTGAATATCTTCATCACTAGATTTACTCTCTGAGTTTAATACTAATAATGCTGCAATATAATTCTTTTGTTCACCAAAGACACAGGCTTGTTCTATCTCAGGAGATAAAGTTAATAGATTTTCAATCTTAGATGGTGCAATATTATCACCTCCTAGAGAAACTATTATATCCTTTTTACGATCTGTAATTTTAAGATAATTGTCCTCATCAAATTCACCAATATCCCCTGTATGGAGCCAACCATCTTTTATTGTTTGCTCAGTAGCTTCTTTATTATTCCAATAGCCCAGCATAAGGTTCTCCCCTTTAACTAAAATTTCACCATCTTCTGCTAATTTAACTTCAACTCCAGGAAATATAGGACCAACTGTATCAACTTTTACTTTATTTAATAAATTGCAGCTTACAACTGGTGAGGTTTCTGTTAATCCATAACCTTGTAAAGTCTTTAAACCAAGGGCATTAAGTGCCTCCCCTACTTGACTATCAAGAGGTCCTCCACCTGATATAAAAGCCTCTAATCTGCCACCAAAATTATTTTTTACTTTTTTTCTGACTAATGTATCTAATATTAGGTTAATTATATTTTCACTAAAACTTAATTTAATATTTTTAAATTTTTTTGTTCCTAGCTGGATAGTCTTATTAAATAAATTTTGTTTAAAATTAGACTGATTTTTCAGATTAATCTTCATTTTTGCATGGAGATTATTATAAAATCTTGGAACAGCAGTCATTATATGAGGTTGTGCAATTTTTACTGTAGGCAGAAGTGTTTCAATACTTTTATTATAAAATACTTTTGCTTCTAAAATAATCTGAACAAATTGAACTGCATGTTCATATGAATGAGATAAAGGTAACCAAGTAAGAAAGGTTAAATCTGGACTTTTTATAGTTTTAAGAAGTTCATACGCTCCTTCACAATTACTTAATATGCCCCCATGACTTAAAATAACACCTTTCGGTAATCCTTGTGTACCTGACGTGTAAATAATACAAGCTGGATCTTTGCGCTTAATTTCTTTAATTTTTTCTCTGTTATTATCATTATTGTCATCTGTTAAGTCATTTAAAAATACTAAATTTGAAATTGAATTATTTTCAAAATAATCAAAACATAAGATAAATTTGAAATTATATTTAACTTTTTCGCTAGCAGTTAAAATAGTCTGAAGTAAATTTTTATTTGAAACTATTAAACCAACAGGCTGAGAGTCATTTAAAATATGTTCGAAATCTCTTGATGTATAAGTTGTATAGTTGGGGACACAAATAAGTTTATTAGACATTATAGCGATATCAGAGGCCATCCATTCAGGTCTATTTTCTGAAACCAATAAAACTCTCTCTAATTCACCTAAATATTTGTTTGCTAAGAAATTGTGTATTTTCGTTGTTAGATTTTTTGTCTCTAACCAACTCATTGAGATAACTTGGTTGTTTGAGCCGAGTTTTAGTAAGTGTTGATTATTTTCGTTCTTATCTGCTTGAAAATAAAATAGTTCTGGAAGATTATTAAATTTATTCATCGTTAATTATAGTTTCATAAAACTCATCCATCTTATTCATTAAATTTTCATCATAAGTTACTAAATGTTCATTCTCATCAACGAAATAACTACTTTTAGGTGAATTTGCTAATTTGTACATTTTTTCACCCATTCTAAATGGAACTATATCATCCCCTGTGGCGTGCATAATAAATATAGGGGAAATAACGTTTTTAATCTTTTTATCACTTAAATACTTATCTTTAAGCATGATTGAAACAGGAAGGTATGGATAATGAAATTTAGCAGCATCAATCATTGAAGTAAATGGCGCCTCCAGAATTAGACCCTTAAAATTATTATTCTGAGCTATTTCTATACTAACAGCAGTTCCTAAAGATTCTCCATAAATAATGATGTCCTTTTTAGAAATATTTTTTTCTTCAAGCCATTTTATGGCACTTCTAGCGTCATCATATAAACCATCCTCAGTAGGTTCACCATCATTGCCGCTATATGATCTCCAAGAAATAAGTAAAATATTTTGGTCATATTTTGATAACTTGTTAATTTTATAAAATCTATTTTCAATAGGACCAGCATTACCGTGAAACATTAGTAATGTAGTTTTAGTATTAGATGGATGTTTATAAAAAATAGACCTTAATTTTATATTTGAGCTATTTTCAATAAATACTTTTTCCGCAGGAATGATTAGTAATTCATCATCATAATTATCAATTTGAGGGACATAAAGAAGTGATCTTTGTTTTGTATAAACATAAAAGACAATTAAAAGGTATATAAATAGTAATATTAAGATAATCTTGATTGTTAATGAGTAATTCATTTAATTCTGTAAATAAACTTATCAAAATATCCTTGAGCAGATTGAGGAAATTTTTTTAATTTAGAAAATTTAATTTTTGATTTTTTATATTTGTAAAAAATATGGCCGATAGAAGGTATATATTTATTTAAGGTACCTGTTGATATTGAGATATAATCATCTGAAGATTTTTTTTGAAAAAATAATGAACTTCCACAAATTGAACAAAAACCTCTTTTATAATGTTTACTAGAAACAAACCATTTTAAAGTTTTTTTACTTTTAAAATATAGATTTTCTTTTTTTACTTTTGTATAAGAACTAAATTCAGCATTTGAAGCCTGGCACATCTGGCAATGGCAAAAAACTGAGTATCTACATTCATTTTTAATCTCAAAGGTAATTTTCTTGCAAAGACACGAGCCTTTAATTTTTTTCATTTATTCATCATTTTGTGCTTTGCTAAAGATATTCCGTTTTTTATTTTAAAATCATATGACTCCTCAAATGATGATAATTGCCAACCAGAAAGTCTATTTTTTAACTCGGAAATATTATTTATTTTCCATTCATTTGTCGTATTTTCGTCTTTCCATATCGCTTTTTCTTCAGAAGTTCTAGCACAGCCATAACAATATCCTGTAGATGGATCTGTTTTGCATATTGATATACAAGGTGAAATAATTTTTTCCATTAAGATATTATATCCAAATAAACCCTAATATCATTGAAAATTATTTTTAAAATTGAATTAAAAAATGCTAATTGAAAAATTAAAAAATTATTGTAGTTTGATGCAACGATCCGCAGTAGCTCAGCGGTAGAGCATTCGGCTGTTAACCGACAGGTCGTAGGTTCGAATCCTACCTGCGGAGCCAGTTTCTTATGGACTCCAAACATTTCTTATCTACTTTATGTCTCATAGTAGCATCAATAATTTGGGGTACTGCATTTGTGGCTCAAACTACAGGAATGGAATTTATTGGTCCACTAACTTTTACAAATATGCGTTTTTTAATTGGTGGAATAATAGTTTTACCTTTTGCTTTTTATGAAATAAATAAAATTAAAAATCTTAAAAATAAAAAAAAATTTATATTCGTAGTTCTTTTAACTGGTTTAAGTTTGTTATTAGGAACTTACCTTCAACAATACGCTTTACAGTATACTAAAGTAGGAAATGCAGCTTTCTTAACTATATTATATGTTCCATTTGTTCCTATAATTTCGAGATTATTTTTAAAAAAGAAAATACACTGGAGTATTTGGCTATCCGTATCAATATGTCTCGTAGGGTCTTATTACTTAACACTTGAAAATAGTTTTGAAGCACAATTTGCTGATATACTTGTAATTGTATGTGCTTTATTTTTTGCAATACATTGCATCTTAATTGATGAATACTTTGAAATTATAAATGCACCATTTACCTTAGCATCATCTCAATTTCTATTATGTTTTTTTTATAGTTTGCCATTTATATTCATTTTTGAAAATCCTACTATTGACGGGATATCAAAAGAAATCTTTGAGCTTTTATACGTAGGTGTAATGTCAAGTGGGATTGCTTATACTCTTCAAGTTTTTGGTCAAAGGTATGTAAAACCCTCTACAGCAGCAATTACATTTTCTCTTGAAGGTGTATTTGGATCGTTAGCAGCTTGGATTATTCTTTCTCAATTTTTGACAAATGTTCAGATTTTTGGTTGTTTTTTAATACTTATTGGTGTGCTCGTAGCACAACTTTTACCCTTAATTAACAAAGAAGCAGCCTTAAATAGGTTTTATAGTGATTAAATAATCCTACTTTTTTTCTAACAAATACAATAAAATTCTTCATTATGAGTGAGGATAGTAAATTTTTTTTAAAAGACAGTGATGTGCCAAAACAGTGGTACAACCTGGGAGCGGATTTAAAAGAGCCTATGAGCCCACCATTAAATCCAGGAACAAAACAGCCAATAGGTCCAGATGACTTAGCACCTTTATTTCCAATGGAATTAATAATGCAAGAAGTAACCCAAGAGAGATATATCGATATACCGGGACCAGTATTAGAGGCTTACAGTCGTTGGAGATCTACCCCACTGGTAAGGGCTAGAGCTTTAGAGAAAGCATTAGATACACCAGCCAGAATTTATTACAAATACGAAGGAGCCAGTCCATCAGGGAGTCATAAACCTAATACTGCATTAGCTCAGGCTTTTTATAATAAAGAAGCAGGTGTAAAAAAAATAGCAACCGAGACCGGTGCAGGTCAATGGGGAACAGCATTAAGTTATGCAGGGGCAGTATTTGGAATAGAGATAAAAGTATTCATGGTAAGAGTAAGCTATGATCAAAAACCTTACAGAAGAGCCATAATTGAAAGCTACGGTGGTAGTGTTGTAGCTAGCCCATCAAATGAAACAAATTCAGGTAGAGCCATACTTGAAAAAGATCCTAATAGTTCAGGTTCACTAGGTATAGCCATATCAGAGGCTGCAGAGGTTGCTGCTACAAATGATGATACAAAATATGCATTAGGTAGTGTGCTCAATCATGTTTTAATGCATCAATCCATTATTGGGCAAGAAGCGCTACTACAAATGGAAATGGCTAATGATTATCCTGATATTGTTATAGGTTGTACTGGTGGAGGAAGTAATTTCTCAGGTTTATGTAATCCTTTTTTAGGGAAAAAATTCAGAGGAGAACAAGAAGTTCATGCTATTGCAGTTGAGCCATCTTCTTGTCCTTCTTTAACAAAAGGTAAGTATTCCTATGACTTTGGTGATACTCTAAAGTCTGCACCATTGTTGAAGATGCATACATTAGGCTCTGATTTTATGCCATCACCCACGCATGTAGGTGGACTAAGATATCATGGAATGTCTCCAATGCTATCGCATTTAGTTCATAATGGTCATATGGAACCTCGAGCTTATGGTCAAAAGGAGTGTTTAGAAGCCGGTATACAATTTGCAAGAACTGAGGGCATTATGCCTGCACCTGAAGCTACTCACGCGATTAAAGGTGCTGTTGATGAGGCTCTTAAGTGTAAAGCCGAGGGTAAATCAAAAGCTATTTTGTTCAATCTTTGTGGGCATGGTCATTTTGATATGCAAGCATATATGGATTATTTTTCGGGCAATCTTGCTGAAGATAAATTCGATACTGAAGCTTTTGAAGAGTCTATGGCATCAATACCTGCTGTAAATTAATTAACATTAGGTAGATCATTAAAATTTGATGTGTATGCGGGACTTAAGTTTTGTCGTCTAGTTATGTAAAACTTTTCGTAGTTTTCTTTGGCGACACAAATAGTCCCGCTTCCATATCTATTATTTAGATTATCAAATACCTTATTTACTCTAATTTTTTTTAAAATACTCTCTTCTGATTGATGAAAAAATAAATCTCTATTGTATTCTCCCTCTGGAGTTAAATCTGAGAGTAAAACACCTGCTTTTTTATATTTAATTTCTGGTCGATAAATAGATTTTAGCGCCTTTATAGCAAATTTAATCGTCTCAAATAAGTCGTTTGATGGAGATATAAAATCATAAGTCCTAGCTGCATGGTATTGTTTATTATTGTTGTTGAATTTATTTGAACGAATAAATGTAGTAATTTTTTTTGCCTGCAAACCATCAGATCTAATCTTTTCTGAGGCTCTAGTAGCATAAGATATTATTCTTTTCTCTAAATCATGAAAACTTGTTACATAACTTTCGAAAGATCTTGATACTCGACATTGTTTTTTTGGTTCAGATCTCTCTACTATGGGTATACATATTTCACCATGTAGTTCTCTATAGGTTCTCTCTCCCACTACTCCTAGGTGTTGCCTAACCCATCTTGGGTCTGTTTTGTATAGATCGTATGCGGTGTAGATACTATTTTTTTGAAGAAATTTCTCTATCCTAGCTCCTATTCCCCAAATATCACCCACCCCTAATACCTTTAGTGATATTTCTATTTGTTTTTGATTTATAATTTCTACTACTTGAGATCCTAGTTCATCTTTTTTAGCTAGATGGTTTGCTACTTTTGATAAGGTTTTATTGTTAGCTATTCCTATACTTACAGGTATGCCTATCCACTTCCTTATTATTTTTTTTATTCCTTCTGCTCTTGAAAAAAAACTTCTCTCTGAATATTTATTTAATATTAAAAAAGCTTCATCTATAGAATAAACTTCCAATCTATCACAATGCTCTTTTAATACTCCCATTACCCTGGATGAGATATTTCCATATAAACTGTAATTTGATGAAAACACATGCAGTGGATATTTTTTTATTATTTGCTTTATCTCAAAGAAAGGTACTCCCATTTTAATTCCTAATTTCTTAGCTTCAGAACTTCTAGCTATGACACATCCATCGTTGTTTGATAGAACTACAATAGGTTTTTTACTTAAATCGGGTTTAAAGATAGTCTCACACGAGGCATAAAATGAATTACAATCTACTAGGGCCACTATATTCATATGTTATTTAATAAATTGACGAATAGCGCTGGTAACAACTCCCCATATCTCTAATTCTGCATACTCTGATATTGATATATTTTTATACAAAGGGTTCTCAGCTTTTAAGATGGCAGAACCATCTGTCTTAATAACTAGTCTTTTGACAGTTAAACTTCCCTCAAATATAGCTATTACTATATCTCTACTTTTAGCTTCTAAACTCCTATCCACAACTAATATGTCGCCATCATTAATTCCAGAATCTACCATGGAGTCACCACTAGCTCTCATTAGAAAAGTTGATAGGTTATTTTTGATCAATAGTTCTGATAAGCTTAGATTATTTTCTATATAATCATCAGCTGGGGATGGAAATCCAGCTGAAATCTTAGACAAAACATAAGGTACAGACTCAAGGTTGTTGTCCTTATCAGTCTTTACTTGGATATTTTTGTTCATATTTTGTTCTTTTATAAACTATAATAGACCCTAAAGGAATAAAAAAAATTTTAAAATAAAACTTATTATTCGTCGCTATGTGAATTTATTTTTTGGTTAACAATAGCAAGTTGCTCACATAAAGACTTAGTATGGGAAATAAATACGTATAAAACCAAATAAAGAGATATAAAAATTAAAATAAAATCTAAATTAATTAAATTAGGTGTTTTTAGAAAGATCTTATTAATAAGTACAGAACCTATAAAACTAGTAACAAAGGGTGCCAATCTTGAAAAAATAAGGAAATTACGAATTAGTATATTTCTTTGACTGTATAAATTTGTGTTATCTTCCATAAATATAAACTAAGGTAAATATATTAGAAAATGGGTAAAATTAAAGCAATCAATATTAGCAATCTTGATGGAGAAAATACTTTTTATATAAATCAAGCAATCTTAAACAAAAATAAGGGTATTGTTAATGACAGGTATTATGAAAATTATAAGAATAGTTACGAACAGGTAACTTTTATAGAGTCTGAAAAAATTGATGATTTTAATAAAAAAATAAAAAAAAAGTTAAATTATAAAGATTTTAGAAGAAATATAATTACATCAGGTATTAACTTGAACAAATTATTAAATAAAAAAATACAAATTAATAATGTAGTTTTTAAAATACATGAGTTATGTCAACCATGTAAATATCTTCAAAATAAATTAGAAGTAAAAAATCTGGTTAAACTTTTGGCATTTAAAAGTGGAGTACGTGCAGAAATATTGAAATCAGGAGAGATTTCTATCTATGATCAGATTTATATATTAAAATAACTACTCCCAAATATCAAAAAAATTTCTTGTTTTACCAGGAGTTAAGATAGATAGAGGGTTGAATGTAAAATCAGTTTTATTACCATTTTTTTTAACTTTAAAATCAGCTGCTAAAAGACTTTCTTCTACGTTTTTTCCAAATAACTCATTTAAAAAAGGTATATTTTTAAAATTTTGTTCAAATAAATATAACGGACCATAAGTGCCATTTATAGTTGCTACCTTTTCAGAGGGATTTGCTTCACCTTTAAATGAAAAGGCTACAGTACCGCCTAACATTAAAGCATGATCAAAAGTAAATTCTTTACCTTTTCTCTGAATAGGAACTTCTAAATAATTAAATTCATCTTGAGTGTTTTGTAAAACTGAAAAAATATCTAACATTCTTGAAGTAAAAAGTAAATTGTAAAACTTTGAATTTTTATCAATACTAAAATCTTTAACTTTGATATTGATATCGTAATCGTTAAATTTTCTAAAAGATCCTTTTCCTATTAATGCTCCTCCTTTCATATTTTTTGATATTTTTTGTGCGTAAAAAAATTGTCCAGCATTTTTTGAAAATAAATAAATTTGTTTATTTCCATCTTGCTGGGGAAGAATTGATAGTTCAAATTCTTTTTTGCTATCATAAAACATCATAGACTCAAAACCTTGATCATAAATAAAATTTAGTTTATTTGAGAAAAGTGAATATTCGTCTGAGATTGTCATTTCAGATATTTCCCAATTGAAATTTATTTTCTTATTCAGTTTTTTATTTTTTTGAGGTTTAGGAAAAACTTTTTTAAAACTATTAAATGATATTTGATCAGTATTTAAAAGAATGTAAATCTCATTATTATGATAATTTATTATCCCAAAACTTCTTTGACCATTAATATCTAAATCAAATTTTATTTCTTTTATTTGTCCATCTTCAAAATCAAGTTTCAATAAATTATTATCATCTTGAAAACTAAAATCATAAGCAATTGAATTAAAGCATATAAAGAATAAGAATAATATTTTTAAGAAATAATACTTATACATCTAATAAACTTGACTCTAAAAAATCGAAAATTTCTCCATCTAAAACGTTATCAGCATTTGATGTCTGATAATTAGTTCTTAGATCTTTGACCATCTTATAAGGATGAAGAACATAGGACCTAATTTGATTTCCCCATCCTATCTGTTTCTTATTTTTCTCTTCATTTCTTTTTTCTTCATTTTTTTTATCTAATTCCATTTCATATATCCTTGATTTTAACATCTTCATAGCAGTATCTCTATTACGATGTTGTGATCTTTCACTTTGACTTTGAACAACAATATTGTATTTGATATGAGTTATTCTAACTGCACTATCAGTTGTATTAATATGTTGACCACCTGCTCCTGAGGCTCTAAAAGTATCTATTCTTAAGTCTTTGTTGTTAATCTCAATTTCAATATCTTTATCTATTTCTGGATATACCCATACACTTGAAAAACTTGTATGCCTTCTTTTATTAGAGTCAAAAGGTGAAATTCTTACTAACCTATGAATACCAGATTCTTTCTTTAAATAACCATAGCTTTTAAAACCTGATATGTTTATTGTTATATTCTTTAAACCAGCCTCTTCACCTCTTTGACTGTCTATAATTTTACATTTATAATCATTCTTTTCAGCAAAACGTTGGTACATTCTAGACAGCATTTCAGCCCAATCTTGACTTTCTGTACCTCCTGCTCCGGCGTGTATTTCTACAAAAGCATTACAATCGTCTGTTTCTTTGTTTAGGAGAGATTTAATTTTTATTTTTTCGCATTGCCTTTTTAAATCATTAATTTTATTTACCAAATCAAAGATTTCTTTTTCATTCAAGGACTCATAAATTTCAATAAACTCACTAAAATCTCTAAATTGAGTTAAAACTAAATCAAAATCACTAATAGCAATCTTTTTTTGTTTTAATTTTTCTTGGGATTTATTAATTAAATTAATATTGTTCCAATTATCTGGATTAGTAAGTACTTTGTTTAAGTGTCCAATATCTTCAATTGTTTTTTCATAGTCAAAGACTCCTCCTTGTCAGTATAATAAGTGAGTCTATCTCCTTGACTAAGTTCAATAATTCAGATTTATCCATTAGTTTATTCCACCAATACTCTCAATTTTGTTTATGTTATCTAATATTTCTAACTGATCTTTTGTAAAATAGTCAATAATGGAGTTTTGTCCATCAGAAATTTCACCATTATCTAAATTGACTTTTTTGACAATTAGATCACTAGGCACAATAAATTTATCATTTGAGTTTTTATGATAAGATAGATAATTCTCAATTATTGATTTAAAAATAGGTAATGCAACTGAAGATCCGGTTTCTCTATATCCTATTGATTTAGGTGTGTCATATCCTACATAAACTCCTACAACATATCTAGGGGTTAGCCCAAAAAACCATAAGTCTTTGCTTTCATTTGTTGTACCAGTCTTTCCTGCTATAGGGTAATCGATCTTATTTAGAGATTTTCCAGTTCCTCTCTCGATAGCCCCTTCAAGAATGTTTAATATTTGAAAAGAGGTTTGTGAAGATATTACGTTTTCCTTTTGTGACTCTATAACTGGTATTCTGTATGACCTATCTTTAGTTGAAAATGAACAATAGTTACACTTAAAATATTCATTATTAACAATTAATTCACCCTCATTTGAAACAACTTTTTTTATTATCGAGGGCTCAACGATATAGCCACCATTTAAAAAAATTGAATAAGATTTAGCTATATTTAAAAGGTTATTTTCTACAGCACCAAGTAAAGTGGAATAAACATCAGTTGTAGTATTGTTATTATAAAAATTTATTTTATTTAAGAATTCATTCACAGAATTTAATCCTAAATCTAAACCGATTTTTAATGTTACTAAATTATTTGAAGTTTCTAGAGCCCTTCTGAATGTTAATTCTCCATATGATTTATTTGAATAATTCTTAGGTATCCAAACTGGAAGATTATTTCCTTGATCTAGGAGAATATTAGAGTCCAATATTTGTGAATTTGGTAAAAATTTTTTTGTCTCTAAGGCTTGAGCATATATAAAAGGTTTTATTGATGATCCAGGTTGTCTGTATGCCTGAGTTACTCTATTAAAATTACTTATATCGTAATTTACACCTCCAACCATAGATACTATGTCTCCATTAAAAGGATCCATAATAATTACAGATCCATTTATTTCGTGTAATTGAACTGCATAAAAAGAGTTGTTAAGATTAGTTATAAATAAGTATTCATTTAAATTTAAATAAGTATTTGGTGGAACTTTTTTGGGTCCAAACAAGTTAATATCTTTATCTAAATGTATTACTTTATCTGAATTAACAATTGATAGTTCAACAAAGTTTGAATTTTTGCTAATAACTTTTGCTATATGCCAATGGTCATTCTTAAATTTTAATATATCCTCATAATTTTTAAAACTTCCAGTCCAATTTTTATATTTTCTCTCAAATAATGCTAAGTTATCAATCAAAGCTTTTTCTGAAATTTTTTGAAGTTTTTGATTAATAGTGGATTGAATATAAAATGCATTTTGATCGAATGAATTTGAATTAAGATAATTTAATATGAAGTCTGTCTTATAATCAGATTTATACTTTTTTATATTTTTTTCATAAAGTAGGATTTCTAGGTTTGAATAATAATTATATTGATCTGTTGTTATAAATTGATTCAATTCCATTTGTTTTAATACGTAATTTCTTCTATCTAAAGCCCTGTTATAATTTTTTTTGGGATCGTAATTATTTGGACCTTTTGGAAGTGCTGCTAAGTAAGCATACTCATGTATATCCAAATCAAATATTGATTTATTAAAATAATTAAATGAGGCCGACGCTACGCCATATGAGCGTCTTCCAAAATAAATTTCGTTTAAATATAATTCTATAATGAACTCTTTTGAATATTCTTGCTCTATTCTTAGAGATAAAATTAATTCTTTAATTTTTCTTGAAATAGTTTGATCTCTATTAAGTAAAATATTTTTGACTAACTGTTGAGTAATTGTTGAAGCTCCAACATAGTTATTATTTGATTTAGAATATATGTTTTTTAAATTGATAATGAATGCATTTGCTATTCCTCTGATATCAAATCCCTGATGTTGAAAAAATGTTTTATCTTCTGCTGAGATAATGGCATTAATCATATTTTTAGGTATGTCTTTATAGTCTAAATAAAACCTATCTCTATTTCCAATATGGTACATAAGGTCATATTTTTCATCATAGATTTTTGTTATTTCATTTGGAAAATATTTAGATATATTGTGGTCAGGTAAATCCTGTTGAATATTCCACAGATATAGAATTAGAATGGATATACCTAATATAGAGAGTATAAAAATGTACTGTAAAAATTTAAAAAGTTTCATTTTACCAATCAAACAAATTAAGGATAATTTATCATATCAAAAGGATTTAAAAAAATGTCTAAAAGAATTTTTATTGATGGAAGCATCAATAGTGAAATATGTATTATTGCTGCCGACGGGCAAGAAATCAACTATTTTGACTACTCAGATGATTTAGCAGCAACCAGCAGAAAAAATAACATTTATCTTGGTACTGTATCTAGAGTAGAACCCTCTCTTCAAGCAGCTTTTATCGAATTTGGATCAGAAAAAAAAGCGTTTTTACCATTTGATGAAATACACCCAAGTTACTTTAAAATACCACATAATGAAAAAATATTAGTCAATAATAATGATAAAAATTCTGAAATTGATGACGAAAAAGAAAATAAAAAACATTTTCTTTCTTTTTACCGAAAGTACAAAATTCAAGATGTTATTAAAAAAGATCAAGTTCTTTTGATTCAAATTGTTAAAGAAGAAAGAGGCACAAAGGGAGCGGCTATTACAACCTTTATTTCTTTACCTGGGAGATATAGTGTTCTATTGCCTAATAATTCATCTACAGGAGGGGTATCAAAAAAAATTTCTAATCCTCTTGATAGAAAGAGATTAAAAAAATTACATGATGGTTTCAACTTACCAGATGGTATGTCTCTTATTATTAGAACAAATGCCATTTCAGCAGAAAATGACGATATAATTGCTGATTTTAATTATTTAAGAAAATTATGGACTAAAATTAGAGAAGATACTTTAAAATCAAAGGCACCTATTTTAATTACTGAGTTAGATACACCCATAATAAAAGTAGCAAGGGATTTTAATCAAAGAGCAATTGAAGAAATTATTTTCTCTGATTTAAAAACAATGAAGTTATATAAAAAATTAGAAAAGGATTTTAGTGTTAAATCCAAAAAAAAAATAATACATCATGATGACAAACTTCCTCTTTTCGAGAGTTATGGTATTAAAAATCCCTTACACAGTCTCACTGAAGAAAATATTTATTTAAAGTCTGGTGGGTATTTAGTTATAAATCCAACTGAGGCTCTGACGAGTATTGATATTAATTCTGGAAGGGCAACATCAGAAAAAAATATTGAAATTACAGCCTTAAATACCAATTTAGAGGCTTGTAATGAAATATTTAAACAGATTCAATTAAGAAATATAGCAGGATTAATTGTTATAGATTTTATAGATATGAATATAAATTCTAATAACATTAAAATTGAGAGAAAAATAAAAGAATTATTTTTCAAAGATAGAGCTAGAGTTCAGATTACTAAAATTTCTCAATTCGGATTAATGGAAATATCAAGACAAAGAATTGGACAGAGTATTTATGAAACCTTTTACAACAAATGTTATTGTTGCGGTGGAAGTGGCTTTAAAAAAACAAAATCAATTATAATACATAATATTATTTCTTATGTAATGAGCATTAATGCTATTGATAATAAAGATGATATAGCAATTCAAATTGATGAAAATTTTTATGATGAAAACTTGAAAGAAATAAATAGAAAAATTAAATCAATTAAACCATTATTTAAAGTCAATTTTGTTAAATCATCTATACCAAAAGATAT
>CABZPR010000016.1 GCA_902527545.1 uncultured Alphaproteobacteria bacterium
ATATCGACGTTATTAGGGAGAATAGTTGATGCTTGGGGTTTCAATAAAACGTCATCAAACGTTAAATATTCTTTAACTTGGGCCATGGCCAATATTAGTTTTTTTTATATTAAAATCAAGATCTGACTAGGATAGTTTTCTTCCGTCATTGAGACCAGCTTCGTAGTCTAGTGGATCTACATCATCTAAGCATCCTAGATTAATACCCATACCGTTTGGATCAGTTCTTCTATTGTGGTGAGTGTATATCCCGCAATGCTTGCAAAAAAAATGTTCTGCTAAGTTTAGATTAAATTGATAAAGAGATAGATCTTCTTTTCCCTTTAAAAGTTTAAAATTAGATTTAGGAACCATTATCATTTTTGCATTTTTTCTAATACAAATGGAGCAATTGCATTGCATTATTTTTTCAAGATCAGAGTCAATCTCAAACTCAATAGCTTTACAGTGACACGATCCTTTATGAAGCACGGCTATTATCTTTAAAGAAATTTTTTAAAATATTTTTAGTTTCACTCGCCGTTTCTAAAATAGACATATGTCCAGACTCTTCTAAAACGACTGTTTTTGATCCCTCTATATTTGAAGCTAATTCTAGACCCACTTTTTTAGGTGTCATTTTATCATGTTTACCTACGATACATAAAGTTGGGTGTTTAATGCTTTTAGCAGCAGCTTCACCATTAGTGTATTTATCGCAAGCATTGAAGTCTGCACCAAGAGTTCCGTCATTATTTGAAGATACTAGCTGACCGCCCATACCTAAATGGCTTAATCCTGGAACAGGATGGCCACCTTTATGCCCTAAAGGTCCATGCACCCAATCCATCATAAGATCAACTGCTTTTTGATCTTTATTTAATGCTAAGTCTAAAAGTTCAGTGTTCATCTTCATTGACATAGATCCATTGATTAGTGCAAGTAAATCTAATTTCTCAGGATGTCTTTGTGCAAATTCTAATCCCACCAAACATCCCTGTGAATGACCGACGTACGAGGCTTTATCAATACCCAAAGATGTTAATAGGTCTGCAACCCAATCAGCCATCTCCTCGATAGTTTTTAATGGTGGTCCTTCTGAGTCACCATGACCGGGTAGATCTACTGCAATTGTATTGTAACCATGAAATGCAAAGTATCTTGTTTGAAGCACCCATGTGACATGGCTCAGACCACTACCATGAACAAATACAATCGAGGGTTGATTTTTATCTATTTCTCTTCCACTAGATGTGTAATATGCCTCTTTTCCATTAACTTTAAGCTTCATTTAGAAGCTACAAGTCTTGGCTTTTGAGATGCTCTGAAACCATTTTCAAAGTCATTAATAATGTCATCCATGTCTTCCAAGCCAACAGAAAAACGTATCATATCTTCAGTTAGACCTGCCAACTCTAATGATTTTTTATCCATTTGAGAGTGAGTTGCGGATGCTGGATGAATGACTAGTGATTTTGCGTCGCCAACGTTAGCTAAATGTGATGTTAGTTTTAAAGAGTTTATAAATGCGTGACCAGCTTCTTTGCCCCCTTTAATTCCAAACGCTATCATTGAGCCGGCACCCTTAGGCATTAATTTTGCAGCAACTTTATGATCAGGGTGATCCGGTAAGCTTGGATGGTTTACCCAAGAAACACTTGGGTTGTTACTTAAGTAATCAACCATTATTTTAGTATTGGATAAATGCTTTTCCATTCTCACTGAAAGAGTTTCTATTCCTATTAAAATATTAAATGCATTTGTTGGACTCATACATGGACCAAAGTCTCTCATGCCCTCTGCCCTTGCTCTCATAGTAAATGCTGCTGGACCAAATTCTTCTGCAAAAGAAAGACCGTGATAACCATCATATGGTTCAGTCATTGTTGGAAACTTATCTCCCTTAGTCCAATCAAAGTCACCCTTTTCAACAATTATACCACCCATAGAAGTGCCATGACCTGCCATCCATTTTGTTAGAGAGTGTGTAATTATATCTGCACCTAATTCAAAGAGATTACACAAATATGGTGTGTTAAATGTTCCATCAACCATTAAAGGAATACCTGCGTCTTTTGCTATTTTTGAAATTTCAGGTAAATCCATAATTTCAATTCCAGGATTACCAATCAACTCACCCCATATACATTTTGTATTTGGTTGAATTGCTTTTTTGAAACCCTCTGTGTCTCTTGGCTTAACAAAAGTTGTTTCAATACCAAATCTTTTTAAAGTTAGTCTCAGTAAATTAAAAGAACCTCCGTACAATTGTGATGAGGAAACAATATGATCTCCTGCACTACAAATATTTAAAAGAGCTAGCATCATTGCGCTCATACCAGAGGCAGTGGCTAGAGCAGCAGAACCACCTTCTAAAGCTGCAACTCTTTCTTCAAGAACAGATATAGTTGGGTTGGATATTCTGCTATATATATGTCCACCCTCCTCTAGATTAAATAAAGCAGCTGCGTGATCTGCATCTTGGAATAAGTATGATGTTGTTTGATAAATTGGAACGGCACGGGAGCCAAAATTTTTATCTGGCTGATGCCCACTATGTAAAGTTTTAGTGTTAAACTTATATGTTTTTGGATCGGTCATAATTTAAACATATCATAATTTTTATA
The DNA here is from genome assembly GCA_902527545.1 of uncultured Alphaproteobacteria bacterium. GTDB lineage: Bacteria > Pseudomonadota > Alphaproteobacteria > HIMB59 > HIMB59 > HIMB59. The sequence continues at coordinate 2,607 of CABZPR010000016.1, forward strand.
TTGAAAGTATTACAAAAAGTCTCAATTCATACACTTTGGCTCAAAACCAAAATTTCTATCAACAAAATACTGAGATTTTTTTGCTTTCCACATATAATTATTTCTGACATGTGTTGGGTCTCTGTCTGAAAAATTTTCAATTAACCAATCTAAAGAAATAGCCATTTGATGAACATGATAAGCGGCATCTTTTTGATCAGTTGAAAAATTCTTTAGACCACTTGGATCTTTTCGTTCTCTGTACTTTTCAACATCTGTAAGACCTAAATTAAGAACATCTATAGTTTTAAAAATTCTTTGTTTTAACTCTGCAGGAAACTTATTGTAATTCCATACTTCTGTTATAGCCAATAAACCTAAAAGATTATTTACACCTTGTGAGTGATACCAGACATCGCGAACACCTCTGAAACTATTATTATGAATGTAGCCATCTTCATAAATTACCTTACTAGCTTTTTTAATACCTCTATCAAACCAAAAATCTACTTCTTCTAATTTATTTTTCCATGCTAGATAAGCTATAACAGAAATTGTACCATCTGCCATTTGGATAAAACCACGATCATCGTTTAAATGTTTATCAGCCCAAGGAAAAATATATTTTTCGTATAATTTTTGAATGTATTTATCAATTAAGATAAATTGTTCTTTTGAGAACTGGTCTTTAACCAGATATGCGTTAATTATAAAACTAGCACCATATATTTGAGCTTCGTGAACTTTATGTGGTAAGCATTTAGCTTTTGTATCTCCTTTTGAGCCGCCATAACAACTTTTAGGTGTTTTACCATCTTCTTTGAGTTTATTAATATCTTCTAAAGTCATAGTGTTTAAAAAAACACCAGACTCTGCCCAAGCTGTCATAATTTGAGTAATTGAATCTGATTGTAGCTCCATATTATTAGAAATAATTGCATTAATAATAGATCCATGTAACAAGGCTAATCTTGATGTATGTTTTTCATGATTAACGGAAAGGCTGTTTGATCTATCTTCATGCTCTTTTTGCCAATCGTATTCAGTTAACTTCATCAAATAGTTAAAATTTTTCTCGTTTGTAAGGTCAAGATCTAATTCACTATATTTTTCACCATAGCTTCCATCACCATGAACTCCTTTTATGGTGCATGTATTTGAATTCAATACATGTGCAAAAAAAAACTTTGGAATAACGGTGGTAGAATTTTTATCAAATTCAAATTTATTCTCCTCAACTATTTTTCCATCTTTGAAAGTTAAAGAAAATGAAAGACTTGGAATTAAAAATAATAAGATAAAAATATTTTTCATTAGTATAAGAGTATCTTAAATATAAATTAGTTTATCAATAGTTAGTAATCCATAGAGTTTGGTAAGCCTTTAGAGTAATTGTTGATTTAATATCAATGATTATCTCATTAGAAATTAAATCCCACCATTCGTTAGATTCTATCAGATTTAATTCTGACAAATCTAAATATTGGAATACATTAGTTACATTACTTACACAAAATATCGACTGTCTTTTATCATGACTCTGTCTCCAAAAACCAAAAAAGTTCTTACCTAAATTAAATGTAAATTGTGTAGCATTTGGATGAAATGCAGATTGGTTTTTTCTAATTTCAATTAATTTTGATAATTGATTATATATTTTTGAATTAAAAGTATCAGTATTAGAAAGTAATCCATCAATTTCATCATACTTCCAAGATCTTCTATTTATAGATCGATTACTTTTTGTTTGCTCTAACTTTTCATAGTCATTTGTAGAGCCCAAAATACTATGTATATAAAATGCTGGAATTCCCTCGAGTCCTAGCATTATTGCATGGCAACAAATAAATCTTTCAATTTGCAAATGATCACTTCCTTGAAATGTACCTTTCATAGCATCTATGAGTGAGATATTTATTTCATAAACAGTCTCGGTGTTATTTGTTTTTTTTCTTTTGGTAGTTTTTGCTCCAAAATCGGTCATGATATCGACTAAGTTATTTCTTTCTTTTTCCGTTAAAATTCCCTCTGTCGGTCTCAGGCCAATACCATCATGAGAGGCTATGAAATTGAAATAAGATGTGTGATCTTTTGCAGGAGGCATGCTCATTGACCATTTACGAAGAGCTGTGCTATCTCCCATCACAAGAGTCCATAGTAGCAAGGGTGGTAGAGCAAAGTTGTATACAGCATTTGCTTCATCATTTTCACCGAAATAACTAAGATTTTCTAAATTGGGTAAGTTTGTTTCAGTAATAAGTAAAGTATTTTTACTAAAAGCATTCAAAAGTGTTCTAATTAATTTCACAACTTCATGAGTCTGCGGTAAATTTAGACAGTTAGTTTCATGTTCTTTCCAAAGAAAAGCAATGGCATCTAACCTAAATACTCTAACACCGTTTTTAAGATATAAATGAATTAACTTAATAAAGAAAAATAAAACCTCAGGATTTTTAAAATTAAAGTCAACTTGATCGTGACTGAAAGTACACCATAAATAATAAATTTCTTTATTAATTTCAAATTCTCTAAAAAGATCTGAACTTCTAGGGCGAACAACTTGGTCATAACCTTGTTTATTTTTAAGTTTTATAAAAAAATTTTGTGTTTCAGTTTTATTCTCTATAAAAGATTTAAAATATTTACTTTCTATAGATGCATGATTAATAACTATGTCGCTCATTATCCTAAAATTTTTTGATAGTGATTTAATATCTTTCCAATCACCTAAATCAGACCTTACTTCTTCATAGTCAGTTATAGAAAATCCATCATCTGAACTGTATGGAAAAAAAGGTAGAATGTGTAAATTGTTAAATTGTTTTTTACAATACTTTTCTAAAAACTTGCTTAAAGTTTTTAATTTATTATTTTTTTCTTCATATATTGAGTCACCATACGTAATTAAGAAAACATCTTTTTGAGACCAATTAGGTTCAGAAATATCTAGGTCTTTATTTTGGAATAAATCAAGAACTCTATTAATTAGTTTCAAAATTTCATTTTGATCTAATATATCCTTGTAAATTATTTGAAAATGAATGTTTAGATTATTTTTTAATTCTTCTTGCACTTTAGGTGTTATCTTCCATGACGGCATCATTAAAAGATTTTAAAATAGTTGGGTCAGCACTATCAACCCTTCTCCAAGTTGGTATATTGGGGTTTTCACTTGGTGAGTCTAGAAATATTTTTCCTGCTTCGATAATATTTTGTGCAAAAAGCTCAACCATTTCTTCTTCTTTGTGAACATCGAAGTTTAATCCATTCATTTCTGCATCTGTTTTATAAATCTGAACCATATCTAGCGCTAATCGATAGTATGTTGCTTTAAGTGTTCTAAACTTCTCATTAGAAAATACATGACCTTGTGTAGCTAATTTTCTAAATAAAGCTTTAGAAATATCTATGGTCATTTTAGATAAACCCTTTTGACGATTATTTTTAGATACCTCTTGGTGTTTGTGTTCGTAGGTATCTGCTATATCAACTTGACAAATTTTATTATTAGCAAAATTCCTATACATTTCAGAGAGTATTCCTATCTCAAGGCCCCAATCATGTGGAATTCTTATGTCATTTAATAAATTATATTTAAATGAAAATTCACCAGCCAGAGGATATTTAAAAATATCTAAAAAATTTAAATATTCATTAAATCCTACCATTTTTTGTAAAGATTTAACTAAAGGTGTAACTAACAGTCTTGTCACTCTTCCATTCATAGATTTTTGAGCAACTCTAGGGTAAAACCCTTTACAAAAATCAAATGAAAATTTTGGATTAGCAACGGGGTAAAATAGTTTTGCTACTAAATTTTTATCATATGTGACTATATCACAATCGTGCATTGCAACAGATCCCGACTCTTTTAAGGAAATTACGAAACCCATACAGTACCAAATATTTCTTCCTTTCCCCTTTTCTGCAGGAGCAAGATCCATTTTAGATAAATGTTGATCTATTTTTTTTAATTTAGGTCCATCATTCCAAAGAATATATTTTTTTTGAGGCAGCACTGAAAAAAATTTTTTAGCTTTAATAAATTCTTGTTTGTTGGCTTGATCTAAACCAATAACAATATTTTTAATGTATTTAACTTTTTTTAAAGTATTCACAATATATGTTAATGCTGGCTTTTCTAATTCTGAATACAAAGAAGGAAGAATTAAAGTCATGGGTGAGACTTTTGAAAAATCTAAAAGTTCTTTTTCTATTTCTTCTATGGGTTTAGAATTAAAATTATGAAGAGTAGCTATTACGCCATTTTGATGAAAGTCAGGCATGGTTAAAAAATCTTATTATCTAATGTTTTATTTAATTTATACAGGACTTGACTCCAACCGTCAGGTGCTAACTTTGATGATTTAAAAACATTTTTTTTATTAGAGCGCAATTTTGGATATGCACCAGAAGAATTTTTAATAAGACAGGAGTATTTACAAGAATTTAACACGTCAATATCATTCCTACTATCGCCCAAAGCAATAGTATTCATTGTGTATTTATCACGAAATTGAATATCATAAACATGAGATATTAGCTTTTTAGCTATTCTTTTGTTGCATATAGAAGAAATTTGCATGAACCTACTACCTTTTATAAAAATTCCATCTTTTTCAAATTTAAGCTCTTTTTTGAATAATTTTAAGTTTGTAAGATTATCATCCCAAAGAATAATTTGACTTGCCTCACGATCTAACATCATATTTGTATTATTCAAATTCGTGTATCTTTTTAAAATATTTGGTGAGAGATCCTGAGCAATTAAAAAATTATATTTTTTTTGTTTCTGTTTTAAAAATTGATGCCAAACCTTTGAAGATAATTTGGCAATTCTTACTTTCCAATATTTTTCAAAAGAAGATGAGTTTTTAATTTTATTAAATCTAATTTTAGGAAAATATAAAACTGCTCCATTTTCAGTACTAAAGGGCATATTTGATAATTTTAATTCATTAAGTAATTTTTTACATTCACTGAATGTTTTACTAGTGTTAAAAATAATTTCATTTTTGTTATTGATAATTGTAGAGATCAATTTCTTATTATTTCCAAATGAATAATTATCATGATTTAGAAGAGTTCCATCGAGATCAGTAAAAATAAGATATCTTTTCATTTATATGTAATTTTTTTTGCTATTTGTTTTTTATCTAAAGTTATTAATACATTGCAATCACTAGGTGAAGTTAAATACATCCATTTAGATAATTTTTCATAAAATTGTATAAATCTATAGAGTTTCTTTTTTAAATGATTATTACTATTAGAAGAGCGAAGACCTAATTCTTGTTTATATTTCCAATCAATTACAAATTTCCAGTTTGGTATTTTAATGAAAACAAAATAACTAAATTTTTTAAAAACTTTTTGATATTCAACTAAAGCTTTATTATATGCAGTTCTCCATAATAAATCAGAGTCCTCAATTTTTTCTAAATCATTTATATTTTTTTTTAAATAATTTGGGTCTATTGGTTTTGAACCAACACACCAACCCTCTAAAATAATTAAATCTACTTTATTTACTTTTCTTTGATATTTTTTCTTATTATCGGCAACTTTATCAAAGACTGGTAAAAATAATGGAAATTTATTATTTTTAAGATTTCTGATTGTTTGACTCAGTAATTTTAAATTGTGGGTACCGGGAACACCTCTAGTTTCAAATAAATTTGTTTTATATTTTTTTGCTAATATTTTTCTTTGATGATTAGATAAATAAAAGTCATCAATACTAAGAATAACAACATTCTTTGAATAATATTTTTTAAAATATTTTTTAATTTGCAACGACAGAGTAGATTTACCTGAACCTTGAGATCCAGCAATCATTAATGTTTTTTTATCTTTTACTCGACTAAATAAATCAATGTAAGATTTAGCTATTTCATATGTTAAAGCAGAACCAGTTAATTTTTTATGAGATGTTACAAGAAAGTCTAATTTATTTTTAATATCAGACATAGCAAATAGTTGGCGCGCTCTGCAGGATTCGAACCTGCGACCCTCTGCTTAGAAGGAATAAGTGCTTATTTCAAAAGACAACATAACTCAACAACTATAGAGATGTACCCTATTCTGTTTACCTTATGTGCACCTTTCTTGTTATATAAATACTAAACTTAACTAACATTACAATACATTTGGGTACACAGAATTACCCTTCTATAGTCAAAGGCTCAGGGAAGTTGGTAAAAGCAGTATCAGAAATTGGAGTCATTACAGCTGAATTAACATCTACAACCTGAGCTCTACGCTTGGTTAACTCTTCATCTGATTGAAATTTTTGTAAGTGCTCCTTAGATTGAAAGTGCATAACTGTATTTAATATGGTTTCATCGTTTGCTTGAGTTCCTGCAAATATAAAAGTCATTCCATATTCTTTTAATTTATCACTATTTTCTTGAACCATTTTTTTCCATTCTTGAAAGTCTTTAATCAATTTAATCTGTCCTAGTACTAACATTTATAATCTCCTTATTATCTAATTGATAAAATTAAATATCTCTTACGAGAGATCAATGCAATAATTGTATTGGAAAATAAAAAACCTAGGCAGTTCAATAATAACAACTAGATGAAATATTTAATTTAATGCTTTTTTTGTGAGAATTTCGCCATAATTAATACAGATTCATATAAATTTTGATTAAATTCATAACATTTAGATAATAGTTATTGTTAGTCAGTAATAGATCCATACTTTCGTTCACATCTATTAATTCTCTCAGCACTGTAAGCAGGCAACCAAAAACCCATTTTTTTTGCAAATTCCCAATCTTTTTTATCTTGTTGCTCTTGGAAATCAGCCTCACTCTGTTCTATAAGGTTTTGTTGAATGTTAAACGAAGTATCTTCTAACCACTTACAGTTACTGATCCACTTATCAAGGGAAGTTATATATCTGGGTTGATCTGAATACTGTTTTTGATGTTCTTTGTAGAGGATAAATAGGTGTTCGATACTAGGTACCTCTAAGTTTGGTTCATCAATGATTGATAAATAATTCTTTACCGCTTGAACCAAACTCCCTCTTTTGTATTGGAGTTGATCCCACTCCCCTTTAAAAGAAGCCATAGTTTTATTCCAAAGAGATTTATCGAACTTTGTTTCATTTCCCTTATCTATTTGTTTTAATTCTAATTCTTGTTTTAATTCTGGTTCTAATTCCTTATCCATTTCTATTGCATTTGCATTACTATTATTCCAACGAATGTTTGCATTGTTACTGAGAACTTTGGATTTATTCAATGCATGATCCCATTTCTCTTTGTCAGAAATATGAAAAATTTTTCCATTTTCTTTCTCAAAAAGATAATCAAAGTTAACTCTAGCGGATCTAAATTTTTTTGGAGTTGTATTACAAATCTTTGCTAAATAACTATCATTGTCTTTAAGAGGTATGCTATTATTTTCCCAAAGTTGTAATCTAAGCTTCCAAACACAACCTACTTCATATGGAGTTAACAAGTGAGTGGAAGCGACTTCATCAGATGTAGCTAGGTGGAGAAAGGGAAGTTTCTTCATTATTCACTCACTTGATTTCCTTTTGTTAGATTTTCGGAATAATTATTTTCATCTATTGCTTGAATATAGCCAATTAAATTATCTGAGAGCTCTCTGATCTTCTCTAGTTCTTTTAGAATATCACTCATTGCTGAACCACCCTACTACTAGCCAGGGCATTCTCTATGTCTTCTCTCTTGTAAAGAACCTTTCTTCCAATCTTATGAAAAGGAAATAAAGATCTATTGGTGGATCTGTAAAACCTTAGTGAATTTGATGTATATATTGGATATTCTTTTGCGACTTCCTTCTCAGTAAGATAGTCATCTTTCTGTTTCTTAGAAGAAATGTCATCACCCTCAATGAGGGATTGATATAAGTCTGTTGTCATAATTAGATTATGCAAATTACTCACAGAATAAATCCCCCCTATATAGGAGGTAGTTTAGACGTATTATAGATATGAATTATGGGTATTTATAAAGGAGATGATTATTAATGTTTATTTTAAAATTTCTTTTTTTCTGCTCATTAAATTTCAATAATTTCAACATTTTACCTTAATATTAAGGGATAATTAAAAGAAATATCCGATAAAAAGTTTGAGAAGCTTTTTTAGTCCTATTTGTGTTAAAATATTACTATGGGGAAGAAAGTTAGAACAAGCTAAATGAAATTCTTTAAAGCTAGTATTTTAGTAAATATCTTTTTTGTCTTTATAGTTTTTTATTTAGCCTATCATTTGATATACGGCAATTTTAATATTCAAAATTACTTAGTCTATAAGTTTGAAGAAAAAATCTGGAAACAAAAACAAGAGACACTAGATAAAAATATTGCTGATGTCGCAATGGATTTAAATGCTTTACGCCTTGGACAAGAAGACTATTTAAAGGAGTTAGAAATTCAAAAAAACCCTCTTCCTAATGAAGGTGAAACTGTATTAAAATTGGATTGATAAATCATGACCTCAGAAAATATTCAGGCTTTGAAAGATCAAATAAATAAATACTTTGTAGACCCAGATAAAGAGCATTACCTAAAATTTGGTCTAAACCCAAATGGAGATTTCATTCTATTAGAGAATTATTCTAGTTGGGGGTATAAAGAGTTTAAATGGGAAGTTCAGATTATAATAAACAAAAATGATTTTGATAAATTAGACGAGGAGGATGTAAAATATTTTGAAAATTTAAAAGAGGATATTCATCATAATTATAAAGAATTCGGTGAGACTGGTTTTATTGGCGGATTACAAATGGTAGTAAATGAATATTCACTGGTATTTTTCTCAGATGCATTTGAAGAGCATCTTCAAGTAAACAAAATAGATTACATCAAATTATACAATACCAATACTTCTGATTACAAAAATGAGCTAGGTATACATGAAGTATTAGAAAAAATTTATGCAACTGAAGATCATCAAATTCATATGGGAATATCACCAATGGGAAATATGATATTTGATGAAGATTATTGTAACACTACTAGTTATTTACAAGAACCATATGAAAATGAGGAAGTTGAATGGTCAGTTAAATTTATTATAAATAAAAAAATTTGGGATAAATTAGATAACAAAAGTAAGAATTTGATTTTAGATTATAAAGAGAAGACAGAGAAAAAATATGAAGATTATTACAATGATTTTCCAGCTGATGCCCAGATGAGCTTTCGGGGTAATGAATTTATATCTAATGAATATGAACTTTCGCTTCAAAAACTTGATATTGCTTATTCAAAGACAATAATTAATCACAACAGAAGTGCTATGGCAGATTGGATTTAATGAAGAAGTTAGAATATGCTTTTTAAATTATGAAAACTCTCTTAGCCCTATTGTTATTAATCCCTAGTTTGAGTTGGGCGAAGGTGGTAGTTCTGAATTGCAACTGTGAAAAAATGGACTCTAAATACCAAAATAGTTATGCCTATTCTGATTTAGTCGGATGTTTCAATAACCAAGCAGAAAAAAAACAATCAATAAATATAAAATATCTAGAAGATGAGCCAATCGAATTAACATTTTCATTAACTTCAGATTATATTTATAAAGATTTAAAAAAAGTAAATGATACTGAAATCAAATTTGGAAGAATATATATTAGAGATATGCTTGGAACAAAAATTGTTGTAAAAGAGTCAATTACTATAAATAGAGATAATCTTAGAGCACAGTATAAATGGGTACAAAATCAAACTTTAAGTGAAGATGAAATTAATAATCTTATAGTAGATATTAATGACTGGGATAATATTATTTTTGATGAGAATTATAGAGATTTTATGATGATTAATTATTTAAGCTGTGAAATTTCTAATAAGAAAATTTAAAAGTATTAACAATATTTTCTGTTGTAATCCTCAATTCTTTCGAGATTTTTACCAAATAAACCATAAAACACACATGTGGCATGAAGTTCGACACCAGGGTTAATATTTGGATAATTTTCCAATCCCTCAAAAGCACCGACAATTTGATGGGCGTAGGCCCAACGCAAATCATACTTAAATTTTCTAGGAAAAACTTGATCGATATAGGCATTCCAAAATAGTTTCATTCTCTTTTCTACATATCTACAACGCATGGGTGTTTTAGCGTATTTTTTAATTGTAGGTCTTACTTTATTGAGCATTTCTTGAAATGTTAAATCATTTACAAACCCACACTCTGGTAAATCATCAAAAACGAGGTCCCAATCATCAAATTCAAAAATATTATTCAGTACATCTGCCATTTCTTTTACCTCAGAGTCTTGGATGATTTTCAATTTCATTAGAATATAATACTATTAATTTAAAACCATGAGCCAAGGTATTTTTTAAAGGACTGATTTTGAGTCTCATTAAACCAAGTTATAACACTTACAAGAATGGATTAGGAACAAAGTTTGAAAAAGTAGATAATAAAGTGCTTAAGATGATGAAGGAAAATCCAGAGGGTTTTCGAATAAAAGGTAAAAAAGAAATGTTAGCTAAGTATTCAATAGATAACAATTCTTATGTAAAATCATTTGATAGAATTCAAAAGGCTAATCTAAACAAAGATTTAAAAAAATTTATATTTCCATCACGAAAAGAATTAATTGAAAATAAAAAAGAAATAAGAAACCAAGATTTATTAAAAAAAATTAAAAGTTTTAATAAAAAAGATGAGGCTATTGTTGCTTCTGGTTTATCAAAATCTCATTTTAACAGAGTATTAAGAGAACAAGGTATTAAAACAGAAGATTTAAACTTAGAAGTTGGTAAAAGAGGCACTCCAGATACTAGCGAAGAAAAAACAACTATTCTTAATAACTATTTAAAGAAAAATATCAAAAAGAACTTTACTAGAGGGCAATTAGCAGACGCCGTTGGAATGCCAAGAAGCTATGTTAAAGATAAAAGAATTTTCCAAACAAATTTACCCAACTTAGTTACTTATAAAGAGTTAAAAGGTAATGAATTTGATAAAAAAATTGATGAAATGAATATCTTAATAAAAGATATAAAGGTTGGTAAAGTAAAACCTAATATGGGTGAAATGTATTATAAAAAAATGGGATACAGTCTTCCTGAGAATTTAACGAAGAACTATTTAGAATTTCCTGAAAAAGGTAATACTTCAAAGCTCATTGTCAAAAAAACAAAATTATCCTCACTAATTGGTAAAAAATATAAGTAAAATGAATTCAAAGAAAGAAATTAAAATTAAATTTGAGTTATTTGAAAATCACCCAGATGAGTGGCTTCTTATCAATGGTGAAGATGATATTAAAATTACAAACCTAGCCTTTAGTAATATAGATTTTTCTAATTACACAGGATTTCAAGAGTTTGGAAGTATAGGTAAAGTACAAAATCAATATTTCAAAAAACCTGAATTACTACCTGCAAATGGATTTCCAACTAGATTTGAATTAGAAGAAGTTCAATTTCTTAAAAAAAAGGATGGATTTAGGTGTGAGCCACCTGAACAAATTCGTAGAGTCAAAGATGGTTTTGTTTTGAGTGATTATAACCACATACGATTATTTATTTCTTTTTTGTCTTATGTTTTAGGAGAAATAAGACAAAATTTCTCTAAGAGTGTTAAAACTGTTTTGAATTTAGAAGCAGAAGAGGAAGATGTTGAATGGCGTGGTAAAAAATGGAAAACAGCAACTGTAAATGAAAAGGATATAAAGAATTTAGCAAAATTTATTACAGATAATTATGATAATTTTTTTAATAATGCTGAGGAATTTAGAAAAAACTTTAATAAAATATTAGAAAATAACTCAATTGAGATGACAGAGTATGATATAGAGCATGAAAGATTAGATGATAATGCTTACTGCCCCCTTGCTTGTTATCAATTTAAATTAAAATTAAAATTACATGACTAAAACCCTCTTAGCCCTATTGTTATTAATTCCCAGTTTGAGTTGGGGTGAAAGTATTATTTACCATTGTAATTTTTTAAAAAGCTACACAGCAACATTTGACTATCCACAAAATATTATTGCGATTATTGATTTCAATGAGGGTAAATTAGAAAAATATTTAGAAGATGGAAATAACCTAACTAATGCATATTATTGTGAAAATTGTTTTTCAATGTCTAATAGAGTTAATATTTGGACAAAGAAATATGATCCATGGTCTTTGAGTAGTATTGATCAAGAAAATGCGAGAGTATTTGAAATATATGCAGAGGATTTAGTCGGTCATTTATGGAAACCTACAAAAAGCGGATATGACTATCAGTGTCAAAGACTTTAAATAAGCATAAAATATCTTATAGCTCTTCTGCCCTAAATTTATCTTTGTAAATGTACTCTTTAGAATAATTTATATTGTGATGTTGAAGCATTATTTCAAAGTTAATAGATGCACATCTTTCACCATCACCATAATCATTAGTAATTGAAGGTCCCCAATCGGCTTGGACTGTAAAATTTTTAATATATTCATTATTGAAATAATCATTGTAATACTCTACATAATCCTCTTTGAAAATGCTGTTAATATTTTTCAATGAGCTACTTTCAATAAATTTAGCAAATTCGTTCTTATCTATTTTGATAAGAGCAATCCAAGTATTATTTTCATCAAGTCCCAAACCCTCACCTTCTCCAAGTAGAATATCGGTTAACGATAATTTTTCATAAAATAAAAATTCCCCACTTTGTGTTTTACCCATTTTAATCAAACTCTCAGCCACTATATCCTCAGCACTATTTTTCAAGAAATAACCTTTACGATTAAAAATAATTTCTAAATTATCAATTTCTTTGGTTAGGCTATTGATCATTATATTAATTTTCACTCATTTCTTTTGTACTCTTTAATATATCTTAAACCTCTGTTTTGAATCTCTACTTCAAATTCATGTGAGGCAGTAAAAACTATCCCATCATAATCATGATTTTTTGAAGGATCTAACCTTACTAAAGCATACTCATAATATGCAAAATTAATATTTGGCTCTTTAATATAATGGATCAAACATTCATTAATGAGATAATCATAATTTACTTTTATTTTTTCTTTAAATTTTTTTAAGAAGTTATCAAATCCTGATTGTTCTTTCTCATATTTAACAAGTTCGTCTCTTTCAATTTTAAACAAGACATTCCAATTAAAATTTTTGTAAGAAAATTCTTTTTCAACACTTTTGTCAGTAAAATATGTTTTTATTTTTTCATAGAAAATTAAGTCTTTATGAGAATTGTATCCAATTTTTATGAGGCTCTCAGCATTTCTAGTAGTATTTATACCCCTTTGTAATTGTTCTGACTCAAAATCAGTTTCGTAGTCATACCACTTGTTAATTTCAATTATGACCTCTAAATTTTCTAATATTTTGTTCAAATCAAACCAAGTTATTTTTAAAAATTATTTTAATCAATTATTTAAGGATATAAAAATTAATTAGCCCAAAATGAATTTGCGGATATTCTCAAATTCACCCTCATCTCTAGCTGATCTAAGCCATTGATCCTGAAAAGCTTTACCTTTTGATTTCTTTATAGCAGTTTCAATAGTTATATATTTTAACTCAGATAGTGATGGTATTTTAAGTATTTCTTGGTGAATAAATGTTTTCCACTCTTTTTTTATATCAAGGCAATTATATATCTCTTTTAATATTTGAACTGCATATACAAGTGATAATGCCTCTCTAGGTCTGTTCTTTTTTTGTTTTTTTAAATCTCCTTCAGCTTCTCTTTCCAAGATGAATGATAATCTTTTAGTAGAAAGTAATTCTTTTCTACTCTCATCAATTGTAAATGTAGATAAATTTCCAAGAGTTTTTTTGGGTTTAGAATTATTTGTATTATCAAGTTTATTATCCATAAACTTCGCAATATCACTTATATCTTTATAAATTCTTTTTAACTTTTTAATTATGTAATTTAATTCTTCATTTGAATAAGGTCTCGTATTTTGAGAATAAATTAGATCTAAGTATTCGTATTCCCATGCTAAATGAAGAAACTTTGTTTTATGTTTCTCTTTAACAAAAAGATCTGGTCGATTAACTAAGGTCGGATTTGGATTTGTCTGTTTGATGTATCTATAAAACTTAAACATCTCAAACAATTTAACTTTACTAGCGTAATTAGATCTATGATGTGTTAAACCAAGGGGAGCTTCTTCAACTCCCCTATCAAATCTAAGTATCTTACCCAAGGTTGATTACCTTTCCACCACCATTGAGAAGGTTATTAAACCTTTCAGCTATCTGATCCTTTTTCTCTTTAGTTTCTCCGCTATCTAAATGAGAGTAATGTTTCTCTACTACCTTAGATGATTTATGGTTCGTTAGTTTAGAACTATTAAACACACCAAAGGTTTGTGTAGCTTTAGAAGAAAAAGTTTTTCTTAGGTCATAAAGTTCAAGGTCAGTTATATCTGCTAGCTCACAAGCCTTATGCCAAGTTTTTCTTATAGATTTGATATGTGTGTTTGGTTTTCTACCTTCAAACACATAATCAGTATTTCTATTTAACTTCTTTAATTCTTTAAGAGTTTGTGAAGTAAGTTCAGTTTCTATGAAGCCCATTTTAGAGAGAGTTTGATATCTTGAACCTTCAATCTCATCCCACTTCATTGAATAGATTTCATTAGGTCTTAAGCCTTCGTATAAACAAACACGAATAATTATTGCTTGGGTTTTTTGAGGTTGATAATAGAACCCGTTATCCATTAAAAATCCACTTTCTATTTTATTGAGTGCATTACCCAATCTCATTAACTCTTGCTCAGTCGCTTTTCGCGTTCTCTCATTAGATGCATGGAGTTTTATGTACTTCTTTAGAGCAAGTTTGACAGGGTTATTAGAGGGATTATAGAACTCAAATACATTTCTTAACTGTCTCATTAATTGATTAGCAGTTTGTTTTTTGGGAATATCTAAAAATAGTTTTTGAATATCTAGAGGTGATATATCTACCATCCTCTTATTGCAGAAACTATGAGATCTAAGAGTAGAATTATAATTCTGTACTAAAGTTTCTAATCCCTTCCCTACTTTGTTGGAATATCTAATTCTATAAATATTCTGTGGTGAAGTATCATTGTCAAAGTTAGCTTCAACATCTTTATGATCCTCATAAGTAGAAATCTTTAGAGGAATATATTCTCTTAGATAATAATCTCTAAATATAGGTTCTTTTCTATTTTCTGATTTAGCTAGTTGTGGATTTTCACCTTCCGCTACTAACCTTTTAACTTCCTTTGCTTTTGAAATAGCAAAGCTTGGATGAATACTAGGATATCGACCTATTGTGAAAGTATATTTTAAGTTATTTAACTTATACTGAACTCGGAAGGTTTTAATTCCAGATTTAAAGGTCTCACAGAACAATCCTTCTATCTCAGTAGAATATACCCTAGATCTTTTAAGTGGGGTCTCTAGGGATTCTATATTGGTTTTATTGAATATTATTTTTTGCATTTTATGTTTCCTTTCGATTATTGTCTCGCTTTCAAAAGGTTTGTGATTGTTTGAGAATGTTTTTTTGCCTTTAGGAAAAATTGTCGTGGGTTGAAATCACTTCCATTGTAATAGTCAAAGACACAATGGGGGTGGGTAAATATCTCTGTGTACCCTATGTGTACCCTACGAAACAAATTTAAATAGATTCTCATAAACAAACGCTAACAAAAGGTACACAGAACAGTCAATTGGTTGACCCTTACTTTTGGGGATAAGATCTCAATTTAGTGTGAAGCTATTTAGTTTTTTAAACTTGCAATTATCTTTTGAATGGCGCGCTCTGCAGGATTCGAACCTGCGACCCTCTGCTTAGAAGGCAGATGCTCTATCCAGCTGAGCTAAGAGCGCATTTATTGGAATATTTACCACTTCAACTTTATATTTTCTACTTTAATATGCATTAATTTTTAAATGAACAATATTTTAATAAAAGTAGAAAATTTGGTAAAAACATTTGGTGGTTTAATTGCACTAAATGATTGCTCCTTAGAAATTAAGGATAAATCTATAACAGGGATTATTGGACCCAATGGATCTGGTAAAACTACGTTATTTAATGTAATTACTGGTAATCTTAAGCCAGATACAGGTAAAGTTTTCTATAATGGTGTTGAAATAACTAATGAAGAGTCGCACGACTTATTTCATTTAGGAGTATTAAGAACATTTCAAATAGCACACGAATTTTCAAATATGACAGTTATTGAAAATTTAATGGTAGTACCAGGTAATCAAAAAGGTGAAAGGCTTCTATATTCGTTGATGAATAGTCAAAAAATTAAAAAAGAGGATGAATTAATAAAAGATAAAGCCATGGAAGTTTTAAAATTTTTAAAAATTGAACACCTTAAAAATGAGAGAGCTGGAAATTTATCTGGAGGTCAAAAAAAACTTTTAGAATTGGCAAGAACAATGATGGTAGATGCTAAAATAGTTTTTTTAGATGAAGTTGGTGCAGGAGTTAATAAAACACTCCTTAGAGACATAAGTGACTCAATTTTAAAACTTAATCAAGATAAAGGTTACACATTTTGTATGATTGAACATGATTTTAACTTTATAAGTGAGTTGTGTGACCCCGTAATAGTTTTAGCTGAGGGATCAGTTCTTTTTAAAGGATCTGCTGAGGATGTTAAGTCAAATGAACAGGTTATTGAGTCTTATTTAGGTAAGGGATTAAGAAAATAATGTTTTTTTCTGCTTCAAATTTAACAGGTGGTTATGGAGGTGTAAATATTATTGAAGAATGCTCTTTTAGAGTTAACAGAGGTGAAATTGTGTCCATTCTTGGACCTAATGGTGCTGGTAAATCGACAGCAATGAAAGCAATGCTTGGTATACTTGACTTAAAAAATGGAAATGTTGTACTTGATGGGCAAGATATCACAAAACTTAAAACACAAGATAGAATAAAACTTGGTATTTCCTTTGTACCTCAAATTAAGAATATATTCACAGAATTAACAGTAAAAGAGAACTTAGAGATGGGTGCCTTTTTAAATGATACAAATATATCAACGAGATTAGAGGAGATGTATGATTTATTTCCTATAATTAAAGAGAAAAAAGATCAATTTGCAGGCGAATTGTCAGGTGGTCAACGACAGCAGGTTGCAATCGCCAGAGCTTTAATGACTGAGCCAAATGTTTTAATGCTAGACGAACCAACTGCAGGGGTTTCACCTGTAATAATGACAGAATTATTTGAACACATACTAAATATAAAAAAGCAAAACATAGCTATACTAATGGTTGAGCAAAATGCCCGCCAAGCTTTAGAAATATCTGACCGAGGTTATATTTTAGTTACAGGGAAAAATGCATACGAAGGCAAAGGTGATTATCTTCTAAATGACATAGAGATAAGGAAGGCTTTTTTAGGTGGGTAAATGGATTTTTTAAACTCAATCATACTTCTTACAAACTTTATTATTGTGCCAGGAATAACTTATGGATCTCAACTGGCTTTGGGCGCAATTGGAGTAACTCTTATTTATGGTGTTTTAAGATTTGCTAACTTTGCATATGGAGACTTGATGGCTTTTGGAACGATGATTGTAATCCTTGTTACTTGGTTTTTACAGTCAAAAGGAATTACGTTTGGCTTACTTCCAACTGCTTTACTAGCGTTACCAGTTGGTATTCTATTGACAATTGCAGTGAGCTTATTTTTTGACAAAACAGTATTTGAGTATTACAGAAATAAAAAAAGTGACCCTGTAACTTTTATAGTTGTTAGTCTTGGTATTATGTTTGTTTTAAACGCAGTGGTTAGAATTATCATTGGACCAAACGATATAAACTTTATGGATGGTCATAAGTTTATTATGAAAGCTAGAGAATTTAAACAAATGACAGGGTTAAATGAGGGACTAGCATTAAAATCAACTCAAGTTATAACATTAATTACAACAATAATTACTTGCTCCATACTATTTTATTTTTTAAACAAAACAAAAACAGGCAAATCTATGAGAGCATATTCAAATAATGAGGATTTAGCTTTGCTATCAGGTATTGATCCAAAAAAAATTGTTTTACTGACCTGGATAATAGTTTCAATTTTAGCGACTGTCGCTGGAACTTTGTATGGATTGGATAAAAGTTTTAAGCCATTTACATATTTTAATAACCTTCTTCCTATTTTTGCAGCAACAATTGTTGGTGGTATTGGAAATCCTTTAGGTGCATTTTATGGTGGCTTTCTAATTGCTTTCTCTGAAATAGGCCTTACCTATGCGTATAAAAAATTTTTTAAGTACGTCATGCCTGAAGGTTTAGAACCAAGCACACTAATACAATTTATTTCTACTGATTATAAATTTGCGATCTCTTTTGCGATATTAATAGTGGTTCTTATTTTTAGGCCAAATGGTATCTTTAAAGGAAAAGTCATATGATTAAAAATTTTGACTTTAAAATTTGTTTCTCAGTAATGACAGTT
>CABZPR010000017.1 GCA_902527545.1 uncultured Alphaproteobacteria bacterium
AATTAAAAATATTGGCGCAAATGATGCCGCATACATTGCTATAATTATGCCTCTTATTGCTCTAATTATTTCTACGATATTTGAAGGGTTGGAGTGGGACTTAAATTTGTATGTCGGTGCAATTCTTGTATTGTTTGGAAATATATTAATATTAAAAAGAAATTAATTCTTAAACAACTTTTGTTGAGAAGTTACTATTATGCTCGATATTATAAATAGTATTAACATCGGAATATAGACGAATTCAATACCGAAGATATCAGCAACATAACCTAAAGCTGGTGGTGCAATCATAAAGACCCCATAAACACCTATTGTAATTATAGTTATCCCTACCGTAGCATTAACATTTTTAATAGAAGACCCAAAGGTATAACAAATAGGAATAATTGAAGAAACACTAAAACCAGCAATTATAAAACCAATTATTGCTAATGATAGAGAACTACTTAAAACTATAATTAATGAACCCAGTAATGAACCTATCACTGAGTAAACAAGAAAATTATAAATACCAAATATTTCTTTTAACTTATCTCCAATTAATCTACCAATAACCATACTCCCATTAAATGCTATAGCAGCAAGTCCAATATTAAAACCATCTGCATTAATGTAATCTCTCATATATAAAGAACCCCAAGAGTCAGTACCACCCTCCAAAAATACTGCTGTAATTGATAAAATAAATAAGATTACAAGAAATAAGGGCCAATTGAAAAATATAGACAAAATAGATAAAGAGTCTGATTTATTTTGTTTTATAGTTAAACTACCTAGAAATATTAATGGTGATAAGATTATTACAAATATAATTGAATTTATTATAAAGCTTATTTTAAATTCCAGAAATAAACTAGTTAACAAAGATCCAGATAATAATCCAATACTCCAAAAGGCATGAAATCCTGACATCATAGGTTTTTTAAATCTTTTTTCTAAAGAAGTAGCTTGAACATTAAGAATTACCTCAAATAGTCCGTAACAAATACCGAAAATAAAACTCAATATTGCCATAATCATAAAAGATTGAGCAAATGGAATTAAAAGCCAAAGAATGCTTATAGCAAGACCTGATAACAGTGAGATTTGTTTTGAGGGATATATTTGTGTTATTTTTGGTGTAACTATCATAGTTAAAACAGAGCCAATTGAAAAAATTACAAACAAATATCCCATACCTGTATAATCGACATTAATTTGATCTTTTATATCTGGTATTCTTACTGCCCAAAGTCCAACAAAAAAAGAAATTGAGAAAAATAATGCTTTGCACGCATTAGCCTCTGAAAAATTTCTCTTTAATTTCAAAATCGATTAATTAAATAGCTACCAACCACCATCATCATCTGCTTTTTTGTCTTTAACAGATTTAATAGATGAAGTTTTAACTAATTTCCATATACCACTTCCAGAAACAATAATTTCATTTTTTGAAAAGACTTTACAATTAACAAAACATAGTGTTTTAGTCATTCTCTCTATAGTTGGTAAGCCTATTAGTTCATCACCTTTTTGAGCTGAAAATGTAAAGTGAGTGTTCATGGATATAGTAACACAAGGTTTATTCCCAAAAGACTTATAAGCAGCATTGCCCATAACATTATCTAAAAAAGACATTAAGAAACCTCCATGTGCAAATTTTCCTGAGTTAAGATGTTTTTCAGTAACAAACATTCGATATTTATCCTGATTATTTTCTGATTTTGTCTCTAATTCACCAAGTAATTGTGTATATGAAGATTTTGATATTAACTTCCAGGTCATATATAACTTTATAATGCAATCTTTAAAAAAAGAAATATTTTATGAAATTTCATAAACTATTTAACTTAATTATTAATACTAAACTTTATGCGTAATGAATAGATCTTATAGAATTGAAGATAATAACTCTAATAGTTTTATACCTAGTTACTCTGGTACTAATGGTGCAGTAGCAACACATTCAAATTTATCCTCAATGACAGCCTATAATATTTTAAATCAAGACAGAGGTAATGCATTTGATGCTGCTGCTGGAGCAATGTTAGTTGAAGGTCTTGTAAATCCTCAAATGTTTGGAATGGGTGGTGAAGGTGTGATGATATTAAAACCCAAAAACCAAAACCCTGTTGTGTTAAATGGAAATACTTTATCGCCAAGAAAATTTAATTTTTTAAATTTAGTTACCAGGGGTTTTACAGAAGTTCCAGATGAAGGAGTATTATGTGCTGGAGTTCCAGCAGCATTTTCTAGTATTTTTAGAATGTTACAATTATATGGAACATTAGATTTTAGGACTATTTCTAAATATGCAAAAGAATACGCAAAAGAAGGATATCCTTTACACACAGGAATAATAAACCAAAATAAATTTGGGTTAAAAAGTCTAAAAGGTAAATTTATAAGAGAGTGGAAAAATTCTGCTAAATTATATTTAAAAAATAATAAAATTCCAAAAGTAGGAAGTTTATTCAGAAATTCGGCTTACGCAAACTTAATTGATTATCTTGGTAATTACGAGAAAAGGATTACAGGATCTCGAAATAATAAATTTAATAAATTACATGATGCTTTTTATAAAGGTGATGTTGCAAACTCAATTTTAAAATATTCACAAAAAAATGAAGGTCTACTTTCAAAAGAAGATTTTGAAAATTTTAATGTGAAATTTGAAAAAACAATTTCAGAAAAATATGGTGATTACCAAGTTCATAAAACTAATTTCTGGGGACAAGGATTGACTAGTTTAATGATGTTGAAAATGCTTAACAAACAAAAAATTAAATCACTTAATTCAGCTGGTGATATTCATAAATTTACAGAAATTTTAAAATTAACTTTTGCTGACAGAGAGATGTATTTCACTGGGAATTACAATTCAAAAGTCAAAGCAAATCACCTATTAGATGACTCTTACCTAAATAAAAGAATGCAATTAATTAAAGATAAGGCAATTGACTCTATAATTCCAGGGAACCCCCTATCCAAGAAATCATTACTCCCAATTGAAAATGATATTAAACCATGGGGCGCTGGCACAGTTCATATAAGTATTATAGATAAAGATAATAATGCTATTTCGTGCACACCAAGTGGTGGATGGATCAGATCTAATGAAGTAATCAATGAATTAGGATTTCCCCTAGGTAATAGATTAATGACGTTTTATTTATCAAAACCAGGTCACGTAAATTTTATAGCACCTGTACAACAACCAAGGACAACATTGAGCCCTACTTTGATTATCAATCAAAATAAGAGAGAAATTTTAAGTTGTGGGACTATGGGCGGTGACGCTCAAGATCAATGGCAAGCACAATTTTTAATGAATTATATATTTTCAAATATGCCTATTGACCAAGCTTTAAATGAACCCAGAGTTTCATCAGAGCATT
Organism: uncultured Alphaproteobacteria bacterium; assembly: GCA_902527545.1. Classification (GTDB taxonomy): domain Bacteria; phylum Pseudomonadota; class Alphaproteobacteria; order HIMB59; family HIMB59; genus HIMB59. Next base: position 3,381 of record CABZPR010000017.1, read on the forward strand.
TACCTGCTTTTTTTCACCCTCATGATCCAAATTTGAAACAATTATTATTAGAAGAGCGACTTTCGCCCTTTATTTCTCAATTAAATAAAAAAGGACATAAATGCCTTAAAACTACAGACTGGAGCGAAGGTTTTATTTTATGCGCTAGAAAACAAGATAAAATTTATGATGCATATGCAGATATTAGAAGTTATAAGAGTCAAATATTTCAAGCACAGGCATTAGCATGGTAAAAAAAAAGAACAAATTAAATGATTTAATTGATGTAGTTAAGAGACTAAGAAATCCAAAAAATGGATGTCCATGGGATATACAACAAACTTCCAAATCATTAGCAAAGTATACTTTAGAGGAAGCTTATGAGGTTATCGAAGCAATTGAGTCAAATAATAACAAAGAGCTAGAAGGAGAACTTGGCGATTTATTACTACAAGTTATTTATCACTCAGTTATTGCTGCTGAAAAAAAGAAATTTTCTATTGATGATGTCATTGATACAAGTGTAAAAAAAATGAAATCTCGTCATCCTCATATTTTTATGCGTGATGAGTCAATCAAAACTGTTCAAGATGTTAATGATTTTTGGGAAACACAAAAAAAATTTGAAAGAAAAAAGAAAGGTGCTAAGTCTGTTTTAGATGGTGTAAGTGTAAACCTGCCTGCTGTTACTCGCTCACTTAAACTTCAAAAAAGAGCTGCAAAAGAGGGATTTGATTGGAAAAATGCAAATGGAACGTTAAAGAAAGTGAAAGAGGAATTAATTGAACTTTCAAATGAAATAAGACTAAAAAATAAAAGAAAAATTAAAGAAGAATTAGGAGATTTATTATTTTCTTGTATTAATTTATCGAGAAAATTAGGCCTAGATACTGAAACAGTTATTAGGGACTCTAATAGGAAATTTGAGAAAAGATTTAAAAAAATGGAAAAAACAATGAATAAAAAAAAATTGAAATGGAATTTGAATAATTTGGAGAGAGAATGGCAAAAATCAAAATAATTTTTTTAAGTACATTCCTTTTATTTTTTTCAAAAGGTATTTTATCCTATGAAATAACTGATTTAATTAAAATTCTTGTCGAAAAAAATGAAACAAATTCTAAATTTAAGTACGATAATCTAATTGATGATAAAAATTTAGAATTAGCTGATACACTCTACATACCAGAAATTGATTATTCATTTAATGTTTCAAACAGTACTACTAGTACTAATACTACTTCTACGCTGAATTCAAATACTCATACATTAAGCGCCACAGTCAACCTCTATAACGGTGGGTTTAGCCAGTTAAATTTAATTACTACGCAAACTAGAAATCAAGCGTATGACTATCTTAGAGAGTATCAAAAAGAGTTATTAATCAAAGAACTCCTAAACGGTTATAGTAATTTACAAACATTAATCTTTAAAAAGAAAAATCAACAACTCAATTTAGAATTTTATAGAAAAAAAGTTTTAGAAGCTGAAATATTATTTAAGGCAAACAGAGTTACAAAAACAGAGGTATTAGATTTAGAAAATGAGCTATTAGAAGCACAATCTGTGTCTTTAGATTATGATAGAAAAATAGATAATTTAATGCTTCAAGTTAGTAAGTTACTTGATTTAGAAATTTATGATGAAGATGTAAATTTTGATTATGTGATAGACGTATCTAACTCACAAATTAGTAAGAAATTATTTTCAGAATTGATGAATTCCTCTTATGGCCAATATCTCTCTTTTATTGAAAACACATATTTACCTGAACTAGAGATGAGCAAAAAAGATTTGAGACCTTCTGTTGACCTTACATATTCCCTTAGTGAGAGTGATAATTATTCTGCAGTAATTGATCATAGAAGATCCTCTTCTTTGTCACTATCTTTTAGCGTTCCTATTTATGACGGCTATAAAGATGAAAATAATTTTAATATTGAGGAATATAATTATCAAAAGAAATTATTAGAACATAAAGACTTAAAGAGAGACTTACTTAATACTTACTTAGAGTCTTGGAACAATTATGATTTTTATTTAAATAAAATAAACAACCAAGAAAAAATAATTGATAGCTTAGAATTAAAATTACAAGGAAACGAAATTTTATATAAAGCTCAAAAAATAGATATTACACAACTTATTGAAAGTAAGAATGAATTAAATGATGCACACAATATTTTATTGGATTTGAAATCCTCAAAAAAATATTATTTAATAGATATTCTGATATTAAACGGAGATTTGAATACAATAATTAATGGATTGGGATAGACTTAAAACATTTTATCACGTAGCTACAGCTGGTAGCATCTCTAGAGCTATGGATACTATTCACCTCAGTCAATCTGCTATTACTAGACAAATTCAATCTCTTGAGCATAGTTTAAAAACCAAACTATTTAAAAGACACACAAAAGGTATAACTCTTACAGAGCAAGGTTCTTATCTTTTTGAAGAAACTGAAAAAATATTTGCTGATTTAAATTCTATTGAAAAAAAGATAGTTGAATATAAGTCAGTTCCCACTGGTAACCTCTCTATTAATACTACAGTTGCTTTTGGATCGATGTGGCTTAGCCCAAGAATCAATGAATTTATTCATGAATACCCAGAAATTAATCTTAAACTAAACTATTCTGAGGATGAGCAAGATATGCTTCGCCAAGATTATGATATTGGTTTATGGATGAGAAAACCAAGACATTTAGATTTAGTTTCAAAGCACATAGCAACAATCAAATACCATATTTATGGATCAGCGAATTATATAAATGAAATGGGTATGCCTTTAAGAAGATCAGAACTTAATAGTCACAGATTAATTACATATGGCATCGGAAAACCATCTCCCCTTTCTGACACCAATTGGATACTGAAAACTGGTGTTAAAAAAAACCAAAAAAATAGAAGACCTCATATTACAATTAATAATCTATATGGTTTATTAGTAGCCGTAGAAACTGGTGCAGGATTAGCAGCATTACCTGATTATATGGCTCAACATAAAGCCCATCTTGTTAAAGTATTGCCAGATATAGAAGGACCAAGTTACGATGTTCATATGGTTTATCATGAAAATCTAAAAGGAAGTTTAAAATTAATAGCTTTTAGAGATTTTCTTATGAATAAAATAAGCCAGTGGAGATTTTGACTATCAAAATTTTCTTTTTTTATTAAAAATATAAATAAAAAACATGAATAACTTATTAAAAACATACAAATTTAGTAATTTTAAAGTTGTAAAGGGTAATGGTTGTTATTTATACACCTCTGATAGAAGAAAATTATTGGATTTCTCAGCAGGAGTTGCAGTCAATTCTCTTGGCTATAATCACCCAGTTGTAAGAAAAAGTTTACAAGATCAAGTAAAAACTGGCATAACTCATTTATCGGGGTCTCAAATGCATGAGTTCAAGACTAAATTATCTAAATTATTATCTGAAAATTCTAACAAAGGTGATGTGTTCTTTTCTAATTCAGGTGCAGAAAGCATTGAAGCTGCATTAAAAATAGCAAGAAACTATGGAAGTAAAAAGGGCAAAGATGAAATTATTGCTATGACTTCCTCTTTTCATGGAAGAACAATTGGAGCCTTATCAGTTGGCAGTAATAAAAAATACAAATCTGACATAGGGCCTGTACCAGGTAAAGTAAAGTTTTGTAAATTTAATGATGTCTCTCATCTCAAAAAATTAGTAAATAAAAAAACGGTAGCAATAATAATAGAATTTGTTCAAGGAGATGGTGGAATAAATATTTGCAGTAAGAATTTCGCTAAAGCTATAAAAGAGATATGTATAAATAAGAAAGTTTTACTTATCGGAGATGAAATACAAGGCGGTATAGGTCGAACTGGAAAAATTTTTGCATACAAACATTATGGTGTTAATCCGGATATTATAACCTCAGCTAAAGGATTAGGTTCTGGTATTCCTATTGGCGCAACAATAGTAAAAAAATATATATCTAAGATGATTTCAACTGGTTTTCATGGTTCTACATTTGGCGGTGGTATGCTTCAAACGAGAGTTTCATATAATGTATTGAAATCTATAAACAAAAAGGCTTTTTTAAATAAAGTGAAAATTAATGGTAAATTTTTATCAAATTTACTTAAAAAAATGCATAACGATCATAAAGATAAAATTGTTGATACCAGATGCTTAGGTCTCATGGCTGGTATAGAATTTAAAACGAATGAAATTGCCTTAAAAACATTTACAAAAATGGCTAATAATGGACTTATCACTACACTTATTCAGGGTAACATTATAAGAATAACCCCTCCTCTAATAATTAACAAAAAAGAGTTAAATAATGGTTTAGATATAATCTCAAAATCGTTGTAATTTTTTTTTTTTTATTTATAAAATATTTAAAAAATATTAGTTTAATGATTAAATTATTCATTTTAATTCTATTTTTATTACCAAAAATTTTGTTTGGACTAACTATTGGCGATGACGGAAAAATTTCTAGTTCCTCAGAAGAGTCAACATCTAATTTAACAAGTTCTAATAATGGTGATGTTTTTCTTTTAAAGAATGCAGGACTTTCAAATCAAGATACGACCTTGAATATTCCAAATGGTTCAGAACTTGGCAGTAAAAATATAAAAAATAGATACTCAATTTATAAAAATATAATGAACAAATTAGACTACAATATCTTATCAGTCATAACTGATGATACTAGGTTTGGTGAAACAGCACTAATTTTTAGATTAGGAAAAGATTGCATAGGTATTAAAGGAGACTGTGAAAGACTCGGAGGGGCATATACAAGAGCAGAATTTTCTCCTATTAACTATTATGGGAAATTTAAGGATAATGTTTGGACATCTTACTCTATCAAAATTGTAAGTAAACCTGAAGATTGGTCACCTGAATTTGTAGCTATTCAGCAATGGCATACTAGAAATGAATTCACACCACCAATGTTTATGTTTGGAGTAAGAAAAGAATTTGGACTTGTTATGAGAAGTGAAGCTAGTATGGGTATGCAAATTTTTAAAGATAGTAACCCCTATTGTCTTGGTGATAGATTTGGAGGTGGAAGTTATTGTCAGGTTAGAGATTTTGAACTTTTAGCCCTAGAATGGAATGAATTTAAAAAAGGTGAATGGATTGATGTAGTTCAAAATATTAACTTCGATGATAATCCTGAAAAGGGATATTTTAAAATATGGATTAACGGTAACTTGATAATAGATCATAGGGGTACTACAAACTGGAGTAAACTTAAAGGTTTTAACACTAATGAAGATTTGGTTTGGGATTATAAATATGGTTTATATACAAAATCTAAGGGTCATGAAATGGCTGTCGCGTATGATGAATTAAGTTTAGCGAGGTCTTGCGAAAAGCTTAATATTGAGAATTTAGGATATAATTGCAATGAGTTAACAAAACAAACAGCACCTAAAGCATTAGCTGTTGTTGACATAGAATGGGATTATTCTAATAATACAAAAGTCGCTGTAGCTAATAATTCTCAAATATTAATAGACAAATCAAAGTATCAATCCATCGCATCAAATGAAAATTTTGAAGATGGAGATTATGAGTTAATGTGGTATTGGAAAATATATGATGATAATGGAAAACTAGAACAAGATGATTATTTAGGTTCTGATCAAGCAACTATTAGTAATGGAATACTAACATTTACCAAATTAAATAAATCATTTGAAATGGAAAATGATATTCAAAGTAAGAATAGAGAAAAAATAAATTTCAAAACAGAAGATGGTTTAATTTTGATTAGTGCAAATTTAGACCTAGCCTCAGATGGAGAGACTGAACCAATGGCAATTGTTGGTTCCACTTCTAAAAATAAAGATGGTAACTATTATGCTGAAGGTCCTTGGGATGATGAAGGAAAAGAAATTATAGGAATTGCTCTTAAATTAAAAAATTAGTACTCCAGTTCATTTTTTTGGAAAACCGTACCGATGCCCTCTTCAGTTTCAAGTTCAGTTATTAAGGCGTTTTTTATTTCTCCACTAATAATGTGGATTTTTTGAACACCTTTATTTAAAGCCTTTAATGAGTTATCAACTTTAACAACCATACCATCAGATATAATATTCTTTTCGAAAAGTTTTTTTGCAACATTTTCATCGACAGATGAAATTCTTTTTCCCTCTAGGTCTTTTATATATGGAACATCTGAGATAAATATCAATTTACTAGCAGAAAGATTAATTGCTAGTTCTGTAGCAATTGTATCTGCATTAACATTTAATACTTCAGAGGTATTTTTATCTAAAACTAGGCTTGGCATAATTATCATATCGTGTTCTTTAAATAAGTTTTTAATTTGTAAAGCGTCTACAGATACAACATCCCCTACTTGACCGTAATCAATTTGATCAACAACTTCTCTTTTCTTTGCTGCTATAAAATCTTTTTTTGAAATAGGAATAGGAAAATTTCTAATATTATATCTTGAACTCAAACTAAAAATATCAATTAAAATTTGACCAGATATTTTTTTTGCGGCCTCGATATCTTGAGATGAAGTTATTCTTCTACCATTTATTTTTTTTGGTTCAATACCGTGAATATCAATCATATAATTATCTAGCTGGCGACCAAATCCGAAGACTAAAACAACTTTTAATTTAGAAATAGAGTTTAATAACTCTTTAATATCACTAATAACATTATCGATATTATCTTGATTATCGCAAATCTTACCGCTTACTTTTATAACAAGAGTAGAATTCTGTAATATCGACTGATAAAAATTTTGGTTTTTGATCATAGATATAATGGAATCATTTGTTTCAACCCTAATGTTTGATCGAAATCAAAAATAATATTCATACACTCTACAGCATTACCTGAGGCACCTTTAACTAAGTTATCTAAACACGCCTCTACAACGAAGTGTCTATTATCTTTGAATGATAATGAAATATCACAATAGTTCGATCCAATTACATTAGAGAGCTTAGTATTATTTTGTACCCTTATGAAAGGTGATGATTTAAAGCAATCAATTAAAATGGAATTTAAGGACTCATCAGTTGTATCTTCACATGTTTCTATGTGACTTGTTAGGTATATACCTCGAGAGAATGGTCCCGACAGCGGAACAAATGATAAAGACTCCTTTAGATTGGGAAAAGATTGATAAATTTCAGCTAAATGTCGATGTGCATTTACATTATATGAAAAAATATCTTTAGATCGTGTAGAATGATGATTTTTATTAGAGGGATTTTTACCACCGCCACTTGATCCAGTAATTGCAGTAATAGATACTTTTTTAATTAAAGATTGAAATGGTAATAATGATAATTGAGCAGTTAATGCAAAACAACCAGGATTGGATATATTAGAAGACTTTTTTATATCATCGATTGAATTTTCAATAAATCCGTATTGAAACTTGCTTTGAATGTCAGCATCAAAATTTGATTTGTAATATTTGTGATAATCCTCTTGATTAGAAATCCTAAAATCAGAACTTAGGTCTATGATTTTAACTTTTGATAATAATTCTTTAGCATATTCATAAGCTGAACCATGAGGTAATGATAAAAAAACACAATCGAGATTTTTAAAATCATCAAGATTAGATGTCTGTAAATCTTTTAAATTTAATGACTTTAAATGTGGAAATTCCTCATCTATTTCCATTTCTCTTTTAAAGATTTTTGATAATTTTACTTCAGGGTGTACAGAGAGAATTCGTATTAACTCAACGCCTAAATAACCATTTGCTCCAATTATGCCTACTTTAATCATTATTAATCCTATTAATTATCTTAGCAAAAACATTGACATGGTTAGTTGAATTATAAATATTTAAAAAATCTGAATTTGGAATTGAAAACTTATCGATTGATTGTTTGTAAGCAGATACATTATTAGTCACTGGTCCACTAATTATAAGTAATTTACCATCTAAATTATTTGATTTTAAATTTTCTATTATATTAACTGCTCCAGATACGTCATAAGCACAAATTATAATGACTTCAATTGACTCCGTAATTTCAGTATTTTCAATGATTTCTTTGGTTCCATAATCGCCATGATAACCATCCCCCAGTTCCATTAAAACTATTTCTGCGTCCTCACACATATAACTAATAATTGACGTTGAGCAGGTTTGTATAGTTTTTTTATCATTCATGCATGTACTGGGGAGACCATAATCTACAAAATCTGATGTTTTATATGCACCATTATCCTCATAAGAATATAGATCTTTTTGTGAAGCGGTGCCTGCTAACTTACATGCATTAATTTTCTTAAAATAATTACTTAGAGTTTTGATTATAAAGGATGTGACAGTAGTTTTACCAGAGTCTATACCTGTTCCGATGACTGCAATAGATGGTACTTTATTGCCAATTTTCATTTCTTTAATTTTTGAATAATCCACTAGATTCAATTGTTTGTTACTATTATCTACAATCGATCCGAGGACTTCACATTCTGTAGCTGGTCCTAGGAGAATATTAAAATCTTTACAATTACCAATTACGCCACCTAAATTTAAAATGTGAATTTTATCGTGTTTATTTAATTCAGTTGGAACAGAACCTGTCATTCCTGAGGAAGCTATTCTATTACCCAAGGCACCAACGATAATATCTCCTTCTGTTAATTCAGTAATTCTTCCAGAGACTAACTCCAATTTATTATAATTCGGATTGACTGAAATTACTTTAACAGCAATTAATTGACCTTGATTACAATCAATTACATCTGAAATGCTCAATTCATCAATATCATTGATGTTTTTGAGCACAGAACCTATTTTTTTTGTGTTAATCATCTTAAGGTTGGTTTTATATAATTATCAAGAATATAAGCAATATTTTATTTTATTTAAAATATGAGTAAAAATTAGACTAAAGCTTCAGATTACGTACATTTTTTGCTGCTTGACGAATTCTTTGCTCGTTTTCAACCAGTCCTATGCGAACAAAACCTTCACCATATTCGCCAAAAGCAATGCCAGGAGAAACAGCTACATCTGCTTTGACCATTAAATCTTTAGCAAATTTTAAAGAACCTTTATTTTGGTACTTTTTAGGGATTGGTGCCCATGCAAACATGCTAGCCGCAGGACTAGGTATATCCCAACCAGATCTTGACATAGACTCAACTAAAACATCTCGTCTACTCTCGTAAGTTGCCCGAATACTTGAGACACAGGTTTGTGGACCATTAAGTGCTGTTGCAGCTGCAACTTGTACTGGTGTGTAAGCTCCATAGTCTAAGTAAGATTTAATTTTTGTTAAGGCTTCAATTAGTTTTTTATTTCCAACGGCAAAACCTATTCTCCAACCGGCCATAGCATAAGTTTTTGACATAGATGTAAATTCAACAGCAATTTCTTTAGCTCTATTTATTTGGAGAATTGACGGAGGTGGTTTCTTATCAAAGTATATCTCAGCATAAGCAAGATCTGATAAAACATAAACATTATACTTCAAAGCCATCTTTACTATTTCTTTATAAAAATTTAAGTCAACTACTTGAGCTGTTGGATTAGATGGAAACGATACAATTAGAGCTACTGGAGATGGAGTGCTATTTCTTATAGATCGATCTAATCTTTCAAGATAAGTTTCAGGATCAAAAACTCCGTCTTTCATTGTCTGTAAATGTCTTAATGATGCACCTGCTATAATAAATCCATAGGGGTGTATGGGATATGAGGGGTTGGGAGAAATAATAATGTCTCCAGGTGTTGATATTGCTTGAGCTAAATTAGCTAAGCCCTCTTTTGAGCCCAATGTTACAATAACTTCACTATCAGGATTTAATTTTACACCAAATCTTTTTTGATAATATTTTGCTTGAGCTTTTCTTAGCCCAGGTATTCCTTTACTGACTGAATATCTTCCAGTCCCAGGTTTATCTGTAACTTCTTTTAGTTTGTCTCTAATGTGTTTTGGTGTGGGCATATCAGGATTACCCATGCCGAAATCAATTATATCTTTCCCATTTTTTCTAAGTTTAGCTTTGAGTTTATTTATCTCGCCAAAAATATAAGGAGGTAAACGTTCTATTCTATTAAATTTATCTTTCACAATTATAAAATAGTTTTTTTTATCAATATCTGAAGTATAAAAAGAAAAATATTAATTAATTATATTAAAACTAAAACAATTTAGCATATTCCATCAACTCTTTATTGCCTATTTTGGTAAATGATCCTTGCCCATTGTTAATGTAAACGTCGTTATTCCCTTTAACAAAATGATGCCCATTTACCAAAAAATCAATATGCCCATCAAAATTAACATCTAGTGGATGTAATGAGAGATACCAACCATTTTCATCATGACCAACTTCAGATTTTGGCCAATTTTCTTGATTATATTTTGTTACACTGTGAATTGAATGTTGCCAAAATATAGAAAAATTACCACCACCATCATTTAGATAAGTAATTAAATAGCCACCAACATAATTAAGACCAATAGTGGAACCAACGATGTCCATATCTCCATCGTTATCAACATCTGCAATCATAGTACCAACTGGATTACAAAGTGGAATTTTATCTTTTGTCTTAGTGTGATACCCCACATTCTTTATTTCTTTTGAGTTTTTAGTGTTCCATTTGTTGGAACCATCACCCCATAGAATTCTAATATTATGTCTTTCTTTATTTTTAGTATTGTGACCTGGCCAATTGTTATGATAATTGAAGCAATCAGAGCTATGTCCACCAGACAGTATATCAATATAACCGTCTCCATTGAAGTCTGCATGCCTAGCTAAAAAACCAAACTGATTTGCACAAACGGTACTTTTCATTATGCCTTTGCCGTCATTAATTAGACAAAGCATTTCACCGTTGCTTTCTTTCCAATCAACACTGGCATGAATGATATCCATGTCACCGTCTTTATCAAAATCACCCGCATCAGCTCGGTGTGAAAAATTACAAAATCTTTTGAACTTTTTATTATAGTCTGCTCCATTAATATGCGTAGCACTTGACTCTTTTAAAAAACCTTCGGGTTGTGATAAAAAATACGAGTGATAACCCCCACAACCTGTTCCAAAATCATTTACTGCTGCTGCCAAATATATGTCATCCCAGCCATCACCATTAAAGTCCGCGACAAGGGGTTGTGCTGTTCCACTTTGTATAAAAGGTAAATTGTCTTGTATTAAACCCGTACCCCAAAAAGAATCATTACCTTTAGCTCTACCTGTTTTTGATTGACCAAGAATAATTTGATAATTGTGTTGAGTTACTCCGGCTTCTGCTAAACAAGCGCCAGCGTTTTTATCAGCTTTGCAAACATATATCCCAAGATTTGGGTCTAACTTTTGTTTAAAATTCTTATCAAGATTAAGAACTGTTACAACATAATCCTGCACTCCGTCTCTATTAAAATCACCAGTCGCTATAAAATCATGCAGAGTATACCAAGGTTGTGATTTATCATAAGCTAATAATTTAGCAAGAAATTGATCTTTGAGAATTTTTTTAGGGATTAGCCATTTTTTTTTATCACTATTAGCCTCTCCCCACAAATATTTCTCATCAAATCCCTGACCTGCCTGAAATGGTAAAATCTTGTCAGCTTTAGCAAAACTAAAAATAAACAAAAAAACTACGAGAAAATATTTCATTTCTTTATTCCCACTCAATAGTAGATGCTAAAAATATCATTGTTTATCAACTATTTTAAAGCCATTTTTTAAATTGTGTAAGTTTTGTGTAAGTTTAATGACCATCATATTTCTTAAGTAGATTATCAAAATTTCTTATTTTCTGATAAACATTACTTTTTTTATCGTATTCAACTCTCCAAAAAGGAAAGTTGGGGCATTCAAGTTTTAAATATTTTGTTTCTATAAGTGAATAATCTATTGCCAATCTTAGAAATATACCAAAAGTTACTGGACAAGTATTGTCCGCTTTACTTTTTTTAGCCAACTTTAGTCTAATATCTTTAAAGTTATACTTTTTGGTAGAGGGAGTTTTTTTAATAAATTTTATAATATCTTTTGGGGTTGATATGAGCATTAATTCTCCTTTTTTCATATCAGCAAAATTAAAATCTAATTTTTTAATTTTTGGTAAAAATTCTCTATTAAATTTCTTAAATGTTTTTAATTCATCAATTGATAATTTTGTAATATCTAAATTCATTCCCACTCAATGGTAGATGGGGGCTTACTAGTTATGTCATATAGGACTTTATTTACTCTAGGAACTTTATTAATTATGTGAGTTGCTACTTCAGATAAAGTTTCTATATCAATTTGTGTAACATCTGCTGTCATACCATCAACTGAATTTATACATCTTAAGACACAAGTTTCTTCATAAGTTCTCTCATCGCCCATTACACCCACAGATTTAACTGGAAGTAAGACAGCAAATGCTTGCCATGATTTGTTATATAAATTCTTTTCGATTAAAAAATTAATAAAAATTTCATCTACTTCTCTTAAAGTATCTAGTCTTTGTCTGTTGACCTTTCCAATACAGCGAATACCCAGTCCTGGTCCTGGAAAAGGATGTCGATTAACAAATCTCTGATCTAATTTGTAGAATAGGCCTAATCTTCTAACTTCGTCCTTAAATAACTCTTTAAAAGGCTCTATAACGTCAAATTTAAGGTCTTTTGGTAAACCTCCAACATTATGATGTGATTTTATAGTCACACTCTTTCCACCATGGTAAGAGCGACTTTCTATAATATCTGTATATAGAGTTCCTTGTGCGAGATAGAAATCATTTTGTGATAATTTTCTAATATATTTTGAGAATACCTCTATAAACAACCCCCCAATTATCTTTCTTTTAAGTTCTGGATCAGTAACATTTTTTAGTTTTTTTAAAAAGATATGTTCTGCATTGATTATATTTAATTTTAAATTGAAGGATTTAAATACAGATTTTATATTTTTAATATCATACTTTCTAAGCAATCCATTATTTACAAATATAAAATGAACGTTATCTAATTTCAGATATTTTGATATAGCAAATGCCAAAACTGTAGAGTCAACCCCACCTGATACTGCACACACTATATTTGGTTTTTTTTCTTTTACATTAATTCTTAGATATCTACCAATAGTTTGGTGTAAATCATTATTTTTCCAATTTTCTTTTAAGTTACAAATATTAAATAAAAAATTTTTTAAAATTTGATTGCCAAATTCAGAGTGCGTAACCTCACAATGAAATTGTATTGCATAAATATTTTTTTTATAAATAGCTGCTGGTATTTTATTTTTAGTTTTAGCAAGAATTTTAAAACCTTTTGGAATTTTTGTTAAACTATCTCCATGAGACATCCATACTTGTTGCTCGGGGTTAGTGTTCTCAAATAAATCACACTTTGATATCTTTATAATTGTTTTTCCATATTCTCTTTGGTTACTTTTTTCTATAACACCGCCAAATTCTTTTGAGATATATTGAAATCCATAACAAATACCTAAAATTGGAATAGGTATTTGATCTAAAGGTATGTCAATTTTAGGTGCATTTTTATTTAAAACAGAGTCTGGTCCACCTGATAATATTAAAACTGAATGGTTTAAAATATTAGTTACATTGTTGAGATACTTTGGAGGATAAATCTCTGCATAAACTCCCAACTCACGAATTTTCCTTCCAATTAAGTGTGTATATTGAGATCCAAAATCTATAATTAATACTGATTTACTCAATTGGAGCGGTAATTTGGAGCTTCTTTTGTTACTTGGACACCATGAACGTGACTTTCATTAATACCAGAATTGGTCAAACGGACAAATTTTGCATTTTTTTTGAGTATATTAAGGTTCTTAGAGCCCGTATATCCCATTCCAGACCTCAAACCTCCTGTCAATTGAAATAAAACATTAGATACTTGACCTTTATAAGGAATTCTTCCCTCAATACCCTCAGGAACTAATTTGATAGCCTCATTAATTTCATCTTGAAAATATCGATCTGCTGAACCTCTGGCCATAGCTCCCAGAGAGCCCATTCCACGATAGGACTTATAAGATCTTCCTTGAAATAGAAAAACTTCTCCAGGTGACTCATCTGTTCCAGCAAATAAAGAGCCTGCCATGATACAGTTGGCTCCAGCTGCAAGAGCTTTTACAATGTCACCAGAATAACGTATCCCTCCATCAGAGATCATTGGAATTTTATTTTTATTGGTTATTGTAGCAATATCTTGAATTGCAGTAAATTGAGGTACTCCAACACCTGCAACAATTCTAGTAGTACAGATAGAACCTGGACCAATACCTACTTTGATTGCATCTGCACCTAATTTAATTAAGTCTTTAGCAGCTTCAGGTGTAGCAATATTACCTACAACTATAGGTAATTTTATTTTTTTTCTTATTTTTTTAAAAGACTCTAATACTGCTGATGAATGACCATGAGCTGTGTCTATGAATAAAATATCAACACCAGCTTTATCTAATTCTATAGCTCTTTGTAAGTCATTAGGCTTACTTCCTATTGCAGCACCAACTAATAATTGTCCATTTTTATCTTTAACAGAATAGGGAAACTTCTCTCCTCTTTGAATATCCTTAACAGTAATTAAACCAATACATTTATTGTTATTATCAGTTACAACTAGTTTCTCTATTCTATTTTCTTGTAATAATTTTTTTGCAAGACCAAATGAAGACATTCCTTTTGATTGAGTTTGAGTAATAGAAATTAC
>CABZPR010000018.1 GCA_902527545.1 uncultured Alphaproteobacteria bacterium
AATCATGGATAATTTCTATATATAAGAATATTAGGAGGATCAATATGAACAAACTAATAAAAGTATTAGCTGTTCTAATGTGCTTTTCTTTCGGTTCAGCTAAGGCAGTTGAAATCGTGTCTTTTAATGCTGCGTCATCTGAGGCTTATGTTGGTGCGTTCGTTAAAGGTATTAAAGCTACAGCAGAGCAATATGGCTATGATATTACTGTTTTTGAAAACAACTATAACCAAGCAGAGCAAAACCAACAAGTAGAACAATACTTGTCAAGTGGCGCACTACCTGATGTATTTATTTGGTGGCCACCTGATGCTGTTGCAGGTTTAGGTTCGTTAAGAAAGCTTGCTAAAACCGGAGTACCAGTTTTAAAAATCAATCAGTTACCTAATGAGCAAGATAAAGCATTCATCTTTGGATATGCCGGACCAGATGATAGTCTTCGCGCATATAACGCAGGTGAGATGATGGTTAAAGCCATGAAGATGAAACAAGCTGCAGGTGGAGATGGATATAATGTAATTGCATTATCATATCCTCACTCTTACGGTGGATATGGCTTATCAATAAATGCTTTCAAACAAGCTATCGCTGGAACTGACTTAAATCTTATCGGTGACATCGGTGAGGGATTTGGACAGGCTAACGGTTATAAAGGAGCAGCTAAGCTAATAGCTAAAGTTAAAGATCAGGGAATTCATTTTGTATATGGTATGGACGATGCGATCTTAACTGGTGGTATTAAGGCTTTAGAAGAAGCTGGTTATAATGTTGACTGGTATGCAGGTACTGGCAAAAGTGGCAGTGTAGATAGTGATGCTGTCATTACAGTTGGTACTGTGTGTAACGGTGATAAGCAGATGATTACTGATGGAAAGCAATTTGGTACTACTCTACAGTCACCTCTTCATGAAGGTCAATTAGCTATAGCTCTTGTTAAAGAGTACATGGAGAACGGTAAGCTAGCAAACTACATTAACTTTACACCTAACCCTTCAGTGACTGGTGCCACTATGGACTTCACAGCACTTAGAGGTTTTGATGGTAAGTTATATGGCATCAACGAGCTTTGCTCAGGTGCTTGGGACTAAGTTTTAGTCTTTTCATAACAATTTTTACACACAGGGAACTATCCCTGTGTGTGTTTTATAAATAAATAAGGTGTACAATCTTCTTTAATATGTCCACAAATCCAATTCTTAAAATTTCAAAAGTTTCTAGGACTTTTGGGGCTATACAGGCTCTAAAAGAAGCAAATTTTGAGATAAACGAAGGTGAAATTATGGGACTAGTTGGAGAAAATGGAGCTGGGAAATCAACTCTTGTTAAAATTATAAGTGGATTTGACCCTGGTTTTAAAGGCAGTTATCAAATCAATGGTAAAGAAGTAAAATTTGAAACGCCTTCACAAGCAGAGGAGTCTGGCATTGCTATTGCTCAACAAGAATTAAGCTTGATTCCTAATATGTCAGTTGCAGAAAATATTTTTCTTACTGGAGCTAAAGTAAAAAAATTTGCCACTCTTAATACATTGGCAAAGATGGCACGCCCATATCTTGATGAAGTTGGATTAACTGAAGTAGACCCATCTACTAGAATAAATTTATTATCTGTTGGTGAACAACATTTGGTAGAAGTTGCTAGACTAATTTCTAGAGAAGCAAAAAACTACTTAATGTAATAATTAAAAATTCCTCATCAAATAAAAAGTCTAAATTTGACATAGTTGCTTTTAATATTCCATGGATTGGACAATTAACTAAATTAAATTGCCTTCTTCCTTTGAATAATTTTGTTAAAGATGTTGGAATAAATTTGAATGACTTTCACTATTCAGGAGTAAGATCAAGTTCTTTTAATAAAAAACTTTATGGGATTCCGATCGAAGCAATTCCTGATCTATTATTTTATAGAACAGATATTTTTCAAAAATATGCTTTGAGTCCACCAAAAACATTTCAGGATTTACTCCATGCCTGTGAGGTATTAAAAGGTGACAAACAGATAGAAAGTCCTATTTCTTGGCCAGCTAAAAAAGGTCAACCACTTGCTACTAGTTTTATTTTAGCAATGGCAAATTATGGAAAACCATATGTAAACCTCAGGTACATTGGGAAAAATATTTATGATTTAGATGTGGAAAAAATACTATTAAAAGCAAATTTTTTATCTGATGCATCTTTTGAAGCAGCTAAAATGTTGAAAAAATTGACTTTATACTCGCCAAATGAATTATCTGCTCATTCCAATGATGAATGTGTTGAATATTATAGTCAGGGTAAATCAGCTATGGCAATGAATTGGAGTAGTAGAGCTCATTTGTTCGAACTAAATGAGGCTTCACCTGCATATAAAAAAACTGGTTATTTACCAAGACCCGCTGGAAATTCCTCTTTTCAAGTATCTCCAATAGGTGGGTTTTCATTAGGCATACCCTCAAATATCTCTCCTGAAAAAATACCTTTTGTTATGAAAAATATTCGTAATTTTGTCTCTCCTGAATTTATAAAATATTATATTGAGCATGGTAGTTTATCATCTCCCGTTTTTAGTGTCGTAAATGATCCTGAAGTGAGAGCTTTAAGTCCAATATTTAATGAAATTGATAAAATGGAAAAGGAGGAAAAAATTATAGAATGGGCAAGATATCCTTTGCCAACCTATTCAAATATTATTGAAGATGTTGGTCATAAAATTTATGAGTATATTTTTTTGAATAAGGATTTGGAAATTACACTAAAGAGCTGTCAACAAAGTGCCCAAAAGTATTTAAATTAAACTATTTTATTTCCATTTTTTCTGCAGGCTGAGGAGGTGCAAAAGGATATCCTCCCCACACCGACTGGTCAAAGTTTACAACAGAACCTGTCATCATACCTGAATCATCAGATGCTAAAAATGTAACTGCTTTAGCTACCTCTTTTGGATCAAGCAACCTTCCAAATGGTTGAGCTTTACCAGCATCTTCTAACCAATTTTCTGAGGCACCATGATATTTTGTTTGTATCTCATGTTCTCCATCTGAAGCCATCCAACCAATATTTAACTGATTAACTCTAATTTTATTTTTTAACAAAGCGAATGCTGTATTCCTTGTTAATGTTGCAAGTGCCCCTTTTGATACGCAATAAGTTGATATGAATGGTTGACCAGTCATAGCTGCCACAGATCCAATATTAATAATTGAACCCTCTATGTTTTGTTCAATCATAATTTTCACTGTATCTTGTATAAGAAAATAAGGGCCTTTTAAGTTGGTGCCAATCATTTTATCGAACAGTTCTTCGCTCGTATTAACAATATCTCCCCTATCAGTAATACCGGCAGCGTTTACAAGAACATCCAATCTCCCAAATTCTTTTTTGGCAACTGAAACTGCATTTCTACAATCTTGGACCTCTCCAAGGTCTGTTTTTACAAAAATTACTTTACATCCAGTTTCATCTTGAATTTTTTTTGCTACCTCATTCCCTTTATCCTCTTTTCTACCAATTGTGACAATACCTTCAGCTCCGCTATCGGCAAAATTTTTTGCTATTGCTGCTCCTAAACCTTGCGTTCCTCCAGTCACTAGTGCAAACTTTCCCTTAATACTATTCATCTCTATAATCCTCTATTTCATATCCATACATACTTAAGCATTCTACAAGTTCTTTATTTCCAATTTTAGCATATTCAAATGGGTTTGCTTTGGCGGGATCTTGCTCTGCCTCAACAATGAACCATCCTTCGTAATTATTATTTGATAATGTCTCAACTACTTCCTTAAAATTAATATTTCCATCTCCAGGGACTGTGAAGGCTCCCTCTAATACAAAATCTAAAAAACTTTTTTTTGATCGATCTAAATCATTTACAACCTTTGAGCGAATGTCTTTAGCATGAAAGTGATTTATTCTTTTTGCGTATTTATTTATTACTCTCAAAGAGTTGCCTCCTGCAAAGGTCATATGGCCTGTATCAAATAAGATTTTTACTGCCTCACCTGTGTGGTTCATCAATTTATCAAGCTCATCCTCAGTCTCAATCGCTGTACCCATGTGATGATGAAATGAAATTGGCACACCAAAATCTGCACAAAATTCTGCAAATAATGTTAGTTTCCTTCCATACTCTTTAAAATCCTCACTATGTATTTTTCTTTTTGTGTTTAAAGGAGCATGTCTAATATTTTGGATAGTTCCAGATGTTTCTCCATATGCTAAAACTGCTGCGCCTAGGTCTCTGAAGAGAGTGAGCTGTTGAAGGACTTTATCTTTTTCATTTTCTAGGTCATTATCTAGCACAGTTCCTGAATACCACCCTGATGCCAAGTATAGTTGGTGATTTTTTAAAATTGGACCAAGTTTTTCAGGAGTTTTTGGAAATTTTCCACCTGTTTCCACACCAGTAAATCCAGCAAGTTTTGACTCACTAAGGCAGGTATCCAAAGAAGTCTCTCCTCCTAGTTCAGGTAAATCATCATTGGACCATGCTATAGGTGCTATTCCCAATTTTGCTTTCATAAACCCCTCCTATGAAAAGATTATAGATAAATAAACCTTTTAAAGAATACTTAAATTTTATTCAAAATGAATTTTTTTTTATTTCTAAAATTTAAAGAATACTATAATTCTGTGATATGAAAAAAGTTAGTATTGCAGTTATTGGGTGCGGGCGAATTGGCCAAATGCATGCTAAGAATATTCAACTTCATGAACAGACAAATTTAGTATGCATTTATGACCCAAATGAAGAATTTGCAAAAAAAGTATCAAATGATTTAAACGTAATTGCTGTGGAAAATGTTGATGATATTTTTAACAATAATGATATTGATGCTGTTCTTATATCTTCCCCTACAAATACACATATTGATTTCATAGAGAGATCTGTTGCATCAAAAAAACCTGTTTTGTGTGAGAAACCTATTGACCTCGATATAAAAAAAGTTGATGAGTTTTCAAAAAGACTTGAAGGTAATAAAGTTCCAATTCAATTAGGCTTTAATAGAAGATTTGATCCTGGTCATCAGGCTGCAAAAAAATCTTTTATTAATGGTGAAATTGGTGAGCTTCATCAATGTCTGATTACATCTAGAGATCCAGGTCTACCAAGTTGGGATTATTTAAAAGTGTCTGGTGGACAATTTAGAGATATGACAATTCATGATTTTGATTTAGCCCGTTTTATGCTTGGTGAAGAGCCAGTTAAGGTATTTGCAATTTCTAATGCTTTAATAGATCCAAAAATTAAATCTGAATTAAATGATAGTGACACCTTGATGATTATAATGGAAACAGCCTCGGGAAAACAATGTCATATAAACAACTCTAGATCAGCAACTTATGGATATGATCAAAGAGTTGAGTTGTTTGGTAGCAAAGGGATGGTTATATCTGAAAATAGAAAGCCACATGAATTGAAAAAATACAATTCAGATTTTGTTGACAAGAGTGAACCCTATTTAAATTTTTTTATTGAGAGATACCAAGAGTCTTATATGAATTCTATTAGCTCATTTGTCGAAACAATTTTGGAAAAAAAGCCTGTATCTGTTGGCTTTGAAGACGGAAGAAGAGCTCTTCTCTTAGCCGAAACTGCTTATAAATCTGTCAAAAGTGGGAGGATGGAGAATATTGATTAAATTTATGCATTTATTCATGAATAATGAATAATTGTTATAATTATATTTTTAAATAATTTTGATATCTAACACTCAATGATTGAAAACAAAGTAAAAGCTAAATGGCAAAAAAAAGAAGTGGTTGTTAATAGCTTTTTATCAATACCTAATACTTTTACTGCTGAAATTATGTCTGAGCAAGGTTATGACGCCCTTACCATTGACTATCAACATGGGATGATTGGCTTTAGTGATTTATTTAAAATGTTGCAAAGTATTAGAAATAGCGGTGTCACTCCAATCTGTAGAGTTTCAGGATTAGATCACGCAGTAATATCGAAAGTTATGGATGCAGGTGCTTTGGGTATCATTTGCCCAATGATTAATAATAAAGAGCAAGCACAAAAACTTGTTCAAGATTGTAAATATCCACCTGTAGGTATTAGAAGTTTTGGTCCGACGAGAGCTAACTTTTCCGTTAGTTCAAATTATTTTTATGAGTCAAATGAGGGAACGTTTTGTCTTGCCATGATAGAAACTCAAGAAGCATTTGATAATCTTGATGATATAGCATCCACTCCTGGCCTTGATGGCCTTTATATTGGGACAGCAGATTTAACAATAGGGCTGAACCAAGGAAAGTTACCACCTGGGTTTGATCGAACAGAACCTGAGATGATTGAGTCTAAAAAGAAAATTTTAGATATTGCTCATAAACATGGAAAAGTTGGATGTCTTCATTGTGGGACTCCAGAGTATGCTGCCAAGGCATCCGAATGGGGTTTTGATCTTGTGACAATTACAAATGATGTAAGGTTGTTATCTGGAGCAGCAGCCTCTCATGTGAGAAAATTCAAAGAGCTTACTAATCAAAACCACGATGAGTCTGATAAAGATAATAATCCTAGCTCTTACTAGTAAAAATATTATACAGACTCAAGCTCTTTGGCCAAATCACCTATTTGAGCACCACCAGCCATTAAACGCTTAACATCATCTCCACCTAATTCTGATGACTTTCCAGATCCTATTACTTCACCTAAGCTTAAGAATGTAAATCGATCAGCAATAAGTCTTGCGTGGATTTCATTATGAGTAATCAAAATAATAGCTATATTCCCTAATTGTTGGACTTTTTTAATAGTTTTTAAAACTTCCATTTGTTGTTTTTGCCCAAGTGCAGATGTAGGTTCATCCAAAATTAAAATCTTAGCACCAAAGTATATAGCTCTTGCAATAGCAAGTGTCTGTCTTTGACCACCTGACATAGTTCCAACTGGCTGAGTAGGATCTGAGATATTTATGCCAATTTTTCCCATTTCAGTAATCGTAATTTCATCCATTTTTTTAAAATCTAATATTCCAAAAGGGCCAGGTCCTTTTTTTAATTCATTTCCCAAGAAAAAATTTCGTGTAACAGAAGTCAAGGCATTAAGTGCCAGATCTTGATAAACAGTTCCAATACCTGCACTAGTAGCCTCTCTTGGAGAGCTAAATTTTACTTCACTTCCTCCAACTTTAATAATTCCAGAAGTTGGCTGGTGAACTCCTGATAAGACTTTAATAAGAGTAGACTTTCCAGCACCGTTATCACCCAGTAATGCGTGAACTTCTCCTGGTAGAACATTTAAAGAAACACCATTTAAAGCTGTAAATGTTCCAAACTTTTTTACAAGATCTGTAATTTCTATAAATGGTGAATTATTGTTTTCCATAACTAAATACTACCCATAATTCGTTTTCTAATATTTTCGTTAGTTAAAGCAGAAGCTATAATTACTAACCCTAAGAATACTCTATAAAATGATCCGTCTATACCTGGAATATAAAAGAATGCTTCTTTAGCAACACCAAATATAAATGCACCGACAACAATACCGAGTATGGTGCCAAAACCACCTGTTAAAACAACGCCACCAATCACAGCTGCAGCAATCGCCTCTAATTCTTTTAAATTACCTTTAGCCGCGTCTGCTGTATTAACTTCAAAAACTTGAGCTGTTGCAAAAATTGTTGCACAAAAAGCAGAAAACATAAATAGAGATACTTTAACCTTATCTGTAGGTACACCATTTGCCTTGGCTGCACTCAAATTTCCACCAGTTGAGTAAATCCAGTTACCTGCTTGAGTTTTGCTCAGTACAATATAACAAATAATGGCTAAAATTAGCCAAATCATAACGCAGGAATATAAACCAGAGGCAAACTGATTTCCAAAATTATTAGTGTTCCAGTCAACCGGGTAATAGAGCCAATCAAAAACAGGTTCTAAAATATCTCCACCAAAAAAATTCGCAACGGGGCGGGCAGTAATGAGAGAGTCAATGTAAACTCTTGCTATATCAACATCAGTAACTGTTTTAGGTACTACTGGATCGATTTGAAAGTTAGCAATTTTTTCTTGAATCATGCCAACCATATAATCATTTCCACTTTGCTGAGCGTTTGCTAAAGCCTCTTGTAAAGGTTTAGTTCCTTTATCAAGCAAAATTTGTGTCTTGGCTTCAGCTACTCTTTGGTAAGTGTATTCTAATCTATCTGTAATTGTTGCAACTGTATCAGCTGGTATATCTTTAGCTATAGCTACAAGATCAGCTTCCGGTAAAGCTTTTGCTTTTTCTCTTACCATTTCTCCATGGCCAGGGACATTTACAATATTTTTAATATCTGGAATCTCTGTGACAGTAGTCGCCCCTTTTGTCTGATCTGGTCTATGATTAAAAGATCTTAGAGAAACTTCTGTTAATCCTCTGAGAAAAAATAAGCCCCCAAGTGTAACAATGAATGATGGCAAACCAGACTTAACAACAATAGTTCCTTGTAACCAACCAAAAAACAAAGTGAAGCATAAAGTTATGAAGATAGCCAAAATTGGAGAGACATCAGAGATGTGAAATAACGTATAAAATTCAATATGAAAACCACCCTCAAAAGATATGTAAGGTATGATGACTGAAAAACCCCATCTTAAAATCATTGCCATGCAAGCACCAGCGAAACCAATCATTGATCCGATTGAAAGATCAAATTCTCCAGCGATTATTAATAAACCTGCTCCTATTGCAATTATACCTAATTGAGAAATAACTCTTAAAAAATTTCTAATACCAAGAGCATTAAAACCCTCACCGGTAAAGGGGTTCCATGACATCTCCCCAGCTGGAATTGAAAAGTAGCCCAACATACCAAATAAAAGGAGCATCACTCCTATTGGACCGACTTCTGGTCTAGATATTAATGCTGTAAACCATGTCTTTTTTTGATGTCTATCTGACTCTTGTCTTTGAGTTGTGGCTGACATGATTAAATGTAAATAAATACTCTCAGTAGTTTATAAAAAAGTGGGCAATAAATTGCCCACTTTAAGATTAAATAAAATTATCTATCAATACCTGCTAGTGCAGAAACTGATGATGCATTTGACTTGTCAACAAATCCAGGTCCTGAAGGAATATTAGCACCTGGTAATAGTCCAGCACCGTTGTTGTATAGGTGAAGAACTACGATAGGCATATAACCTTGTAGACGTTGTTGTTGGTCAATGGTGTATGCAACTTTTCCTGAAGCGATTAAATCCATAACTTCTGGGCTTAAGTCAAAACAAGAGTGGTGTACTGACATACCTAAATCATCAATAGCTTTTTGAACACCTGAACAAACGTGTGGTCCAACTGATAATACAGCATCGACGTCAGGGTTTGCTTGTAAACCAGCAGCAGCTCTTGTTGGGATTGAAGCAGGGTCATTAGAAGTGTCTACGTTAGTTGTTGGTAAAGCTTCTGCGTAACCGCCACATCTATCTGTAAGAGCAGTGTTGTAAGCTTCCTGAATCATGCAAAGTGCTTTAGTTGCACCTTCTGCTTTAGCTCTTTCACCAGCTTTTTGACCAGCAAGAAATTCAGGCTGACCAACGTGCATTAATGCGCCAAGAGAAGCTGAAGACTCTAAACCTGAGTTCATAGTAATTACTGGAATACCAGCAGCAACAGCATCTTTGATTGCTTGACCTAAAGCTTCTGGATCAGGAAGTGAAACTACCATACCATCAGGCTGAGTAGCAGCAGCAGCTGCAATTGACTTAGCCATGTCACCTAGGTCTCCAGATGGATTGAAAATGTATTCAAAATCTGCACCTACGTGTCTAGCAGCATCTTCACCACCTTTTTGCACAACAGGCCAGAAAGGGTCTTTACCCTCACCGTGTGTAACCATTACAAATCTCTCAGCAAAAGCAGAAAGAGATAGGAATGATACAAGAATTGTAAGAATTATTTTTTTCATAAATTCCTCCTATGTTTATAAACGAATGCATATTAGTCAATTTTTTTGATCAATTCCAAATAAATGTTGTAAAAAAATCATGCAAATGAGACATTTGCGACAAAAATATCATCTCAACTGTTCAATTCTTGAACAATAAGTTAATTATAATTATTGATAGATAAAATAATTTAAATAATAGAATATGTACTCATGAAAAAACAAGAGTTTGGCGCTGGCATTTGGCATTTTGCCACCTATCTTGATAGATATGCTACAGATGGTTATGGCGAACCAAGAAGTGTACTTGATGCCATAGAACTTGCTGGACAAGTAAAAGACCTTTCATACGTAGATCTTAATTTTCCATACTTTGGAGGAAGTTACTCGAATGAGCAAATAAAAGATGCTCTCGATAAAGCTAATTTAAAAGTGATTGGTATTACTCCTGAAATTTATACAAGAGAATTCTCAAAGGGAGCGTTCACAAATCCTGATCCGGGTATTAGAAAAAGAGCGCATGAACTAATTACTCAAGCTTGCGAGGCTGTGAGATTTTTTAATGCCAAATATGTTAAGCTTTGGCCTGGACAAGATGGTTGGGACTATCCGTTTCAAGTTGATCATAAATCTTTATGGAAAAATTCAATGGATGGAGTGGGAAATTTAGCAAGTGAAAATCCTGATTTAAATTTTGTAATAGAATATAAACCAAGAGAGCCGAGAGTAAAAATGAGTTATGACTCTGTTTCAAGAACTATTCTTGGTATTGAAAAAATAGGCCTTCCTAATATCGGCCTTCTTCTTGATTTTGGTCATGCAATTTACGGTGGAGAGTCAGCTGCTGACTCGGCTCAATTAGCTATTGATTATGCTAGGCTATTTGGAATGGATGTTAATGATAACTTTAGATCATGGGACGATGATCTTTTAGCTGGCAGTCTACACCCCATAGAACTTTTTGAATTTTTTTACGTTCTTAGAAAAAATAATTGGGAAGGTGTATGGCAACTGGATCAATTTCCATTTAGAGAAGATAGTGTGGTAATGGCAAATATGGCTATTGATTTTTTAAAAGCTGTTGATAATGCCCTAGATGATTTAGACATTAAAGCATTAACAAAAGCTCAAGCAAATCATGATGCAATGGGTGCCTTGAAAGTTGCTCAAAAAGCTCTTTATAAACATTTAGCTAAATAAGAAAAATCTTTGCTACCAGCAAGTAAAGCCGCCATCAACAACTAAGTCTATACCTGTACAAAATGAAGACGCCTCAGTTGCTAAAAATATTGCAGGACCAACAATCTCATCAGGATTAGCCATGCGGTTCATAGGAGTACCACTTTCAAAAAGCTTTACTTGATCAACCATTTCTGGTCTTAAATTCATGGGTGTTTTTGTATATCCTGGGCTAATTGAGTTTACTCTTATTCCATATTCAACCCAATCCATCGCCAGACTTTTTGTCAAATGAATAACACCAGCTTTTGAGGAATTATAATGAACTTGCTTAAGTCCCCTATTAACAATTATTCCAGACATTGATGCAATGTTAATTATTGAACCTTTTTTTCTCTTAATCATTGCTTTAGCCTCTTCTTGGCAAGAATAGAAAACACCAGATAAGTTTATATCGAACATATTTTGCCACTGATCTTGTGACATCTCCTCAGCTGGATTTGCATTTGCAATACCAGCACAATTTATTGCAACCTCAATTGGACCAAGTTCTTTTTCAGTTTTAAAAATTGCTTCTGCAATACTTTTTTTATCTCTTACGTCAACTATACTTTTAACAAAATTTTGATCTTTGATTTCACTTTCTTTTAAAATAGTTTCTGTTTCATTCATTCCTTCTTCATTTTGATCACATATCGAAACATTAGCCCCACTGTTATAAAAACCATTTGCAAGACTCTGGCCAATACCTCTCCCACCGCCAGTAATGAAAACAACTTTGTCTTTTAAATTAAATAAAGCTTTAAAATCCAAATATGATTATCTTTCTTTTTTCTTGAAGGTATCTAAGGCGACAGCAAACACAATAACTGCACCAATGACAACTCCTTGAACGAATGGAGAGAATCCTAGAAGGTTAAGACCATTTCTTAAAACACCTATTATAAAAACACCAACAATTGTTCCAGCAATACCTCCTACTCCACCATTTAGACTGGCCCCACCAATTACGACTGCTGCAATGACATCAAGCTCATATGTAAATCCTGCTTGAGGGACACACGTATTTAATCTGGCAGTAAGTAAAATACCAGCTATTCCACTTAGAAAACCTGAAATGGTATAAACAACAACTGTTGTTCCCTTAACATTTATACC
>CABZPR010000019.1 GCA_902527545.1 uncultured Alphaproteobacteria bacterium
ATGCTTTTGTAATTAGTAATAATGTTTATTTCACGACTGGATTATTAGACATAATTAATAATGAGGATACGATTAAAGCTATTTTTTTACATGAATATGGACATATAATTAATAATCATTTACAGTCTAAAAAAATTCAAAGTCAATTAGCTAGCAATAAAACTGCCTTTTATAATTTATTTTCTATTGGATTGGCAGCATTAACAAATAATTCTAATATCGCAATTGGTACATCCATTACATTAAACACTAGCCTTATTAAAGAAATTTCTAAATATTCGGTAAACCATGAAATTGAAGCAGATAATTTTATGATTCAACAAATTAAAATAAATGAAATCAATACTTTAGAATTAATTGATTTTTTAAATATTACAACCAATCAAAGTAATAATTACTTTAAAACACACCCAAACAGTCAAGACAGAATAAATAATTTAAAGGAACTGAATTATAAAAAAAAGAATAATTCCAAAAAATTTGAATGGATTAAGTCAAAATACTCTAAAAACTCAGATGATCAATCTTTCAATATTTTTTTCGAAAATTTAGAAAAAGGTATCTTTAATCAAGATGAGAAATTAAACAATATAAGTAAAGAGTTGATTAAATATGAAGGTTTTAAAAAAGGTATATTTATTAATAATTGGGATAATGAATTTAAAAATTTAATGACAATCAATAACAGTCCCTATCTTAAAATAGAATATATAAATTATATATTAGATAATAACCTTAATAATAATTATTCCATTGTGGAAGATTTAAAATTTGATAAGAGCATTATGAGTGAATATTATTATTATTTTGTTTATGGAAAATATTATGATAAAATGAAAATGTTCGATCTTTCAAATTTCTATTTTTGTCAATTTTATAAAACTATAAACTCAAAAAATAAATCTGATTTTTTTTGTGAAAAATATGATACTAAAAATATCCCAACTTTAGACAAAGCGTATGCCTTATTTAAATAGAGAACAAATATTAAATCTTATTAAGAAAAAGCGAATATACTCTAATAATTCATTATTTAATAATCAAATACAACCGGCTTCACTTGATTTAACTTTATCTGATAAATGTTACAGAATAAAAGCCTCTTTCATACCTAACAACATTAAAATATCAAAAGTAATAAAAGAATTATCACTTGCAAAGGTTAATTTAAATAATAATACACTTTTAGAAAAAAATTGTATTTATTTATGCGAATTAAATGAAAAGTTAAGGTTACCACATGATATAATGGGAAAATCAAACCCTAAAAGTACAACGGGTCGTTTAGATATATTTACTCGTGTAATAACTGAAAATGGAAAAGAATATGACTATATTAACTATAACTATAGAGGTAAATTATACTTAGAAATCATTCCTCAATCCTTCAGCATTATCTTAAAAAAAAATTTATCACTAAACCAAATAAGATTTTTTCAAAATTCAAAGACAGAAGATAAAATTAAACAGATCGATATATCAGTATCAATCAAAAGAAATGAAATTACTGCATACAAAGCAAAAAAAATCACTTCAACAATTGATTTGAGTAAAATTAATTATTATAAATCTGAAAAATATTGGGAAAAGATTATCCCCAGAGATAATTATTTTATAATAGAAAGGGATGAGTTTTATATTCTAAGATCCAAAGAAGCTATTATAATTAAAAATAATCAAGCAGCAGAATTAGAGCCATTTAAAGATAGTTTTGGTAACTTTAGAGTTCATTACGCTGGATTTTTTGATCCTGGATTTGGTAATAATAAAATAGGAATTCCAGCTGTTCTTGAATTACGTGCTTATGATACGCCATTTATAATTAGAGATGGTCAACTAGTAGGTCGGCTAAACTTTTATAAAATTGATGAAATCAAAAAAGAAGGTTATGGGGTTAAAATTAAATCAAATTACTATAATCAAGATTTAAAGTTAGCAAAACAATTTAAATAGTAAGTTTATATAACAGTTTTATTTTGTAATCTATCAGGTATATTGTTGTAATGTTAGATAAAAAAATTAATCAAACAATTGATGCCTTAATAAAAAAAATCAAAGATAATAATATAGGGTCAATTAAATTTTCTAATAAAATATACACTATCGAAATATCAAATAATAATATAATTCATAGTACCAGTCAAAATACTCAAAATGTTTTGCCTAAAAATAATCAAGATAATAAAAATGAGCCTAATGATGATTTAATAAGTATTGATAGTCCAATGGTAGGTATTATTTACTTAACTCCTAAACCTAGTTCTCCACCATTTGCAAAAAAAGGTCAGAAGATTAAAAAAGGTGATACTATATGTTTAATTGAGGCCATGAAAACATTTAATGAAATTAAATCTGATAGAGATTGTACAATAAAAACAGTTATGGTTAAAAATGGCGAAGCTGTTGAATTTGGTCAACCTCTTTTTGAAATATTTTAATTGTTTAAAAAAATACTAGTAGCAAATAGAGGAGAAATTGCAGTTCGTATTATACGAGCATGTAAGGAACTTAACATTAAGACAGTGGCTATTCACTCTAATGTAGATACAGAGGCAATGCATGTAAAACTCGCTGATGAGAGTATATGTGTTGGTAGTGCCCTACCAAATGGAAGTTATTTAAATATACCTAGTATAGTTAGTGCTATTGATATAACTGGAGCTGATGCGGTCCATCCAGGTTATGGGTTTTTAAGTGAAAATGATAAATTTTCAAAAATATTAAATTCACATAAAGTAAAATTCATAGGACCTAGTTCTAAATCAATTTTAGAATTAGGAAATAAAAGTAATGCATTAAATTTGGCAAGTGAGTTTGGATTACCTATATTAGGCGATAAAAATTCCAAAAATATAGAAAATACAAACGAAGCTTTAAAACAAGCTGTTGAAATTGGTCTGCCTATCGTAATCAAAGCTGCCTATGGTGGTGGAGGTAAAGGGATGAGAGTTTTTAATCATAAAAGTGAAATTGATAAGTTCTTTTCTCAATTAAAAGCAGAGGCAAAAAATTATTTTGGAAATGACACTATGTATGCTGAAAAATTTCTAACGAATGCAAAACACATAGAATTTCAAGTTATATCAGATCCTGTAAATAACTATGCTGAAATAATTGGACAAAGAGATTGCTCAATTCAGCGCAAAAATCAAAAGATTATCGAGGAAATACCATCTGATTTTGTTAAGATAAATAATTTAGAAAAAATAGAAAAAAATATAAAAGATTTGCTACTAAAAAATAAGTATGAGGGTTTAGGTACTCTAGAATTTTTATATCAAGACAATGAAATATTTTTTATAGAGATGAATACAAGACTACAAGTTGAACATCCAGTAACTGAAGAAGCTTTTGATATTGACTTAGTCAAAAATCAAATAATGGTTGCTGCAGGATATAAAGTAGATTTAACTAATTTGCTAAAAAAAAATCACACAATTGAGTGTAGAATAAATGCAGAAAATGCAAAAGATTTTTCACCAAGCCCAGGAACAGTAAACTTTATAAATGTGCCAGGAGGGAGAGGGGTTAGAGTAGATACTGCCTTGTATACAAATTATAAGGTGAACCCTCACTATGACAGCCTGGTTTTAAAAATTGTATCTAAAGGCAAAGACAGAAATGAAGCCATATCAATAATGAAAAGATCTTTAGATGAAATTATTATTGATGGTATTGATACAAATATTGAACTACATAAATGGATTTTGAAACAAAAAGATTTTAGCGATGGCACGTATAATACAAATTGGCTCGAAAAAAATATTTCTAAATTTAATTAGCAATCAGTTAAGGTAATTTCATATATTTTATTGGAATATAAATTTAATTCATCAGTATATTTAAAAAACCAACCAATAAATACATTATCATTTTGGGAAATCCTAATTAAAGCAGCTGTATCAAGATATTTATCAAATTCAATAGTTTTGCAAGATACCATTTCAAAAGATAAATTTCTGAATTGGTATGTCTCAAAAAATTCAAGTTCATATTTTGATGATGAGGATTTATCTAGAATTAGTAGCTTTGTTTTATTAATTTCATTTGCTAGTGTCTGATGAAAAAGAATACTAATCAAAAATAAAGTTATTGATAATTTCTTCCAAAGATACTGCATCAATATTATTAACAGAGTAGTCATTATTTTTTAAAAGTTCTTCACTATTCCCTAATTGAATTTCTATATAGGAAGGTCCTATAAATCCATTATTTGAAATTTTAAATACAGAGTCATCGGGAATCTTAATACTATTTTTTACAGATGATGTTATTATAGCCATATAAGTTTCTTGATCTAATCTAATATTTAAAACCTCACCTACTTTTACACCATTAATTTTAACATCATTGCCTATACTCGTGTTGCCTATATCAAAAAAACTAGAATTTATTTGAAAAGTTTCGATCTTGTTAAAAAAATTTATTTTTGAAGAATAATAAAAAATACTAATTACTGATAAAATTAATATTAATAATCCAATAACAAATTCTAAATTTATTTTATTCATTTAAATCGTTTAAATATCTGAGAAACATATCAACTGAATATGAGTCTTGTGTTTGATTAAACACATATTTTTGATTTGATTTATTAAAAAAATCTCCAAATCCTGGCTCAATAGATATTGTTTTTTTTCCAAAAATACCGTCACTTTTAATTTTTAATATTGAGTCCTTAGGGATGTTATAATTTTTATCGATATTACCACTAACAATAACGCCATCAGTAGATAATGTTATTTTACTTATATCCCCTACTTTTATACCTGCTATTTGAACTTCAGTATTATTGTTTATACCTTCAATGTAATTGAATGTAGCAACAAAAGGTATAGAGTTTTTATGATTTGTATTTATAAATAGAAAATAGATAGCAATTAAAACAAAAGTGAAAATTATACCAATTTTAAAATAATATCTTTGACCATAAGAATCTATTTCATTAATTATTTTGGCTGCCAACTATTATAACCCTTATCCTTATTTTCTTTATGTTTAACTGAGTGCTTTTGAACTCTTTTTTTCACAATACTTTCCTGACTGTTTTCTTCAAGTTCAAAACTGGATGTTTCATCAGATGTGTTATGTAACCAATTATGAAACTGTGGTGGTAATGACTCTGGTCCAAAACCTGAAGAATAAACTACCCATCTTTTAGATGGATTATTTTTATCATGATAATATTTATTACCTAGCGAATCCTGATGAACAAGATTACCATTGAAAAAAGAATATAATTTAAAACCTAAAGACATGATTAATTATAACAAATTAATAAGTTTATGAGAATAATACTTATTTCAATCATTTTAATAGTCAATTTATCACATTCATTATTTGCAAAAATAGCCAGTGTAATAGGCAATCCAGTATCTCAAGAAATATATTTTGAAGTTAATAAAAATACGAAGAATTATCCTGCCTCTCTTACTAAATTAATGACTCTTTACATCATATTTGATGAATTAAAGTTTAAAAATATTAATTTAAATGATCGTGTTTACTTTTCCAAACACGCAACTTATCAACAACCTTCTAAGTTAGGTATAGCAGAGAAGGATTTCATCACTGTAGATGAATTAATTGACTCATTAATAATTAAATCTGCGAATGACTCAGCTGTTGCAATAGCTGAAAAAATATCTGGCACTGAAAAAAAATTTGTCCACAAAATGAATAATTATGCAAAGAAATTAAATTTAAAAAATACTAATTTTGCAAATCCTCATGGTCTTCCTAATAGAACTAATTTATCGACTGCTTATGACATATTTAAATTAAGCTCTAGAATAATTATTGATTTTCCTGAGCACTTACATCGCTTTAAAAAAACAAAAGTTAAAATTAATGGTAAAAATTATACAACTCATAATAAATTATTAGAAAAGTATGATCATTACATTGGTTTAAAAACTGGCTATACAAGAAAATCTGGGTTTCAGATATCACTATTATCTATAAGTGGTGATAAATATTTATTAGGTATATATTTTGGAGGAAATTCTGCTAAAGAAAGGAACAATAAAATTAATTTTCTAATGAATAAATATAAAAATAAACCTACACCCAAAAATGAAGAAAATAATAAATTAACTGTTAAAAATGAAAAAATAAGCACTAGGTTTTATATAGTTCAGACATCATCATTCAAAAAAATTAGTAAATCAAAGATGCATATTACTTTACTGAAAAATAAAATAAAAATACTTAGAAATTTTGAGCATCATATCAAAAAAAATGGTATATATTTTATAAGTTATATTAATGTTGATGATCAAAAAACAGCAAAAAATCTATGCGATGAAATTAAATTAAATAAACTAGACTGTTTGATTAAAGCTAGTTAATTCTTTTATATCCAAAGAATATGACTCAAGTATTGATATTAATTTAATTAATTCTTCTTTAAATTTATCTTTAACAAAGTGTTCGAGTCTAAATACTATACAATTTTGGGTATTTGAGGCTCTTAGAAGAAACCAAAAATTTTCAGTTTCCAACCGCACACCATCAATTGTAATTAAATTAGCTCCACTATCGTAGTGTTTAGGAATATCTTCAACTATTTTATCAAGAAGACTAAATTTAATTTTTTCATCACAATATAATTTTATCTCAGGTGTTGATGATGATTTCATATAAATACTTGTAAGTTCATTTAATGTTTTTTTTGTGTTGTTGAGTATTCTAATTAATTTCAAAGAAGCATAAATAGCGTCATCATATCCATAATATTTATAATTATAAAAAATATGCCCACTCATTTCACCTGCTATATCTGCATTTTTAGAAGATATCATTTCTTTAATTAAAGAGTGTCCAGTCTTTGACATATGAATATCTACGTTATTATTTTTTAGTGTATCAAAAAGTATTTTACTACATTTTACATCAGCTATAGCGACTAAGTCTTTTTTTTCTTTTAAAAGATCGAGAGACAAAAGTAAAAAAATTATATCTGAGTAAATTAACTCTCCTTTATTGTCCAAAATTCCAATTCGATCACCATCACCATCAAAAGCAATACCTAAGTCAAATTGTTTTGCTTTTATATAGTTTGATATCTGAATAATATTTTTCTTAATTGTTGGATCAGGGTGATGATTAGGAAAATTACCGTCTATACTTCTATTTAAAATTATATTAGTACCTTTTATGGAATTAATAATTTTATGTATTATTGGTGAGATAGCTCCATTTCCTGGATCCCAAACTATTTTAAGCTTATCTAAATTATTAAATTGTGAAATTATTTCCTCTGTATAAGGAGTAATTACGTCTTTAAATGTTAATTGACCCAATGTTGTGGATAAATAGGCATCATCTAAATCGTTTAAAGATTTTATCTTTTCTCCAAAAAAGGGTTTATTATTAATAATTATTTTTAATCCATTATATTCTTTTGGATTATGAGAACCTGTAATCATTATTAAGTTAGGAATATCCAGTTTTTTTGTAGCATAATAACTCACTGGAGTTGGTATTAATGAAATATCTACTACATCAACACCATGTCTTCTGAAAGTATCAATAAGTTTATTTTTAATTTCTAAAGAAGATAATCTACCATCATGACCTATAATAATTTTAGGAGTATTAATATTTGAAATTATATTTGAGATTTTTTTTGCAATATTTTCAACATCCTCTAATTTTAATGATTTTTGGTAAATACCCCTAATATCATATTCTCTAAGTATTTCAGCGTTGATCATCGAAATAAACTATAAATTTAATATGTAAGTTGCAATTGATAAAAATGACAGAAATCCAAATACATCTGTAAATGTTGTAAGTACAATACCAGAGGCTAAAGCTGGATCTATTTTCATTTTATTAATTGTTATTGGAATAATTATGCCTACTAAACAAGCAAAACCTAAATTTATTAAAATTGCAAAAGATATCGCAAATGCTAATACAAGACTATCAAACCAATAATAAGCTATTAATCCCATTATTAAAGAAAGTGCAAAACCATTGATACTTCCTATTAAAAATTCTTTTACAACCAATTTAATATAGTTTGAATTATTAATATCCTTTGTGGCAATAGCTCTTACGTATATGGTCATAGCCTGCGTGCCTGCATTACCACCCATCGAAGCTACTATAGGCATCAAGACTGCAATTGCTATCATTTGCTGTAATTGGTCTGAATATATATCTATAACAAGAGATGCTAATATAGCTGTCAATAAATTTAACCCTAACCATATAAATCTTGAGGTGGCAGATGTAAAAGCACCTTTATAAAAGTCATTTACAAACAAACCTCCCAACTTTCTCATATCATCCTCTGACTCTTCGTGATCAATTTCAACAACGTCATCAACTGTCATGATACCAATCATTTTATTATCTAAATTTACTACAGGTGCCGAAACCAAGCCATACTGTCGAAAGGTGTAGGCGATATCTTCAATTTTTTCTTCAGATTTAATAATATGTATGTCTTTATAAATAATATCTTTTAATTTTTTTGATCTTTTTGATCTTAGTACTCTTCCGGAGGGGATATATCCTATAGGAATGTTTTGCTCATCAACAATAAATATATTATAAAAATCTTTAGGTCCTCTCCGAGAATTTCTTAACTGATCAATTAATTCACCAACCGTTAAATTAGATTTTATCGAAAGATAGTCTCTATTCATAAGCCTTCCAGCAGAATTTTCATCATACTGTAAACTTTCCTCAATTCTTTCTCTTTGCTGAGATCCAAGCTTGGAAAGTATCTGAACTAATTCATTAGTTTCAAAATCACCAAGGATTTCAACCGCATCATCTAAATCTAAGTATTTAATTAAATTAACTAATTGTTTATTTGGAATCATATGCAAAATATCGTCACGCGTTTCTTCTCGTAAGTAAGCAATAAAATCTGGGTGAAAGTTTTTAGTATTAGTTCTTAGTATAGACGACTGTATTTCGTATGGGAGGCTTTCAATACTATCTGCTTGATCTGCAGAATGAAGAGATTTTATTGACTCAATATATTCTTTTTTATTAAATTTTTGCATTTATATTATAAATATGGTGCGGACGAGAAGACTCGAACTTCCACAGGATTTGATCCCACAGCGACCTCAACGCTGCGCGTCTACCAGTTCCGCCACGTCCGCAATTAATAGATTAATTAATAAAGAATGATTGAAATAAAACAACTAAAAGGACAAAAAAAATATCAAGAAGTTACAAAATTAATGAATAAACATATTCAAAAAATGTCTGAAAATATAAAAGAAGAGGAAATATGGTTCTTAGAACATCAAAATGTCTTTACTGCAGGAAGCTCTACTCCTAAAGAATTTAAAATAGATAAAATAAATAAGATCCCAGTAATTAAAGTTAATAGAGGTGGTAAAATCACTTTTCATGGCCCCGGCCAATTAGTAATTTATCCTTTAATTAATTTAAAAAAGAGAAAAAAGAATATTATAGATTACATAAATTCATTAGAAGACATATGTATAAAAGCATTCAAGAGAAATGATATTAAACTTTTTAGAAAAAAAGAGAAAAATAGAGGTTTGTGGGTTGAAAATAATAATGAATTAAAAAAAATAATATTTATTGGTCTTAGATATTCTAAGGGCATCATTCATCATGGGTTATCAATTAATTTTGATCTTGATTTAGATAATTTTCAAAGAATCGACCCTTGTGGTCTTAATTCCAAAGATATTAGTAGCTTAAAAGAACTAAAAATAAATTATAATAAAAGAAAAATATATCAAGATCTTAAAGTAGAATTTATGAAAGTATTTTATTAGGGTTTACTTTAAATTTATAAAATTTCTCATCTAGTTTAAAAATAATTTTATAAGAACAAAGAAGAAGTTTATTAAATTTATTGCCAGAAAACTTTTTATCACCAATTATAGGATTTTTATTAAGGTAGAATTGAAGTCTGATTTGATGTTTTTTTCCTGTGAATAATTTAATCAAATAACAATTTTCATGATTACCTAATTGAATTTTTCTATAAGCTAGTTTTAATTCCTTCTTATCAGAATTATAATTAATCAAAGTATCAGTATTTTTATTAAAATTATTATTAGTTACTGAAATATAGAATTTTTTGATTTGATTATTTAAA
>CABZPR010000020.1 GCA_902527545.1 uncultured Alphaproteobacteria bacterium
TTTATGACAAGAAGGATAGTCAAGATATATGTTTCATTCCAGATGGAGATTATAAAAAATTTATTAAGTCAAATAAGAAGAAAGGTGAAATACTCGACCTTTCAGGTAATGTTTTATCTTTTCATGACGGTATTCAAAATTTTACAGTTGGCCAAAGAAGAGGCTTAGGTATAGCAAATGAAGACCCACTTTATGTTGTTGATATCATTAAAGATAAAAACCAAATAATTGTTGGTGATAAGAAAGATTTGTTAGGTAAATCCCTTTTATTAGGTGATTTGAATTTCATTATGCCAGAGTACGACCTTTCCAAAAAAACTGTTGAAATCCCTTGTAGTGCAAAAATTAGATCTTTATCTGAACCAAAAAAGGGAAAACTTATTAAACAATCCACCTCCTACTCTTTTGAGTTTGATGAACCTGCAGAGGCAATTACCAAAGGTCAAGCTTGTGTTTTGTATGATAATGATAGGGTTTTAGGTGGTGGGATTATTAAACAGAAACTGAACTAATTAGGGTATTTACTCGTATTTTCTTGTAAAAATCCTTATTTATCATATATATCGAGACCTATGGCAGCTACAGAACAAACAATTAAACAAGTAAACACACTGGGTAGTAGTGATTACAAATATGGTTTTTCTACTGAAGTAGACGAGATCCGACCTCCAAAAGGTTTAAATGAAGAAATAATAAAATTCATATCTGCCCAAAAAGATGAACCAGAGTGGATGCTTGAATGGAGACTAAATGCATTTAAAGTCTTCAACAAATTACCGAAGCCTCAATGGGCCAAATTGAATATTCCAGAAATTGATTATCAAGATTGTTATTATTACTCAATACCTAAAAGTTTAAAAGATAAACCAAAGTCACTAGATGAAATAGACCCAGAAATACTAAAAACTTACGAAAAACTTGGTATTCCATTAAAAGAACAAAAAATGTTATCTGGTATAGCTGTTGATGCTGTTTTCGACTCCGTATCAGTTGCCACGACATATAAAAAACAACTGAGTGACTTAGGTATAGTATTTTGTTCAATTTCTGAGGCAGTAAAAACTCACCCAGAATTAGTAAAAAAATATCTAGGAAGTGTAATTCCAGTATCAGATCATTCTTTCGCAGCATTAAACTCTGCCGTTTTCACTGATGGATCGTTTATTTACATTCCTGAGGGAGTAAGGTGCCCAGTTGAATTATCAACATATTTTAGAATTAATGCAATGAATACAGGTCAATTCGAAAGAACGCTTATCATTGCTGATAAAGACAGTTATGTGAGTTACCTAGAAGGCTGTACTGCACCAATGAGAGATGAAAACCAACTTCATGCTGCTAATGTAGAGTTAGTTGCCCTAGATAATGCTGAAATTAAGTATTCAACAGTTCAAAACTGGTACCCAGGAGATAAAGAGGGTAAGGGAGGCATCTACAACTTTGTTACCAAAAGAGGTGCCTGCAGAGGGAAAAATTCTAAAATATCTTGGACTCAAGTCGAGACAGGATCTGCAATTACATGGAAATATCCAAGCTGCATTTTACAAGGAGATAACTCTAAAGGAGAATTTTATTCAGTAGCCATAACTAACAATATGCAACAAGCTGACACTGGCACAAAAATGATACACATTGGTAAAAACACGTCTTCTAAAATCATATCAAAAGGCATCTCAGCTGGAAAAGCTAATAATACATATAGAGGCCTTGTAAATATTTTGTCGAAAGCCAAAAATGCGAGAAATTTTACTCAATGTGACTCTCTATTAATAGGTAATCAATGTGGAGCTCATACAGTTCCATATATAGAGTCAAGTAATTCCGACTCAATGGTTGAGCACGAGGCCACAACCTCAAAAATTAACGAAGATCAATTATTTTACTGTCAGCAAAGAGGATTAAACAGTGAGGATGCAGTGGGGTTAATTGTGAATGGTTTTTGTAAAGAGGTACTTCAACATTTACCAATGGAGTTTGCTGTTGAAGCTCAAAAATTAGTCGCAATTAGCTTAGAGGGAAGCGTTGGATAATGTTAGAAATTAAAAACCTTCATGTCTCTATTGAAGAAAAAAAAATAATTAAAGGTTTGGATTTATCTATTAATAAAGGTGAGGTGCACGCACTTATGGGCCCTAACGGTTCTGGTAAAAGCACACTCTCTTACGTGCTATCCGGTAAAGATAAATATGAAATAAATGATGGAACAATAGATTACAATGGTAAAAATTTATTGGAATTAGATGTTGATGAAAGAGCAAACGAGGGATTATTTCTTGCATTTCAATATCCAATGGAGATACCTGGTGTGCAAACTTCATTTTTTTTGAAAACAGCAATCAATTCTAAAAGAAAATATTTAGGTCAAAGTGAAATGGACGCATTGGAATTTGCTAAATTAATGAAATCAAAAGCAGAAGAATTGAATATAAGTACTGAAATGCTTAAAAGAGATCTAAATGTTAACTACTCTGGTGGTGAAAAAAAGAAACAAGAAATTTTACAGATGTCTATGTTAAGTCCCAAAATGGCTATTTTAGATGAAACAGACTCCGGTTTAGATATTGATGCCTTAAGAATTGTCTCTGAGGGAGTAAATAAATTAAGAAATAGTGATAATTCTTTCTTAGTTATCACTCATTATCAAAGACTTTTAAATTATATAAAGCCTGATTTTGTTCATATTATTGCAGATGGTAAAATCGTAAAATCTGGTGATTACTCTTTAGCTTTAGAGCTAGAAGAAAAAGGTTACGAAGAGATATCTCAAACTGCTTAATGGAACTTGTATTAAATTTAGACAAGATACAATCTGAAAGTGTATCTCAATATGCTAAAGACATCTTAGATAATCAAAACCCATATAAAAATTTTAAAATTGAAAATTATAAATACGCTCAACTTCATAAAGATGTCAAATCTGAAATCTTACTTAGAGATATAAATTTTTCTGAACTATTAGATAATACTAAAAATATTACCTCTTCTATTTCAAATCCATTTGACTTAACAGCTAAATTAAATCTCTGGAATTACAATAATGAAGATAGCTTTTTTAGAGTTTCCTCTTTAGTAAAGAGGGAAACTAAATCTGTAAATTTAGATACATTTGATGAAAGAAATTTATTTTTAGATATTTCTCAAATAAATGAGAACATACATATATCTAAATCCTCTACAAACGAAGTCAATCTTATTATTTTTAATAGCAAATCAAATGATGAGTACCCTAAATCAATTTTCTTAGATTTATTTAATAATTCTAAGTTAAATGTAGTTCACTTTAATGTTTCAAATAATAAATCTTTTTTATACTTTGAGACTAATTTACAAGACAACTCATATTTAAATTTTGTTTCTTTTCAATCAGATAATATCCATACAAGAAACGAGTTTTATGCTTCATTAAATCAAGAGTGTAACTTTGATTTATATGGTCTTAATATCAACAATTATGGTGTAAATGACAATTATTCTTTTATACAACATTTAAAGCCTTCTTCATCAAGTAGAGAAGTTTTTAAATCTATTGTTGAAAAGGGCGCTATTACAAACTTTCAAGGAAAGATATATGTTGACTCTATTGCTCAGAAAACTGATGGATATCAAATGAGTAGATCATTGCTTTTAGATGACATATCGAAAGCCAACAATAAACCAGAACTTGAAATTTATGCGGATGATGTAAAATGTAGTCACGGGTCTACTGT
Organism: uncultured Alphaproteobacteria bacterium; assembly: GCA_902527545.1. GTDB lineage: Bacteria > Pseudomonadota > Alphaproteobacteria > HIMB59 > HIMB59 > HIMB59. The sequence continues at coordinate 3,708 of CABZPR010000020.1, forward strand.
TTCCAAATTAGATGATGAGCAAATTTATTATTTTAAGTCCAGAGGTATTGATAGCGAAATAGCTAAAAAAATATTAAAAAAAGCATTTATTGTTGAGATTATTGAGTCAATTAAAGACGATATGTTAAAGAATTATTCAAATGAGTTAATTGAAAGTTTATTATCATGAATAATATTAAATTAGATTTTCCAATTTTAGATAAAAAGATCAGAGACAAAGCTATTACTTATCTTGACTCTGCAGCAAGCACTCAGAAACCCAAACAAGTAATTAACTCTATTTCTGAATTTTTAGAAAACTCTTATGAAAATGTTCATAGAGGAATGAATTCACTTAGTATAGATGCTACAGATTTATATGAAAAATCTAGAGATGTAGCAAAAAGTTTTATTAATTCTAATTCTACAAATGAGATAATTTTTACAAGAGGGGCTACTGACTCAATAAATATTATTGCTAATTCATTAGCTGAAAACCTTAAAGAGGGCGATAAGATTGTTGTAACTGAATTAGAACATCACTCAAATTATTTGCCTTGGATGAACTTATGTAAAAAATTAGGTTTAGAATTAAAAATAATTCCTATTTCTAAAGATGGCATTTTATCTGAAGACGATATCATTAATAATTGTGATGACTCCACAAAGGTTCTCTCTTTAACACATATGTCAAATGTAACTGGCCAAATACTTGATATTAAAAAGATTAAAAAATCAATTAATAAAGATACTTATGTTGCCGTTGATGGTTGTCAATCAATAGCACACTTAAAAATTGACGTAAAAGATTTGGATTGTGATTTTTACTCTTTTTCATCTCATAAACTTTATGGTCCATCTGGTATTGGAATTATGTATGGTAAAGAAGATATTTTAAATAAATTAAATCCTCCAACACTTGGAGGAGGGATGATCAATGAAGTTTCATCTAATGATTTTTCCTATGCTATGTTACCCAATAAATTTGAACCGGGTACGCCTTCAATTGAGGCAGCAATTGGCTTTAAAACTGCTATGGAATATTTGAATAATAATAATTACCAAGACTATTTTCTGAATGAAAAAAAACTCAGATCTACATTAATTAAAGCCTTACGTGAATTCAAAGAAGTAGATATATATGGCTCTAATGAAGATGGAAATGCTACATCGATTGTTTCTTTTAATATTAAAAACCAAAATTTTAATGATATTGCTACTTTTCTTGACCAGTATGGAATTATGATTAGAGGAGGTCACCATTGTTGCCAACCATTTATGAAAAAGTTAGGTATCCCTGGTTCTTGCAGAGTCTCTTTTGGTATTTATAACGATCTTAATGATATTGATCATTTTATAGACTCTTTGAAAAAAACTCTAAAACTTCTTCAATAAGCTATGGATAATAAAACACTCTCTGACTTTATGCCAAAAGTAAATTCTGAAGGTGAAATTACTTACGGAGAAAAATCGTCATCACAGTCAGTGACATTAACAAATGATCATATAATCAAAGTTCTCACAGATATAAAAGATCCTGAAATGGATATGAATATTTATGATCTTGGTTTAATTTACGACATATCAATAGATATTTTTAACAATATTAAAATTATCATGACACTGACAACAGTTAACTGTCCAGTTGCTGATAGTTTTCCATTAGAGGTCGCTAAAAAAGTTCATGAACTAAATGATGTAGGACAAGTCAGTATAAAACTAACCTTTCAACCACCATGGAATAAAGATATGATGAGTGAAAATGCAAAGTTAGCTTTAGGTTTTTAGTATGACCAGTCCATTATTTTCATTATCCAAAACTGCTGAAGAACAAATTTCTAAATTATTAGTTAATAATAGTAATGCTATTGGTTTAAAGATTGGCTTAAGCACTAAAGGTTGTGCGGGATTGAGTTATACAATGGAGTATGTGAGTAATGATAAAATACAAGGTTGTGAGCTAGTCAATGATTACAAGTTTCCTCTTTATATTGAGGACAAAGCAGTTATGTATGTAATAGGCACAGAAATGGACTTTATTAAAGAAGAATTTGGAGAAAGGTTTATTTTTAAAAATCCTAATCAGACTAGTGAATGCGGTTGTGGTGAGAGTTTTCACGTTTAGATTTTAGTTATATCGATGGCAATCTTATTGGGTATTCTCTCAGCTTTTAGTTTTGGTGTTGGAGATTTTTTAGCAAGATTTTCATCTAAGGAAGTTGGATTTAAAAATTCACTTTTTTGGATGCTGGTTGTTGGCTCAATATTTTATTTAATTTTATTTTATTTTTTTGGAAGTGGTCTTTCTCCAAATGCGATTGGTCTAAGTAATAGTTTCCTATCAGGAATTCTAATAATGTTTGGACTTCTTTGTTTGTACAGAGGTCTCCAAATGGGACCAGTGTCAATTGTAGCCTCGATAACAGCAACCAATCCCTTTTTTGTTTTTGTTATTAGATTTTTTTTAGGAAGTGACCCCACACTTACTCAATGGATTGCCACACTTGTTGTAATATCCGGCGCGATATTTGTATCCATAAGCGCTGATAGTTTTAAAGAAAGCCTAGGTTTGTCAAAAAAACAGATAAAAGAGTCTCTGATTGTGTCATTTATGGCCAGTGGCATGCTTGCTTTGGGTCTTATTTTTTCTCAAGAGGCCTCTAATTCTTTAGATCCAATTGAGGCTGTTATTTATGTAAGATTTTTTAGCTTATTGGGTATTGCTTCTTTATTATTTTTTATGAAGTCTAAAATAACTTTAACAAAGAAAGCAGTTCCTATTTTATTTTTTCAAGGAATATTAGAAACCACAGGTTATTTTTGTTTGGTCTCAGCATATGCTTTTGACAAAGTGAGTATTGCAGTAGTCATTTCTTCAGGTTTTGGTCTTGTAACAGTTTTATTGGCTAGACTAGTTTTAAAAGAAAAAATATCTAAAATTCAAACTTTAGGCATCTCTTTAACTTTCATTGGTGTTGTTGGTCTTACTATCTAATTAAATTTTGAAGCCTCTTTTTATCAAAACGATATGAATTCATCGCTATAGCTAAGCAAATAATTATTCCTCCTATAATTGTATTAATATCTGGTGTTTCATTGATACCCAGAATAGGTAGCCACGCCCAAAAAATTCCTCCAACTACTTCTAATAAAGATAGCATTGTTAGTTCTCCTGAAAGTAATTGTTTTGAACCGATGCTAAACAGAATAAGCCCAGTTGCAACAATTAAACCGTGAGTCATGCTCAACAAAACATTTCTTAAAGGTAAGTAGATTTCTTGATCATTAAAAACCATTAAAAATGCGGAAATAACTGCACAAAAAATTCCTGCATAAATTAAAATATAAAATTTTTTAAAGTTACTTTTGCTTCTCAAAGCAACGGTGAATGTTGAAAAGCCAAGACTTGATATAAAGCCCATAATTAATCCATACAACGATCCACTAAAGGCACTTGCATATATCATTATTAAAGTACCAATAAACGCAATAATCATAGTTATAAAATTTTGTTTTGAGATTTTCTCATTAATAAACACTAGGGCAATTAATGATGCTAAAAAAGGCATTAACGCCAACATAAATAGAGTAACTGCGGCAGTTGTATTGCTTATTGAATAAATAAAACCAACCATGGCTGTTGTTAAACTAAGACCACCAATCACAGAAACTTTATCTATTTTGATTACATTCATAAAAAAGCCTTTTTGCTCAATAAGAATAAGATATGTGGCGATGATAATTGCAACTGTAAGCCCTCTAATAACAAGGTAGGGGAGTTGATAGATCTGAGGGTCTATCATATTTTTGACCACCAGTGGTCCAAAACTCCATATTAATCCACTTAAAACTACTATAATTACTGCCTTGATGTGGTCGCTCATTTTAAGAAATTAACTTATTTTATAAATTAACTTTTTAATAGTTAATTACTGATAAAGAAATCTGAGAGAGTTTTAATATCATCAAAAGAAGTATTCTTACCCTCATTACTTCTTAGAGTAAATGAGTCTGACTCAATCTCTTTCTCACCCATTACCAGAGAATAGGGTATCTTTTTAGAAACAGAATTTCTTATTTTATAACCCAATTTGTTATCAGATCCATCAACAATTACTCTCACACCCAGTTTTTGAAGTTCCCCTTTAATTCGGTTACTATGATCAACAAATTTTTCGGACACAGGGAGAATTGCAAGTTGTATGGGCGTAACAAATAAAGGAAGCCAGCCATTAGTGTTTTCAAGAATAATTGCTATAAACCTTTCTAGAGATCCGACAACTGCTCGGTGTATCATTATTGGAACTTGATTTTTGTCATCTTTGTCTTTGTACTTTGCACCCAACCTATCAGGGAGATTGAAGTCAATTTGTATCGTTCCACATT
>CABZPR010000021.1 GCA_902527545.1 uncultured Alphaproteobacteria bacterium
GAGATTGTTAAACAATCTAGGAGTGGCCTAGATTTAAGATTAAAAAAAATACTTTCAAATAGCACAATTGAGGAATTTAACAGTCATTCTAAAATCTATAGGGATCGGCTTGAATACGAATTAAATGTTATAGTAAAAATGAAATTTTCTGGATATTTTCTTATAGTTAGTGATTTTATCAGATGGGCTAAATCAAATTCAATTCCTGTTGGACCAGGAAGAGGTTCAGGTGCTGGTTCGATTGTTGCTTGGTCTTTGTTAATTACTGATGTAGATCCAATTCAGTATGGTCTCCTTTTTGAGAGATTTTTAAATCCAGATAGAGTCTCAATGCCCGACTTTGATATAGATTTTTGTAAATCAAGAAGAGATGAAGTAATTGACTATGTACAGAAAAAGTATGGATTTCAAAATGTAGCGCAAATAATTACTTTTGGTTCGATGATTTCAAGAGGAATATTAAAAGATATTGGTAGGGTAGAAGGTGTTTCATATTCTGAGGTAGAGAGGATGGTAAATAAAATTCCCTATAATCCAGTTCACCCTTTAAGTATTAGTGAGTTAAGGGCTAATCATACTGATCAATTAGGAGATTTAGCCGACTCTCCAATGATGGATAAAGCAGAGTCAATGGAAGGTGCACTAAGAAATGTATCTACTCATGCAGCAGGAATAATTATTTCTTCAGATAAACTTTATGGCAATATTCCTTTATTTAAAGACGATGACTCAGAAATAATGGCAACACAGTATAATATGAAAGATTGTGAAAAAGCAGGCTTATTAAAGTTTGATTTTTTAGGTCTAGCTAATCTTACCATCATTGATGAAACTCTTAAATTAATAAAAGAAAAAAATCAAATTTCTATTGACCTAACTGAGATACCTTTCGACGATGATAAAACTTTTAAATTATTAAGTGACGGCTATACATGTGGTGTGTTTCAAGTTGAGAGTCCTGCTATGGTTGATACTTTGATTAAGTTAAAACCAACAAGTTTAGAGGAGGTAATAGCAGTTCTAGCATTAAATAGGCCTGGTCCAATGCAATTCATTGATAGTTTTATTAAGAGAAAAAAAGGTGAGGAAGAGATAATATACGATCACCCTTTACTTGAACCAATTTTGAAAGAAACTTACGGAATAATTGTTTACCAAGAACAAATTATGAAAATAGCCCAAGTAATATCGGGATACACTTTAGGTCAAGCAGATTTATTAAGGAGGGCTATTGGTAAAAAGATTAAATCTGAATTAATGAGTCAAAAAGACAATTTTATTAAAGGAGCCATTAATAAAAAAGTTAGATCCAAAGATGCTGAAAAACTATTTTCTTTAATTGAAAAATTTGCAGCATATGGATTTAATAAAAGTCATGCAGCCGCTTATGCTTTTATTACTTATTATACCGCATATCTAAAAGCACATTTTCCATTAGAATTCTATTGCGAATTACTTAATAATTCATTGAATAATACTGACAAAATCTTTGTAATACTAAACGAAATATATGAACAAGATTTAAAAATATTACCGCCTGATATAAATTATTCAGATTATAAATTTATAGTATATGAAGATAAGATTATTTATGGACTGGCTGCATTAAAGGGAGTAGGTGAGGAATCTATGAAAGAACTAGTAGGAGAAAGAAATATAAATGGTAAATTTAAATCTTTATCAGATTTTAATGATAGATTATCCAAATCTGTGTTAAACAAAAGACAAATTGAGAAACTTATATTGTCAAATTCTTTAAACTCTCTCAACACAAACATCTCAAAATTATTTGCAAATGTAGAGAGTATAATACAAAAAAAATCTGGAGCTTCATTGTTCAATGATTTATCTGATAGTCAATTTTTTTTAAAAAAAGATTATAGCCAAGTTGATCCAATAAAAGCTGAATTTGAAAGTTATGGATTTCTTTATTCACAAAAAAAACAAACAAAAATTTTAAAAAATCTCAATAAATCTTCTTTTAAAGACAAAGTTGACTCTAAACTTGAATTTTTCGAAGAATTTTATTTTTATGTAGTAAAAGCTCAATATAAAACTACTAGAAATGGTAAAAGGTATATTCTTTTAAATGTGATAAATGAAAGTGGTTTTTTTGATTTGAGACTTTTTGATGACAACTTTGATGCAGGTTTGATTAATACAAAATATATAAAGGCTAAAATTAAATCATTAATTAAAAACGACTTTTATAATGTAAATATTGATAATTTAGTCATTATTGACGATAATAATCTCATTAACCAGATTAATCATTTCTCTTATCAGGAACTCTTGAATTTAGATAAAATAAACAATTTGAAGAATGTCAGAGTTCACAATGATAATAAAATACTAAATATTACTTTGAATTAATTCTTGATTATTAAAAATTATCCTTTAAAACAACACAAAAATCAGGTTAATAGACATCCGGTGCCAAAAGGTTTCCACTCTATTAACTAAAGTTTAACCGGAGGCAATATGAATATTGAAATATCTCTTGAAGATTTATTAAAGAACGGCTCCCACTTTGGTCATAACAAAAAAAGGTGGAATCCCAAAATGGAAAAGTACATTTATGGAGAAAAAAATGGCACACATATTTTAGATTTAAGAAAGTCACTTCCTTTAATTGAAAATGCCATGAGATTTGCATATGACTCCTCAATAAATAAAAAAAAATTCCTTTTTGTTTCAACTAAAAAACAACATAGTGAAATTATTGAATCAATAGCTAAAGAAACTAATAATTATTTTGTAAATTTTAGATGGCTTGGTGGAATGATAACAAATTGGAATACTGTTAAAAATTCGATTAATACACTAAACAATTATGAAAATATTTTAAACTCTGAAGATACAGTTTTTACCAAAAAAGAATTATCAGATATAGAAAAAAAGAAAATTAGATTAGACAAAACCCTTGGAGGTATTGTTGATATGAAATCTACACCTGATGTAATTTTTATTGTGGATACTAACAGAGAACATATTGCAGTTTTAGAGGCAAAAAAATTAGGTATTCCAATTATTGGTATAGTAGATACTAATTGTGACCCTGAAATAATTGATTATCCTATTCCTGCAAATGATGACGGAGTTAAATCAGTCCAGTTTATTCTTGATAATTTTAAAAAAGTTTTAATTTCTAATACGAACTCTAATAAAGATGAAAGTAATTCAAAAAATGAGTAGTATGGAATTAATAAAAAAACTTAGAGACACTACTGGAAGTGGAATAGTTGATTGCAAAAAAGCTTTATCTGAAAATAATAATGATATTGATGCTGCAGTAAAGTGGTTAAGAGAAAAAGGGATTCTTAAAGCCCAAAAGAAACAAGATAGAGAAACAAACGAAGGTGTAGTTTCTTTCTACAACAATTCATCAAACACTGACCTTACTGTATGTAAAATTAAATGCGAAACTGATTTTGTAGCCAAAAATGATGATTTTTTAGACTTCGCTAATTCTTTATCAAAATCTATACATGATAACAAAAATTTAAATGAATTTGGTACTGATAAAGATTTAAGTGAATTAAAAATCAATGATAAATCCTTAAGTGATACACTTACAGATCTTATATCTAAAATTGGAGAAAATATTCAAATTGTTTACTACAAAAAATACTTTTCAAAAAATTCTATATTCATAAGTTATCTTCATAATAAATATAATTCTAATTGCTCTAAAATAGGCTCTGTAGTTGAAATCTCAACCGATAACCAAAATTCTGCAATAAAACTAGTCGATGAATTAAAGGTTATTGCAATGCAAATTTCCGCAATGAAACCAATGGGCATTGATGAAAATTCAATAAATCCAAAAATTATTGATGAAGAAAAAGATATAATTTTAAAACAATTGAATAATGTTCCAGATGATAAAAAAGATCAGATTGTCCAGGGAAAATTAAATAAATTTATAAAAGAAAATACTCTTTTAGGACAAGCTCTAATAACTGATCCAAAGAAGAGTGTGAATACATTTTTGAGCGAAATTTCAAAAAATAATAATATAAACCTTAACATTACATCTATGGATTTATATACTATATAGCAAGATGTATAAAAATATCATGTTAAAGATATCTGGTGAGTCTTTAGCAGGATCAAATGAGCAGGGTTTTGATTTTGATATTCTTAATGAACTTTCAAATAGTATAAAAAAGCTACTTTCTAAAAACTTAAAGATTTCAATTGTTTTAGGTGGTGGTAATTTCATCAGAGGATCTTCATTTTCAAATGGTGTAGTTGATAGAGTTACATCTGATTACATGGGCATGTTAGGTACTGTAATCAACTCTTTAGCTTTGCAATCTAATCTTAAAAAAATAGGTGTAGAGTCAAGAGTTATGACAGCAATAAGTATTAATAGAGTAGCAGAGCCATATATTAAAAATAAAGCAACAAATCATCTAGAAAAAAATAGAGTTGTTATTTTTGCATCAGGTACTGGAAACCCCTTTTTTTCAACTGATACTGCTGCAGTTCTTAGAGCGTCTGAAATGAAATCAGACATAATCTTAAAGGGAACTAAAGTTGACGGTATTTATGACAAAGATCCAATAGATAATCCAAAAGCGAAAAAAATTAAAAAATTATCTTACACAGATTATTTAAATAAAGATATAAAAGTTATGGATGCTACTGCAATTAGTTTAGCTAAAGATAGATCTTTGCCAATAATTATTTTTTCAATTTTAAAAAGTTCTAATATAATTGATATAGTAGAAGGTAAAGGCTCATATTCGGTTATTAGTGAGTAAAAATAATGTTTGATAAAAATAATTGTTTAACAGAAATGAACTCAAGTATAAATGCTTTTTCAAATGAATTAAAGAATATAAGAACAGGAAGAGTTTCACCTGATATTCTCAAAAGTATTTTAATAGATAGTTATGGATCTAAGACACCATTAACTCAACTTTCAAATATAAATAATTTAGATAACATGACATTAAATGTAAATGTATGGGATGCTTCATTAGTCAAAGTAATTGAAAAAGCTATTTTAGACTCAAATCTAGGTGTAACACCTCAATCCGATGGTGGGAATATTTTATTAAAATTTCCTGAATTATCAGCAGAAAGAAGAAAAGACTTAGTAAAAATAGTATCAGAAACCTCAGAAAAATTTAAAGTTTCTATTAGAAATATTCGAAGAAAATACCTTGATGAAATCAAATCTGCAGAAAAGGAAAAATTATTATCGATAGATGAAAGTAAGAAGTTTCAAGATGACATACAAAAGATTACAGACAATTCTATAAAAAATATAGAAGATTTAACTAACTCAAAAGAACACGAAATTTTAAAAGTTTAATTTTGAATAATAGGCTAAATCATGTTGCATTTATTATGGATGGTAATAATAGATGGTCTAAAAAAAACAAAGAAAATTTATATAACGGATACAAAAGAGGTGCTGATACATTATTAAACTTAACTGATTATATTTTTGGAAATACATCAGCAAAATTTGTATCAGCATTTGCTTTATCTAAAAATAACTTAAATAGATCAAAGACATTAATTTCTACTTTAAAAAAAGTATTAATTGAATTTTGTAGTAAAGATAAAAAATTTTAATAATGAATTTAATATTCGCTTTATAGGTAATAGAGATTTTTTATCTAAAAAGATTAATTTAAAAATTGATGAACTAGAAAAATATAAAACATCATCAAATAAATATTTACTAATTTTTATTAATTATAGTGGAAAAGATGATATAAAACAGGCTTCAAAAAAACTGAATAATAACAAATCTATAAATCAAAATAAGTTTGAAGACTTTCTTTTAACTGCTGATATACCAGATCCAGATCTTTTAATAAGAACTGGCGGTTTTAAAAGACTAAGTGATTTTTTAATTTATCAATCAAGTTTTACTGAATTATTTTTTATGAATAAATTATGGCCAGACTTAAAAAAAAGAGATTTATTTAGAATATTTACAAACTTTTACAAAATAGAG
>CABZPR010000022.1 GCA_902527545.1 uncultured Alphaproteobacteria bacterium
TAATTGGGCATAATTTTAGTGATCAATTATGGTAGTAGCTGAGGGATTTGAAAAATCTAGACAAGATAGAAAGAAACAGTCTTTTACCAAAGTTGATCAAAATAATTTAAATAATACTCTCAATGAACTTCGCCTCAAACTATTAAACCTCACCGCACGAAACCCACTCATTAATTTTAGACATAAGGAAACTAATAAAAATCAAATAAGAGCTATTGATGAGATCATCGATATCATGTTTGAAAAACTTTATATAAAATCTCAAAATTTAGAGTTTCTCTCTTTAACTGAACCTGACTTTAATCCTCCAGACGAAAAGACTGAAAAATTTATCAATGAACTTGAGATTGCTAAACAGAGTGATGAAGAGTACCTGAAAGAATTAGAAATGCTTCCTGAGGATGATGATGGGCTTTCAAAGAAATCCCAAGAAATTCTGAGAAGATTAAAAGATAGGGTTAGGGATGCCTTAGGCATGGAAAAAAGAAAACATCCTGACCTTATGTCAAAAAAGGAATATGCAAAATTAAAAGATAAATTAAATCCTGATTATAATCTTCCTAAAATTGAAAAAGGACAAAATCTTCCAAAGAAATGGTATGATCAAAAAATACAAACGCTTTTATTTCCTGAGGAATTAGCCAAAAATTTAGAAACAATAAATAGAAAATACAGAGAGAGTTTTTCTGAAAAAGGAATAAATACCCTTTATATTGTTTTTGGTTTTCTTGAGTGGTATGAAAGCAAAAGTTCAGATCGAAAATTACTTTCACCAATTATTATTTTACCGATTGATATAAAGCGAAGCAAAACAGGAAAAAAAAATTTCTATATATCTGCTACTGGAGATAACCCAGTTTTAAATTTAACTTTAATTGAAAGGCTAAAAAGGGATTTTGACTTAAACCTACCTAATTTTGATGAAGAGACTGTTTCTATAGAGGATTATTTAAAAAAATTTCAAAACAAAATTAAAAATAAAAACCACTGGTCTGTTAAAAATTTTATCACAATTGGTCATTTTAATTATATGAACATAAGTGTTTATAATGATTTAAACCCTGATCAATGGCAAAACCCTAGCCAGCTTCTGGAAAATGAAGTTCTTCATGAAATAATTTTTGGCAAAGAGGGTGAGGGCGGTGGAAGCAATGAAGATTACAATATTGATAGCGATGACATTAAAAAAATCACTCCTTTTGTGGTTTCAGATGCGGATGCATCTCAGCACAGTGCAATAGTAGATATCTGCAAGGGTGAAAACATGGCTCTTAAAGGACCACCAGGCACTGGTAAATCTCAAACAATTACCAATGCCATAGGAGCCTGTTTAGCTCAAGGGAAAAAAGTACTTTTTATATCAGCCAAATCAGCTGCTTTAGATGTTGTTTATGCAAGACTAAGACAGGCTGGATTAGAGGAATTTTGTTTAAAGTTGCATGGTATCAGTGCACGTAAAAAAGAATTTTTAGGCAACATAAAAAAAAGATTAGATCTTAGAGTAAAAAAAGATCGTGAGGATTTTAAAGCTAAATCTCGTCAGCACCAAAAAATCAAAAATAAACTGAATGATTATGCTGACTTAATCAACTCTCATTACGGAGAGATTAATCAAACAATACATCAAATTATATGGCTATCTTTAAAATATGAGAAAATAATTGAGAACATAGAACTAAAAAAATTAAAAATTAAAAATATTCACAAAATCTCACAACCAGAGTTAGATGATATGTGCAAAGACATTGAGGGAGCGCAAGGTATTATATCAAATATTAATAAAAAATTTGGAAACATTTCCCAGCACCCTTTCTATTTATTTAATAACTTTAAATTATCCCGGTTTGAGATAGATGAATATTTTGAAGATATAGCTCTATTTTTAAATCAAATGAAATCGATCAATCAGAATTTAGAGGATATGAAATCCAATTTCAATTTTCAGAAGTCTGATAATTTTTCCTCTAAATTAAATATCGAAAAAATCTCTAGTACAATTTTAAAATTAGAAACCAACATAAATATCCATGATCATGTTTTAAAAAATCATAATAATAAATTCATTTATTCAGAAATATTAAATATTTTAAATCAAACTGAAAATTGTCTTAAAAATTTAGAGCAAAATAAATACAACAACTTAATTGAGGGTTTAGAAACTTTTAAAATTAATAATGCATTAAGTAATATTACTAATTATGAGGAGTCATACCAATCTGACTTAGGTGATTTGTATATTAACGATCAAAATGGAGTTGATCAATTTTTTACAAATAGAGCTCGCAATTTGAACAGTGTTATTAATTTTTTATCTGAAATCCAAAAAGATTTAGATGTTAATTTTGATTACAACAATATTAGTTTAACCAAAATTAATAATCTAAACGATATCACTAAACTATATGACGATAAGTTTCTTATTTTTAAGAATAAACATCATTTTCAAATTGAAAGCCTAAGTTTCATTGAATTAATTCTATCTAGTTTTGAGAAGATTGAGAGTAAAATTGATAAATTATCTAATCAAATAGACATAGATTTTGATTTATCTATCTCCGAATTAAATAACCATATTACAAAAATTAATCAGTCGAACTGGTTTAACAAATTATTTGGTGATACTAAGAAAGCCTTCGTGTTTTATGAGTCAATATCGAAATCATCTGAAAAAAATACGAGCAAAACTGTTATTTTTAAAACATTAAAAGAATATCTTGATTTGTTAAAAGATATCATTGCTTTTAATAATTCTGACCCTGTTTCTACTTTAAGCTTAAACTTTCAATTAATTCATAAAAACATACAAGAGCTACACACATACAAAAATATTTTAGATTTAATAAATTCCGAATTAGCAAATAGTACAAATATTGAAAACTCATTTAGAGATTTCTTTTTTAAAAAAGACAATAATGCACTTATTCTTCTTAAGGCAAAACTTCAAAACTTTGATTTTGATAAGTACGACCTCACTCAGGAAATTAATTTTCAAGACAAATTACAAAATGAGAATTCTCTCAAAGATAAAACTTTATTATTTATATCTTCCTTCAATGATACTTTTGCAAATCATCAAATAAAATTTAATGAATTAAATGACTTTAAAAATAGCCTTAACAATAAAGTCCAAACAGAAAACATATTTTCTGAAAATAAAGATATTTTAGATGTTTATGGTATTTCTATAAATTCTAAATCAACTTACGTTAATGATTTAATCCCTTCAATTGATCTCTATTCAAATATACAAAATACTTTTATTAACAATCTGGATGAAAAGGGCATTTATCAGTCCTTAGATTTAAATAATGGCATTACCCAGTTAAAAGAATTGAAAACGATATTGGAAGATACAAATACATCACTTAATAAAAACTTTGATTTGTTACACACAATTATCAAAAACTTTGATTGTGATTTAACCTCTTTCCTTACTGAAAAAATTGATGCTGCTGAATTCTATAAACTAGTAGGTATCTTTTCTCATTTTGAAGAAAATAAAGATGAAATATTTGAATATTTTGATTATTTAAAAGTGAAACAAAATAAAGAAAGTACAAATATTGTTGAATTTTTTGAAGTGATTGAAAAAAATCATGAATTAGTTAATCAACTTAGCGATGCATTTCTGTTTGTATTCTACAATTCGCTTGTCAAAGAAATCTTTAATAAGTATCCGGATCTAAAAACTATTTCTGGCACTGATATACAAACTAATGCCAATAAATTTAATGACTTAGATATTGAGATTAATAATTTGCATGCAAAAGACTTAATAAGAACTTTGAAAAGCATCATGCCTGAAAAGGGCATAGGCCATGGGAAAAAAAGAGATCTCACTGAAATGGGGTTGATTAAGCATTTAGTTGAGAGTGAAAACCCTAAAATACCCTCTATACGCAATATCATGGAGCGAGCTGGAAATGCAATTATCGATTTGAAGCCTTGTTTTATGATGTCCCCTTACTCGGTAGCTCAATTTTTAAGAAATAGTAAATTTCAATTTGATGTCATTTTTATTGATGAAGCCTCACAGCTACAGCCCCAGTTAGCTATTGGTGCAATTGCAAGATGTAATCAAGCTGTGATAATGGGTGATCCCATGCAGCTACCTCCAACAGAATTTTTTGAACGAGATGTAGACTTAGATGAGGACGAGGAAATAGAAAGAGTTGATGAAAAATCGATCTTGGATCAAGCACTCACCAGATTTCGAACAAGAAGAGAGTTAAAATGGCATTACCGATCAAAAGATGAGAGTTTGATCGCTTTTTCTAATAAGGAATTCTATGAAAACAAACTTGTCATATTTCCATCACCTAATTTAGACAAAAATATTTCAGGAATTAATATTGAATACATTCAAGCAACTTATAAGGGTAGGCAGAATGTTGAAGAGGCTAGGTTGATAGTTCAAAGAGCTGTTGAGTATTGTAAAAACAATCCTGAAAAAAGTGCCTTGATTGCAACGATGAACCTCCAGCAAAAAAATTTAATTGAAGATTTATTGAATAAAGAGATAACAAACGATCAAAAATTTCAAGATTATTATGCAGAATGGGAGGAAGGTCTTGAACCATTTGTGGTCAAAAATTTAGAGTCTGTTCAAGGTGATGAAAGAGACAGTATTTTCATTTCTACTCTATTTGGACCTCAAGAAGTAGGATTACCTGTAATGCAGCATTTTGGTCCCATCAACTCAAAAGCTGGGCATCGAAGATTAAACGTATTGTTTACTCGAGCCAAAGAAAGGGTTCATATTGTAACCTCACTCAAAACCAACGATATCAAAGCTGATGATGATGCAACCATTGGACGAAATTCATATGGAAGAAAAGTCCTAAAAAATTACTTAGAATTTGCACACACAGGCAAGTTATATGGGGGAGAGGATACAGATCGAGAGAGTGGAAGTGAATTTCAAGATCACATAGCCAATGTTCTCAAACAAAAAGGCTATGAGGTCAAACAAGAGATTGGGGTGGCGGGATATTTTATAGATATTGGCGTCAGACACTCCTCTTTTCCTAATGGATATTTATTAGGCGTTGAGGCAGATGGAGCCACATACCATTCCAGTAAATCAGCAAGGGATAGAGATAGACTTCGCCAACAGGTATTGGAGGGTTTAGGTTGGACATTGTATCGGGTATGGTCAACAGATTGGTATAATCATCAAGA
>CABZPR010000023.1 GCA_902527545.1 uncultured Alphaproteobacteria bacterium
ATCTGAGTTGTAATAACTTTTTTCAATACTAAATATTGAAAAAATCTTATCAAAATTTCTATTAATAAATTTTGCTTTACTTGTTTTCCAGATAAAAACTGATGGGCCTACAATTTGACAATATTTTATTTGATTTGATTTGAATTTTTGAATGTAAAATTTTGAAAAATCAAATGAATCTACAAAGAAAATATGAGTAAATGAATGTAAATCAACAATTTCTTTGATTTTAATTCTGAGATTGAAAAGATATTTTAAATTACGAACAATATCTACAAATCCCATAATTGGGATAATCTTTATATTAGTTAAATCATTAAAGTCTAAGTGACCATCATCAATACCAAAAGTAAATATTTGATTTTTATTATTTTTAAAAAAATTATCATCAAGTATTGATTTAACTATTTGTCTACTGGACTCTTCAAGAGTAATAAATAAAATCTTCATGTTATAATATGATTAAAGAAATATTGTTTGCTCTTATTTCTTTTAAAAATTTATCTTTTTCTGAAATTAATATATTATTATTGAATAAACAGATTGAACGAAACTTATATTTGACAAGTAATTTAAGTGTTTCCATACCAATTATAGGAAAATCAATTTCATCAATTTGATTTGATTTTTTCGATTTTACAAAAATTAAGTTATTAAATTTTAAATTAATCTTACCAATTCTATTAATCATATCGTTTGTACCAAATATATCTTCTATGGCTATAACTCTGTCACCATTTAAAATAAGTGATTGGGCTATGTTCATGGAAAATATTTTTTTAAGAAAGTTTTTATTAAGTTTTAATTTATTAATAATTTTTTTATTTATGTTGTGTAGAAACTCATCTTCATAAGAAGCAAGCATTTTTTTTAATATTTTTTTTTGAGAGAGGAGAATTAATTTATTGTTGGATAAATATTTCTTTAGAATTTTAGATTGATCATTAATATTATTGAGGAATATATCCTTTGATATTAGTAACTTTGATTTTACTGAGAGGTTAATTTTTTCAAAAGAAGGAAGTTCTACATATCCAATAATTATAACTTTTTTTAGTTTTTTCGACTTAATATATGTTGTTATTTTTTCTATATCTTTTATTTGAAATGACTTATATTTTTCTTTAAAATTTTGTTTTATAAACTTATTTTCATTTATTAATATTATTTGATTTAGTAAGTTTTTATTATTTAAAAAATTTGCAACCTCATAAACAAATAAACCTGAACCTGCTATAAGGCAAATATCATTTTTGGATATGGCCAAGTTTTTCATTCAAAATTGATTTATACTCATGAAATATACCTTCTATTTTATCATTACTTGAGAGTTTTATTTTTTTATTTAGAAAACTCTCATGAATTAAACTAATTTTACTTATTTCATCTTTGTTAAAATTATTTCTTCTTATTCCAACTAAATTTAAACCACGTAATTTTGCTCTATTACCAATAGCTAAACTAAATGGTAATACATTTTTATCTATTCCACTCATTCCCCCAATCATAGAAAATGAACCTATTGTTACAAATTGTATGACTGCAGATAGACCCCCAATAACAACATTATCTAAGATATTTACATGGCCACCAAGTGTGACTTGATTTACAAATATATTATTATTATTTATTTTACAATCATGGGCAATATGTACACCTGTCATAAAAAGATTATTATCTTTAATACTAGTTATCATCCCTCCTTCTTTAGTACCTTTGCTAATGGTGACATTTTCTCTGAATGTATTAGAGTTTCCAATTTCTAAAAAACTTTCCTCACCTGAAAATTTTTGATCTTGTGGATCACATCCAATATTTGAAAAAGGATAAAAAGTATTATCTTTTCCTACAGATGTGTTACCAGTAATTGATACGTGAGACTTTAATTCTGAACCATCACCTATTGTAATTTTACCATCTAAATTACAAAAAGGTCCAATTTTTACGTTATTTCCAATTTGAACTAATTTGCTAACCGAACTACTTGGATGAATCAGGGATGTCATGTATCATTGCAGAAAATATACATTGTGCATGTATAACATCATTTACAAGACATTTACCTTCAAATTTGTAAACATTCTTAACTTTATTCAACCTATTAACCTTTAGGTTTAAAACATCACCTGGTATGATTGGTTTTCTAAATTTACATTTATCAATTGTCATGAAAGAAACACCAGGATTTTTCATAGTATCTTTTAACTTCATAGCAACTGTAAAACATGCAGCTTGTACAATAGCCTCAATTACTAATACACCAGGCATTAATGGCCTTCCAGGGAAATGGCCTTGAAAAAAAGGTTCATTTATAGTTACACATTTTATTGCATGGGCTGAAATATCAGGCTCAAATTCAACAATTTTGTCTATAAGCAAAAAGGGATACCTATGAGGTAAGATTTTTTGTATGTCGTTAATATCCATTTTTCCTTTGCATAACTAAATTTTTCTTCCATACTTTAATATCGACAGCTGGAAAACCAGCAACAGTTGAATTATCCTTAATATTTTTAGTAACACCACTCCTAGCCGCAATAACGACATTTTCACCAATTGTTATATGACCAGAAAAACCTGCTTGCCCTCCAATTGTTACATTATCTCCTATCAAAACACTACCTGCTATGCCTGTTTGAGCTGCAATACATGCATTATTTCCAATTACTACATTATGAGCAATATGAACCATATTATCTATCATACAATTTTTTCCTATTAAGGTATTATCAATTTTACCCCTATCTATAGTACATGAGGAGCCAATATGTACATTATCATCAATAATTACAATTCCAATCTGGGGGTTAAAATTAAGAGAGCCTCTTTTGTTAAAGTCAAAACCAAAACCAGAGCACCCAATGGAAGTATTATCGCAAATAATAACATTTTTCCCAATTAATGAATTTTTAATTACAACATTATTTTTAACAATAGAATTGCTTCCAATCGTTACGCCTCTTGATATGACACAATTTTTACCTATTTCGCAAGAATTATGAATTTTTGAAAATTTTGAAATATATGAACCATTTACTAGATTAAATTCATCTTGGAAACCTATTTGATCTTCATGATAATACATAAAGTTTAAAACTTTATTATAGGCTGTATTTAAATTTTTCACAGTAGTTATACTTTTACAATGATTTTCACTTTCAATATTATCTGTAATAATGTGAATCTCTTTACTATTATAATCGGGATTATTTATATATTTATTCAAAAAAATAATTGAATTGTCTCTTAAATTAGATAGTGAAGAAATATCACGGATTTCAAAGTTATTAGTAAATTTATTGGAAACTACTAAATCAGACAATAAATCTTTAATATAATCTATATTTAATTTATTCTTAATTGGAAAAAATAAATTTCTATTTATATTTTCCATGTATTAGAATGATGTACCGATTGAAAAGTTGAAAGATCTCGGTCTATCTGTTGTATTTTTTTCAATTGGAACTGCATATGAAAAAGATATTGGCCCAACGGGTGTGATAAAATCGAATGAGGTTCCAATTGATGATCTTATATCAATATCATTTGATGAACTGTAGTCACTATTCCAAATAGAACCGGTAGTTAAGAAAAATTTAACATTTATATTATCCTTATCATCAAATAAAAATGAACTACCATAGCCTATTGTAGATGTAAAAAATTCATTTCCGCCAAGATAAATATTTCCATCATACGGCCCTATCCCTCTATAATCAAAGCCTTTAAAATTTAAACCACCTAATGCAAATGTATCTATAGTTTTTAATTTAGAATTTAAAGATTTTGAGAAGCCATATTTATTATTAAGAAAAATATAGTTTTTTGATCTTTTTAACTCTCTATAATTTTTATTAGTAATAATAAACTTATAAAAAGAATTGTCTGATAATTTTTCTGGAGAAATAATAATATCTAAATTATTAATGTGTCCATTAGATGGATTAAACCTATCATTTATTGAATTGTACTTAATAGAAAATTTAACATTGTAATTTTCAAAATTACCAATGTTATCATTTATTGATGATGATGTTGAGTTAATCGCAGAATGACCCTTAAAACTCTCGTAATTTATACCTACTCCATAACGAAGTTTATCATTTTGATCAAAATTAATAAAATATCCTAATCCCCTCCTTGTAGCCTTATATCCATATGATTTTGTATAGTCATTATCT
Source organism: uncultured Alphaproteobacteria bacterium (assembly GCA_902527545.1). Lineage (GTDB taxonomy): Bacteria > Pseudomonadota > Alphaproteobacteria > HIMB59 > HIMB59 > HIMB59. The sequence continues at coordinate 4,182 of CABZPR010000023.1, forward strand.
TGATTAAAAATAGTATAGGTATTAGTTAAATTTGGATTTAAAATTGGATATTGAACATAATTGATATTAAATTTTATATCTTCGGAATTTATCAAAAAATCAGAACTGATACTATTACCTGAACCGAAAATATTTTTATCCTCTATGCCAAAATTTAAACCAGCACCAGTATCTGCATTGAAAGTACCAGCTACTAAGACATTTCCTGTTTTTTTTTGTTCTTCTATATCTATAGTTACATCAGCAAGATTGTCTTTAATTATGGTTTCAGATTTTACATCAGTTATATAAGGATAAGTTTTAAGAGTATTAATAGATTTATCAAATTTATATTTATTTAAATATTCACCTGGTTC
>CABZPR010000024.1 GCA_902527545.1 uncultured Alphaproteobacteria bacterium
ATGATGCCAATTCTGGAGAAAGGCACCTTCAAGGTTATTATATGGACAGAGATGAAATCTTGGGTCGCTTAAATTATATTGAAAATTTAAATCCTTAAATTTAATAAAAATTAAAATAAAAAATTCAAGAGTTATTCAAAGATTACAGCAATATAAATACAAAAATTTATTAGGATTAGTTATGTTAAAAGGTAAAAGAAGCAATAGATAATGAGAAAAATTTTGTTAAGTAATGTCTTAAATTACTTACTTTGGTGGCTTCATCTTTTTAACCTCCATCCTTAAACCTATCCTCTAGGTGATTCTATATTATCAAATAAATTGGATTTTGTATTTTTTAATTTGTGAATATTATGAAAAACTTTATTTCACACAATGTTCATTGTCCCAAAATTTATTAACCTTTGGCATTATCAATGGCAGTTTAGCAATAACAGTAGGTCCAAATTTTTCTATATCTCCAGTTGCAAGAACGTAATTACCCATATTAATTTCATTGAAAATTTTAATGTAGTATGAACCTGGTTCGTAAGTAATTGTACTTTTAAAATCTTCACCTATTTGTGGTCCTATCCAATACCATTTTTTACCATAGGGCTCATACCATTCCCACCACTCAAAATTTTGACCATCAACTACCTCGATGACACTTAACTCAAGGTCTTTACCCTCTAAAATACTAAATGAGAACTTTCTAAATGTATTACAATTATCAATTTTTGGAACAGTAATACCAACATAAAAATTAAACTTCTGATCAGAATTTATTAAGTAATAATGTGGTTCACCATTTAATTTAGAGTATATTGCTTTTGATATTTCTGGTTTTTCTATTAGATATGCCTTATTAGGTTTATTTGGGTTTGAGTCATTAATTACAGGTTGATGAGCATAGGATAATGAACAAAAGGTAATTAAAATAAAAACACTAAAAAATTTCATAGTTTAATTTACACTATTATTTTATATGAGGCGAATATGATCTATGAAAAACAATTAATTTTGTTATAAATCAAACTTTATCATGAATTTTGAACAAGCAAGAACAAATATGGTTCTTAATCAACTAAGAGCTAATCGTATAAAAAACTCATCTTTAATTGAAAAAATTGAATTATTTCCAAGAGAAAACTTGTATCCAAAATCTTATAAACATTTGGCTTACTCTGATAAGATTATATTTTTAGATGATGGTCGCTTTATTCTACCTCCTTTAACATCATTTCATTTATTACAAGCTTTGGGAGAGATTGATGATGAGAGTATTTTAGAAATTGGTTCTGGATTTGGTACATCAACATCTATTTTAAATAAATTTTCCTCTAATATTGACTGTATAGAGTCTTCTATGCAAATGACTGAAGTTTTCAAAAATAGTATGAAAGACGGTTTGTTCAATGCCTCTTTATTAGATTTAACGATAGAGGAATTTTTCAATAACAAAAAGCCAAATATTAAAAAATACCAAAAGATTATTATTAATGGATCACTTGATGAAGAACCCATAAATATAATTAAAAATACATCTGATAATGCAGAAATAGTTTGTATAATTGATAACCAAGATTTTAAACATAAGATTGTTAAATATATAAAAGTAGGAGGTAAATCGAATAAGTTTATTATAGATGAAGCCTCTTCTTCTTATATTCATAAATATGTTCAATCCGAACCATTTGTTTTTTAGCAAATGGATGAATTTCAAAATAAAAAAGAATATGAAAATGAAATTTATCAGCTTTGGTTAGACAAAGAATGTTTTAAACCTAAATACAATTTTGATAAAAACTTTTCTATTTGTATACCTCCCCCAAATGTAACAGGGTCGTTGCATATGGGACATGCACTTAATAACACTATTCAGGATATTTTAACAAGATATCACCGAATGAATGGATTTAATACTCTTTGGCAACCTGGAACAGACCATGCAGGCATAGCGACACAAATGGTTGTGGAAAGAAATTTAGCTGAGAAAAATATTTATCGTAAAGATCTCACAAGAGAAGAGTTCATTGAAAAAATATGGGAGTGGAAAGAATATTCGGGTTCCACAATTATAAATCAATTAAAAAGGCTTGGTAGTTCATGTGATTGGTCAAGGGAAAGATTTACGATGGATGACGGATTGTCATCTGCAGTTAGAAAGGTTTTTGTTAAATTATACACAGAGGGGTTGATATATAAAGATCAAGCTCTTGTTAATTGGGATACCAAATTTAAAACAGCAATTTCTGATTTAGAAGTTGTTCCTACAGATGTAAGCACCCAAATTTACTATATAAAATATCCAAGCTCTAATTCTGAGAGTATAACTGTTGCAACAGTTAGGCCAGAAACAATATTTGGTGATGTTGCTATAGCAGTTAACCCTAATGACAGTAGATATACTTCATTAAAAAAAGAAACTTTTACTATTCCTTTAACATCAAGATCTATTCCACTTATATTTGATGAATATTCTGATCCCGAAATGGGAAGTGGTGCAGTTAAAATTACCCCAGCACACGATTTTAACGATTTTGAAATCGGTAAAAGGCACAACTTAGAACTATTAAATATTTTAAACGAGGATGGATCATTGAACGAAAATTGTCCAAAAGAATTTCAGGGTTTAGATCGATTTGAGGCAAGAAAAAAAGTTGTTCACTTACTAAAAGAAAAAGGTTTTTTAGAAAAAATTGAAGATTATAAAACTACAATACCATATGGTGATCGCTCGAACACTGTTGTAGAACCTTTTTTAACTCATCAGTGGTTTTGTAATGCTGAAGAATTAGCAAAACAGGCAATGAAAGTTGTAAAAGACGGTGATACAAAATTTTTTCCCTCAAATTGGGAGAAAACATACTTTCAATGGATGGAAAATATAAGACCATGGTGTATTTCACGACAAATATGGTGGGGACATCAAATTCCAGTTTGGTATGGTCCTGATGGAAAAGAATTTTGTGCAGAAACTGAAGAAGAAGCAAAAAATTTGGCTGTAGACTTTTATAAAGCGGATAAAATAATTTTAAAAAGAGATCAAGACGTCTTAGACACCTGGTTCTCCTCAGCTCTTTGGCCTTTCTCTACATTGGGATGGCCCAACAAAGAACAAACATTAGATACATTTTACCCTAATTCTGTACTAGTTACGGGTTTTGATATCATCTTTTTCTGGGTTGCCCGCATGATGATGATGGGTAATAAATTTATGTCAGAAACACCTTTTAAAACTGTTTATGTTCATGCTCTCGTTCGTGATGAAAAAGGTCAAAAAATGTCAAAATCAAAAGGTAATGTCATAGATCCTTTAGAAATAATTGACAAGTATGGTGCAGATACACTTCGCTTTACTTTAACATCATTAAATACACCAGGAAGGGATGTAAGATTAAGTGAGCAACGAATAGCTGGTTATAGAAACTTCGTTACTAAAATCACCAACGCCTACAAGTTTGCTGAATTTAAAGGAATTTATCCATTTACAGATAATGGCAAAGTTAACCCTAACCATATTTTTAATATTTGGATTATAAATGAGTTTCAAGAGTTATATAAAAAAGTTCAAGAAAATTATGAGAATTACTATTTTCATGAAGTAGCTAATCAACTATATCATTTTACATGGCATACTTTTTGTGACTGGTATATTGAACTTTCTAAAAATCTTTTAGACAACAATCAATTTAGAGATGAAACCAAACAAACTTTTCATTTAGTATTTAATTCTTTATTGCAACTTTTACATCCAGTGATTCCTTTTATCACTGAAAAATTGTGGGGTAAAAATAATAAAGATATCTTGATGAGTCATCAGTGGGACTATATTGATCAAAAAACTGAGAGTGAACACGTATCTAAAACAAAGTTATTTATTGATTTTATAGAGGAATACAGGTCAATTGAAAAACTTTTTGAAATCAAAAAAGAAGATACTGTAGAAATTTTTTCTAAAAACCAATTAATTCAAATAATTTTAGAAGACAATAAAAAAACATTTGAATTTTTAACAAGAAAAAAACTTTCATCATCCCATAAAGATAATAGTGTTACTTTACCTTTTAAAGAGTTTGATTTCGAAATTTCCACTAGCCAAATTGATAAATCTAAAATCAAAGAAAAACTTCAAGAAAATAAAAGTTCTTTGGAAAAAGAAAAAAATACGATTGATAAAAATTTATCAAATGAAAATTTTGTATCAAAAGCT
>CABZPR010000025.1 GCA_902527545.1 uncultured Alphaproteobacteria bacterium
TATTAAATGATAAAGATCTGATCTTACAATTAACATTTTTAAAAGTAGATCAACAAAACAAAATAATTCAAAAAAAATATTTTTACCTCTTTGCCTCATAAAAAAATTAGAAATTTTGTGTTTATAATTATTCTTCTTTAATGAACTATGCTTCGGGCAGATTATGTGAATTTTTTGTTTATTTTTTTCAACTAAATCTATTAGATTACTCCTGTGACTAAAGAAAAAGTTCAGATCATTTACAACAAATGTTATGCTTTTTATTTTTTTCATAATAATATAATTTGACGTATATTATTATGATATCTACATTAAGGAAGCCAATTTATTTTTTTTTTATTATATTCCTACTTTTAAATTCATTATCTTTTTTTTATTATTATATAAAAGAAAATAATTTTATAATCAGTAAAACTTATTCTCTAGATTACGATCTTCTAAACCTCGTCAATGAACTTGATGAAATGATATCTGCATCATCAAATAATGTTATATCCAGCAGAGGAATTGCTGGCATCGATGAAATTGAACAACTATATTTTAAAATGTTAAATGCACAATCTATGATCGATACACAAAATCAATATATTACTTCTAAAATTGAGGTTCTAGATAATTCATTTAAATTAAGAGATTATGAAAATAGATATATCTTGGTCAAATTTTCATCAAAATCAAAGATTGATCTTTTAAAATACATTGAAAATTTTGATACAAAAGTATCAAATATTTTTAAAGAAAATATTTCTAAAAAATTACTCTCTAAACAAATCTTCTTAAGTGTTCAAGAAAATTATGAAACAATTAAAAACATTTACACTGATCAAAATTCAAATAATTTTTATTTATTCAATCCTGAAAAATTAAAAGAAAAAATTGAAAATATTAAACTTACGAGTTCAAATACTTATAGTGTAGAAGAGACTAAAAGTATTAATCATTTACTTTTTTACTTAATGTTATCCTCTGTAATATCGATATTTTTAACAATAATTTTATTAGCATATAATAAAAAAATTGAATGGTAAAAGTAGGGGTTCTTGGCCCTAAGGGTTTTGTGGGCAGTTCACTTGTAAATTATTTAAATAAAAAAAATAATTATAAAGTTTTTAGAATAGATAGAAATTTTTTAGAAAATAAATCTTTAAAATATAATTTAGATTACCTATTTCATTGTGCTAATTCTGGAAATAAAAAAAAAGTAAATGAAAATTACCATGGTGACATTATAAATTCTCTCAATTTAATTAATAAGGTAAAAAAAAAATTATTATTTAAAAAATTAATTCTCATAAGTACAATTTCAGCAAGAATAGAAAATAATCCTTACGGATTTAATAGAAGAATAATTGAAGAATACACTTCTAAATTCATTGATAATTCTCTAATAATTAGATTACCAGTACTACTTAATTTATTTCAAAAAAGAGGAATTTTATGGGATATTATCAACTCAAAAAATATTTATATTTCAAAAAAAAGTTTGGTTAATCCTATTTCAACCTTGCAAATGTCAAGACTAGTTCACTCAAAACTTAAACATAATGGAGTCATAGAGATAGGTTCAGACAAGTCTATTAGTCTTGAAAAAATTGCAGAAATTATTAATTCTAAATCACATTTTGAAGGTAAAAAAGTAAATCTTTTATCAAATAGTTACTGCCAAAATGCAAAGTTAGATGATTTGATTAAAGACATCAAAAATTTTTAATAAACATATTAAGCATAAATATTAGTAACTGAAAGCCATCTTGAAATTCTCTCACTTTTTTTTGCCCTTTAAACCTTTTTCGTTCATGCGAGGAAACATCTGTATATTTTGATTTATCTATAGCATTTTTTATTGGTAATTCTAAGGCTAGGTTAAACTTTTTAGATGTTAAATTGAGAGAGATAAATTTTTGTCTATTAAACATTACATATGAATAGAGAATATCAGTAATTTTTACATTAAATAGTATTTTACCCATAAGGGTAAAAATTTTATTTCCGACATAAGTTAAAATTGTGTCATCATCGCTTGATCCATTTTTTTTATATCTAGAGCAGTAAACAAAATCATATTTAAAAATTTGTCCATACATATCTTTTAAACTTGATGGAAGAAAAGATCCATCCGCATTAAATATACAACAAAATTTAGTGCTAGATTTTTCAACACCATATCTTACAGCCCCTGAATAAGAGGGATATTTTGATACTATAAAACTTATATTCTTAAATAAATTTTCTTTTGAATATTTACTTTGAAACGTATTATCATCTACATCATCAACAACAATAAGAATTTTGAGATTTTTATCAAAATGTATAATCTCGTCTAAGACTATATCTATGGACTCTATTTCATTTTTTGCTGGAATAATTAATGTTAAATCATTCATAGTGATTTAATTCACTATCAATCATTTCATCAATAAGTTTATTTAGAGAAATTGTTGGTTTCCATTTAAGCAATTTATTAGCCTTAGTAAAATCTCCTTTTAAATAATTAACATCAGTTGGTCGAAAATATTTTTTATTTACTTTTATTACAATTTGATTTTTAGACAAATGATTAAGTTCTTTTTTTACTTTATTTATATAACCAATTTCTTTATACCCTTTAAATTTAAACAACAATTCTATACCTAATTTTTGAAAAACAATTTTAGTAAACTGCCTTACAGACATTGTATTACCACTACTAATAACAAAATCATCAGGAGTTTTATAATTTATAATTTTATGCATAGCCCTGCAGTAATCATCAGCGTGTCCCCAATCTCTTTTAGCATCAAGATTACCTAGTATTAAATTTTTTTGTTTATTCTGAATTATTTGAACAGCAGCTCTTACAATCTTTCTAGTTACAAATGTTTCACCTCTATACGGACTTTCATGATTAAACAGGATTCCATTAGAAGCAAAAATTCCATAAGACTCTCTATAAATTTTTGTTATCCAATAAGCATAAGCTTTTGATGCAGCATAAGGACTAGCAGGTGCTATTTCAGTTTTTTCGTTTTGAAATTTTTTAGAAGAGTTACCAAAAATTTCAGATGATGAGGCTTGATAAAACCTGGTTTTTTTTAAATTATTAATTCTAATTGCCTCTAAAATTCTCAATGTTCCAAGAGCATTTACATCAGTGGTATACTCGGGAATATCAAAACTTGTCTTTACATGACTCATGGCTGCTAAATTAAAAATATAATCAACTTTATATTTACAGATAACATCATTTAAGAAAAAAGGATCAGACATATCTCCTTGAAGAATTATAAAAAATTTATTCTGTAGAAGGCTATCTATTCTAGCGGTGGCATTTATCAGAGAATTTCTTCGTTTCACTCCGTATACTTTGTGCCCTTTTGATAATAAATATTTTGAAAGATAATAACCATCTTGACCTGTTACACCTGTAATTAAAGATTTTTTCATTTTACAATAGGATCAACTCTGAAAGTGTCATTTTCATAGTCTTTTCCACCTCTTAAACCAGATGCAAAAACAATAAAGTGATTCTCTTGATCAATTTTTAAAGCATGTATTTCAAGAGGAGGCGTAGTTATTAGATCGTTTTCATTAGCTACTAAAAATTTTGGTTCCTGATCTAATTCATTTAGATCTTTATACCAGTACTCCAAACTACCTTTAGTTATCAAGATATGCTGGGTTGTATGTTTATGATAGTGATTCCCTCTGATGCATTTAGAAAAGGATTTTATGTATGCTACATGATCAATTTTATCTTGATAAAAAATATCTGAAATTGTTCCTCTATCATCCTTAAAGTCTGGTTTAATCTTCGTTAATTTCATAAAAAATTTAAATTCCTATTAAGTTTATTGAGTTTTTGTTTAATTATTTTTTGCATGTTCCAAATTAAAATCATCACGTAAGCTTTTTTTTCGTATTTTAGGCAATTATCATGTTTGATTTCTATTCTACTCATAGGAGTTAATTTACCAATTTTGCTTTTTGAGGTATCAGTAATATAATTGACAAGTTTATAATCCAACATGTGATAATTTATAAAAGTATTTGATTTAGCGGCTGCTCCAATAAATATTATTTTATTTCCTTGCATTTTTAATTTAATTACTTTGTTAACGAGTTTATTTCTCTTACTAAGTATATCATTTGTAAACAAGATATATTTTTTTATATCAAATAAACCATATTTTTTTTCTGAATTTAT
>CABZPR010000026.1 GCA_902527545.1 uncultured Alphaproteobacteria bacterium
ATATTTATGAGACTTGAAATAGACTCTAAATAATCATTTTTTACTGTTTCTGAACTATTGATGTTTTCAGCTCGTTTTAGAAGACTATCAATAATTTTTTGGCTAGACTCATTAAATTTTTCACGTCGTAAACTTTCTCTATTTATTTTAGGGAAAAATAAACGCTGATATATTGTTTGAATTTCAGATTTATGCTTCTCTAATTTGTTTGAAAAGTTATCTAATACTGCATTTAAATAGGTTTCATTAGAGTCAATTATATTCTGAAAAGTATTCTTTTTTATATGTAAATAATTCTCAATTTTACGGAAGTAATAATATGCCTCTGTTATATTTTTTAAGTCATTTTTTGGAATTATATTTTCATGTTTTTTTAAATTTATAAGTAATTTATGAATATTACTCTCTTTAAGAGAATTTATTTTTCCAGACCAAAGAAGTTGGTTAAAATGTATTATATTTTCACAAGATCGAATAAAGCCATAAGAATTTTTTATATCTAGCTTTTGTTCAGAATTACTGGAGGCAAAAAGCTTTTTAATTTCATCTATAGCGTAATAGTCAAATGTTCTTCTAAATAAAAAACTTTTTATTGCTTCCTTAAATGAGAAATATTTTTGAATATCGCCACACAAAAAACTTGATCTATGAAATGCTAATCTCTCCCAATTTCTGCCAACTGAAGTATAATAATTAATTGCTTGATCCATATCAGATATAATTAATGAATCACCAAAATCTGGTCGTAACCTTAAATCTATTTTATGAAAAAAAGACTCAGAAATATTCGATATGTCACTAATGGTTTTCTTTATATATTTATTAAAATCTTGGAGGGAAATAGGACTATTTTTGGAGTCATAGAATATGATTATATCGATATCAGAGGCAAAATTTAAATCTCTTACGCCAATTTTACCCATACCTAGAATAAAATAATATTTTTTTAAACTATTATTAAATGATCTGTATAGATTGATATTAATGATTTTACATAAAATATTTTTGCATAAAACAGACCACAATCTTGATCCATTAGACTGAGAAATTAAATTTTGATGAATTGATAAAAAAATTAAATAAATAAGTTCATTTTTAAGTGTATTTATATTGAGAAAGTTAGTTGTAGAGGAATTAGAATATTTTTTTATATTACTTTTGTAATGATTAAGTATTAATTGAGCATCAACCTTTGAAACATCATAAGAATTATTAAGATATTCATATTTTGATAAGAAAGTGGAAGATTTATATAATCTCTTTAACTCCAAATGGCATTCCTCTCAAAATAATTTAGTAAGCCACTATAATTATCAATAACTGAGATTTCTTTTTTTACTTTTTTGGAATTTGATATGTTACTAAGTGCAGTGAATATACTTTTTTTTAATAAATTAATATTTAAATATTTGTAATGCTCTAATTCATTTATTGTATTAATTATTGAAGCTGTCTTCTTTTTGACATTCTCAAGATCTAATTTTTCTAAAAAAAAGGCGTCTTTCGCAAATTGCCTACCAATCATAAATTGAGCAATATTTTTTGACTGAAAAAATTTAAAGGTTTCTAAATCATTAACCTCACCATTAGGAATAAGTTCCATTTCAGGAAATTGATCACAACATTCTAAAAATAAATTGTAATTAATTTTTGGAATTGTTCTATTTTTTTTGGTATCTAAGTTCAAAACACCATTTCTACAATGTATAAATACTTTTTTAATTCCTATTTCATTAAACAATTTAAGATAATCAAAAATATAACTCTTATCCTCATTTATACCTAAACCAAGTCTACATTTTACCGATACATCTTTGTTATATTTGATCAATTCATATAAACATTTTTTTACTAAGTCATACTTTTGGGTTAAAGCTAAACCAAGCATATTTTCTTGGACTCTGGAACTTGGGCACCCTAAATTAAAATTTACATGTTTAATAATATCTACTTTATTTAAAATATTTATTGCTCTTTTAATTTCTTCAGGATCTGATCCTGCAATTTGAATGGCGCTTTTATTATTTTTTAAAAAATGCTTGGTTATTGTTTTAGTCTCATTGTGGATGATTGCTTTATCCACTATCATTTCAGAAAAGGTAGTTACACTATTTCCGTAAATGTTTTCCACTAAACTTCTAAAATAGCAGTCTGTGTAACCCATCATTGGTGCTAAATAATAATTCATCGAAAAAATTCTTTTAATAATTGAAAAATACTTTAATAAAAGTAAAAATCATTAAAAATCAAGACATTGGAAAATTTCAACATAAATCAACTAGTTTTTAATTCTGATGGGCTAATACCTACAATTGCTCAAGAGAAGTCAACTAATGAAATTCTTATGATGGCCTATTCAAATAAAAATTCTATTGAAATGACAGTAAAAACAAAAAAAGCTCACTTTTGGAGTAGAAGTAAAAAAAAATTATGGTTAAAAGGCGAAACTTCTGGCAATAAACTTAATATTATTAATATTTATACTGATTGTGACAGTGACGCTTTAATTTATGAAGTTGAGCTTGAAGGAATTGGCGCTTGTCATACGGGTAAAAAAAGTTGTTTTTATAAAAAATTAGAATTATGAGCGATATAATAGCATTTAAAGACTCGAATAATAATTATTGGGACACTGAAGTTGAAAATAGCACTCCCATTAAACCTAAATCTGATGATGCATTAAATATAATGCGGCATGATATGGCTCATATTTTGGCTGAAGCTGTAATTACTCTTTTCCCAAATGCTAAACCAACTATTGGTCCTTTTATAAAGAACGGTTTTTATTATGACTTTGATATGGAAAGTACTCTATCAGATGATGACTTAGCTAATATAGAAAAAAAAATGAAAGAAATTCTTTCAGAGGGAAGAAACTTTTTAAAGAGAGCTGTAACTAAAAAGGAGGCATCAGAAATATTTAAAGATAATAAATATAAATTGGAGCTTATAAATAATTTAGATAATTCTGATGAAATAACACTCTATGAGCAAAAAAATTTTACTGATCTTTGTAAAGGCCCTCATCATAAAAGCACAAAAGATTATAATGCCAGCTTTAAAATAACAAATGTATCAGGGGCTTATTGGAGAGGTATTAGCACTAACAAAATGCTTCAAAGAATTTATGCAACCGCTTGGTATTCTGAAAAAGAACTTCGAGTTTATTTAAAAAATTTAGAAGAGGCAAAAGAAAGAAATCATAGAAGATTAGGCACTGATATGGGTTTGTTCCTTCTAACTGATTTATCAGCAGGGAATGTATTTTGGAAAGATAAAGGCTTAACCTTGTATCAAAATATTGAAAAATTTATTCGCTCTGAGCAACAAAAACTTAACTATTTTGAAGTAAAAACACCTGAGCTAGTATCAAATGAGCTTTGGATAAAGTCTGGTCATTGGGACAATTTTAAAGAAAATATGTTCACATCAGAAACTGACAATAAGACATTTGCACTAAAACCTATGAACTGTCCATGTCATATAGTTTTATTTAACTCTCAACTAATAACTTACAAAGATTTACCACTCAGATACTCGGAATTTGGTAAGTGTCATAGATACGAACCCTCTGGAGCTCTAAATGGATTATTTAGGGTCAGAGGTTTTACTCAAGATGATGCC
>CABZPR010000027.1 GCA_902527545.1 uncultured Alphaproteobacteria bacterium
CAATTTAGAGAATATATCAAAATGGGCTAGTGATTTAGGATACCTAGGTGTTCAAATACCTAGTTGGGATGAGAGGTTAATTAATCTAAAACAAGCATCTGAAAGCAAAGATTACTGTGACGAGATAAAAGGGACTCTTAAAAGTTTTAATTTAAATCTAACTGAGCTATCGACACATCTTCAAGGTCAGCTTGTAGCCGTTCATCCTGCATATGACTCAGTATTTGATGGTTTTGCAGCCTCAGAGGTTAGAGGAAATCCATCTGCAAGGCAGCAATGGGCAGTCGATCAATTAATGATGGCTGCTAAAGCTTCAAAAAATTTTGGATTGACTGAACATGTTACTTTTTCAGGAGCATTGGCTTGGCCATATGTTTATCCATGGCCTCAAAGACCAGAAGGGTTAGTTGAAACTGCATTTAATGAACTTGCTAAAAGGTGGAAACCAATTCTTAATGAATTTGATGAGTGTGGGGTGAATTTGTGTTATGAAATTCATCCAGGCGAGGATCTTTTTGATGGAATAACTTTTGAAATGTTTCTAGATAAAGTAGGTAATCATGAACGCTGCAACATGTTATATGATCCAAGCCACTTTGTTTTGCAACATTTAGATTATTTGCAGCATATTGATATTTATCACGAGAAAATAAAAATGTTTCATGTCAAAGACGCAGAACTCAATCCCACTGGTAAACAAGGGGTCTATAGTGGATTTCAATCTTGGAAAAACAGAGCAGGTCGATTTAGGTCTTTAGGAGACGGGCAAGTAGATTTCAAGTCAATTTTCTCCAAACTTACTACTTACGGCTTTGATGGATGGGCTGTTTTAGAATGGGAGTGTGCTTTGAAACACCCTGAAGACGGAGCTAAGGAGGGCTCTGTATTTATTAAAGATCATTTAATTAGAGTTACCGAGAATGCTTTCGATGATTTTGCCGATGCTGGTACTGATCAAGATGCGAACAAAAAAATGCTTGGAATTGAATGATAATATGACCAAAAAATTAAAATTAGGAATGGTTGGTGGCGGGTCAGGAGCATTTATTGGAGAGGTTCACCGTATTGCATCTAGAATTGATGACCGCTTTGAACTGGTCGCTGGTGCCTTTTCATCTAATCCTGAAAAAGCTCAAGCCTCTGGAAGAGATATTGGAATAGCAGATGAAAGGAATTATAAGGACTACCTTGAAATGGTCGAAAAAGAATTGATCAGAGAGGATAAAATAGATGTTGTAGCTATAGTTACACCAAATCATATGCACCATCCGATCGCAAAAGCTTTCATGGAGAAAGGCTTTAACATAATTTGTGACAAACCCCTTGCCATGAATGTTAATCAATGTGAGGAACTAATAAAATGCAAAAAAGACAATAATGTTCTTTTTGCTTTAACTCATAACTACACTGGTTATCCCATGATTAGGAATGCCAGAGCTCTTTGTAAGAGAGGTGACTTAGGTGAAATAAGGATAATTCAAGCAGAGTATGCTCAAGATTGGCTGACCGAAGATTTAGAAAATAGAATTAATGATGGGGGAAACAAACAGGCCTCTTGGAGAACTGATCCTAATCAATCAGGTGCTGGTGGATGTATTGGTGACATTGGAACTCATGCTTACAATCTGATTAGGTTTATAACTGATCTCAATACAGAGGAGATATCTGCAGAGTTAACATCATTTGTGCCTGGGAGAAAATTAGATGATAATGCTCAAATATCTTTACGATTTAAAGGAGGAGCAAAAGGCACTATCTGGTCTTCACAAGTAGCCCCAGGAAATGAAAATCATTTACAAATAAGAATTTATGGTAATAAGGCCGGACTAGAATGGTGTCAAGAAGATCCAAATTACCTTTACTTTACAAAATTTGGAGAACCCAAACAAAAAATTACAAGAGGTGGATCAGGTGCTATGAGCGATGCGGGAGATGTTACTAGAATTCCTGCCGGACACCCCGAGGGATATTTAGAGGGCTTTGCAAATATATATACAGATGTAGCTAATGCACTAATTGATCAGAAAAATGGCAAATTTAATGAGGAAAATCATCATTTTCCAAGTGTAGAAGATGGACTTGAGGGTATTAAATTTATCGAAAGGTCAATTGCATCAAGCTCATCAAATTCAAGCTGGGTAAATTTCAATTAATTCCAACTAAGTTTTTTACGTGTATCCCAATAATCTTGAGTGGACAAACTAAAAGACTCAAGAGAGGGCAATTCGGTATCTATTTTTTCAAGACAACTTAAATTTTCATCTAACTGTTTGATTGTTGAAGCTCCTGTTAGGCAAATTTTAACAAACGGTAGTTGATAAACCCAAAGATAAGACAATTGCTCCAAAGTTAAATCCATAGATGAGGCAACTGACTTTAATTCTTTAATTTTGTTTTGATGAAATTCTCTATTTGAATTAGTTAGTCTTCCATTTGAGAAAATCTCTTTTGCAATTACATTGATCTTTTTTTCAGATACTTCTTTTAAAATGGAAATACAAGATTGGTCAAAGATATTAATGGTCGTTTGTAAATAAGAAAATAGATTAAGTTTTTCATTCTTAATTAAAAGGTCATTAATAGTTTTCTCTTGATCTGGGCCACTTGTTGAGATTCCTATTTCTATTCCATTTTTTTTTATTGTCTCAAGCTCCTTTAGAACATTAATATCATCTAAGACTTTACTTTCTGAATTGACAGAATGAATGTGATATAGATCAATACTTTTTCCTAAATTAAGTCTTGTCTCCACCCATTGTTGTTTTAAAAATTCAACTGAGTGATCTTTTCTTTCATGTTGATCTGCCTGAACTTCCCAATTTGCTAAATATTCATAGCCCCACTTAGACCCCACAAAACCATCAAATTGTTTTTGAGCTCTAATCCAACTAGATAAAAATTCCTCAGCATCTCCATATACCCTTGCCGCATCGAAATATCGAATACCTCTCTTGTAAGCATGACTAAGTACTTCGTGACAATGAGATCTCATAGAATTTTTTGATATGTTGCTGCCTAAATCTGAACTATGACCAATGTTTATATATCCGGGCCTCCCAAGAGAAGCCAATCCTAGGCCTATTTTATTGTCTAATTTAAACAATTATATGATTTGCTATTTGACTTTTTATGGTCAGTGGGTCGGTTAAATGAATAGTTTGAAAGCCAAGTGATTCCCCCGCCTCAATATTTTCAATACGATCATCAATGAAAAGAGTTTGTTCAGGTGTTAAATTAAATCTTGAAATCGCTAATTTATAAATTTCAGGGTCTGGTTTTACTAAAAACTCTCTACCAGAAATAATTTTATCATCAAATTCTTTCAGGAATGGGTGTTGATCTTCCATACCCTCATAAGTCTCATCTGACCAGTTTGACAAGACATAGCAGGGGTAACCACTTGATTTTATTTTTCGAAAAATATCAACTGTATCTTGATAAACCCCATTAACCATATTCCTATGATTTGGATAATATTGCTTTATTTCATTCTCATAATTAGGGAAATTTTTTATTGCATCTTTAACTGCATCATTAATTTTTACTCCA
>CABZPR010000028.1 GCA_902527545.1 uncultured Alphaproteobacteria bacterium
ATAAATATCATAACTGGGATCACCAAATATATAAATATTTTTTTTTAAATGTCCTTCAATTAGTAAGTTTTTACTAGACTCAATAGTAGGGCAAATGTGATAGTCTGCTAATGTGTCGACAATAATTCTATTTTTTTCTTCGGGCATTCCTTGATTTTTACTCCTTAATCCTGATTCAATATGCATTAATTTAATACCTAATAACTTTGCAGAAATTGCTCCGTAAAGAGTACTATTGGTGTCACCATAAACGATAATTAGTTTAGGTTTTATTTCCTTTATTTGTATTAGTAATTTTTTTATTACATCTGAGTTTTTTGAAATTTTTTTTTTGTATAATGCCTTTATGTTAAAATTCTTATTGTAAAAAGATTGATTTAAATTTTTATCATAATGTTGCATAGTATTTATTATTTTTTCATTTATTTTTATTTTTCTTAATTCTTTCGAAACCATTTGTGATTTTATAAGTTGGGGTCTAGTTCCTAATATTGTGAGTACAATCATTTTTTAATTATATTTTTTAGTTGATATATAATTTTTTTTTGGTCATTTAAGTTCATATAAGGGTGAAATGGTAGACAAAAAATTGTTTTGCAAATTTTTTCAGTAACTAATAAATGTTTTTGAAAATATATTTTGTAAGGTTTTAAATTATATATTGGTTCTTTATAGAAAATTGGGAATTTTATTTTTTTTGATAACTTATTAAACTCTTGTATTTTTCTTCTATTTCTCTCACTTGTTAACAGTGGAAATTGAGCAAATACACTAATAGTTTTAGGTTTAATGAAGGGGAGTTGGACATCTATTGAACTATTGTTGATAAGATTACAGTAATTTTTATAAATTTTTTGCCTTAGTAATAATTCTTTATTGAATAATTTTATTTTTTCTAGCAAAAAACCAGCTTTTATAGCATCAAATCTTGAATTCATTCCTACTGTGCTAAAATCACCCTTTTTCAATTGACCATGATTTCTAAGCCTTAAAAATTTTTTGTAATATATATCACTATTTGTGAAACATGCACCACCATCACCTAAAGTACCTAAAGGTTTAGTTGGAAAAAAACTTGTAGTTGAAATATCAGCACAATTACATGAATTAATATTTTCTTGCTTACTTCCAAAACTTTGAGCAGCATCCTCTATAACTTTTAATTTATATTTTTTAGCAATTTTATTTATTTTACTTATATCACATATTTGTCCAAATAAACTTATAGGAATAATGGCCCTTGTTTTTTTATTTATTAATTTTGTAATTTCATTAGGGTTTATGTTAAATGTTAAAGGGTCTATATCGCAGAAAACTGGTTTAGCACCTTCAGCAACAATCATCTCTACAGCTGATAACCAACTAAAAGGAGAGGTAATTACCTCTTCATTTTTTTTTAATCCAATTGATTTTAATGCAATTAACAATGCATCTGTACCACTAGAAACTGTACAACAGTATTTTGAACCAACAATCTTAGATAGTTTTTTTTCTAATATTTTAACATTCTCTCCCAAGATAAAATCGGAATTTTTAATATTTTTTAATAAAGACTTTGCAAGTTTTGTACTTATACTTTTATTTTGAATTTTCAAAAAATCAGTATTCATTAATGTTCTTCTTGTAAAATTTTATTTTTAAGAATGTAATATTTATTTGAAGAATTACATTTAACTCTCAAATTATCCCCTTCTAAAGGCAAGTCTAATTTAACCCCTGACCTACTAAACCAGCCCTTATGGACAGCAGGATTGCCGTAAACCAATGAAAAACTTTTGACATCTTTTGTGACTACACTTCCCGCTCCAATAAAACAATACTTATTTAGTTTGTTACCACATACTATTGTGGAATTTGCACCAATTGATACACCTTCTTCAATTATTGTCTTTTTAAATTCTTTTTTTCTTTCAATAATTGATCTTGGATTAATTATATTTGTGAATACAACACTGGGCCCAATAAAAACGTTATTTGCAATTTCAACACCATCGTAAATTGAGACATTATTTTGTATTTTACAGTTGTCTCCTATAATAACATTTGAACCTATAAAAGTATTTTGACCAAAAATACAATTTTTACCAATTTTTACATTTTTAGAAATATGACACCAGTGCCATACTTTTGTATCTTTTCCAATTACAACATCTTCATCAATTATAGAAGTTTCATGTAAAAAAAATTGAGAACCTTTATTTTCCATTTTTATTTACCAATTGGTAAGAAGACAGATTTATCCTCACTTGAGGACATATAAAATGCCACAAGCAATTCTAAAGATCTTAAACCCTCTCTTCCGGATGGTAAATTATTTTTTGTTTGCTTATAAAAGTCTTCAACGCACTTATAAAAAAATTTATGTCCATTACCATAAACATTTTCTATTTCATAATTATTATTCATAAATTGTTTAGATAAATCTTTACCATTAATTTTCCAAGTCTCAATTTCATTTAATGCTTGACCACTTATTTTGATTGTGCCCTTCTCGCCAATAACCGTTATACTACCTTCATAATTTTTATCATGAACAAGCATTGTTACATTTAATGATCCCAATGCGCCACTCTTCCACCTGAGATTCACAGTTGCAGTATCTTCAACTTCAATTTTTCTATCTAATGTTGAACTAAAACAATTAATCTTCTCAATTGGTCCAAAAACCCAATCAAGAAGATCAACATAATGACTAGCTTGATTCATAAGTGCACCACCATCTAACTCCCATGTGCCTCTCCAATCATCTTGATCATAGTAACTCTGAGGTCTGCACCAAAAAACATTTGCATTGATCATAAAGATTTTACCAAGATCTTTACTTTCAATAGCTTTTTTAAGAAGTTTAATAGTCGGATTTAATCTATTCTGCTTTACAATAAATAAATTTTTTTTTTGTTTGTCAAATACATCTATCATTTTTAAAGCATCTTCCCACTTAGTAGCCATTGGTTTTTCACAAATAACATCAATACCAGAAATAGCACATTCTATAGAATGTTGTGGGTGCAAGCCACTTGGAGAACAAACCACAGCTAAGTCAAG
>CABZPR010000029.1 GCA_902527545.1 uncultured Alphaproteobacteria bacterium
GTAAAAAAACATCAAAAAAAAATGTCGATATATTATTTGTTGGTAAAGGAGTATGTTTTGACAGTGGAGGAATTTCAATCAAACCAAGTGGTGGAATGGAAGATATGAAATGGGATATGGCTGGTGCAGCAGTAACTGTTTCAATTATCAAATATCTAAGTGAAATCAAAACAAATTTCTCTTACGCTGGAATTGTTGGGCTTGTTGAAAATATGCCAAGTGGAAGTGCGTATAAACCTGGAGATATAATTAAGTCTTATAAAGGAATCAATGTTGAGGTTTTGAATACAGACGCTGAGGGAAGGTTAGTACTAGCTGATATAATCACTTACGGCTGCGAAAAATATAAACCAAAAATTGTAATAGATTTTGCAACACTAACTGGAGCAATTATGGTTGCTTTAGGTCAACACTATGCAGGATTATTTAGCAATGATGATAAATTAGCAGATACCCTTTATAAATCTGGTCAAGATACTAATGAAAAAATTTGGAGAATGCCTTTACACGATGATTTTGATAAAGAGCTTAACTCACCTTTTGTTGATTTAAAAAATATTGGAGCTGGAAGATATGGTGGATCAGTAACTGCAGCTCAGTTTTTACAGAGGTTTGTTCCTAAAAATACAAAATGGGCACATATTGATATAGCGGGAACTACTTGGAAAAACAGCGGAGATATTATGAATAGCAAAGGATCTACAGGTTTCGGCTTGACATTAATTTCAGATTTTGTAAGTAAATACTTCAAAAATTAGATAGTAACGTGCAAAGAACATTTTCTATAATCAAACCTGATGCAGTAAAGAGAAATCTAATTGGCCACATAAATCAAATAATTGAAAACTCTGAACTAAAAATACTAGCCTCGAAGAAAATGTATTTAACAAAAAATCAAGCCGAGATATTTTATCAAGTCCATAAGCAAAGACCTTTTTTTAACAGCTTAGTTAATTATATGACCTCAGGTCCTCTTCAAGTACAAGTTTTAGAAGGAATGGATGCTGTCGCTAAATATCGTAAAATTATGGGGGCTACCAATCCAGTTGAAGCTGAAGAGGGAACTATAAGAAAACTTTATGCAGAGTCTATTGAAGCAAACTCAGTTCATGGAAGTGACTCTGAGGAAAACGCAAATATTGAAATTAGTTTCTTTTTTGCAGGATCTGAGTTAGTTTAGTAAATAATTGACAAATTGTTTATATACAAATTGATGCTCTAAAGTTTTATGTTTATTTTTGAGTTCCGACTCATGTTTAGTGCTAATTTTTTTTATTTTGTTTGAAATAATTTCACCATCATCTAATTCATTTGAAACTTTATGAATGGTAAAACCATAGTTTTTTTCATTATTAATCAACATTCTTTTTTGTGTCATCAGTCCTTTATATTTAGGCAAAATGGAGGGATGGAGATTTATAACATCAAAACTTTCAATGATACTCTTTTCTATAACCTTCATATAACCAACTGAAAAAATAATATCTGTATTACGAAAGTTTTTTTTTTGCAATGTTCTTTGGAACTCTTTAACTAGAACTTCTTTATAAAACCTATCTATATAAGTTTTAATTTTTGTAGATATTTTATTATTACTTATTATCGTTATTACTTTAAAGTCCTCTTTTATATGGTTTTTTTTTAATAATTTTAAAAGATTTGATCCACTCCCTGATATTAAAAAAGAAACCTTTTTACGATTATTTAATTTCACCAATTAGACTAAATAATTTCCTTTTAACAAATCTATTATAATATTTCTTGTTAATTACAAATATCATACCTATCCCACAATTAAATATTTCCATTAATTCGAGATCTGAAATTTTTATATTATCTTTAATAAAGTCATACTCTTTTGGAAGTTTAGTTATATTTAAATCAAATTTTGAATCTTTGGGAATACTTCTTTTAAAATTTGAATAAACACCACCACCAGTTATGTGAGAGAGTGTCTTGATACATTTTAAATCATATTTGTCTATATATCTGTGATAAAGACGTGTAGGCCTCATTAAGAGATCAGAAAGCTTTCGTTTATTAAATGTTGCTCTTTTAATGTTAATTTTATTTTGCTTAATAATTTTTCTAATAAGAGAATATCCATTTGAATGAAATCCATTTGATTTTATTCCAAATATCAGATCTCCTTTTTCTATATTTAAAGTTTTATAATTCTCTTTTATTCCTATTAAAAAACCCGCCATGTCAAAATGATTACCTCTATACAAAGACGGCATCTCTGCTGTTTCGCCTCCGATAAGTGAACAATTAATTTTTTTGCAAGCCCTTGTAATACTTTTTAATATTTCAGTATATTGTTTTGAGTTAACCGAACTGCAAGCAAAATAGTCTAAAAAAAATAATGGTTTTGCCTTATTACATAATAAATCATTTGAACACATTGCTACTAAATCTTGACCTATTCCATTATATGCATTTAACTCCGCAGCCAATATTGCTTTAGTTCCTACACCATCTGTTGCAGCACACAGCGTAACATCCTTACTTACTTTATATTCAGCACTAAAGCCTAATTTATTTCCTAAAACTTTATCATTGTGAGATCCTTTAATGAAATTTTGTGCTTGACTAATAAGTTTGTCAGTTTTTATTACATCAACACCAGATTTTTTGTATAGTTTGCTCAATGAAATATTTATATTTAATTAGTATTTTTTTTGCAATTAATTTAAAAAATTTATCAGCTTATCAAGAAATTACTATTCAAAAAGATAGCAATCTTCAAAATTACCAAGAGTTACTTTTAAGAATTAATAATTCAATTACAGAAGAAAACATAATATCTTCAATAGAAAAAAATATATATAATATTAATT
>CABZPR010000030.1 GCA_902527545.1 uncultured Alphaproteobacteria bacterium
AGTTATTAATATTGAAAATTTCTTTTCATTTTATTCAAAGACTAGTGAACCATTTCATAAATTGTCTTTTATAAAGGTATGTCTTTTAACAAATAATCTAAAATTAGTTAAGTATTTTACAAAAATGAAAAATCAAATTATTTCAAACTTTTCTAAAATTGATAATGAATACTTTTTAAAAATAGTAGATATAAAAAATCCTTTAAAAAATAATAAGGATCTTTTTCAACTCTTTAAAATTAAAGAAGACATCAACTACATAAATAATAAAGAGTTTTCATATCGTGACGATATTAATTATTTAAGAGAGTTGCTTATGTTTGAAAATCTAACTAGCAACCCGTCCAAAGTAGATAATAAAAAATATTTAGACAGGTTGCTTTTAATTTAGTTTAGTAATCGTAATACATGTCGAACTCTGCAGGTGTAACTAGCAGTTTATTTGGTTCGATTTCTTCTTCTCTTTTGTATTCGATATATGACTCGATTAAATCTTTGGTAAACACATTACCCTCTAAAAGATAATCATGATTTGACTCAAGATTATTAATCGCTTCCTCAAGAGTACCAGGTACTTCCTTTACTTTAGATTGCTCTTCAGGAGGTAAATCATAAAGATTTTTATCCATTGGTTCACCAGGATCAATTCTATTCTTAATTCCATCTAAACCTGCCATAAGCATAGCTGAAAATGCTAAATAACCATTTGCAGTTGCATCTGGACATCTAAACTCAACTCTTTTTGCTTTCGGAGATGGTGAGTATGCAGGGATTCTACAAATAGCACTTCTATTTCTATTAGAGTATGCAAGCTTAACTGGAGCCTCATAACCTGGAACTAATCTCTTGTAAGAGTTAATAGTTGGATTTGTAAAGGCTAATAAAGATGGTGCATGCTTAAGCAAACCACCAATATAAAATTTTGCTTCATCACTAAGATTAGCGTATCCGCCTTCACCGTAAAATACTGGTTTACCGTTTGACCAAATACTTTGGTGACAATGCATTCCTGAACCATTGTCGTTTGAAAGAGGTTTTGGCATAAAAGTAGCACTTAAACCATTACTTTTTGCTGTGTTTCTTACAACGTATTTATATTTTTGAAGATCATCGGCCATCTTAACCAATGTGTCGAATTTTAAATCAATTTCACATTGACCAGCAGTAGCAACTTCGTGGTGTTGCGCTTCAACGCTCATACCAATTGCAACCATATGATTTACCATTTCTGATCTAACATCTTGCATAGTGTCATGAGGTGGGCATGGGAAATAGCCGCCTTTATTTCTAACTTTATAACCTAGATTTGGACCTTCATCTGTGCCTGTATTCCAAACAGCTTCACCTGAGTCAACAGAAAAAGAAGAGTGATGAGGATGCGTGTTAATTTGAACGTTGTTGAAAAGAAAAAATTCAGCTTCTGGTCCAAAGAAAATGCTATCACCAACTCCTGAGGTTTTAACGTATTCTTCTGCTTTTTTTGCAACGTATCTTGGATCTTTATCGTACTTTTGTCCAGTAATTGGATCTTGAATATCACATATTAGAACTATAGTAGGGTCCGTAAAAAAAGGATCTACAAACGCAGTTTCAATATCTGGAATTAATATCATGTCACTAGCTTCAATTGACTGAAAACATCTAATTGAAGAGCCGTCGAAACCTATACCCTCTTCAAATACGTCCATTTCAAATGTGTTAATATGGTTCGAGAAGTGCTGCCATGTTCCTAAAGGATCAGTAAATCTAAAATCAATGTACTTAATACCATTTTCATCGATCATTTTTTGTAATGATTTTTTGTCCATCTAATAACCTCCTGAGTTGTTAACTTGGTTTATGTAAAAACTAAATTGCGTCTTTACCTTTTTCGCCTGTGCGAATTCTAATAGCCTCTGAAACTTCGTATACAAAAATTTTACCGTCACCGATTTTGCCAGTGTTAGAATGTTTGATAATAACATCGATTGCCTCTTTGTATTTCTTGTCATCAACTACTAATTCAATTTTAACCTTTGGTAGAAAGTCAACTACGTACTCAGCTCCTCTATAAAGCTCAGTATGACCCTTTTGTCTACCAAACCCTTTTACTTCAGATACGGTTAATCCACTTAAGCCTATTTCGCCAAGAGCATCTTTAACATCCTCTAATTTAAAAGGTTTAATTATTGCCTCAATTTTTTTCATATTTAGCGATCCAAATATAATGTTTAATTTGCATAATATCTATACTATAAATTAATTCAATTTTTGGCGGGTGTAGCTCAGTTGGTTAGAGCGCCGGTTTGTGGTATCGGAGGTCGGGGGTTCAAGTCCCCTTACTCGCCCCAATTTGTGCGCCAGTGGCGGAATGGTAGACGCGCTGGTCTTAGGAACCAGTGGGCAACCGTGGGGGTTCGAGTCCCTCCTGGCGCACCAGAATACAAGTAAAATGGAATATAAAAATATAGAAAAAAAAAGTTATAAATCGTCTTTCGAGGTATCTTTAGATCAAAGCGCAATAGCCAAAATTATTGACGAAAAAATATTAGAAAAGAAACCCACTTTTGAAATTGCAGGTTTTAGAAAGGGTAAAGTACCGGTAAGCATTATAAAATCTAAAATAGGTCTTCAAATTGAAAACGAAGTATTAAATGAAGAGGTATCAAAAAATATAAATAAAATCAGTGAAGAAGAAAAAATACAATCTCTGATACAACCTGATGTTAATTTTAAAGATAATTATAATTTTACCTTGGCTTTTTATCTAAAACCCGAAATTAAAATGGATGAGTTAAAAACAAGCGAAATAGAGAAAGTTACTTCAGAGATAACAAAAAAA
>CABZPR010000031.1 GCA_902527545.1 uncultured Alphaproteobacteria bacterium
TTCTATAAAAGTTGAAAAAAATATTGTGGTAGTTACTGGTACAAGTAAACAATTAGTTGGTCAAGTTGCAGCCGAAATCAAGTCATTTAGAAAGCCAGAGCCTTATAAAGGTAAGGGTGTTCGATATGAAGGTGAAAGAATTTATAGAAAAGAAGGTAAGAAAAAATAATGAATAAAGATAAAACTAGAGCTGTTCGTAGAAAATTAAGAGTTAGAAAAAAATTGAATAATATAAAAAAACATAAACTCTTAGTTTTTAGATCATCCAAACATATTTATGCTTCAGTATTATCTGAGAGTAATGATAAAACGCTATGCTCATTTTCTTCAGTTAAATTAGAGAAAGTTGAGGGTCAAAAAAAAGTTGATGTAGCTAAAATCGTTGGCTCAAAAATTGCCGAACTAGCTATAGAAAAAGGTATTAAAGAAGTAAAATTTGATAAAGGGTCATATAAGTATCATGGAAGGCTTAAAGTATTAGCTGATGCAGCAAGAGAAAAGGGTTTATCGTTTTAATGTTAGAAAATAATACAAATAAAGAATTAATAGAAAAACTTATTTCAGTTAGAAGGGTATCTAAAGTTGTTAAAGGTGGAAGAAGATTTGGATTTGCTGCCCTTGTTGTAAGTGGTGATGGACAAGGTAGAGTAGGTTTTGGATCAGGAAAAGCTAAAGAAGTACCTGAAGCAATCAGAAAAGCCTCTGAAGAAGCCAAAAAAACAATGGTTAGAATTCCCTTAAGAGAGGGTAGGACTATTCACCATGATGTAAAAGCCAAATTTTCCTCTAGCACAGTAATTTTAAGATCTGCTCCAAAAGGAACAGGTATAATCTCTGGCGGCCCATCAAGAGCTATTTTTGAGGCATTGGGCATTTCGGATGTTGTATCTAAAGCTATTGGAACAAAAAATCCACACAATATTGTTCGATCAACAATTAAAGCTTTAAAAAGTATCAATACACCAAAATCAGTGTCTGCCAGAAGAAGCATAGAGATAAATTCTGTAATTAGTAAAAGAGAAAACTAAGAATGATAAATCAAATTTCAAAACAACGCCAAACAAACAGAAAAAGAAAAGGTAAAGGAATTGGTTCTGGATTAGGAAAAACAGCTGGTAGGGGTCACAAAGGGCAAAAATCTAGGTCAGGTGTTGCTGTTAGAAATTTTGAGGGTGGTCAAATGCCTATTTATAGAAAAACCCCAAAAAGAGGTTTTAATTCATTAAAAAAAATAAATCCTAAATCTTTAACATTGTCTTTAGTAAGTTTTAATAAATTTAAAGAAAACTCTTTAATTGATAATAACTTTTTAATACAAGAGGGTTTCTTAAAAAAGAAAGATCATAAAAAATCAATTAAACTAATAGACTCAATTCAGTTTAAAAGAAACTTCAATTCAAAAATTTTAAGGTTACTCCTGGTGCCAAAAAAAGAATAGAAGAACTAGGTGGATCTACATCATAATTTTAGATTATGAATATAAAAGTACCAAATATTGACTATAGCGAAGCAATAAAAAGCTCAGGCTTATTTAAAAAATTAGGTTTTGTTTTATTCGCAATAGCTGTTTATCGTCTTGGAACATATATTCCAGTCCCTGGTATAAACTCAGCTGTTTTAGAACAAATATTTGAACAACATCGTGGGGGAATTTTAGGAATATTCGATATGTTTTCTGGTGGAGCTTTAATGCGTATGTCTATATTTACGTTAGGGGTTATGCCATATATCTCTGCATCAATTATAATGACACTAATGCAGTCATCCTTTGATAGTTTAAAAGCTCTTAAAGAACAGGGCACTCAAGGTAGGAAAAAAATTCAACAATACACAAGATATTTAACAATACTTTTAGGACTTTTTCAAAGTTATGGTATTTCAAATGGTATACTAAATTTATCAGATACAGTAGATCCAACTTTGGGAAGTGTAGCTTTCTTTCAAATTTCTGCTGTTATAACTATGACATCTGGAACTATATTCTTAATGTGGCTGGGTGAACAGATAACTGAAAATGGATTTGGAAGTGGAATTTCAATTATAATATTCTCAGGAATCGTAGCAAATCTTCCTTTTGCTATTTTCAACACATTTGAACTTGGAAGAACTGGTGCCCTATCAGCTATTGCAATTATATCAATAATTTTTTTACTTCTAATACTAATAGTAATAATTGTATTTATAGAAAGAGCTCAAAGAAGGTTATTAGTTCAATATCCAAAACGCCAAGTAGGAAATAAAGTATTTGGTGGTCAATCTTCTTATTTACCAATAAAAATAAATATCTCTGGTGTTATCCCTGCTATATTTGCATCATCATTGTTACTATTTCCTAATACTATTTCTAATTTTTCACCTGAAAGTTCTGGTTTTTTATCTAGCTTAGGATTTTACTTATCTCATGGAAAACCTCTTTACATGGCGTTTTTTTTTGGTCTGATTGTTTTCTTTGCATTTTTTTATACCAGTATTGTTTTCAACCCTAAAGAACAGGCAGAAAATTTAAGAAACAACGGAGGTTTTGTTTTAGGTTATAGACCAGGTGAGCAAACAGCTACTTACTTAGAACACGTTATA
>CABZPR010000032.1 GCA_902527545.1 uncultured Alphaproteobacteria bacterium
TTTCTAATGACTATCTAATTGATCCATTTAATTTTTATAGAGCATTAAGATCAATTAATCCCTCACCTTATCTTGTTTTTTTAAACCTAAAAAATTATCAAATTATCTGCTCTAGTCCTGAGACTATGATTAAAGTAAAAAATAAAGAAATTACACTCAGACCTATTGCCGGAACTAGAAGAAGGGGTAAAAATGAGATTGAAGATAATAATTTAAAAAATGAGTTACTTAAGGATAAAAAAGAACTAGCTGAACATTTGATGCTAGTTGATTTAGGTAGAAATGATGTTGGCCAAATTTCAAAAAATAATACTGTAAAAGTAACTGAACAAAATATAATAGAGTATTATTCTCATGTAATGCATATAGTAAGTAATGTTACGGGAGAATTAAAAAATAATTTAACACCTATAGATGTTCTTTTTGCTGGCTTGCCAGCAGGGACTGTTTCTGGAGCACCTAAAATTAGAGCACTAGAAATATTAGAAAAACATGAAGATATTAATAGGGAATTTTATTCAGGTTCGGTTTTCTATTTAGATGCAAATGGAGATATGGATAGTTGTATTAATCTAAGAACTGCAATGATTAAAAATAAAAAAATATATGCTCAAAGTGGAGCAGGTATTGTTTTTGACAGCATACCTGAAAATGAACATAGTGAGTGTATCAATAAGGCTAGTGCTTTATTTGAAGCTTACAATTTAGCTCATAACATATAATGATTACTCTCATAGATAATTACGATAGTTTCACATATAATTTGTATCATTGTTTAAGTAAAAGAGATCAAGTTTTAGTTATCAAAAATGACTTGATTTTAAAAAATATTGATAAAATTATTAATAGCAAAGGTGTTGTAATATCACCTGGACCAAGTAATCCATTTAATGCAGGAGAGTGTCTTGATTTAGTCCATCAAATATACTCATTTATACCAATATTGGGTGTATGTTTAGGTCATCAAATTTTAGGAGTCTATTTTGGAGCTAAAATAGACACATTAAGTACACCAATGCATGGAAAAGTATCAAATTTAAAAAAAATAAATGAATGTAAGATATATAAAAATATTGATAAAAAGTTCCGTGCAACTAGGTATCACTCTTTATACCTAAATAAAAATAATTTTCCTCAAAATTTAAAAATAACAAGTATTTCAGAAGATGATAAAATTATAATGAGTTTTAAACATGAATTATTTTCTATTTATGGTGTGCAATATCATCCTGAGAGTATTGAAACTCCTGTGGGTTCAAAGATTTTAGAAAATTTTTTGGATTGTATATGAAATTTAAAATAGATGACTCAATAACTAATAGAAATGTTGAATATGCTATTAAGTATTTATTTGACTCAAATAATATTTCTCATCAAGCGATTATTATTCATCAACTAAATAAATTAATAAGTAATAGCGATATACTTTTATCTTTAAGAAAATTTATTTTTAAAAATTCTAATAAAATAAGAAAATATCCTAATTCTTTGGATACATGCGGGACTGGAGGTGATGGGTTAAAGACATTAAATATATCAACAACAGTAGCTATATTGTTATCATCTGTTGATATTCCAATTGCAAAACATGGTAATCGTGCTGCTAGCTCATTAAGTGGCTCTTCTGATATTATTTCTGAATTGAATATATCTAGTGAAAAAGATTCGAAGAAAATAATTAATAAAATAACAAATGATAAATTTGTCTATTTAAATGCACCTTTTTTTTATCCAAATCTTAGTAAAGTTGGAGAAGTAAGAAAAAAATTAGGTATAAAAACGATATTTAATTATATGGGCCCTACATTAAATCCATTAGGCGCAAAATATCAAATATTAGGTACAGTGAATAAAAACTCAGCAGAAATTATGTTAAAAATACTATCTAAAATTGATAATAAAAATTCTACAATTTTTTTCTCAGATGATGGATTAGACGAAATAAGTATATTTGCTCCAACAAATTTTTATTTTAAAAGAGGAAACAATATCAATAAAAAGAAGATATCTCATACAAAATATAAAAAATACCTTTCATCTAAATTAAATTTTAAGGATATTAAGGGAGATGCTCCCTCTTATAACGCAAGCAGGCTGATTGAATTATTTCAAGGAAAAAAAGATAGTTACAGAGATATAACTATTATTAATTCAATTTATGCTATGCAAACCATAAAACCGACTTATAAATTTGATGAATGCTATGATATACTAAATCATTCTCTTGATACTTCTAAGGCTCTAAATCATTTAAACAAAATTAAAAAGTAATGAATATTTTAGATAAAATAGTTATAGAAAAAACTAATCATACAAAATATTTGAGTCAAAAAATAAATAAAAAAAAGAACTCCAAATATAGTAAGTCAAAATACTTTCTTAGTGCAATAGAAAGTAATCTACATATTAATAAAAATGCACTTATCGCGGAATTTAAAAGATATAGCCCTTCGGTAAAAAATTTCAATAAAATAAAGTATATTCAGGATATTCTCGAACAATATCATAAATCAAAA
>CABZPR010000033.1 GCA_902527545.1 uncultured Alphaproteobacteria bacterium
AGATTTCTTTGCTTAATCAATTAGTTATCACCTCATCTGGTGTTTTTGTAAAGCTTTGCTTTAGTCTTATATTTTTAGTAGTCGTAATTACAATACTTTACTTTTCAGAAAAAGCCTTGAATTCTCCTTGGGGTAGAATGATGAGGGCAATAAGAGACAACGAAGAGGCAGCCAAAGCTATGGGTAAAAATGTTGTCAAGCAACATCTATTTATTTTTATGTTAGGTTCAGCTATTATTGGATTTGCGGGTGCCATGCTTGTAACATATGACGGTCTATTTACACCATCCAGCTATCAACCATTAAGATATACCTTTCTCATATGGGTAATGGTCCTATTAGGTGGAACAGGTAATAATTATGGTGCAATACTAGGTGGTTTTGTTGTTTGGTTTATTTGGATACAATCTGCTCCATTTGCATTATTAGTTATCAATATTTTCACAAACCATTTAGATGAAACAAACTATTTAAAAGAACATCTATTGAATAGTGTCCCATATTTTCGATATTTGATGATGGGTCTTGGACTTTTATTAGTTATGAGGTATCGCCCTAAAGGCCTACTTCCAGAAAAAATTATTAAGAATTAATTTCACTTTAGCCCCACCAAAAAGATGGGGCTAAAAAATAACAATTATCTTTGTGCTACGTCAGTAAATTGGCCGCCTTCAATTCCCTTTTCTAGGAATGCTCCAAATGCTTCTCCTACTTCAGTAAAATTAACATCTGTGGCTCCGTCATAGTCAACTGCGAAACCTGCACAAGCAAGCTCAAGACCTTTACCTAATTCACCAGCATAAATCTTAGTGCCAGGTCCATTAGCTACGCTCATAATATTTGCAGCTACTGTTGCACTGTCATCGGATCCACCTTTACACATTGCTAGCATAATTAATGCAGCAGCGTCATATGACTCTCCAACGTAAACTGATGGATCAACTCCGTTAGCTTCAGCGTATGCTTTAAACTTCATTGCACCAGCACCTAAAGAACCAGGCATTGAACCAAATGAACCATCAAGATCTGAACCAAATGTGTCTGTTAATGAGTCACCAATCATACCATCAGATAAAACAAATGTATCAAAAGCACCAGTATCTAAGGAGCCTTGAATAATTTGGTTTCCACCTTGATCTAGATAACCTATAACAACTAAAGCATCACCACCAGCAGATGAAAGAACACCTACTTCAGCGCTATAGTCAGCTTTGTCACCTTCGTGAGCAGTTTTAGCTGTAACATCAATACCTCTTGCAATTGCTGCAGCTTCATAAACGTCAGCTAAACCAACACCGTAGTCAGTATTTACGTAAGTAATTGCAACACTTGAAATGCCTCTGTCACTTGTAATATCTGCTAATACCTCACCACCTCTAGCATCAGAAGGAGCCGTTCTAAAAAACAAACCGTTATCCTCTGCTGTAGTTAAAGCAGGTGAAGTTGCAGATGGTGAAATCATTGGAACACCATTTGGAACAGCTACATTTGAAAGGACCGCACCTGTAACACCAGAACAGTCTGCACCCATAATTGCTGTAACACCCTGTGAAATTAAAAATTCAGCTGCAGATGCTGCTGCTGCTGAGTCGATACATGTTGAGTCAGCTCTAATAGAACTAACAGTTGAACCACCTAGTAATGCGCCTGAATTTGAAGCTTCATTAAAAGCTAACTCAGCGCCTGCAGCCATACCCGGCGTTAATGATTCAATAGGTCCTGTAAAACCTAAAATAATGCCAACTTTAACTTCTTTAGCGTATGACGTGCTAAACATAAATAAAGCAAGCAGAGTAGTAATGAACTTAATCATTTCTTTCCCCCTTATTAATTAATAATTATGAAGTGATAATAGTATTATATTTAAAAAAATGAATATTAAATTACTAATGTGTCCAGGAAGTTTTTCTATTATTTGAGAAATTACTGGCATAACTCTTTGGTTTTACTGGTTTATAGGTTTGATCAATAACCCTGTATTGATATGAGTTCTTTTGACACCATAGAATAGCATCATCTAAACTGTCAAAATTTAATTTTAATTGTTTGGTAGTGTTTTTTGAGCTATTCCAGCCCATTAGTACATCCTTTTGAAGACTAGGATCAAACTCAAACTCAATAACCCACATCTTAGTTTTCTTTAAGCCTGATTGCATATTAGTTTTTGAAGGACGTTTAATTGTTACTTTTTTCATTTTTTTTGGTCGGGGAGACAGGATTCGAACCTGCGACTTTCTGCTCCCAAAGCAGACACTCTACCAGACTGAGCTACTCCCCGAGTATTGAATATATATACTTTTGTCTTATAAATAGTCAAACAGTTAAATCTTATGCAAAAAGTGACTAAAATAAAAAAATTACTCCAATCAAACGGTTTCTTCAAGTTTTGGAAATATCAATTTTTAGTTCGTAGTTATAATAGGAAAATAAAACCTTATAAAATTTTTAGAGAAATTTTAAATGTTGGAGATGTAGTTTTTGCTCTTTGTTTTAGCCCTG
>CABZPR010000034.1 GCA_902527545.1 uncultured Alphaproteobacteria bacterium
ATTTAACAAGAAATCCTTTGAATAGTGATGAAGATTGGGTAATTAGATCCTTGGATAATTTATACCTCAAAATAAATAACACTAATGAAAAAAAAGTATTAAAAGATTTTTTAGATAATTTAAATAAGGTTAATATAAATTTATACAATAAAATTAAAGAGTATATGAAAAATAAATATGAACTTATTGACTGGTTTTAAGTCTTTTGGCACCATTAACAAAACAAATCGTATACATTGATATGGATAATGTGCTTGTTGATTTTCCAAGTGCATTTCCTCATTTTTCTGAGGAAGTATTAAAAAAATATCAAAATAAAGAAGATGAAATTAGTGGAATTTTTTCTAAAATGAGTCCAGTAGATGGGGCATTAGAAGCCTACCAACAAATTTCTCGGAAATATGATACTTACATTTTATCTACAGCTCCGTGGAATAACCCTAGTGCATGGAGTGATAAATTAAAATGGGTTCAAAAATATTTGGGCGAATATGCTTATAAAAGATTAATTTTATCACATAATAAGAATTTAAATTTTGGAGATTATTTAATTGATGATAGAAAAAAAAATGGAGCAGAAAGTTTTAAAGGTAAACTTATACAATTCGGGAAAGAGCCTTTTTTGAATTGGAATTCTGTTATTAAATATCTTATTTAATACCTCAAAAAGTAATTTTAAATTATTATTAAGAAAATTATATATCTCTGTCTAGCATGATATCATCTCTATTTCTCTTAATTCTCTTCCATAAATAAGATGCTATTGTTATTAGAGATATAGGTATTAATAACTTAAGTGACATAGTTGCAAAATTGAAAATATTTTTGTCTAAAAAAGAAGCCATTCCAAATGAAACTACTGTAACCCCATTAACAACGTAAAACCATATGAAGACTAAATCTACTATAGTCATCCTCTTAGGTTCAGGTTTTTCTACAGAAAAATATAAAGCAATGGCAGATAAAAAAGTAGTTGTAAGTATGCCAATACTATTCCCTGCCTCTTCATAACTTAAAAATACTGAGTAATAGACTAAGAATATTAAAAAGGACATTGGTATACCTATTTTAAATAACGTAGCAGTATTTTTTCTTTTTAAAATCCAACCAACTCTATTTTCACTACTGATACTTACAGTTTTTTTTAAATCTGTGTCTTGGAATAAACGATTTTTTTGATACTTAATTCCAGCAAAGGAATTTTGAATATTCCACTCTGCTATATCAAATTCATTATCCACTAAATCTAATGGGATTGGTTGAAGTAAATAATTTTCATTATCAACTATAGTATTAGCTATATATATATTTTGCCAATCGAATGGATAATTTTCTGCAATCGGCATAAAATCAAAATTTGCAACGACATAATATCTTACAGTTTTATAATTATCATCCTCTTTCCTACTCCATATTTCTTTATAACTAAATTTGTCATTAAGAGTACTTAAATTGTTGAATAAAATATTTTCAATAGGTTTTTCGAAATCTGAGACAATATCTAAATAAAATTCTGCGGTCCAAAATCTCGCTTTTATATCAATATTTGTTACTCTCAAAATATCTAAATATGAATAAACTACTTTTCTTTTTTTAATTTTTCCATTTTCAGAAATATATTGTCTTTTGTACAAAATTTTTGGAGTTTCATAACCTTTTATTTGAAGTGAATTAGGGAAAATGTATGCAAAATTATCTTTGATAATATTTTTTCCTTCACTATTAAATCCATACTGAAGTCTTTTACCAAAAAAAATATCCTTAGAACCATCAAAAGAAATTAAAGCATCTCTTATTTTATCCTTATCTTTATTCTTGATAGTTTTATCATCGCATTTGTTAAGTATTTGAGATAAGAGTAATGGGTATTCCAGTCTATGTGCAGAGTCGAGTAATAAAGTTTTTTTGTTTGGCCCTATGTCATCTTTATAAATTTTATTGATAAGATCCTCTAACGAGAGAGAGGGGCAAATACTAGTCGAAGATAACTGAATAAGGTCAAAAGAGATTTGAGAGAAACGGTTTTCTAAAGAGCCAAAATTATTAATGACTCTATTTATATGTTCATTTTCTTCAAGGAAACTAAATACCTCTCTTAAATATTTGAGATTTATATCAAGTATAATTAAATCATCTTTTCTTAAATCATAAAAAATCTCTTTAATTTTAGTTGAAATATCATCGCCTTCTAAATTTTTAAAAGAAAATTCTTTAAAACTAGCATTGTTTTCATTTCTTAACTTTAATGGTTCATACAGTCTGGCTTCAGTATGAAGAAAAAAAATATTTTTATAATTTGATTTTTTAATTTCATCTTGAATAAATTCAATTCTTGCAGGTCTTTCAGCTTTACCCGTATAAATTAAATTTTTAGGATTAGTAAATTTTGATAGATCTCCTGTATTATAAATATAAAAAAAATTCTTATTATTGATTTTTTCTAGT
>CABZPR010000035.1 GCA_902527545.1 uncultured Alphaproteobacteria bacterium
AAGATTTTTAGATAATTGGACAGATCTAGGCATTTTTATTCATTAAACTATTTTTTATAAATGAGAAAAATATAGGGTGAGGTTTAAAAGGTTTAGATTTCAGCTCAGGATGAAATTGAACACCTAGGAACCATTTATGATTTTTATTTTCAATGATTTCTAATAATTTTTTATCTTTTGAAAATCCAGAAAAAACGAGACCTTTTTTTTCTATTGAAGATCTATATTTAGGATTCACTTCATATCTATGTCTATGTCTTTCGTGAATTAATTTTCTTTTATAAATTTTTGAGGCTAAAGATTTATGTTTTATATAACAAGGATAAGAGCCCAATCTCATAGTAGCACCTAAATCATTTTCTTTTGTTCTTGTTACCTTTTGATTTTTTTTACTCCATTCAGTCATTAATGATATGACATTATTAGTATGCTTGCCAAATTCAGAACTACCTGAGTTTTTCATTTTCAAAACATTTTTAGTAAATTCAATAATTGATAATTGCATGCCCAAACATATGCCTAAGAATGGAATTTGATTTTCTCTAGCATACCTAATGGCTTCTATCTTTCCACTTATACCTCTATTGCCAAAACCGCCAGGTATAAGTATGCCTGCAGCCTTCATTAATAACTCATCAACATTTTTTTTGTTTATTGTCTCAGAGTCAATCCATTTGATTTTAACATTTACTTTATTGTGAACACCTGCATGATAAATAGCTTCGTAGAGAGATTTATAACTATCTTTTAAATGAACATATTTTCCAATTATAAATATATTTAGTTCCTCTTTTGCTCTTGACTCTAATACTTCAAAGTTTGTCCATTTTGATAGATCTTTTTTCTTTGTAGATTTTATATTTAGATTTTTATGACTAAGTCATCTAATTTAGATTTTGATAATAAAGAAGGTACTTGGTATATGCTTCCTACATCATAAGACGGAATAACAGCATTAGTTGGTACGTTACAAAACAAACTAATTTTTTGAATTTCTTCATACTTTATTTTTTTATTACTTCTACAAACAATTATATCAGGCTGAATTCCTGCATTTAAAAGGTCTTTAACAGAGTGCTGAGTGGGCTTTGTTTTAATTTCACCAGATGTTTCTATATATGGAAGTAATGTTAAATGTATGAGGAGTGTGTCTAGTTGTCTTTCGTTTTTAAATTGTCTAATGGCCTCTAAGAAAGGAAGACTTTCAATATCACCAACAGTGCCCCCTATTTCACAAATAATAACATCATTCTTATTAGTTGATTTTTTTATCGAATTTTTAATTTCTTCAGTGACGTGAGGTATTACCTGTACTGTAGATCCTAAATATTCACCTTTTCTTTCCTTTGATAGTATAGTCGAGTAAATTTTACCCGATGAAATAGAGTCATTTTTAGAACATTTTATATCTGTAAACCTCTCATAATGGCCTAAGTCTAAATCAGTCTCATAGCCGTCATCAGTAACATAAACTTCACCGTGTTGGTATGGACTCATCGTTCCAGGATCAACGTTTAAGTAAGGATCTAATTTTCTAATTTTTAGTTTAATACCTCTAGATCTAAGAAGAGATGCTAATGATGCAGTGACTATTCCCTTACCTAGCGATGAAACAACACCTCCGGTAACGAAAATTAATTTCACTGATTAGGCACTTCTGGAATCATTTCCTCTATTGAATCGTCTAAAATAATTTCTTCTTGGATAGTCTCTAAATCAGTTGAAGATGAATATTGTTTTGTAATAATTGCACCCATGAACAAACACCAAAACAAAAAACCAAAACCTAAAATATAAGTAATTTTAGTCATTCCTGAAAAAGAAGATTTATTTGCTGTAATTCCACCAGTAAGAGATGTTTGAGTACCTAGCCCAAGACTTCCACCTTCAGTTTTCTGAAAAAGTATGATTAAAATGAGCACTACCCCAATAATTGCACTAATTATTAAAAAAAGGTTTATCATAATGTTATTTAAAGTATTTAATAAATGAAGGTTTAGTTGAAGCAGAGCCTACCAAAACCCCATCTAATTTTTGTAAACTTAAAATTTCTTTTATATTTGATAAATTTACGGAACCACCATATAAAATTTTTATTTTTTTAAAAGAATAATTTT
>CABZPR010000036.1 GCA_902527545.1 uncultured Alphaproteobacteria bacterium
GAGGCATTATCGGTATTGCCATTAGAGAACAAGATTGATGACTCTTTAAAATAATTTAATAATTCATTTCTTTTTAATAATTCTCTAATCATTTGACAAATGAACCACTTAAAAGTTCCAGATCTATAAAAGTATACCCAAATTTTTCCATTTAATTTTACCGATTTTGAGCAATTGTCTAAGCCTTTAGATACATTTGAAAAATGATGAACTATCCCATTTAAATATACGAAGTCGAATAATTCTTCTGGAATTCTATCAAGACATAAATCAAGATTTTTTGATTTAATATTTTTAATTTTTTTTTTACTTAATATATTTTTAAATTTTTTAACATGCTCTTTTGATATATCATAATGATATACAAACTTTGCACCCAACTCCTGTAAAGCAT
Organism: uncultured Alphaproteobacteria bacterium; assembly: GCA_902527545.1. Lineage (GTDB taxonomy): Bacteria > Pseudomonadota > Alphaproteobacteria > HIMB59 > HIMB59 > HIMB59. Next base: position 395 of record CABZPR010000036.1, read on the forward strand.
AAGATTCTCTTCCTGTACCAACATTCATCACACAAGATTTGGACAGTCTATTAAGAGAATATTTAGCTTTATATAGATCGTCTTGAACAACCTTCTTTCTTATTTTTTTTTGTTCATTTGAAAAATAGAAACTATACTGGTTACCGTGTGAGTATTTACCATATAGTGTACCTGTAGTATTTTTTTTCATTATTTAGTGTATTATATTAAATACTTATACTTCAAAATGTGTGGAATACTAGGAATTTATTCAAAAAGAATAATTGATAAAAAGTTATTTTCAAAATCATTAAACTCTTTAAAGTACCGTGGTCCAGATGAAACAAAAAAGATAAATAAAACAAATTTTGCAATAGGGTTTAATCGTCTTTCAATAATAGGAGTAAATAATTATCATTCTGTCCAACCAATTGAAAATAAGGATTATATATTAACTTTTAATGGTGAAATTTATAATTACAAAGATCTAGCAAAAAAATTAAATTTAAATAAAAGTGAGTCTAAAAGTGACACTTTTGTTTTATCAAAGTTAATTGATAAATATGGAGAGATTGATTTTATAAAATATGTTGAAGGAATGTTTGTAATATCAATTTACTCCAAAAAAAATAATAAGATATATATTTATAGAGACAGAATAGGAGAAAGAAATATTTTTTTTTATGCTGATAAAGTTAATTTTATTTTTGCATCTGAAATTAGACCACTCCTTAAATTAAAATTAATTAAGAAAAAAATTAATTTAAATAGCATTCACGAATATTTTTATCATGGTATGATCTTTGAAGATGGGCAAACTATTTATCAAGACATTTATCAATTAAATCCTGGTCAATTTTTAATATTTGATTGTAATACATTTAAGACAGAAAAATTTTTTTACTATCAGATAGAGAATGAGAGATATAATAAAAAAGTTATTAAGAAAAATATAAAAAATTTATTAGATGAGGCCCTAGGCTCAAGACTTATATCTGATGTAAAAATAGGTGTCTTGCTATCCTCTGGCTTAGACTCTTCGTATATGTTATCAAGACTTACAAAAAAATTTATTAATAAATCTGAAATTTTTACTGCATCAAATAAAGACAAAACAAAAGATGAGTCTAATCAAGCGAAAAAAACAATTAAATTCATTAACAATATTTATCCTAATAAAAAATTAAATCACATTATTATCAATAATAGAAAAAAATTAACTATCACTGATCAACTAATTTCGTTGTCTAGAAATTATGATCAGCCAATTCATCTTTCTATGTCACCACTTTTAAATAATATATGTAAATTTGTAAAAAATAAAAATTATAAGGTTTTATACGGAGGCGAGGGTATGGATGAAATAGCTTATGGTTATAAAAGATTTTTTAAAACATTTGAAATCATTAATAGTGTTGAATCATCAAAAATAAAAACTGATCATATATATTTTGGCTCAGGATTTAAAAACATAACTCTAATAAATAAAATCATAAAAAGAAAAATAAATTTAGATTATACGTTAATGCCAGAATATTTTTATTTTCACGATATATCAAATCAGAAATTATTTTCGGAAAAAGACTTAAATAAAATGCTTATAAAATCATCCTATAAAAGAATTGAAAATTTCAAATTTGATCAGTACAGATCTAAAAATCGAAATACACCATCAA